>NZ_JBPCZK010000004.1:0-253165 GCF_051251145.1 Carnimonas bestiolae | reverse complement strand
CGGACCGGTAGTTCAGCTGGTTAGAATGCCGGCCTGTCACGCCGGAGGTCGCGAGTTCGAGTCTCGTCCGGTCCGCCATACAGCCTTTCTTGTCGTATGCTGGCACATTAGATCAGCTTACGCATCGGGTGGTTAGCTCAGTTGGTAGAGCACCTGCCTTACAAGCAGGGGGTCACAGGTTCGAATCCTGTACCACCCACCATATATCAGTGTGATGGCCCGCCTGAACAGCGCCATCAGTCAGTGGACCGGTAGTTCAGCTGGTTAGAATGCCGGCCTGTCACGCCGGAGGTCGCGAGTTCGAGTCTCGTCCGGTCCGCCACTTCTTCGATGGAATTCTCATCTATCGCACCCAAGACGCCGAAAGGCGTTTTTTTATGCCTGGAATTTATTGCGCCGTCACGACAAGCGCTCCCTCCTGCAGTCTCGCGCCAGCATTTTTTCCCAGTATTTTTCTTGCCCCCGCTAGTGCGCTTAGTGGTTAGAAGTTCGTGCGCACAAAAAAGCCGCTCCCGTGCATGAGAGCGGCTTTTTTATTACTGCAATGTGGCTAGCGATCAATGCAGCTTGAGCTTGGGACGCAGCCAGCGGTTGAGGCGGTCAACGATTACTTTAGCGCCGGTGCGCAGCCAGCCGTAGATGGCCATCTGGTGCATACGGTACAGCGAAGAGTACGACATCTTGGCCAGCCAGCCTTCAACGAAGAGGCCACGCACCGAAGAGCCGTTCATCAGTGTGCCGAAGGTCTGGAAACGCGATAGCGACACTAGCGAGCCCATATCCTTGTAGACGAAGGGTTTCAGCTCGCCGCCCTTGAGCAGTCGCTGGAAGCTTTTAACCAGATGCGACGACATCTGGTGGGCTGCCTGGGCGCGCGGTGGCACCATCTTGTCGTTGGGCTGCGGGCACGCTGCGCAGTCGCCGATGGCAAAGATGTGCGAATCATCAATGCTGACCATGGAAGGTTCCACCTTGATCTGGTTATTGCGCTCGGTAGAAAGCCCAAGCGTGGCCAGCAGGTCAGCGCCGCGAACGCCGGCGGCCCACACCATCAGGTCTGCGTCGATACGCTCGCCGTCGGCGGTTTCGAAACCTTGCTCGTCGGCTTTAGCGACCTGAGTGCCGACGTGAATCTTGACCCCCAGCGATTCGAGCTGGCGGTGCACATTCTGGCTAATCCGCTCGCCCAGCGCAGGCAGTACGCGCGGCGCTGCTTCCAGAATATGCACCTTCAGACGACTGCGCGAGAAGCCGTTGGCGTTGTAGCTCGACAGCATATCAATCGCGTTATAAAGCTCCGCCGACAGCTCCACACCGGTTGCGCCTGCGCCAACAATAGCGACGGTCAGGTCGTTATCAGCGTTCACATCGGCGGTAGTGCGCAAGAAGGTGTTAAGCATCTGCTGACGGAAGCGTTCAGCCTGCTGCGGGCTATCGATGAAGAAGCAGTTGTCCTTGACGCCCGGCGTACCGAAGTCGTTGGACACGCTGCCCAGTGCCAACACCAGATAGTCGTAGTCGAAATGGCGCTCCGGAAGGACCTCTGCCCCTTCTTCGTCGCTAATGGCCGACAAGGTAAGCTTCTGCTGCTCGCGATCCAGCGCGCTCAGGTTGCCCAATTGGAAGCGGTAGCCGTTGGCACGTGAATGACTAAGATAGGAAACCTGATCGAGTTCAGTGTCGATGGCGCCCACGGCCACTTCGTGCAGCAGCGGTTTCCAGATGTGGGTCGGATTGCGGTCGATCAGCACGATTTCGGCTTTGTCACGCTTGCCTAGCGTGTGGCCCAGCTTGGTGGCGAGCTCAATGCCACCAGCGCCGCCGCCCACCACTACGATACGGGGTAACGCCATGTTGCCTCCTCGGTATTCACTTCAACGATGAAAAATCAGGGGGCTTACCATCTCGTTGCCTATTCGAAACGGAAAAGGTCCCTAAACAGGAATTTATCGCATTTTAACAGGTCGGCTGCCTGAACGTGATAGCTGGATTGCGGAGTTTTTTTGAACAATTCGTTCTGTTTTATAAAAAGAAATCAATTTTTCTTGAGATAAAATGAAAAACTCTGTGCAGTGGCTCACGCTGCGCTAGCGCGATATCCACTGCCCATCGCAATAGTGCCAAGCGCCACGGTAACATGAGCTGTTCTTCTGTTATCGCCAAGGAGCCCTTATGCACCCCGCGCTTGCACACACCCGACTAGTGATCTGCGATCTCGATGGCACTCTCGTCGACTCCATCCCCGATTTAGCGGCTGCGCTCGATAGCGCCCTTAGCGACAGTGGATATTCCGCAGCGGGGCTGCACAAAGCGCGCGGCTGGGTTGGCAACGGCACTGAAATGCTGGTGAAGCGAGCGCTCGCCGATGCGCATGGCATTGCCGAGCAGCAGGTAAAGGAAAGCGAGCTGAAACAGGTACTGGAGCGCTTCAATCGCGCCTATGCCCAATCGCCATGCCGCTACTCGCAGCTCTACCCCGGCGTTATGCGCTTCCTCGAGCAACTCAAGCAAACGCGCGTGACGATAGCGCTGGTGACCAACAAGCCTTATGAGTTTGTCGATCCGGTGCTGAAGGGCACAGGCATTGGCGATTATTTTTCGCTAGTGCTGGGGGGCGACTCACTGCCACACAAGAAGCCCGACCCTGAGCCACTGCTGCACGTGCTAAAGCACTTCGACATCGCGGCGGCCAATGCGCTGATGGTGGGGGATTCGCGCAACGACGTGCGTGCCGGTAAAGCGGCGCAGGTCGCTACTCTGGCGGTAAGCTATGGTTATAATCACGGCGAGCCGATTGCGCACAGCGAGCCCGACTGGATCGTTGATGCGCTCACCGAGGTGCTTGACGACTAACCTTCCGTAGCCATGAAGGCGTATAGATTCGCCGTGTGCTCAGGCACCGATTGCGGTACTCTTGAGCTCGTCTTTTCAAGGCTTTTTGTCATATTTTCGCCGATCAATAGGGAAACCGATGTCCTGCGATTGCCACCCGTACTGCCTAATGCGTGAAACGCGCTCAATGCGATGGTGAGCGGCGGCCCCCATTAAAACCACCGCCATTGCATTATTCACCGTTGCCAAGAGATACCCTTATGATGACCGCCGATCACTTCGCCCAGCTTGCTGCTGAGGGCTATAACCGCATTCCCGTTTCGCGTGAAATTCTCGCCGATCTCGATACACCGCTTTCTACCTACCTGAAGCTGGCCGACGAGCCGTGGAGCTTTTTGCTCGAATCGGTGACCGGCGGCGACAAATGGGGGCGCTATTCGATTATTGGATTGCCGTGTCGCGAGCGCATCGAAGTGCGTGGCTTCAAGGTGCGCCACTATGTCGATAACGAACTGAGTGGTGCTACCGAAGTGGATGATCCCTTGGCCTGGATCGACCAGTTCAGAACGCGTCGCAAGGTCGCCGAGCCTGAGCGTGCGGGTATCTTTGCCGGCGGTCTGGTGGGCTATTTCGGTTTCGATACGGTGCGCTATATCGAGCCGCGCTTGCAGGGCGTTACCAAGCCCGATCCGGTCGATGTGCCGGACATTATGCTGTTGGTGTGTGAAGAAGCGCTGATTTTCGACAATGTGTCGGGGCGCGTTACGCTGCTTACCCATGTTGATCCTGCCGAAGCGGATGCGCTGGCGCAGGCCCAGCGTCGCATCGACGAGCTTGAGCAGCAGTTGCGCGAACGCACGCTGGCGCTGAAAAGCCCCGGTACCGGCCGCGACATCGACGAAAACGATTATTTCGCCAGCTTCACTGAAGAAGGCTATAAAAACGCGGTCGAAACCATCAAGGAATACGTCAAGGCGGGGGACTTGATGCAGTGCGTGCCTTCGCAGCGCATGAGTATTGCCTTCGAAGCGGCACCCCTCGATCTGTATCGCTCGCTGCGCACGCTGAATCCTTCTCCTTATATGTTCTTCTTCAACCTGGGCGATCATTACGTGGTGGGCTCTTCGCCGGAAATTCTGGCGCGCCTTGAAGGTGAAGAAATCACCTTGCGCCCGATTGCCGGTACTCGTAAGCGCGGTGCGACCGCTGAAGAAGACGCCGAACTCGAGCAGGATCTGCTCAACGATCCCAAGGAGCGCGCCGAGCACGTGATGCTGATCGACCTGGGGCGTAACGACGTGGGCCGGATCAGCGTCGATGGTACCGTCGATCTGACCGATACCATGACCATCGAGCGCTATTCCCACGTCATGCACATCGTTTCCAACGTAACCGGTAAGATCAAGCCCGGGCTCGGCCCCATCGATGTACTGCGCGCTACCTTCCCGGCCGGCACCGTCTCGGGTGCGGCCAAAGTGCGTGCGCTGGAAGTGATCGACGAAATCGAACCGGTCAAACGTGGGGTCTATTCCGGCGCGGTGGGCTATATTTCATGGCAGGGCAATATGGATACCGCGATTGCCATCCGTACTGGCGTGATCAAGGACGGTCAACTGCACGTCCAGGCCGGGGGCGGTATCGTCGCGGATTCCAACCCCGAAGACGAGTGGCAGGAAACGCTGAACAAGCGCCGTGCAATGTTCCGGGCCGCCTCCATGGCTGAACGCGGCCTTGATAATCTTGGGCAGGAGTAGCGTTTTCGGTGATATCAACTTCGCCCGGTAGGTAGTAAAGAAGGCCGGGCCTAACAGGGAGCAACCACTGTGAGCCAATTTATCCACTACACCGTGCTGGGGGTGCTATCGCTGTTGCCGGTGGCTAACCCGCTGACCAGCATGTCGTTGCTGCTATCGCTGGGTAACGGTCTGAGCGCGGCGGAACGCAACCGACAGGTGTTCAAGTCGGCTATCTATGTTGGCATCATTTTGCTGGTGTGCTTCTATGGCGGCAGCTTCATCATGAGCGCTTTCGGCATTTCGCTGCCGGGGCTGCGTTTGGCGGGTGGTTTGATCGTCTGCTACATCGGCTTCGGCATGCTGTTCCCATCGGATCAGCCCAGCGAGCCGGAAGCGCAAAAGTCGATGTTAAGCGATGAAGACAAGGCCAAGCCGCACGTGCGCAATCTGGCGTTTGTACCGCTGGCGTTGCCTGGCACGGCTGGGCCGGGCGCGATCGCGCTGGTGATCAGCATCGCGTCGAGCCTTGATCCCCACGCGCATGCCTCGGTTGCGCTGCATCTGAGCGTTATTGCCACCACCTTGATCGTGGCGTGCGTGTATTGGGTGGTGCTGCGCAGTGCCGGGCTGATCATGAAGGCGCTGGGTCACTCAGGGCTCGATGCGATTTCGCGCTTGGTAGGGTTCTTGCTGATTGGCATGGGCGTGCAGTTTGGCATTAATGGCATCACGGAAGTGATCATGAAGTTTCACGCGGGATAACCGCGATTGCACGGTAGTATGTAACTTATAATAGGGCGCCTCTATCGAGGCGTCCTTTTTATTTTCTTTGTTATTCGATAAGGTCGCTGCTGCATAATAGAAAATGCGTGGTGAGAAATAATTATTAATATTTTTTCATGAGATATTTACGGTTGTTCCTTAATTGATAAAGCTTAAGGTTTTTATAATTTTTTGCGCTTAAAAAACCGGCTTTTTTCGCTGCCATTACGCAACACGCTGCGAATTTTCGGCTCCCGTGTGCGCTGCTTATTCCTAAGTGATTTTTTCCGCCTTGGGCCAATTATGGCTAAGCGGTTTATTTCTTAATGGCGTGTTGATGGCAACTATTCCAGCAACGACATTTAGCACCACCTGTCACGGTGCATTTCGCCAATGTCGGCAAGTGCGTTCTACGCTGGAGCCTTGTATATGAATAATCATCACCGTTTTAATCAACTAATGTCGTCTTTTCGAGGTGAAGGGCCTTATTTGTTTGTCGATGGAAAGAAAATGTTTGACGCTGCATCCGGCACCTTCAATCTAGCGTTGGGATACAACCACCCCACGCTGGTAGCGCGGCTACAGCAGCAGCTCGAGCGCTGCTCTCATCTTAGCTCCCGTTTTACCCACGATGCTTCGCAGTTGTTATTCGAACGCCTCAAGCCTTATTTGCCGGCCGGCATGGAACGCTTCTGGTTCCGCGATATTACCGGATCGAGTGCGATCGAAGGGGCCATTAGAATGGCTCAAAAAGCGTCGGGGCGTTCCGGTGTTATTTCCTTTTATCGTGCTCACCATGGGCAATCGCTCGCGACTGCCTCGATCTCGGGCAATGCGTTCAGGCTGTCGCATTTCCACACCGTAATCGAAGGCTCGCTGAAAATTCCTGCGCCCGCTTCGCTCTATTGCGGCGTTTCGGCATCAGCACCGATCGAACTGCCTGATTTCGAGCAATACATCGAATATGCATCCACCGACAACATTGCCTGCATCGTTATCGAGCCGGTGCAGGGCAACGGCGGCAACATCGTCTTCCCACCCGCGTTTTATAGCGCGCTACGCGAGGTAGCGTCGCGCCACAACATCGCGATTATTGCCGATGAAGTGCAGACCGGCTTTGGCCGTACCGGTAGCTTCTTCGCCAGTAGCGGCTATGCCGCCGCCTTGCAGCCCGACATTCTGGTGTTTGCCAAAGGAGCGGGAGGTATCGGTATCCCCGCGGCGGGCATATGCATGCGTCCCGAATACGATGTGCTCGAATCCTTCGAGCATTCCAGCACGAGTGGTGCCAACCCGCTGGCCCTGACTGCGCTCGACGCGACCATTTCGGTGATTGAAGAAGAAGGCGTGCTAGACAACGTCGAGGCGCTGCAGCCGCACCTCGAAGCGGGGCTGCTGGAGCTTCAGCAGCGCTACAGCGGCTTTATGAGCGGTGCGCGCGGTATCGGTTTCATGTATGCCTTTGATCTTCCCACCGTTGAGTCAGTGGACCTTTTCATCGAGATTGCCGAACGCCATCAGTTGATCGTGCGCAGCGCGCGCTATGGGCGCAGCAACACCGTCAAGGTTAGGCCGGCGCTGATCAGCACGCAGCAGGATATCGATGTATTGCTGCATGCGCTCGACGCTAGCCTGGCGGAATTCGTGGCGACCTGCCCACAGCTGGAGGGCGTTGCATGAGAGCGCTCAAGTTTCGCGACATTTGGGATATCTCCCTGGATAACGTGGCTGAATTGCATTGCGAAGGGCCCGACGACGTAGTTGTCGAGCTCGACTACTGCGGCATTTGCGGTACCGATGTGGGTATCGTTACCGGTAGCTATGCGGTGGCGGTGTCGGGCACTACGCTTGGGCACGAATCCACCGGGCGCGTGGTGGAGAAGGGCGAGAATGTGCGTCATTTGGCGTTGGGCGATCGGGTGGTCATCAATCCGACCTATTCGTGCGGTGAGTGCCGATTGTGCCGCATCGGTAACCCCAACCACTGCGAGCGCAAGATGGGCACCGAAGCAGGGGTGTCCTACGACGGCTGTTTCGCTGATCGCTACCGCGCCCACGGCGATTACATGATCAAGCTCGACGATCACGTCGATAGTCGTGCGGCTGCGTTGACTGAGCCGCTGAGCTGCGTCATTACCGGCGTTGATGCGCTGCATCTGGTAAGTACCGAAGCGCGTACGCTGGTCATTGGGGCAGGGCCGATGGGGCTTTTATATTTGTGGGAGCTGTATCGTCGCGGTTTGCGTCCTCTCCTTGTAGAACGCTCCGAGCAGCGCAGACAGTTTGCCGAGCAGGTGCTGCCGCCCGGCAGCGTGCTGTATGCCGACCTGGATAGCGCGATGGCTGCGGAGTACGGCGCGTCCGATGCGCTCATCGATATCGCGGTGGATACCAGTGGTCACTTGGCGAAAGAGCTTTTCGAGCGCTTGGCACGCGGAGGCAAATTGCTCAACGTGGCGCTCAAACGTCAGTTCTCTGAGTTGAATATGCTGCACATCGCTGACAAGAGTTTGTCGGTTATCGGCTCGATTGATTCGTTGAACAACAGCTTCGAGCGCGCCTATCACGCGATTCGCGATGGCGAGATTCCTGCGCTGAAGATGGTGAGCCACACGCTTGCGTTAGAGGACTATCAGCAAGGTTTTGCGCTGATTGGCTGTGATGTTGAAAAGCGTAGCTTCAGCGTTCCTGATCAACCGAGTGCCAAGGTGCTACTCGATATGACGGTAGGCAGGCACTAACCATGGACGCCTTTATCTTTGATATCGATGGTGTTGTGGTCGATAGCGAACAACGCCACTTCGAGGTGCTGCGCACGCTGTTTCCTGAGCACACGCAGGGGGTGGCGGTCGAGCAACTAATCGGTCTGAGTCTTGCCGACACGCTGCGCCGGCTGAACATCGAGGGGGCAGGCGAGGCCGCCCTGCATGATCGAATTAGCGACCATTATTGCGCGCAGCTTAACGCGAGCGACTTACGCCCCGGTATTAGCCAACTTATCGACTACCTTGAGCAGCATGGTGTGCCTTACGGGTTCGTCTCGACGGCGCCGCGCAAGGTGTGTCAGGCGAATCTGGCGCTGCTTTTGCGCGGCAGTGGCAAGCCTCACAAGCTGATTAGCGGTGATGATGTGGTGCTGACCAAGCCTCATCCACATCCTTATCAAGCGATGCTTGCCTGCCTGGCGGCTCGCCCGACGCACTGCTGGGTGCTCGAAGACACCGCCTTGGGCATTGCTGCGGCAAGATCGGCGGGCATCGCCCATGTCATTGCGTGGCCGCATGCGCTGTCGGGCCAGCAGGATTACCGCAATGCCGAGGACGTGATCGTGTCGCTCGATGAGCTTTATTCACGCTGGCTAACGGAGCCGCCGCTCTGCTCATCCAGTGCAGTGGAAGCGCTCAACGATGACGGCTAAAGGCACTAAGGAACACATTTGGACGGGAAATAACACCATGGATATCTCTCAAGGGCAGTGGCTGAATCGTCCCTCGCAATGGCGTATCGATCAGCAGCAGTTGGTAGTGGTGACCGACGAGGGCACCGACTTCTGGCGCAAGACCCATTATGGGTTTGTGCGTCATAGCGGCCACGCGTTCGGGCAGCAGATCAGTGGCGATTTCACTCTGCAGCTGTGTGTAGAGGCCAACTTCGAGCAGTTATACGATCAGGCAGGGCTGTTCATTCAGCACTCGGCACATGATTGGGTGAAGGCGGGTATCGAATACAACGACGATGCGCCAGCGATGTCGTGTGTGGTGACACGTGATCACTCGGACTGGTCGACCGGCGTATTTAGCGGTAATCCGCGTCGATTCTGGATGCGTGCAACCTGCACCGATGATGTGCTGCGCATTCAGTACTCCGATGATGGAAAGACCTGGCCGCTGTTACGCCTACTTGATTGGTCGTCGAAGCAGCCTGCGTTTGTTGGCGCTATGTGCTGTACCCCAGAGCGAGGAGGGCTCGAGGTGGTTTTCAGCGAACTACAGCTGGGTCCGCCGCTTGAAAAAGAGCTGCACGATTTGAGCTGATGGTGCCTTGGCACACATTGCTTGAGTGCTCGAAAGGCAGCATTCGCGCTTATTCGCGTGGATGCTGCCTTTTCAATGGAAGGCTAAAAACGCAGCCGAAGGGAGCGTCATGCTGGTTGTGTTAGGGGGCAGCCGCCAGCAACAACGAAACGCGTTCAGCGCAACTGATCATTAGGACTTGCTCGCGTCGCAGAAAAACGCTATTGGTTGTAAGTGTTAACGCTAGGTTAACAACAATAACAAAGAATTCTTGCTATCTAGCGGTTGCCAGCGCCCCCACGGGGCCGGCAAGAATTCCTTGTGAACGTAACGACAAAATTGGCGCTAAGTCACTAATAATAATCACGTTCATTCAAGGACAACATCATGACGCTGCCTCCCGGAGTGCCGTCGTCGCCTGCATTGGCTTCGCAGGCGCGCCCGCCGTATAGAAAAAAACGTACATTCACGTCCCTTACATTCGCTTCAACGTTGTCGCTTACGCTATCGCTGAGTGCTCATGCTAATGCGCAGAGCAGTAGTGAGGTTGCCGCCCCGGCAGAAGCAGCCCCGGCAGAAGCGGCAGCCGCTGCGGTACCTGCGGCCGCTGCCAGCGGCGCAGCGGGAGCGAACACGCAGCGCTTGCAGGATGTTTCGGTGACCGGCACCGCGCTCAATTCGCCAACGGCGGAAACGGCCCAACCGATTACCGTTTACCATGCGGAAGAGCTAAAGCAGCGCGGTATTACCTCGGCTGAGCAGTTTCTCCAGCAGTTGGGCGTCAATAACTCGTCGCAAGGCAACACCTCGTCACAGATGACCAGTGCATACTCCGGCGGTGCCTCCTATGCGGATTTGCGCGGGTTGGGCAGCGACAAAACGCTGGTGCTACTGAACGGGCGGCGCATTGTCGCGAATGCGTATTCCAGCTCAGCGGTTGATCTGAACTCCATTCCATTTGCCGCCATTAGCCGTATCGAAGTGCTCACCGATAGCGCATCGGCGCTCTACGGCTCTGATGCGATGGCGGGGGTCATTAACTTCATTACCAAGAAGAACTACCAAGGCCTGAACGTCGAAACCAACCAAAGCACGCCGACGCATAGCGGCGGCGGTCAGAAGCAGGATTACTCCGCTACCTGGGGAACCGGCGATCTGGAAAAGGACGGTTATAACTGGATGGGCACGCTGGATTATCAAAACCAGCGCGGTCAAAACCACAGCCATAGCTTTTACCGCGACACCGACTACTGGCCGGATTACGGTTCGCTCTACCACCCCGGCGTTTATCAGGGAACATCCCAAGAGGGCTCGTCAAAGTACTATCAGACCGCCTGTAATGGCGGTATCCCGTCGTCGCGTAAAGGTGTCTGCGCGTCAGACGCGTGGGGGTGGGGCAACTACATCGATCCCCAGCAAAATACCTCGCTGTATACCGCGCTAAGCTTCGACCTAGGCGGTGATAACACCGGTGAACTTTCGTATTTCTGGGCCCACAGCAATGCGCGCAACACCAGCTATCCCGATATTCTCAATCTCGACGTTGAGCCTGAGAACCCCAATTACCCAGCTGCGGTGGCTGCCAATAGCGACCTCGACCGCTCTAAACCGGTAAAGGCCAAGTGGGTGTCACCGCTTGAGCAGAACGTAGTTGGCTTCAAAAATGACACCAAACGCATCCAGTACGCCCAGTTTGGCTCCTTTGGTGGCTGGAAGTACGACACCGCGATTGCCTACAACCACACCCGCGCCAAGTGGCGGGGCAACGATGGTTATCTTGACGGTGAGCAGATGCAGGAACTGGTGAAGAACGGCGAGCTTAATCCGTTCGAACCGCCGGGCGAGGCCGATTTACCGCTGATTCGTCGGGCTCGCTGGTCAGGCCAACTGATGGATGCGACAGGTGATAGCGTCAATTGGGATGGTCACCTTAGCCATTCGCTGGGGGATTGGTTCGGCGCAGGCCCGGTGCAGGTTGCCGTGGGTGCCGAAGCAAGCCACCAGCGTTTCGAACAGCGTATGAACGACAGTCCGGCGCAAAGTTCGGGCTTAAGCGCCAGTTACGTGAAGGCCAGTCGCGATCAGCAGGCGGTATGGACCGAGTTGAACGTGCCGCTGCTCGAATCACTGGAAACCACGGCATCGTGGCGCTATGACCGCTTTTCGCAGGTTGGGCATACGGCCAATCCCAAGTTCTCCTTCCGCTATCAGCCGCTGGATAACCTGACCTTCCGTGGCTCCTACAGTACCTCCTTTGTTGCGCCGAGTTTGTACGACATGTACTCGCCCAGCAGCCTCACCTACGCTGGCTCAGGGCTAAACGACCCAGTACTTTGCCCTAGTGGTTCCGGCGGTCAAGGATGCAACGAGCAATTCCGAGTCAATAATGGCGGCAATAGCGATCTGAAGCCGATGAAGTCGGAGTCATGGCAGTTTGGCTTTATTTATGAACCCGTCGACAGGTTAGTGACGTCGGCGGATTTCTGGTGGTACCGCATTCGTAACGATGTCGATTTGCCGAGTTACCAATACGCGCTCGACCATGCAGGCCCCGGCGATATCTGCCGCTACGGAGAGGATTGTGCGAAGGGTCAGAGTGGGACGCCAGGTACTATTTATTACTTCAATAATAGTGTTGCTAACATTGGCAAGATTCACACCAATGGGGTGGATCTAAAAGCGAGCTATCTGCTGCCTTCAAGCTGGGGCGATTGGCGTTTTGGCGCGAATTTCACGCATGTGTTCCAGTACGACGAAAGCAACGATGAAGGCTGGGAAAATGGCTTGGGCCGCATGGATTCCTTCGACAAGGTACAGTTTCGCTGGAAGGGCAGTGCCTACCTGAATTGGACCAAAGGTCCGTGGTCGGCAGGACTCACCTATAACTACCAAACCGGCTACAAGGACACCGAAAACCAGGGCTCGGAACCTGCCTACAAATACCACAACCGCGTGTCGCATTATGACACCTTCGACGTGAACGCGGGCTACGCCTTCGCCAGCGGCGTCAGAGTGGTGGCCGGTGCGCGCAATGTGTTCGACACCAAGCCGCCGTACACCTCGTTTACCTCGTATGGTATCGACTCGCGCTACGCAAGTTCGCTGGGGCGCGAGCTATACACGAGATTGCAATACTCGTTCTAAGCGCGGTGAATCGGCGTTCAGGCGCCGCTCATCGTTAACAACGTTGCATAAGCCGTCCGCTGGGCGGCTTATGTGTTATCGGAGGCAGCTACCAGACACTGGCCGTCAGGATGCTGGATAACGCTCAGCGCCAATAGAGAATGCTGTGTTTCAAGCAGATCAGTGACCTGCTCACCGCTCATGGCAAGCTGTTGGGCGTATGGACAATCGGGCATACTGATAGCGGATGTTGTGAGCGGTAGAACGCGTATTTCCACGCTCAAGGCGCGCTATGCGTTGGAACACTTCTTGCAACCCCTTATACCAAAGGCCGAGTGGCGGGAATACAGCGCGGCATGCCGGTGCAGCGGTGTCTTCGCGACGCCTGCTTAAGCAACGCTTGCACCATCAGTGCGCGTCCGGCTAGCGTGATCTTCCATGTCGTCGCTACCTTGGCTCATTTTGTGGCGTCTCTTATTCATATTTTTCAGGACCTATGCACGTGACTACCCAAGCCCTGCAACGTTTCCAGCGCTCTCTTGCCCGTCCCGACCTGCTGGATCAGTTACGTGCGGGGCTGATTGGTGAGCAGTTGCGCTACACCACGCCCTTCGGTGAGCAAACGCTGATTTACGCCGACTATGTGGCATCTGGAAGGGCATTGAGGCAGGTTGAGTCATTCGTGCTCGAAGAGGTGCTGCCGGTTTACTCCAATACGCACACTGAAGCATCGTTTTGTGGTCAGTCGATCAAGCGTCTGCGAGAAGCCGCACGCGGCGAGATTGCTCGCATAACCCGCGCTGGCAATGATGCGCACGTGATCTTTGCTGGCGCGGGTGCCACGGCAGGGCTCAATCGTATTGTCGGTATGCTGGATATCAAGGCGCGCGTGGCAGCGGGGCAGCGCGTCAAGGTGCTGATTGGGCCCTATGAGCATCATTCCAATATTCTGCCGTGGCGCGAGAGCGGTGCTGAGCTCGAGCAACTACCGCTTAATGAACATGGCACGCTTGATCTCAGCGCTCTGGATCAGGCGCTGGCGCAGTCGCCGTCATACGACCTGGTGGTGGGGGCCTTTTCGGCAGGCTCTAACGTGACCGGCGTGCTCAGCGATACGCGTGCCATTACCCAGCGTCTCAAGCGCGCAGGGGCGTTGGCGATTTTTGATTACGCGGCTGTCGCGCCTTACGTGGATATCGATATGGGGGAAGGCGAGTTCGCCAAGGATGCGATCGTGTTTTCCACCCATAAGTTTCCGGGCGGGCCGGGGGCCTCTGGTATTCTGGTGGTGCGCGACACCCTGGATATCAACGCGACGCCATCCGTGCCGGGCGGCGGCACGGTGGCCTTTGTATCGCCGTGGCACCATCGCTACGTCGAAAGCCTGACCGCTCGCGAGGAAGCCGGTACGCCCAATGTAGTGGGCGATATCCGCGCAGCACTGGTGATGCTGATCAAGGAGGCCGTTGGCGTCGAGCGTATCGAAGCGCGCGAGCAAACGCTGCGCCAGCAGGCGCTGGAAGCGTGGCAATCGCTAGCGGGGCTGCGTCTGTTATCACCCGATAAGCAGGTCGCTGCGCTGCCAATTTTGTCGTTCCAATTGCTCGACGCTGAAGGAACACCGCGTAACCATCAGCTGGTGACACGGCTGCTTAGCGACAAATTCGGTATTCAGGCGCGCGGTGGCTGTGCCTGTGCAGGCCCCTATGCGCACTACCTGTTGGGCATCGATGAGTCATCGTCGCAGGCGATCGAACAGCAGCTTCAAGAGGGCAACGAGCTTGCCAAGCCGGGCTGGGTGCGCCTTAATTTGAGCTATCTGCATAGCGAGTCACAGGTGGCGGCCATTTTGGCCGCCGTCGCTGAGCTGGCTACCAGTAGCGAGCCGCTGTTCGCGCAGTACCAGGGTGAACGCGGTTCCGCGCGCTTCAGCTTTCAAGCGCGCTCGGATACGCCCATCGATAGCGAGGTATAAGCGGCATGAAAGATAGTGCTATAGCGGCCGCCGCTGCGCAAATTGGCGCCACCACGACGGCGCCAACGGTCACGACATTCTTTGACGACACCACCTGTACCGCCACCCATGTGGTGCACGATCCCGCCACCCGTGCTGTGGCAGTTATCGACAGCGTGCTCGACTACGACGCCGCGGCGGGAGGCATCAGCTATCGTTCGGCAGAGAAGGTGGTCGAGTACGTGCGCGAGCACCAGTTGCAGGTGCAATGGCAGCTCGAAACACACGCTCATGCTGATCACTTGTCGGCGGCCCCGTGGCTTCAGCAGCAGTTGGGCGGCGAACTGGCCATTGGTCGGCATATCATCGATGTGCAGCAGGTGTTCGGCAAAATCTTCAACGCTGGCACTGAATTCGAGCGCGACGGCTCGCAGTTTGATCGGCTGTTCGACGATGGCGAGCGCTTCCAGCTGGGCAGCATCGATGCCATCGCGCTGCACGTGCCGGGGCATACGCCTGCCGATATGGCCTACGTGATCGGCAATATTGCCTTCATTGGTGACACCCTGTTCATGCCCGATTTCGGCACCGCGCGAGCGGATTTTCCTGGCGGCGATGCGCAGCGCCTGTTCCGCTCGATTCGACGCCTGCTTAGCCTGCCTTCCGACACGGCGCTCTATCTTTGTCACGACTATCAGGCGCCGGGCCGTGACCAGTACGCGTGGCAAACCACTGTCGCGGAACAGCGCGAACACAACGTGCACGTACGCGAAGGCGTTAACGAACACGACTTCGTCCAGCTACGCACCCAGCGCGACGCCACGCTCAACATGCCAACGCTGATCCTGCCCTCTGTGCAAGTGAACATGCGCGGTGGCCGGTTTCCTGAGCCTGAATCCGACGGTGAGCGCTATCTGAAAATTCCCATCAATCGTCTTAAATGATGCACGCCTCGGGGCGGTGCACCGGAAAGCAGCACGCGGTCCGCTTGAAAAAGACGTTTCGAGTGCTGAATTCCCCCATCGATAAACCAATTAACAGGCCGAGTCCGCGGGCGTAGCGAGCTCGGCTTTATATTAAGTGTCTTTTAAGCTTTTATCCCCGATTAGCGCCTTTTTGGCATAGTCCTTGCTGTGTTTGATGAAGAAGAGGGCTCGAGGAAGGCTGAAGAATCTGTCTGCCACCGCTCGCGCCGTTAAGGATGGCGGCTGACGAGAGACAACGATTGCCGTGTCGCAGATCGTCTTACGGATTGGTGGCATGTCGGTATTACAACAATAACGATTATCCATACAGGACATTTGCCCGTGCGCGCTGCCTTGCTGACGGTCTGTTTATTGATTTTCATTGGGGATACGCAGCCGTCTGTCGCGGCCGCGACCGCGCAGCTGTCCGATGATACATCGC
The DNA here is from genome assembly GCF_051251145.1 of Carnimonas bestiolae. Classification (NCBI taxonomy): domain Bacteria; kingdom Pseudomonadati; phylum Pseudomonadota; class Gammaproteobacteria; order Oceanospirillales; family Halomonadaceae; genus Carnimonas; species Carnimonas bestiolae. Next base: position 237,338 of record NZ_JBPCZK010000004.1, on the reverse strand, counting down.
CGGCGGTGGCTACCCAGCGCGGCATCGCGCTGTTTGGTAAGCCGCAGATAGGCGCTAACGCCCGCCACTACGATTACGTGAATCCTGATGCGCCCAAAGGCGGTACCTTACGCAGGCAGTCGCCGATGGCGTTAGGCCACTTTGATTCCACCAATCCCTTCATTGTCGGCGTCAATCCAGCGCCGGGCGTCACCTATCTATACCGCAGCGCGCTATACGACACTCTGCTTGATTTTCCAGCGGATGAACCCTTCACCGGCTATCCCCTGATTGCCAGCGGTATTCGGTTGGCACCGGACCGCTCCTGGGTCGAATTCGACATCAATCCACGCGCACGCTTTAGCGATAACACGCCGATTACCGCCCGTGATGTAGTGTTCAGCTATCGGATGTTAATGGAAAAAGGCTTGCCGCTTTACCGCGGCTACTATGCGGGGGTCGGCGGTGTCTCCATTCCCAGAAAGGGGGTGGTGCGCTTTGCGCTGGACAAGAGCGCGCCGCGCGAGCAGCCGCTGCTGTTGGGGCAGTTTCCGATTTTTCCCGAGCACTATTGGCGCAAACGTGACTTCTCGCGGCCCACTTTTGATATCCCGGTAGGATCAGGGCCTTATCGGATGGCGCAGGTAGAGAAGGGGGCGAGAGTCGTTTACCGACGTAACCCCGACTACTGGGCCAGGGATTTGCTGGCCAATCGCGGGCGTTTTAATTTCAACACCCTCATCTACGACACCTACACCGATGATGCCGTGGCACTGCAAGCGTTTCTCTCAGGTCGTCTCGATATGCGCATCGAGAATTCTCCCACCGTGTGGTCCTCTGGCTATAACGGGGCAGCGCTTGAACGCGGCGATATCATCAAGTTCCATCTGATCGATGGCACGCCCGGTAATTTCATGGGCTACGCGATGAACCTGCGGCGTCCGCTGTTCCGCGACCGGCGCGTCAGGGAAGCATTAATCCTGGCGTTCGATTTCAAGTCGACCAATCGCTTGTTGTTCCACGGTTTTTACCATCCGTTGGCGGGGTTTTGGAGCGATTCCGAGATGCAGGCCAAGGGCTTGCCCTCTGGAACAGAGCTCGAGCTGCTGAAGCCGTTGGCGAAACAATTACCCGCCGATGTGTTTAAGCGCCCGCTGGAAAGCGATGATGGCCTAACGCAATCGCAACGTCTGGAGAAGGCGCTGCGGTTACTTGAGGCAGCCGGGTTTCAGCTAAAGCACTACACCTTGGTCGATCAGCACGAGCATCCCGTGGTGATATCACTGCTGCTCAATAGTCAGCATCAGGTGCGGCCAGCGCTGGCGTACGCGCGAGAGCTGAAAAAACTAGGCATCGCGCTGGATATTCAGGTGGTGGACCCCGCGCTCTATCAGGTTCGTACGGGTCGCTTCGACTTCGACATGGCGGATGTGAACGGTGCACTGGCGCAGTCCAATAGCCCCGGTGCTGAGCAAGATCGTATGTGGGGATCGAGCGGGGCTGATATTCCTCATGCCGGTAATCTGGCGGGAATCAAGAGCAAGCCAATAGATGCCGTGATAAAGGACGTTATCAACGGTCAATCTCGCGAGCAGATCGTTACCGCTGGGCGGGCACTCGATCGGCTGCTGCGCTACGGCTACTACTACATGCCGCTTTACTACCAGCGCGGCTACTATCTGGCGCGCTGGCGGCATGTTCGTGTTCCGGCGCGGGCGCCGCGTTTCGGTGTCGATTTGTTCAGTTGGTGGGATGAGCCTGCCAATCCCGCCTCGGCGCCTTCAGCCAAACAGCAGGAGCACTAAACATGGCTCGCTACCTTACCCATCGTTTGGTGTTGCTGCTGGTCACCTTGGTTGGCATCTTGCTGATCAATTTTGCGCTGTTGCAAGCCGCGCCGGGCGGCCCTGCTGACCAGATCGTGGCGCAGCTACAAAGTATGGGGCAGGGCGAGCCGGGCGCTGGGGCTCAGCGTGCGGCAGGCGGTGCCGCCGCGCTGGATCAGCGCTTTATCGATCAGCTCAACCATACCTTTGGACTTGACCAGCCGTGGTATCAGCGTTTCGCCACCATGGTAAAGAATTATGCGCTATTCGATTTTGGCGACAGCTTTTTCCAGGGAGAGCGCGTTAGCCGACTGATTATCGAGCGCCTGCCGGTAACGCTATCGCTGGGCTTTTGGTCATTGCTGATTGCCTACATGGTGTCGATTCCGCTGGGCATTGCTCAGGCGATGCGAGCAGGCGCACGCTTTGACGGAATCACTTCCTTCATCGTGGTGGTGGGCTATGCCGTTCCCCCGATGATGTGGGCGCTTATTTTGGTCACGCTGTTTGCCAGCGGTCAGTACGTCAGTTGGCTGCCATTGAGAGGACTGGTGTCGGCAGATTTCGCTCAGCTATCGCTGCTGGGGAAGGTGGGCGATTACCTGAGTCACATCACGCTGCCGGTGCTTTCCTACACGCTGGGCGCCTTCGCCATCCTGACGCTGATGACGCGCAATAGCTTCCTCGATCAGATCCACTCTCAATATGTGCTGACCGCGCGCGCCAAGGGTGCAAGTGAACGGCGAGTGCTTTACCGCCATGTGTTCCGCAACGCCATGCTGGTGATCATCTCGGGCGTTCCGGCAACGGTAGTGGCGATGCTGATCTCGGGCTCGGTGGTGATCGAGTCGATGTTTTCTCTCGATGGGTTAGGCCAACTGGGTTATCAGGCGCTACAGCAGCGCGATTATCCGGTGATTTTTGGCACGCTGTTTATCTTCTCTCTGCTGCAGCTGTTATCGCAGCTATTAAGCGACCTTCTCTATTTGTGGATCGATCCACGTTTGAGTTTCGAGGCCCACTCATGAGTGCTTCTGTCCATTCACTTAAGGCAACCTCGGTAGCGCGTTTTTCGCGTGTGCTCTCACCCATTATGCGCCGCCGATTGACGACGCTGCGCCGCAATCGACTGGCCTGGTTGTCGCTGTGGGTGCTGATAGTGATAGCGGTGGCGAGCGTCTGCGCGCCGATTATTGCTAACGAGCGCCCGTGGCTGGTGAAGTACGAAGGCCACTACTACGCGCCGCTGCTGAAGGACTACCCAGCCACCCAGTTCGGCGGCACATTGCCCACGCGCGCCGATTTTTCCGATCCTGACCTTCAGCGTGCGATTGCCGCGCACGGTTGGCAGTGGCGGGCACCGATTCCGTATTCCTCCGACACCATCGATGTTGCCAACCCTGAGGCAGTGCCTTCTTCTCCGAATAGTCGCCACTGGTTGGGTACCGACGACGTGGGCAGGGATGTGCTGGCGCGTACGCTTTACGGCGTAAGGCTGTCACTGGCCTTCGCGTCACTGATCACGCTGGTGTCGCTGGTAGTTGGGATTGTGCTTGGGGGAATTCAGGGGTACTTCGGCGGCTGGGTCGATTTGCTGGGGCAGCGATTGACGGAAATCTGGGCCGGCATGCCGCTTCTGTATCTGGTGATGATACTGGCCAGCATGTTTCATGCGAGTTTCTGGTGGCTAGTGCTTATTTTATCGCTGTTTGGCTGGCTGCAAGTGGTCGACTACGTACGCGCAGAGGTGCTGCGTACGCGCGCACTCGATTATGTGGCGGCGGCGCGATTGATGGGCCTGCCAAGCAGGGCGGTGTTAGTACGCCATGTGTTGCCCAATTCACTGGTGTCGACGCTTAGCAACTTGCCGTTTGTCTTTACCACTGCGATTACCAGCCTGGTGGTGCTCGATTATCTCGGCTTCGGGCTACCGGCGGGCGCGCCTTCCATTGGTGAAATGACTCAGCAGGCGCAGCAGAACCCGCACGCGCCCTGGATTAGCTTCAGCGCGTTTATTACTTTGGCGGTGCTGATGACGGCGCTTGTCTTTGTGGGGCTTGGGCTGCGCGATGCGCTCGATCCTCGTCATTCTAGCGTGAGGTGAGTGATGCCAACCTCTTCAGATAGCCGCTCGCACGACGCACTGCTGGCGATTAAGGATCTCAATATCCGCTTGGGCGACCGAGCACTGGTCGAGCACCTCGACCTGAAGATTCAGGCGGGCGAGACTCACGCGTTGGTGGGGGAGTCAGGCTCTGGTAAATCGCTGACCGCGCTCTCGATTGTGGGGCTGCTCAATCCCCTGTTTAGCGTTTCAGGGCAACGTCGGCTAAATGGCGTTGAATTGGCGGCTCTCGATCGTAAGCAACTGAATCGTTGCCGAGGCAATGACGTCGGCTTTATTTTTCAGGAGCCGATGTCGTCGCTCAATCCCGTGCACACGATAGGGCAGCAGTTGGGAGAAGCGCTCCACCTTCACCAGAAAGCGCCCGCGAGCGTGCGACGTGCGCGCGTGATCGAGTTGCTCAAGGAAGTCAATCTGCCTGATCCAGAGCGCATGATGCGCGCGTATCCGCATGCGCTATCGGGAGGCCAGCGGCAGCGCGTAGTGATTGCCATGGCGATCGCCAATCGGCCGCAGCTGATTATCGCCGATGAGCCGACCACGGCGCTCGATGTTACCGTTGCCCACGAAATACTCGAACTGCTCGAGCGCTTGAAAGAGTCGCTTGGGTCGGCGCTGCTGCTGATTACCCACGATCTTAATCTGGTGCGGCGATTTGCCCAGCACGCCAGCGTGATGCGCCGTGGCCGTTTGGTGGAGTCGGGCGATGCGCGCGAGGTACTCGGTAACCCCCAGCACTATTACACCCGTGCGCTGTTGGCCGCCGAGCCGAGCGGAGCGCCGCAGCCGCTTCGCTCAGATGCGCCGGTGCTTCTTCACACTGAAAGCTTGACCGTTCACTACCCTGGGCGACGTCGTTTGCTACGCCGGCGAGCCGACGGTGTTCACGCATTGCGCGAAGTAAGCCTACAGCTGCGGGAAGGAGAAACGCTGGGCATTGTGGGTGAATCGGGCTCGGGAAAGTCGACGCTTGCCAAGGCTATCCTTGGCGTACAGCACGCCAGTGGAGCAGTTACCTTGCTGGGGCAGCGCGTTGATGGGTTTTCGATGCGGCAGTGGCGGCCGCTGCGCGCAGAGGTGCAGTTTGTCTTTCAGGACCCCTATGGTTCCCTATCGCCGCGCATGAGCGTGTTCGAGATCATTGCTGAAGGACTGCGCTTTCATCAGCGCCATCTGAATAACGCCGAGGTGGCACAGCGCGTTAATCAGGTGCTGCAAGATGTCGGGCTGGATATCGACGCGGTTGATCGATACCCGCACGAGTTCTCCGGCGGGCAGCGTGCGCGCATTTCCTTGGCGCGGGCGCTGATACTCAAGCCGCGCGTAGTGCTATTGGACGAACCGACCGCGGCACTGGATCGCGTGGTGCAAACTCAGCTGATTGAGCTGCTGCGCAGATTGCAGCGCGAGCAGGGCCTCAGCTACCTGTTTATCAGCCACGATTTGGCGGTGGTGCGAGCGCTGTCACATCGGGTGATGGTATTGCAGGAGGGTGCTGTGGTTGAGCAGGGGCAGGTCGATGCGGTATTCGATGCGCCGCAAACCGCATTTACGCGTCGCTTGGTAGCCGCCTCATCAGTGGGCGGAGATAATAAAGAGAGTAGCACTCACTCATTAGGTCGCTGTGGTAATGCGGGAAAATAAAACGATGAGTGCTGTGAACACCCGTTCGCAACATTTAATTAACGGTTGTTTTTATTTTAATGGTTGCGCTTTTTGGCTGCGTGGGATTTAATTAATTCCGACGCTCGTCGTGAACGAGCTTCTTATCTCCCATTCCCCTCAAGAGAGGTGTGATATGTCTATGTCAACGCTGAATAATTTCATGATTACCTTTGGTGACCGATTTCGCACCAATGGTCATTCACTGAATCGCGTCTGACACTGACATCGTCGGCCGCGCATCAGGTGCGGTCGAATAATCACACTGGCTATTTTTGTAGCTCATTACGCTAATAGTGAAATAATAACGCGCGGCTTCTTTCGCACACATGAGTAACGTGCTGAAAGTGAATCGTAAGCGGAATATTATTGTTGTTAGGTAGTGAAAAGCGAATATTCTATCGCCCTGGTATGCGGCTCCTCGTTTCGATAAACAAGGAACACGCGCCATGCGTATTTATTTATGTCTTATTACCGCGATAAAAAACAAGCGGTTGCGTCGAAAACAGCGTCGCCATGCGCAAATGGTTCAGCACCTGCCAGCGTGGCTAAAAGAAGATATCGGCTTCACTGCCGAAAATGACGAGATCGTCGCCACTCCTCAAGACAGCGTACCTGCATCGCGGCCGGAGCTGAGAGTCGTAGAACGTCAGCCGAATGCCGATTCGGTAAAACGCTGTAAAAGGTATCGGCGACGACGATGGCGGCAAAAGATGCCGCGTGAGTAATCCTCGCATCATGGCTACTGAGTGCACTGCAATCAGCGGCGCTTTCTCATATCACTCACCAGGCCGCAGGCGTTTAACAGCGTGTGCGGCTTTTTTGCGCAGCCAATACCGTGCTGCTACAGCGAGGGGCTTCGCGGCAGTGGCTGGGAGGTGCCAAGCAGTGCTATCTTCTTTGTTAAGAATGAATTAGGTGATTGGGTGGTTAGCCGAGCGCGTGATCCTGTGCAGGGCGGTCTGCGCCGTAACGCTACGCTCGGCCGATGAGCCTATTCTAGGGTGCTGAATAATAACAATGAGCCGTTTGGTGCCGCGTGCGCTTGCCCATTGGGCGAGGGGCCTCGCCATTCCATGCTCACGACTCGTCATGCCAACTTCGGGAACACTTCATGTCGCTGTGGCGTTTGCTTCGTCCTTTCATGTGGGAATATCGATTTACCTACGCACTGGCGGTACTAACGCTGCTGTTGACCAACGTGGTGGCGATGCTGCTGCCGTGGTGGGTGGGGCGAACCGTTGATGCGCTTAGCGAACGGCAGCTCTCCGCTGTGCAGTTGGCCGAAAGCGTCGCCTTCATTGTCGCCATGGGCCTTGGACTGTACCTAACGCGCTTTTTGTGGCGACGGCTGCTGTTTGGCACAGCTTACAAGCTAGGGTTTCGGCTGCGCAGTCGTTTCTATGCCACGTTACTGACCCTCAGTCCGCAGTTCTTCCATCGCCATTCGAGTGGCGATCTGCTTGCGCGTGCCACCCAGGACAGCGACGCCGTCGAAATGGCCGCTGGAGAAGGGTTTTTGTCCAGCGTCGATGGCTCGCTAATGCTGGTGTCGGTGCTGGTATCGATGTTGATCGTCGTCGATGCGCCGCTGACGCTGCTGGCGGTGCTGCCGTTCCCGCTGCTGGCGTGGCTGTTTTATCAGACAGCGAGGCAGGTCCAGCAGCGTTTTACGGTATCGCTCGATCAATTTTCGCGCCTCAGCGAGCACAGTCAAGAAGCGCTATCAGGCATTCGCACGCTTAAGAATCACGACCTGATTGACGCGGAAATTGCCTCCTTCGCACAGCAGGCCAGCGCGACCTCCGAAGCGGACTATCGCGTGGAGCGGGCCGAGGCGCGCTACGACCCGATCGTGTTTCTGACCATGGGCGCGGCCATGTTGCTGACGCTGGCAGTGGGCACGCTGCGCTATCACAGCGGCGCTATCACCATTGGCAGTCTCACCAGCTTCACGCTCTATCTGGTCGAATTGATTTGGCCGATGTTCGCGATTGGCTGGTGCCTGAATCTGCTTCAGCGCGGGGAAGCAGGCGCGCGACGCTTGAACGAAGTATTCGATGCCCAGGTGGATATCAAGGACAGCGGCACGCGTGAGCAGCTTGAGGGAAGCGAGATGTCGGTATCCATCGCGCAGTTTTGCTATCCCGACACTCAGCGCGAGGTGCTCAAGGATATCGATCTGGCGATCGAAAGCGGCACCACGCTGGGCATTGTGGGGGCCACCGGCAGCGGTAAATCGACGCTGTTAAAACTGCTGGTGCGGCAGTACGAAGGCGACGGTGTTGATATTACGCTAGGCGGTCATGCCTTGCATGATTACCGGTTGGACACGCTGCGCAGCGCTTTTGCCTATGTGCCGCAGAACGCGTTCTTGTTTGCCGCCACGCTGGCGGATAATTTGCGCCTGGGTAAGCCGGATGCCAGCACCGCTGAGCTGAATGAAGCGCTTGAGCGGGCCGCTTTCTCAAGCGATATCGGTGCGCTGCCGGAAGGGCTCGAGACGATGATCGGCGAGCGCGGCGTTACTGTCTCGGGGGGCCAGCGTCAGCGTATCGCGCTAGCCCGAGCGCTTTTGTGCGACGCGCCCATTCTGCTGTTGGACGACACTCTGTCGGCGGTCGATTACGCCACCGAGCGACGCCTGCTCCATACGCTGTCGCAGCAGCATGGCGAGCGCACGCTGGTGATCGTGAGCCATCGACTGTCGGCGGTGGCCCACGCCGATCATATTGTGGTGCTTGAGCAAGGTCGCATTGTGGAGCGCGGTACTCATGCCCAGTTGCTGGCCCAATCAGGGCATTACGCGGCGCTGTGGCAGCATCAGGCGACGCGCCGTGATGATAGTGGGGAGGGCGATCAGTGAAGCTTCGTGATCTGCTGCTAGAGCCGCTCATTAACTCTCCGCGACGCGCCTTGGCAGCGCTGGTGCTACTAATTTTCGCCACCGGCTGCGACGTGCTGGGGCCATGGCTAGTACAGTTTTACATCGATCATCATTTGGTGCCGCAGCATTTTCCCCAGCAGGCGTTGGTGCTGTTAGCGCTGGCTTATATAACCACCCAGATCGCTGCCGCCGCGGGGCGCTATTGGCAGAGCGTACTGTTTGCCCGCTTGGCCGCTGATGCGGTGCGCGATTTGCGCGTGCGGGTGTTCAGCCATTTGCTGCGGCTACCACAGCACCGTATCGATGCAACGCCGGTGGGTGAACTGACCAACCGCGTGACCAGCGACACCGATGCAATGCGCGATTTCTATATAGGATTTCTTTCTTCGGTGCTGAAAAGCGTGGTGCTATTGGTGGGGATCTTTATCGCCATGACGCTGATCGATGTGCGACTGACGCTGGTGTCGGCGCTGTTGATTCCTGCAGGCATCGTGCTGATCTGGGTATTCCAGCGGCTGTCCAATGCGGCTGCAATGGGCGTGCGTCAGCTGCGCTCGCAGCAGAGCGCGCGGCTTAATGAAGCCATTCAGGGCATGCCGATTATCCAGATGTTCCGTCAAGGCCAGCAGTTTCTGGCACGCTTCGATCAGGTGGGGCAGCAGCAGTATCGGCTGCGGCTCAAGATCGTTCGCTTCAATGCCTTACTGCTACGCTCCGGGGTTGATCTGCTCAGCACCTTAGCGCTGGCGGGACTGATCTATGGCTTTGGCATTACCCAAATGGGGAGTGCGCATCAGGCCATTGGCATTGGCGTGCTGTACGCCTTTATCAGCTATCTGGGGCGCGTCTCCGAGCCGCTAATGGATATCTGCCAGCGCTTCTCGCTGTACCAGCGGGCGAGCGTAGCGGGGCAGCGGCTGATCAGCGTATTGGAAACACCGTTGGCAAGCGTTGGGCGCGATCAGCGGCTGATCGAATGGTCGCAGTTGGAGCTACGCGAAGTACGCTTTCGCCATCCCGAGGCCGCGCACGACACGTTGCGAGGCATTTCGGGGGTGATCTCGCCCGGCACCTTCGTTGGTATTGTCGGGGCGACCGGTAGCGGAAAATCAACGCTGCTTGACGTGCTGTGTGGTTTGAAGCCGATCAGTGATGGCGAACTGCTGCTGGATGGCCGTGCGCTATCGGGCATTGCGCCAGCGGTGCTGAGCGAAACCATTGCGGTAGTGCCGCAGGAGCCGTTTTTGCGCTCTACCACGCTACGCGACAACATCCTGTTGGGGCTGGAAGTGTCGGATGCCGAGCTGGCTGAAGCGGTCAGTGCCGCGCGCCTTGATCGCGTGGTGGCGGCGCTGCCCAACGGGCTCGACACGCCGCTGGGAGAGCGCGGGCTGTCGCTGTCGAGCGGCGAGCGTCAGTTGCTGGCGTTGGCCCGTGCGCTGCTGCGCAAGCCGGCCATCCTGATGCTCGACGAGGCCACGGCCAGTATCGATAGTGCTACCGAAGCAGAACTTGGCAAGGCGCTGGATGCGCTGCACGGCAAGGTGACGCTGATTGTGGTGGCGCACCGGTTGGCTACCATCGCCCACGCTGACCATATTTTAGTGATGGATAACGGGGTGATTGCCGAGCAGGGCCGCCACGAGGCATTGCTCGCGCGGCGGGAAGGGCGCTATTGGCAGCTGTGGCAGAGCGCTGCCAGCACTACCTGACAGCCAGCGTTGCGAGACGGCTAGAAGTCGTAGCGCAGACGCGCCTTGCTGACATCCGGCTGATGGTCAGAGGTGTTACTGAACTGGTGCTCAAATGAGACGCTGAAGCCGTAGGCGAATGCGACATTCATGCCGATGTAGTTCAGCGTTTCGCTATAGCGCTGGAAGCGAATCGCGCTCTCCGCAACATAGGGCTGAATACCTGTGACCCAGCCGCCCGCTACCGGGAAGGTGTAGCCTGCGTAGCCTTCCCAACCGTGGGCATTGCCTCTGAAGTATTGGTTGGGATTGAGGTCGGCGGTCGATACCTGTCCATCGCGACCGGCCGGAATGAAGTCCTTGTAGTAGCCGATCATGCCGGCGACATACCAATTGCCCGGGGTCCAGGTGACGGCCGTGCCTAACGACTGTTGATCCCAGGTCGATTTCTCAGGGTTGCCATCCTTGCGCAAATCCGCCTTGTTATAGCTGTAAGCGGCACCCCATTTCAAATCAGGCTCGATGGTATAGTTTGCCCCTAACGCCGCGCCTCCTTTTCGGCGATAGGTAAAGTCGCCCTTGTAGTAGTCGGAGTCAGCGAAGTTGGCACTGGCGTAAAGCTGTACCGGCCCGAAGGTATTGGTGTACATAAAGATATCGCGGGCGCGGTACGAGCCATCGTAGTCGCCGCTGATACCGTTGGCCGGCCCCTGGCCCTTCATGTCCATGACCCAGGTATCGGTAGGTTTGCCCACCACGGTATAGAACACGCTGTCCTGCTTACCGAAGGTGAAGGTGCCGTAAGTGGGGTGAGCTACGCCAACATAGAGCTTGCGTCGGGTGGTGCTATCGCCACCGGGTTTGGCGGTGTGATGGTGCCAACCCAGATCGTGAAGGACGTCGGTGCCCACTTCGTAGCGCCCTAGCAACTGCCAATCGTTGGGAAGGTAGTAGTTGATGTTGAAGTGAAAGCGGGAGCCGTCGTCGGTGCCGCGATGCGCGCGTGCGCCATCATCGATGCTACCCATCTGATTGCTAAAGCCGACACGCACGCTGCCGCCAGCCGTTACTTCCAGGTGATTCAGAAAGCGTGTGCCGTTATCCCGTGGGAGCAGGGTGAGTTCGGCTTTCGCCATCGGGGCACACAAGGCGGTGCTGATCAGCGTTGCGCTGACGGCCGACGCTTTAAACTTTTTCATCAAAACTAGAGTCCGGTCATTTCGTAATGTATTGATTATCTTGTCGAATGGCAGCTAATTCTATCTTAATAGTCTGCTAATAATATAGGACTTAAGGTCACTCTACGAAGGGAGATTAATCGTTAGTACCGAGCGTTATGGAAAAACCGCGTTGGCTGTTGTGCTGCGAACGTTAGCGGAGCACTCCTCACGTCGATGCTGGCGTCGCCTCGCGTGAGAATTATCGGTCGATATAGCAGTTGGCTATTTGGCGCTTTCGCAGCGCTCAGGCACAGTGGTGGTAACCCTATCAAGTGCTTGAACCGAGGAGCCACCTATGTGCGCACAGCGTCAACTGAAACTAGGCGCCTTTATGCGTCCGGTCAGCATTCATACCGGTGCATGGCGATATCCGGGCGCATGGCCCGATGCCAATTTTCGCGCTGACCATCTGATCGAATTGGCTCAGAAGCTCGAAAAAGCCCGCTTCGACGCCTTCTTTATGGCGGACCATTTGGCGCTTTTGAATATGCCGATCAATGCGCTCAAGCGCAGCCATACCACCACCTCTTTCGAACCCTTCACGCTGCTGTCAGCGTTAAGTCAGGTAACGCAGCGCATCGGGCTGGTCGCCACCGCATCTACCTCTTACGACGAGCCGTTTCATGTGGCGCGCCGCTTTGCGTCTCTGGACCATTTGAGCAACGGTCGGGCAGGCTGGAATATCGTCACCACCTCCAACCCGGCCGCCGCGCGCAACTTTGGTCACGAGCACCAGCCCGATCACGCCGAGCGCTATGCGCGGGCGCGTGAGTTTTACGATGTTGTCACAGGGCTGTGGGATAGCTGGGCAGACGACGCCTTTATTCGTGATGTCGACAGCGGTGTCTATTTCGATCCCGATAAGCTGCATGCGCTTAATTACCACGGCGAGTATCTGTCGGTTGCGGGGCCTTTGCATATCGCGCGACCGGTGCAGGGCTGGCCGGTTATCGTGCAGGCGGGCGCGTCGGAGCCGGGCAAGCAATTGGCGGCAGAAACCGCAGAAGTGGTGTTCGCGGCATCTTCCACCCTGGAAGATGGCCAAGACTTCTACCAGGACGTTAAGGCGCGTATGCCAGCGCTTGGTCGCGATCCTGACGATTTGAAGATTTTACCGGGCGTGCTGGTTATTGTCGGCGATACCCAGCAGGAAGCGGAACAGATTCGTCGTGATCTCGATAGTCTGGTCAACTACGACAGTGCCATCGGCTCGCTGTCGGAAGTGCTAGGCGTTGATGCCTCCGGTTTCGACCCCGATGCGCCGCTGCCGGAAATTCCAGATACCAACCAAAGTAAAAGCGGCCAGCAGCGGGTGGTGCGTTTGGCCGAACGTGAAGGGCTGACGGTGCGTCAGCTTGCTCAGCGTGTCGGTGGCTATGCCGGGTTAGCCTTCGTGGGTACACCGCAGCGTATCGCCGATGATATGCAAGAGTGGTTTGAAAGCCGCGCCTGCGATGGCTTCAACATCATGTTTCCGTGGCTGCCGGGCGGGCTCGACGCGTTCGTCGAGAAAGTAGTGCCAGAGCTGCAGCGCCGAGGTATTTTCCGCACCGAATACGAAGGCGCAACGCTGCGTGAAAATCTCGGTCTACCGCGACCGGCCAACCGCTTTTTCACCCGCTAGACGTTCTACGAAGATGGCTAGGGGCGGCGTTTGAACGCCGCCCCTATTGGGTGATGAAAATGGTAGCGCAATGCTGCTACCAGACTGCGTAAGCGCGGGTGTTGTTTTGGCACGTGGGTCCGGCGCTCCGCCGGCCTGCGTATGCTCTTTGGCGGCCGCTTATCCGACAGGTTGCGCTCCTGTGCATGCCACTATGCGCTGGGTAGCGTCGTATTCGGCCCATGGAGGGTTGCACTGACGGAGCGCGGATGGCTTCTCGTTTGCGCGCAGAACTAGCTAGCGGCCACTGCTCGTGCCGATAGTTGCATGCGTCATAAGGAACCTAAAGCGCTCCAGCGCTTCGTTTGGCCGCCTCTGTGTCAGGGGGCGGTGTTGGGCACATAGTTAGCCGTCACATAAGGCCGGTAGTCCTCTTTCACCGCGGGAATGCTGTGCTGCTGGTAAAGAAACTGCGCCGTCGACTTCAGTGCTTCAGCCAATCCGCCGCCCAGCAGCTTGTCGGAACGCTGTGCCTTGGCATCCGGGTAAACGCCGCCTTGCAACTGTGCAGGAATGTCGGCGGGGTTCGCGCCTGTGAGCTTCGCAACGGCCTTCACCGGGGCTGAATCCGCTGTCCACTCGCGCTGGTGCTGCGCATAATCGTCAAACGCTTGCAGCGTGGTGGCGCTGAATTTTTTCAGCGCGTCGGGGTGTGCTTGCGCATAGCGGTCGAGGGTCACCCACACGTCGAAGGTAGGCGCGCCCCATTTGCCCACTTCACCTGCGCTGGTGAGCACCTTGCCGGATTGCTTGATGGCGCTGAGTGCGGGGTCCCAGGTGAACGCAGCGTCGATGTCACCGCGTTTCCACGCGGCAGCAATGCCGGCAGGATCAAGATTCACCAGTTTGACGTCGCGGCGGCTTATCTGCCAGTGCGCTAGCGCATTCAGCAGGCTGTAATGACTGGTCGACACGAAGGGCGTGGCGATGGTCTTGCCCTTCAGCGAGGCGGGTGCGTCGACGCCGCTGCCGTCGCGAGCGACCAGCTCTTCGTTGCTGTTATTCAAGGTATTCACCAGAAATACCTTGATGGGCAGCCCCTGAGAAATCGCTGAAGCAGTCGGCGTGGACCCCACGTAATCAATATCAATGGAGCCAGAGGCCAGCGCTGCAATAATGGCCGGGCCGGTAGCGAAGCGTTTCCAGTGAACCTTTTCGCCCAGTGCCTGCTGGTAGCGGCCATCGGCAATCGCCACCTTGGAAGGATCGGCACCTGTCTGGTAGCCAACGGTGACATCTGCGTGCGCCGTAAGCGACGCTGTCGTTATCGCAAGTCCCGCCGCGAGTGCGGCCCATCGAGTCCATGCCTGCATCAGTGTGTTCCCTTCCAATAAGTAGAGGTGTGCGCTGCTTGGATTGTGGTGCTGCTGTTTTGAAGCGCAGTGGTTATTTGCTCGACAACGAGCAAGAGATGCCTTGTGTCGCCACCAGTGCAGCGGAATGTTTCAAGGCGCTGTAATGGAGGGCTAAACGTGCGATGTGGCGGGCATTAGCGCCAATATTAAAAGAGAATATCCGTGCGATTTCTGGAATATCACCGTAGTGATGCGCGCTAATAGCCATCGCTTTAGCGTTAATAACGATGCCAGGAATAATCTTCCAACGAGTGAGTATTTATTGACCAAGGTGCTGTGCCGTTAGCATGAAAAACGTCTTCCCTGTGAAGGCGTTTTTTTATCCTTGATGCTGGTGGCACGCTGCTATGTCTGATCCCGGCGAACGCCAATTACATCTTAACGTGAATGTGTTTCTGCAAGGCTTTGCGCAAGCCGCCTGGCGCGCGCCTGAGCTTGATCCCAAAGGCACCTTGACCCTTGAGCACTACCTGACCTGCGCCCGGATTGCTGAGCGCGGCAAGTTCGACGCGCTGTTTCTGGCAGACTCCAACGCTACCTCGTCGCTCGCCAGCGGTCCCGTAACGGCACTGGAACCGACGATCGTGCTGGCGGCGCTGGCGCAGCACACGTCTCATCTGGGGCTGATTGCCACTGCGTCGACGTCGTTTAACGAGCCGTACAACATAGCGCGGCGGTTTGCCTCGCTCGACCTGATCAGCGGTGGGCGTATCGGCTTCAACGCGGTCACTACGGCGGATCAGTCGTCGGCGGAGAAGTTTGGCCTGCGCGATGCGCTGGAGCATGCCGCACGCTATCGCCGTGCCGATGAGTTTTTGCAGATTGCCAAAGCACTCTGGACGAGTTGGGAAGACGGTGCGCTGCTGGCGGATCAGCACAGCGGGCGCTTCGTCGATGCCAGCAAACTGCATCCGCTGCACTACCGTGGCGAATTTTTCACGGTGGATGGCGTGCTCAACCAGCCGCGCTCCGCGCAAGGGCACCCGGTGATTGTGCAGGCGGGCGGCTCAGCCGATGGTCAACGCTTGGCTGCTCGCCACGCCGAGGCAGTGTTTTCGGCCTCTGCGTCGCTGTCGGAGGCAATCGACTACGCGCAAGGGCTAAGGCGCGCGGCGGCGTCAGCAGGGCGTGGGCAGAGCGCGCTCAAGGTGTTTCCCGGACTGGGCTTTTTCCTTGGCGGCACCGAGCAGGAAGCACAGCAGCGCCAGCGTGAGCTGATCGGGCTAACGCCGCTGGAACATAACCTGCAACGACTGGCGGGGCGCTTGGGTGTTACTCCTGAGCAGTTGGCGCTGGATAAGCCGCTGCCGCCCGATTTGCCACTGCCCAACGGTGGGCGCGGCGGTCACACCTTCTTCCGAGTGATTCAGGCGCGTTTCAAGGAAACCGGCTTTACTGTGCGCCAATACCTTGAACATTTCGGCGGTGGCGGTGGTCACCGCGAGTTTGTCGGCACACCAGAGCAACTCGCAGACGATATCGCGCAATGGTTCACCGCGGGTGCTGCCGATGGCTTCAATCTAATGCCCGATCTCACTCCGCACGGGCTCGAGACGTTTGTCGAGCAGGTGGTGCCGCTATTGCAGCGTCGCGGGCTATTTCGCACCGACTATCGTGGCAGCACGCTGCGCGATCATCTGGGTTTGCCTTTCCCTACTGCGTACCAGAGCGCCTCTTGAGACGGCCCCGCCCGCTGTGGCGCATCGCGTTGCTGTGCAGCCGCTGGCTGTCACGTTGCTTCTCTATCCCAACCATTGTCACAAGGAGTCGCCATGAGCGTCGCAACCCCAACGTCGAATCCTGTTAGCGCCACGCGCTTCCCATGGGGCGCTGCGCCCAGTCAGCGCTATGAGCAACTGGCACAGCGCTGGCGGCCGCTGTTTGCCACCATTCGCGAGGGCGCGGTCGAGCGCGACTACTATCATCGGCTGCCAAGCGATGAGATCCGGCTGCTGCGCGATAGCGGCTTTCTGAGCCTGCGCTTGCCCGAGCGGCTGGGCGGTAGCGGTGCGACGCTGCCCGAACTGGTGGCGCTACTAATTGAGCTGGGGGCGGCGGATACCAATGTGGTCAATGCGATTCGCTCACACTTCGGCTTTATCGAGGATGTGCTCACGGCCGCGCCGAGCGAGTGGCGCGATCGCTGGCTTGAGCGGCTGGGCGAAGGCGTGATGATCGGTGCAGGCTACTCTGAAGGGGCTAATCGTGCCAAGGCTGGCACCTTCGTGACGGAACTCGAGCGCACCGAGCAGGGGCTGGTGCTCAATGGCGAGAAGTTCTACACCACCGGCTCGCTGTTTGCTGATTGGATGACGGTGGGCGCGCAGGATGGCGACGACACGCGCGCCGTGCAGGTGCCGACCCGTCAGCCGGGCGTTGAGATAATCGATGATTGGGACGGCTTCGGCCAGGCGCTGACGGCCAGTGGTACGGCGCGCTTTACCGATGTTGCTATCGATCCCGGTTGGGTGCGACCTGATACGGCACGCTTTCCTTATGCGGTGCCGTTCTTCCAGACCGTGCACCTGGCATCGCTGGCGGGCATTGGGCGCGCGCTGGCGGAAGATCTCGCGCAGCAGGTGGCCAAACGCGATCGCATTTACACCAACGGCAACGCATCACGGGTGAGCGAGGATCCGCAAATTCTACAAGTAGTGGGGCAGGTGCATGGCGCTGCTTACGCGGCACGGGCATCGGTGCTGCAATCAGCGGCGGCGATCCAGCATAGCTACGAGGCAGCGCTCAGCGAGACGCTATCGCCGGAGCAAATAGAGCAAGCGCATGCACAGGCACATCTCGAGGTGGATTGCAGTGTGTCGGTGGTGACCAAGCTGATTCTCGACGCTTCGACGGTGCTGTTTGACGCGCTGGGGGCCTCTGCCACGCTGCGGCCAAAGGGACTGGATCGCTATTGGCGCAACGCCCGCACCATTACCTCGCACAATCCGCGTATCTATCGCGAGCGCCAGTTGGGTAACTTCGCGGTCAATGGCACGCCGCCGCCTAACTTCTATCGCGTCGGCAAGGGCGATGCATAGGTGCGGGCCGCTAAGGCCGCACGGCATGGTGCGGAAGGTGGCGGGGCAGCGTCGACGTTTCGGGACGCACATCACGGCGCTGTGCACTCAGCGCGACGGTGATGATTGAGGTGTAGGGCCGCAAGGTGGCGCGCCCGCGCCCGCGCCCGCTTGGCATTGGCAGCGCGGCCAGCCTTGAGGGCGAATGCACATTTCGCCAGCAGCTCCGGCGTTTTAGCCTGGTGTTGCCATTGCTGCGTTACCTACCTTCGCGTGCCCCTTCATTAGAGGCGGCGTAACCGTCTATGATGGAGCACCATTTTCCTTCGTTAGAAGTGCTGTTAAATGTCCGATGCTACTGCGCCATTGCCTCCCGCTAGCCTGAGTGAACTCGAAGCCCAGCTCGCTCGTGAGCTGTCGTTGCTTAACTTTCCGCCCGCTGCATGGCTGCCTGAATACGTGACGAGCGCCGGCGAACGCGTGCTCTCAGTAGCGATTGTCGGTGCAGGGCAGTGCGGGCTGGCCGCGGCATTCTCGCTTAAACGGCTCGGCATTGATGATCTGCGTATTTTCGATCAGGCCCCCTGCGGCAAGGCGGGACCGTGGATCGACTATGCGCGAATGGAAACGCTGCGCTCGCCCAAACACCTGCTCGGGCCTGCCTGCGATATTCCCGCGTTAACCTTCCAAGCGTGGTTTCGCGCTCAGTTTGGCGACGATGCCTGGCAGGCGCTGGAGAAAATTCCGCGCCCGCAGTGGCAGCAGTATCTCGAATGGTACCGTCAAGTGCTGAAGCTTGAGGTGGAGTTCGACACACGCATAACGCGAGTTGCCGCTGAAGGAGAACTGCTTCGCCTTACCCTTGAACGCAGCGATGGGCACCGCGAACAGTTGCTTGCACGTAAGGTGGTGTTCGCCACCGGCCGTGATGGCCTTGGCACGCCTTCTATTCCTGAGCGTATTGCGCAACTGGACCGTCGTTACTGGGCACATTCTGCCGACGCTATTGATTTTGCGGCGCTGAAGGGCAAGCGCGTAGTGGTGGTGGGGATGGGCTCGGCGGCGATGGATAACGCTGCCGAAGCGCTTGAACACGGCGCGGCCGAAGTCAGGCTGCTGGCGCGGCGCCCCAGCATGCCCACCATCAACAAGCTGATGGGCATTGGCAGCCCCGGCTTCACCCACGGTTTTCCGCGCCTAAGTGCGGCATGGCGCTGGCGTATCATGTATTACTCAGCGGCCACCCAAACGCCGCCACCACACGGCTCGACACTGCGCGTTAGCCGCCACGACAACGCCTATTTTCACTTCAATGCCGGGCTTGCCTCAGTCACACAGCAAGGTGATCGAATCCATCTGGAAACGGTGAACGGTCAGCGCTTCGAGGCCGACTATGTGATTGCCGCCACCGGTTTCAATGTCGATATCGCCGCGCGAGCCGAATTGACCGATCTCGAGCCCAGCATTGCGCGCTGGCGCGATCGCTACACCCCGCCCGCCGAACTGGAGAGCGCGGGATTGGGCGCCTTCCCCTGGTTAGGAGACGGCTTCGCAATGACCGAACGCCACGCCGGTGAGTGCCCCGCACTCGGCAACCTGCACGCGTTCAATTACGCCGCCTCGCTATCGCTGGGCAAGGTCAGCGGCGATATCCCCGCCGTCAGCATCGGCGCACAGTGGCTCGCCCAGGCAATCGCCGGGCAGCTTTACTGCGCGGATATCGACAACCACTGGCAAGCGCTACTCGACTACAGCAAGCCGGAACTCGACGGCAGCGAATGGCGCGATGCCGATGGTGGAGAGGGTGCTTAGCGGTTGCGTTGAAACGTCAGGTTTCCCCGCACTGCATCGCACACCACCACGCGTTAGCGTAACGGCACTCAGGGGTTGTGCGTTACCCAAGACAGCTTCAGGCAAGCATTCGTGGCGGTGATACGCTATTTTATTCCTTCGTGCGCTATCGATTATTGGCTTTGGACTGATTCGACGGCGTCTTCTACGCCCTTTGCAGTGGGTGACTCACAGCGGACGCGCCGTGCGCCGCTCTCCATATCGACAAGGAGCTCTTACGTGAAACGTGCCACCTTTCTCACTCTGTCTCTTCTGGCGGCCGTGCCGTTGGTACTGTCTCCTTTGGCAAGCGCTGCCGAACGCGTCAATGTGGCGGTCGAAGCTGGGTCGAAGCCGCTAAGTTTCGAGGACGATGAAGGCCAGTTAACCGGCTATGAAGTCGATATCCTGAAAGCGGTCGACAAAGCCTTGCCCGATTACGAGTTCAACATCGAAGCGGTCACCCCCAACGCGGCCGAGGTAGGACTGGTGACCGGGCACTACGCGCTGATGGGCGGCGGACTCTATAAGAACGCCCAGCGCGAGAAGCGCTACTTATTTACCGGTGAACCTACCGGCGCCAGCGTCATTACTATCTACGTAAAACAAGGGCGCGACGATATTCATAGTTTGGACGATCTGATCGGCAAGAAGGTGGCCCCGGTCACCCCGAGCGGTGGCATTTACACCATGCTGAAGGAATTCAACGAGGCGCACGAGCACAAGATCGATTTCAAAGGTGCTCAGGGTATCAGCAGTGCCGACAAGCTTAAGCGTTTGGATAGCGGCGTCTACGATGCGATTGTGTCGCCCAATAACGTTGGTTTCGATCAAATCAACAGCCAGTTGGGTCTGCACACCGAAGCAGTAGCGCCCATCAAGGTGAATTCGACCTGGTTTGCGCTCAATAAGCGTGAAACGCGTCTCAAGTCAGAAGTGGATCGCGAGCTAAAAACGTTGCGTGAAGACGGTACGTTAAGCAAGCTGAGTGAAAAGTGGTTTGGCACTGACAATATCAAGTACCTGTCGTCGAACAACGATGGTGAATAATAGTGCCGGGTATTAGCACCTGCTGGAGAAACAACATGCCGATCAACCCGGAGCGCTGCGCATGTTGCTAGGCGTTGATATCACGTACATGGTCACGGTATTCCCACGGTTGCTGGGCGGAGTACCGATTACGCTGCTGTTATTGCTAGTGTCGTACGTGCTGGCGATGTTGGGCGGCGCGCTGTTTGCGGCGGTTCGCATTCAGCGTATTGCGGTGCTGAATGGCCTGGTGGGGCTGATGCTGTCGTTTTTTCGTTCGCTGCCCAACGTGCTTACGGTTCTGCTGATCTATTATGGCGTGCCGGTGTTGGCCAACATGCTTGGCATTCAGCTCGACTGGGGCAAGGTAACGTCCTGCATTGTGTCGTTGACGCTGGTGTATTCCTGTTATTTCGCCGAGTACATTCGTCCCGCGTGGCAGTCGGTGCCGCGCGGTTTGCGTGATGCCGCCGATGCGATTGGCATGTCGCGTGCGCAGCGCACACGGTTTATTGTCGCGCCATTGGCGACACCGGTTGCGCTCCCTTCGCTGACCAACGGCCTGATCGACATGCTGAAGGACACGTCGGTGCTGTTCATTATTGGTATGCCCGATATTTTGGGCACGGTGCACAGCATTATTTCCAACGATTATGGGGTGAAGAAGCTCGAAGTCTACCTGGCGGCGGGTATCATCTACGCGGTAATGATCGGTGTACTTACGCTGGGCATGAAGCTGCTTGAACGTCGCTTTGGCCGCCATCACCATGCGGAGGCTGCCGCGTGATTTTCGACCTCGATACCTTCTTTACTTCGCTGATCGATATTCTGGATGCAGTACCGCGCACGCTGTTCATGGCGATCGCCGTACTGTTTTTCAGTATTGTGGTGGGCGGCCTGCTGGCAAGCATGAAGCTATTTGGCGGGCCGATCCTGCGCTTGATTCCCTCGCTGTACGTTGGCTATGTGCGCGCCATGCCGATGATTATTCACCTCTACCTGATATCGCAGCTGCTCGAGCGCAACGTGCCGGGCACCGATCTCACGCAACTGCCGGTGGTGATTGCGATCTATTCGCTCTATGTCGGGGCAAGCCAAACCGAAAACATCCGCGCGGCACTGTTGTCGATTGATCGTGGTCAGTTCGATGCTGGCTATTCGATTGGCATGGATCGCAAGCAAACCTTGCTGCACGTGGTTTTCCCACAGGCGCTAAGGGTGGCGCTGCCAGTGTTCATGAATACCTACCTCACCATCATCAAGGGCCTGTCGCTGATTTTCGTGATAGGCGCGGTGGATATCTTTGCCCGGGCGCAATTAGAGGCCGCTAATAACTTCGCCTATATCGAATCCTATCTGGCGGCGGCGCTGATCTACTGGGTGTTAAGCGTAGTGTTGACGATGCTGGTGACACGCGCCGAGCGCTTCTTTTCGAAACATGTCGCGGTCACCGACTGACCGCGCCAACTGCCGAGACGTGAGATGCTGGAACTGCGTCAGTTATGCAAGTCATTTGGTACTGCGGCCAAGCCAGTGCCAGTATTCGACACCATCAATTTGCGGGTGGCCGAGGGCGAAGTGCTGGCCATTGTAGGAGGTAGCGGGGCGGGCAAGACCACGCTGCTGCGCTGTACCAATTTTCTCGAGACGCCCACTGCCGGACAGGTGAGCGTCGATGGGCTAACGCTCGATGCCAACTCATCGCAGCGCAATATTCTAGCGCTACGGCGCAAAACCGCGATGGTGTTTCAGCACTACAATCTGTTTCCGCACCGTACCGCGTTGGGCAATGTGACCGAGGGGCTGGTGCGGGTTCAGGGGTATTCGCGTGAGAGTGCTGAACAATTGGCCCACCAATGTCTCGATCAAGTAGGTATGGCGCGCTTTGCCGATCATTATCCAGAGCGCTTGTCCGGCGGACAGCAGCAGCGCGTAGGGATCGCTCGCGCCATGGCGCTAAAGCCGAAAGTCATGCTGTTTGATGAGCCGACATCGTCGCTCGATCCCGAATGGGTAGATGAGGTGCTGGCCGCGATGCGCACTGTCGCGGAATCGGGCATTACCATGGTGGTGGTGACCCACGAGATGGAGTTTGCGCGCCATATCGCCACCAAAGTGGCCTTCATGGATGACGGCAAGCTGCTTGAAGAAGGCACTCCCGATGAGATTTTTACTCGGCCGAAAGAGCCGCGCACGGCTAAATTTCTGGCTCGCTATTTGAAACGGGCTACCCTATAGGGGCATGGCGTTTTTAGTGGGAAAAAGGTAGTAAGGAGCCTTTTTCCCGATCAATAACAACTTCCTGGAGTTTGCATGTCAGATGATATTCTCGACCTTTTGTGCAGCGAGCAGCACTCATCGTCGCTCGCGTTCGCACGCGAAATCCGATCAGGCGTAACCCAGCACACCCAGCGTGCTTTTAACCTGCTGTTTCGCACCCAATCCCACCATCCCTCCCGTGCACTTCGCTTCAAGATAGCCGAGAAAGTTGCCAGGGTAGAGCAGCGCCCTGAGCTGGAGCATTGGTATCGTGATCATGCCCCTAGTGAAGCGCCCGCTGAATCGGAGCATCAGTGCAACGAAGTGTATCGCTTCGCTGAGCGTATTATCGCTTCGCCCATTGAAGGCGAAGCCAGCTACATCAATGCGTTGAGCGAAGCAGGCTTAAGTGACGACGAGATTGTCACGGTGGCACAGTTGGTCGGATTCGTTAGCTTCCAATGTCGGCTGTTGACCGGCATGAAACTGCTACAGGGGGTTGGCCGAACCGAGCGCAGCGAGCCACCCGTAGCGGGGCGCTGGCTGCGCCACTCGACGACGCAGCGTGGCTCCTCGGCACCGACGCGGTTTACGCGCGAGCAGTTGGCATGGGAGCCGTGGCTGGCACCGCGCAGCAGCGAGGATTTCTCCAAGGAAGAGTGGGAATCACTGAGTCACCACGGTCAAACCGGCTCGCTGTATTTCAGGCTGCTGGGGCGCAATATGCCGGTGTTGGAACAGCGCACGCTGATTGACCGCGGTATTTTCTACACGCCAGGGGGCTTGCCGCGCGGTGAGCGCGAACTCGCGGCGACGGTGACCAGCCGCGTGAACGGCTGTATCTATTGCGCTTCCGTGCATTCCCGTAAAGCGGTGCACTTTCTGAAGCGTGAAGATGTCGTGGACAAGCTGCTGAGCGTAGCTGAAGGGGGCGTACTTAGCGCCGGTCAGGATTCGCGTACGGCGGCGATTATCGACTTCGCTGGCGCGCACTCAATGGCCCCTTCGCAGGCGTCGCTGGATGATATCAAGCGGCTCAAGGATGCCGGCCTCGATACGTTGGAGCTGCTCGATCTGGTGCAGTCGACGGCGTTTTTCTCATGGGCCAACCGGCTGATGCTAACGCTGGGCGAGCCGCGCACGCTGCAATAGCTGTGCACACCGCCACGCTGCGACGGTCGCTAGCCGCCTGTCGCAGCGATGGTCGCGCTGCTTCAGCCTTCAGCCATCATCGGTGCCGCTGATGATGGGTGCCAAAACGCGGCTACTTCTTGCTCGCCAGCAGCTGCACTTCCTCAATCAACTGGCGTAGCACATCCGAATGCTCTTCTTCGCGCCATGAGAAATAAAGATCGGTGATGCCGATGCTGCCCAGATCGTGAATCTTCACCGAGCTGCTGTGATGCACACGGTCGAGGTAAGCGGCAGGCACCCACGCCGCCCCCGAGCCCCCGCTAATGCACGCCAACATTACCTCGTAGGATTCCATCTCAATCACGTTGGGTGATGACAGTCCGCCTTGCTGCAGCCACTGATCGAACCTCAGCCGATACGAACAGTTTTTCTGGAAGCCGTAGATATCGACGCCTTCCAAATCCATCGACGAGGTCACCTTGGGATGATCCTTGTCGGTCACCAGCACCAGCTGCTCGCTGAAGACATATTCATTGCCAATGCCCGGCGCATCGACCGGCCCATCGTTAAGCACCGCATCCAGAGTGCCGTTGAGCAACTCGTCGCTTAACACCTCTGACGGCGCCTGACGCACATATATTCTGGCTTCGCTGATGCGCTCGCGCACGCTGCCGATGGCTTGCGGCAGATAGGTTTCCAGCGACACATCCAGTGCGCCCAGCGACAAGTGGTGGCCGCGGTTGTACTCTTTCATGGCGCGTTGGGCGCGATCGAAAAGCGGTAGCAATTGATCGGTGTATTGCAGCAAACGGCGGCCGGCAGAAGAGATCACCAAGCGATTTTTAATGCGCAAGAACAGCTGCTGATCGAATTCTTCTTCGAGCTGATGAATACGCGTGGTAATGCTCGATGGCGCGCGATGCAGCTGCTGCGCGGCGGCAGTCACCGAGCCGCTTTGCGCCACTGCCTGGAAGGCGCGAATTTGGTTGATGTCCATATCACTCCCTTGGATCGGTATTACCAAGAGTATCGGTGTTCTCGCTATCCGAGTCCAAGAATAGGCGGGGTTAGAAAGTAACTGGCGCTCTGTTACGCAAATGTGAAAAAAATAAGCCATGGTTGATGTTGTTGCGTATCGTCCGCACACCTAGATTTAAGATAGTGATAAGCTTTTCGGTTTGCCGCGCGCCATGTGCGTGAACGATGCAGTCGCCATTGACCAGTGAGTCCCAATAAAAGCCACGCAATGTCGTGTTAATAAAAGGAGAGATAGGCATGTCGTTCAATCCAGAACGTTACGACCACATGAAATACGGACGTATGGGTAAAAGCAGCCTGAAGCTGCCTAAGCTTTCGTTAGGGCTTTGGCACAACTTCGGCGGCGACACGCCATTTGAGGTGTCGCGTGCCATTCTGCACAAGGCGTTTGATCTTGGTATCACCCATTTCGATCTCGCCAACAACTACGGCCCCGAGCCCGGCCACGCTGAGGCGCTGGTGGGTAGCCTGCTGAAACGTGAGTTTCGTACCCACCGCGACGAGCTGCTGATTTCATCGAAAGCGGGCTATGACATGTGGCAGGGCCCTTACGGCTTCGGTAGCTCGAAAAAACACATCATTGCCAGCTGCGATCAGAGCTTGCAGCGCTTGGGCGTGGATTACGTTGATATCTTTTATTCCCATCGCCACGACGGCGAGACGCCCATCGAGGAAACTGCCGATGCGCTGGCCAAGCTGGTGCGCGATGGCAAGGCGCTCTATATCGGTATCTCTTCCTATAACAGCAAGCGCACTGCCGAAATGGTGTCCGAGCTGGAAAAACGCGGCGTGCCGCTGAGCATTCATCAGCCCAGCTATTCAATGCTGAACCGTTGGATTGAAAGCGACGGCTTGCTTGATGAACTCGAGAAAGTGGGCGCTGGCTGCATTGTCTTCTCGCCGCTGGCGCAGGGACTGCTGACGCCCAAATACCTCGACGGCAAAACCAAGCCGACGCGCGGCTCCTTCAGCGAGAAATTCCTGACTGAAGAGAACCTCGATAACATTCGCTCGCTGAATGAAATTGCCAAGCGTCGTGACCAGTCACTGCCGCAGTTGGCGCTGGCGTGGGCGCTGCGCGATGAGCGAGTGACCTCTGCGCTAGTTGGCGCAAGCAGCCCCGAGCAGTTGGAAAGCAGCGTTAAAGCGCTCGATAACCTGGAGTTCTCCAAGGATGAGCTTGCGGAAATCGATCGCTATGCGAAGGATGGCGGTATCAATTTGTGGGCGGCATCGTCCAACCGCTAAGCCATCAACAGTGCGGCGCGGTAGCTAACGGCTGAAGCGTGGTCACCGCGTGTTGATGCTTTTAATGCCAGCGATGCCCACCCAGGCACCGCCATGCGGGTGAAACGCCCGCAATGTTATACACCCATGTCTTCACACAGGAGGCAAGTCGATGGAATATCGTCAGTTGGGCCCTAACTGTGGTCTTCGTGTCAGTCCGCTGTCCTTGGGTACTATTACCTTCAGCGGCACCAATGGATTCGAAACCTTTGGTCACGTGGATGTAGCGGGGGCCAAGCGTTTATTTGATATTGCGCTGGAAGCGGGTATCAATCACATCGATACCGCCAACATGTACTCGCTGGGGGCGGCCGAAGAGGTTACCGGTGAAGCCTTGGCTTCCGAAGCCAAGTACAAGGATCTGCTGGTTACTTCCAAAGTGCGCATGCCGGTAGAGGATGGCCCTAACGGCGGCGGAGCGTCGCGCTGGCACATTCTCGATCAGGTCGAAAAATCGCTGCGTCGCTTACGTCGTGATCACATCGATCTTTATTACATCCACGAGTGGGATGCTCAAACGCCGATGGAAGAGTACCTGCAAACCATGGATGGACTGGTGCGGCAGGGCAAGATTCGCTACTACGGCGTTAGCAACTTTTCGGCCTGGCAGCTAATGAAAGTGCTTAACGTGTGTGAGCGCAATAACTTCATCAAACCGGTTAGCCAGCAAATCTACTACACCCCGCAAGCGCGCGAAGCTGAATACGAAGTTATTCCAGCAGCCATCGATCAAGGCATCGGCAATCAGGTATGGTCGCCGCTGGCAGCGGGGCTTCTCACCGGCAAATTCAAGCGCGGCGGAAGCGATCCAAGCGAGGAAACGCGTCAGGGGGCAGCCGATTGGGCGAACCCGGCCGTGTCCGACCGTGAAAGCGTCTATCGCGTCGTTGAGGCGGCCGAGAAAGTGGCGAATGCACACAGTGCGTCTATTTCTCAGGTAATTCTCGCGTGGCTGCTGGCGCGTCCGGGCATCAATCAGGTGGTCGTAGGAGCGCGTAACGAAGATCAGTGGAAAGACTCTGTTAAAGCGTGCGAGCTAACGCTTAACGATGAAGAAATCGCCCTGATCGATGCGGCCAATCCGCCGGCATATGCATACCCATTCTGGCACCAGGCGGTGTTTGCTTGGGAGCGTCACGGCAAGGCGGAGGCCGACATCCTGCGTGTGATGAAGCAATATCATGGCATGTAAGCGCCCGGCTCGCCTTGCGCGCAGCAGCCGATAGGGGCTGGCTGCTTTAGGATCATTGGTTCGGTTCGCCTTCAGGTACCAAGCGAGGCGGCTGGGTCGAGTGATTCCGCATAGGCGTCGCGCTCCGCCGGGCTATTCACTGCGCTGGCGCGACAACACAATGCCGCCCGTTCTGAACACTCAGAGCGGGCGGCTTTTCAACGTATTGCTTACATAAGAAGAGGCTAGCTATGCCAATTGCACTTTGGGTGCTGGTAATCGGCTCGTTTGGCGTGGGAATGGCGGAATTCGTGATCGCGGGGATATTGCCGCACATCGCTTCCACCTTTAATGCCAGCATTCCTGCTGCAGGCTACATGGTCACGCTCTATGCGCTAGGGGTGTTCATTAGTGCGCCGCTGATGGCGATGTTGGGTACCCGTTTCAGGCACAAGTACGTGCTGGTGGGCTGCATGGGTATCTTTATCGTCGGCAACCTGATCACGGCCCTGGCGCCGACGCTCGGTATTGCCTTGCTTGGTCGTATCATCACTTCGCTCAATCAGGGGGCGTTCTTTGGTATCGGTTTCCTGGTGGCGATGTCGCTGGTAGCGAAAGAAAAGCGGGCCAGCGCCATCGCTTACGTCTTCTCAGGGCTGACCGTCGCCAACCTGGCAGGCATTCCGGTGGCGAGCTGGCTGTCGCCGATAGTGGGCTGGCAGCACCTGTTCTACGGGATGGCACTGATTGGCCTGGTGTCCGCGCTGGGGATTGCGATCTTCGTGCCGTCGCGGCCGGTAGAAGCCACGAGCATCCGCACAGAAGTAAAGGCGTTTTTCGATCCGCAGGTGGTGATGGCGATGGGGGTAACGGTATTGGGCCCGAGCGCCTTTATCGATGCGATCACCTACATTTCGCCGATCGCTACTGAGGTGGCGCACTTTTCGGCTGGCAGCGTGCCGTGGATCATGGTGATCTTCGGATTAGGTCTAGTGATCGGTAATCTGCTGGGCGGACGCTTTGCCGATCGCTCGCTTTACGGCACCTTGTTTACCTCCTTGGCGATGCAAGTCGTGGCGCTGGTGGTGCTGTGGCTGGGTGCGGAAAGCCGGATAATAGTGGCAGTGGCTATCTTCTTTGTAGCGGCGTTTGGATTTGCCGGCACTCCGCCCATCCAGAAGCTGGTAATGGATCGCGCCCATGCGGCCGGTGCATCGGTGCTGGCGTCGTCGGTGAATATCGGCATGTTCAACTTGGGCAACGCGTTGGGCGCATGGTTTGGTGGCGTAACCATCAGTGCAGGATTTGGCTATCAGTCGGCGGGATGGAGCGGCGCGCTGCTGGCATTGGCTGCCTTGGTCATGACCGCGGCAACCTACGCCACTCGCCACGCCAACAAAGCACATTCAGGTGAATAATGGGCATCAACCGTCATGCGACTGCCGCGATGATCAGTGGTGGCAACGGCGGTTGACGCGCGTGAGTTCGGGTAGCAAAATAAGCGCTATGAATACTCTATATGTCTCTGCACTCGGTTTTGATTGGTGGCGCGCTCCCTGAGCGCGGCGCCTTCGCTTGTCTGCCTATCAGTACCGAGATAGAGCCTGTATAGAAGAAGATGCCGCCCACCGAGGCGGCATTTTTTTGGCTGGCGAGCGTGGGTGGCGATAGATGAGGCGCTGCACTGCGCCAGCCAATGACATCCTTAAGGGGGTTCCTGTGAACGTCTTGATGATCGATAACTACGACAGCTTCACCTTTAATATCGTGCAATATCTCGGTGAGCTTGGCGCCACCGTGCAAACGCTGCGCAACGATGCGGTCACGATTGAGCAGGCTGAAGCGCTTGAGTTCAGCCACTTGGTAATCTCCCCCGGCCCCTGTTCGCCCGATCAGGCAGGCGCGTCGATGGACCTGATTCGTCACTTTGCCGGCAAGGTACCGATTCTTGGTGTCTGCCTTGGGCATCAGGCCATCGGTCAGGTGTTCGGCGGTAAGGTGATTCGTGCGCCGCAGGTGATGCACGGTAAAACCTCGCTGATCGAACATACCGGGCAAGGGGTATTCGAAGGGCTGGAGAATCCGCTCGAAGTGACTCGCTATCATTCGCTGGTGGTTGAAGCTGCGTCGCTGCCGAGTGAGCTGGAAGTCACCGCGGTAACGCCTGACAACGATGTAACGCCTGGACTGGTGATGGGCCTGCGTCACAAAACGCTGGAGATTGAAGGCGTGCAGTTCCACCCCGAGTCGATTCTGTCGCGGCAGGGCCACGAGATGCTCGGCAATTTCTTGAAGCGTCGCTCGGCGACGCGCGACGACAAAGTTGCGGAAGCAGCGCTGTAAGCTGTCACGCTGCCGCTACTATCAATAAGGGTTAAGCATGATCATACGCGAGGCGCTGGCGCGGCTGACCTCTGGACAGTCACTTGATTTCGCCACCATGCATCAGGTGATGCAGCAGCTCATGGCCGGTGAACTGGGCGATGCACAAATCGGTGCACTGCTAGCGGCGCTCGCCACTAAAGGCGAAACCAGTGCTGAAATCTCGGCCGCCGCGCAAGCGATGCGCGATGTGATGCAACCGGTTTCCATCGCTGCGGCACAGGCGGTAGATATTGTCGGTACCGGTGGCGATGGCGCGAATCTGTTCAATGTGTCGACGGCGGCTGCCTTCGTCACTTCGGCGGCAGGCGTGCCGGTAGCCAAACATGGCAATCGCAGCGTGTCGTCGTCGTCGGGCAGTGCTGATCTGCTGGAAAAAGCCGGCATCAACCTTGCGCTTAGCGCCGAGCAGGTGGCGCGCTGTATAGATGAAGTGGGCATCGGCTTCATGTTCGCGCCTAACCACCATCAGGCGATGCGTCACGCCGCACAACCGCGCCGCGAACTGGGCATCAAAACGCTGTTCAACATCCTCGGCCCGTTAACCAACCCCGCTGGCGTTCAGCATCAGGTGATCGGTGTCTATTCGCCGCATTTGCTCAATGTGGTTGCTGAAGCGTTCCAGCAGTTGGGCAGTCAGCACGCGTTGGTGGTGACCGGCGACGATGGCCTCGATGAGTTCTCGATTGCGGTGCCTTCTCAGGTGTGTGAGCTGCGTCAGGGTGAACTGCGCAGCTACAGCGTTGCCCCTGAACAGCTCGGGCTTAAGCGTGCATCGCTCGACTGCCTGCGGGTAGAGAATACCGAGCAGAGCCTGGCGCGGGTAATGAGCGCACTGCGCAACGAGGCGGGGGCCGCACGTGATATGGTGGCGCTTAACGCTGGCGCTGCCATCTATGCCGCCGACCGCACAGCCACGCTCGAAGAGGGAGTAACGCTGGCGCTTGAGGTGATGGCATCGGGCAAGGCGGTTGCGCGTCTTAAGGAACTGGGCGACTTCACACGTTCTCTTTTGTAACGACATCAGCGGTAGCTTTAACGAGGTAAAGCATGAGCACTATCCCAACGGTTCTTGGCAATATCCTGACGCGCAAGCGGGAAGAGGTTGAAGCGCGCAAGGTCGAGCGGCCGCTTGAACAACTGATCGAGGCGCTTGAAACAGCTCCTGCACCGCGCGGATTCGTTGCTGCACTGCGTGGGCGTATCGCGGCAGGCGATGCGGCCGTGATCGCCGAAGTTAAAAAGGCATCGCCTTCCAAAGGCGTGATTCGTGAAGACTTCGATCCCGCTGCTATCGCTCGCAGCTATCAGGACGGCGGCGCAGCCTGCCTGTCGGTACTGACAGACGTCGACTTTTTCCAGGGCAGCGACGCTTATCTGCAGCAAGCGCGTGAGGCATGCCAACTGCCTGTCCTGCGTAAGGACTTCGTGATCGATGAATATCAGCTTTACGAAGCGCGCGCGCTGGGCGCCGACTGTGTACTGCTGATTGTCGCCGCGCTAAGCGACAGCGAACTCGCAGCACTGCACCAACGCGCCGTCAGCCTAGGGCTGGACGTTCTGGTCGAAGCGCACGACGCCGAAGAGCTAACGCGCGCGCTGGCGCTCGACATTGACCTGGTGGGTATCAACAACCGCGATCTGCGCACCTTCGATACCACCCTCGACGTAACCTTCGATCTGCTACCGAGTATTCCCGAAGGCGTTACGCTGGTCACCGAATCCGGCATCATGAACCGCGAAGATATCGACAGGCTACGCAGCGCCAACGTCAACGCCTTCCTGGTTGGCGAGCGATTCATGCGTGAAGCAGAGCCCGGTAAAGCGCTCAACGAACTGTTTTTCTGAGCTTAGGTGCTCCCATAAAACGAACAGCAAGCTCGGTAGGGTAACAGCGCCGCCAAATGGTTTGATGGCAGGTTTGCTGCGCAGGTAGGCGGTAATAAAAAGCGCCGCGCTCTGTGAAAAGGGGCGCGGCGTTTTTTTGTTTAGCGAATGATGGAGGCATATCGCCTAAGAAGGGTGCCGGAAGTGCGGTGAATGTGAGAGTAGACTCACTGACAGTAGCTTCGTTTCAGCAACTGCTGCTGAGTATTGTGGGTGGACAGCATCAATTGTACAATAAACTGTACAAACAGAGGGCTTGCCATGAAAAACATTAGTTACAGTGAGGCGCGTCAGAACCTTTCTGCCGTCATGTATGAGGTCGCAGAAGACAATGCACCGATTCTTGTCACGCGCCAAAATGGAGCGGCTTGTGTTCTTATGTCCCTGGATGAATACAACGCATTGGAAGAGACGGCTTATTTGCTGCGTTCTCCCGCTAACGCACGCCATCTTATGGATTCGATCGAAGAATTGAGAAACGGTAAAACCGTCGAGAAGGGCACGATTGAGTGAAACTTATTTGGTCAGAAAAGGCGTGGGCTGACTACATTGACTGGCAGCAGACTGATAAGAAAGTCGTTAAGAGAATTAATGAGCTTGTGAACGACGCCCTGCGTACCCCTTTCGCAGGGAAGGGCAAGCCAGAGCCTTTAAAACATAGCCTATCCGGCTTCTGGTCGCGACGCATCACCGCAGAGCATCGTCTCGTGTATACCGTTAACGAGGACAGCTTGCTGATAGCAGCATGTCGCTATCATTACTGATGGTATTGCTCGTTTCGAGGGCTGAGTGCACTTCTTTTGCTACTCAACGCGTCGGCTTTATTGTTCAACGCGTTGGGTTATTTCACGATATAAACCATTTGCTCTAATACACTCGCTAATTTTCTTCATTAAAATCGCCGCGCTCTGTGAAAGGGGCGCGGCGGTTTTTGTTAAGCCTTCGCATCCTACGTGATTCGGCGATTGCGATAGATACTCGCCCATTCCGGATAGGAGCCCAATTGGAGCCAGTTCCGTGGTGACGTGGGCTACGCTTCCTAGTCCTGAAGTGCCTCCTCTGCCCGTTCATTGGTAATGTTTTGAGTTGTATCCATCATTATTCTCGCTAATATTTAAGCCTTATTAAGTAGTGATAAATGCTTTTCGAGCGGAACTGATAGCGTTCATCGCTGCTGGTACACCGGCATACACGGCAACCTGGTAAATAATTTCGACGATTTCTTCCCGAGTGACCCCAGTGTTAAGCGCCGCACGCATGTGAAAATCGAGCTGTCCTTGAGCGGTACCCATCGAAGCCAACATGGCAACGGTGAGCATCTCTCGGAGGCGTAGATCAATACCCGGGCGTGAAAGAACATCTGTAAAGGCAAAGCCGAGGATTAATTCAACTGCCTCGTGATCGAAGGAATCGAGGTTATTAGTGACCTTTTCAGGTGCTTCTTTTTCGAGCTGTTTTAGAAGCGCCAGGGCGCTGTCTCGACGATTTGAGGATGTGGTCATGCGTTAACTCCCTTCATTCCTTCAGGAGTGTAGCGTTCACCGATGATCGGAAGCTGTTTGATGGCCATTTCTAAAACACCACACTCGTCTTTCGATAGAATGATTTCGGATGCCAATACATTCTCCTCAAGATATTTCAGACGTTTTGTTCCCGGAATAGGCACGATGTAGTCACCCTGAGCGAGCAACCAAGCGAGTGCGAGCTGCGCTGACGTACAGTTTTTCTCATGGGCCATCGTCGCGATCACATCAGCGATTCTCCGGTTGGTTCCAATGACTCCTTGTGCAAAACGGGGCAAGCTGGCTCTAAAATCGTCGCCTTCAAATTCTTCGTCTACTTGAAAGCGCCCGGTCAAGAAACCTCGACCCAAAGGAGAATAGGGAACAAAGCCGATACCTAATTCACGACACGCGGGTAAAACGTTATCTTCTACACCACGTGACCAGAGGGAATATTCTGTCTGCACGGCTGTTATAGGATGAACAGCATG
The DNA here is from genome assembly GCF_051251145.1 of Carnimonas bestiolae. NCBI lineage: Bacteria > Pseudomonadati > Pseudomonadota > Gammaproteobacteria > Oceanospirillales > Halomonadaceae > Carnimonas > Carnimonas bestiolae. The sequence continues at coordinate 203,903 of NZ_JBPCZK010000004.1, read as the reverse complement.
TGCCCGTCTAAGAGTTTCTTCACTGACTTCACAAAGGCCGATTCGAGCAATTTTGCCTTCTCGAATAAGTCCGACCAGTGTCTCCATGGTTTCTTCAATTGGATGATTTAGATCGACGCGATGAACGTAATAAAGGTCAATCTGTTCAATGCCCAAACGCCTTAGAGATCCTTCACAGGATTGTCGCACATAAGAAGTACTGTTATTTATCTCACGTGTGTACTCACGGGGCTTACGAACGATGCCGAACTTGGTTGCGACTTTGATATTCGCACCGCTCTGACGAATAAACTTTCCGATCAACTCTTCATTGTGGTGAGGCCCATAAGTATCGGCAGTATCGAAAAAGTCGATACCCATATCAGCGGCTCTGGATAGTACGCGAAGTGACTCATCATCGTCTGTTGGGCCGTAGAACTCACTCATACCCATACACCCCAAGCCAATAGCCGAGACTTCGAGATCTGCACACAGTTTCCTTTTCTTCATGATTATTTCCTCCCGACTGTATTGACGTTACAGTGGCATAATCAGTCCGTGAAAAAACTGGAGAAAAATAAAAAGATGGTTTCCAAAAATGAAAAACAACTATCCCAAAAACTTGTTTGGGATGATGTTTACGCGCTTTTGGCCATTGCTCGCCACGGTACTTTGAGTGCGGCTTCTATCCAAATGGGAACAGGCATTGCTACGCTGTCGAGACGCATTGATCGGTTAGAGAAAGCATTGGGAGTGCCGTTATTTGTGCGTCAGCAAAGTGGATACAAGCTGACCGAAGAAGGTAGTAATTTGATTGAAAAAGCAGAGGCGATGGAAGCGGCGGCTATCGCACTGACTTCCGGATCGGATCGCTCGACTCAGATGTCAGGGACCGTTCGGCTAGCCACTGCTGAAAATCTTGCTACCGGGCTTATTCTCCCTAATTTGAGAAAACTTCAATCAACTTACCCAAATATTGTCGTCGAAATTGTCACCAACGTATCCACCGCTAATATTCACCGGCATGAAGCAGACTTGGCCATCCGTATGGTGAAACCAGAGCGAGGCAACGTCAGCTTTCGCCGACTTGGCACTATGGGATATGGACTGTACGGCAGTGTTGACTGCGCGAATCGGTTAGCTAGATCAGCCGGCCGCGGTAGTTACGAAAGCAGTTCATTCATAGCCTGGTCAGACATGTTTTCGCACCTTCCTGCTGCGCAATGGATGGAACGCGTATTACGAGGCAGACGCCCGGCGCTGATCGCAACGTCCTTAACCACACAGATTTCCGCAGTCTCCGCTGGACTGGGGTTAGCTGTACTTCCTCACTTTGCTGCACGTGACGCAGGATTAGTCTGCATCGATGCGGATATAGGCGTGCAACAGCCAATTTATTTGGTCATTCAATCGGATTTGGCACAATCTAGCCGTACGCGAGCTGTAGCCGACTTTCTCAGTGAGTTAATAATTGACAATAGGGTACTTTTAGAGGGCGCAGAAATATTCACTGGCTGACTCCCAGCGAAGGCACGCTGATCCAACGCCTCCCGTTTCGTTTTTCATTATTGGAAAAGGGTTTCCCTTTCTCCGGTAAAGATTTCTAGATAAAGAAAGTTATAAAATCTTTCTGTAGCCAATGCGGTGTGATGCCTCACTAATAGCGATATAATAACATCTTCATAAAAATACTTATTTCGAGACGTAGTTGTTTTGAATGCGCACTTATATGTTGCGTGTTGTGCGCAATAACTTATTATATATTAATGAATGTTCTATTTTTTAGAAAAGAGGGCTCAATTATAAAGCGCCGCGCTCTGTGAAAAGGGGCGCGGCGCTTAGTGTTTGGCGACTGATGGGGAAAGTTGGCTAACCAGAGTGTTGGCCTTATTGACCAACGCCCTTAGTTACTTCAGGAAATAAACCATAACGCCGTTGATGGCGCTGAAGGTGGCGACCAGCATGCCCATGGCGGTGATTAATTTCCACGTTTGGCTGTTAATCGCTTGGTAAACGCTGACCAGGTCGTGTTTGGTCGCATGGCTGCTTTTTATAGCCGCCACGTCGGCGCTGAGATCTTGGATAGTGAGTTCCAGCGTGTCGACGCGTTTTTCCAATCTGTCCATTGGTGGCTCTCCGCCGTTACCAGTGCTGCTTTGGCTATTGTCGATGCTTCTTGATGAGGCTGGCTTGTGAGCCATCCCGATTACCTTGTTAGGGTAGCGCATGGTATATGTTTGTCCCAGTGATCGTGGCGATGGCTGCCCCATTGATCCGTTCTCTCTATCAACTGGGCTTGGTGTAAAACGTATTGTTTTTCATGAAGTTGTCGAGGTAAAGCAGAATTCTCGAGCCGCGTTGCTGTTTAAGCTATGTGACAGCGGTGGAATGAATGCTATGTTGCCAACGCAGGTGGGTAGGGGCTCGGAGATTCTTTAGTCATCTCGCTTTAATACGGTCGCTCATATATTTCACCCAAAAAAAGCGCCGCGTCCTTTTCACAGGGCGCGGCGCTTCGCATTTAGCCACCAGCCGCTTCAGCTATTCGCCGATGGGATCGCTGGGCTGATGCTCATTGTCGCGGCCTTGTGGGTGCTCGGAGGTGTCGTTGAGCTGGCTGAATAGGGTGGGGTCGTCCGAGATGACGGCGTTAACGCCGCACTGCCACCAGGGCGCGAATGCATCGGGGTCGTTGACGGTATAGCACACGACTTCGAGGCCTTTTTGGCGCATTTCCTTCACGATGTCAGGGTTGAGATTCTCCCAGTTGGGATGAATGCTGACTGCGCCAACGCGCTCGACGTCCCACTGCCACACCCGTGGCACTTTCTCATCGTAAAGAATGCCGAGATTCAGCGAGGGATCGAGGCGGTGTGCGCGGTAGAGCGCTTCCTGATTGAAGCTTGAGAGCAGTAGACGCTCACTTGGAAGGGCGCCGCTGAGATGCGGCACTACGGCTTCGGTGAGGCGCAGTGGATCTCGCGCGGTGCTGACCTTGATTTCAAGGTTGAGACCAAGCCCGAGCTCGTCGACGGTAGCGAGGGCTTCTTCCAGCGTGGCGATACGCTCACCGGCAAATTCAGGTGAAAACCAGCTGCCTACATCGAAGCGACGTGCCTCGGAAAGTCCGATTTGAGAGAGATAAGCGCGGCTGTTGCTACAGCGCGCCATGTGCGCGTCGTGCCAGATAACCGGCGTGCCGTCGGCAAGCAATTGAACGTCGAGCTCAACCCAACGAATACCGGCCTCGGCGGCCGCTCGGATGGCAGAGAGGGTGTTTTCGGGCGCTCTTGCAGCGAATCCACGGTGACCCATCAAGCGTGGCAGTAGCATTGATATTTCCTGACATAGAGTGAAAAACGAACAGCGCGTCGATCGTGCATCTTTCGAACGTACCGGACATGCCGAAGCGCTGCTGGTTGCAGTGCTTCTCAGCAGGTGTCGCGCTGCAGTACCGCTCGAAGAATAGCTGTCCGGCCGCGCGTTGACGTGTGCAGTATTCCCAGCGCTGTACCACGCGGCTCGGCACTCACTCGACCATAAAAGGCGCGCAAGGTGGGCGCAATAATGATGCGTGCCTGATTTTCCGCAGCAACCTCGTTATAGTGCCCGCTACACGCCAGTTAATCACCTTTTTGTGATGGAATTATGATGAGAATGATTGAGATAGCAGCGGGGCAGCAGCGTGACGACTGCGTAGCGCTGCTGTGCGCAGAAGTTTTCGGTAGCGCTGCCGGCCTAACACCGCTGGTGCGTTTCGCTGCGATAACCAGCGAATTATTGCCTAACCACGCGGCGCGTATGGTGGCATTAGCCGATGATGGTGCGCTGAAAAGCGTGGCGTTACTGGTGTTGGAAGAGCAGGGGCGTGCCGCTGAGCTGACGCTGCTGGCAACCCCCAAGACGTTGCGCGGCCAAGGCTACGCAACGGCGCTGGTAGAGCGCATTACTGCCTCCACCGCGCTGCGGGTGTCGGTTACCCAGCCGACACTTGAAGCGTTTTTCTCGTCAGCCGGGTTCTCACGCTGGCTTGATGCGCCCGCAGGTGAGAATGCGCGAGTAGGGCTGAACGCTCAGCATCCTGCGCAAAACGTGGCGGAACTCGATGAGGTTATTGCCGTTGACGACGCGCGTATTGTGCGCACGTTCAAGCACGATCCCGCCACCTTCGAGCGTTTCAAACAGCAGTTTGTCGATGGCTTGGCGCGCGCCGAGCGTTATTTCTCGGTGGTGCACTAAGCTCTCCAGAGCGCGCTTCAACTTGGGCCGTTACTGAGAAGAAGGCGGCCCTGATTTACTGCTTCGAGCGTCGCCAGTAGCGCAACTTATCGAAGTAAAGATAAACCACTGGGGTGGTGTAGAGCGTTAGCAGTTGGCTAACGATCAGGCCGCCCACAATGGTAACCCCAAGCGGGTAGCGGTAGGCGGCGTTCTCATCGTGTCCAATCAGCAGTGGCACTGCGCCAAGAATAGCCGCCATCGTGGTCATCATGATCGGCCGGAAGCGCACCAGCGCGGCCTCGGTAATCGCCTCCTGGGGCGATTTTCCATAATGTCGTTCGGCGTGCAGGGCAAAGTCCACCAGCAAAATGGCGTTCTTTTTCACCACGCCGATCAGCAGCACAAGGCTGATCATCGCCACCATCGTGAAAGGCTCTTTGACCAGCAGCAACGCCAGCAGCGCGCCCACTCCGGCTGACGGCAGCGTCGACAAGATCGTGAATGGATGAATGTAGCTTTCGTAAAGTATGCCTAGAACCAGATAGACGGTCGCCAGTGCCGCCAGCAGTATCCACGGCATGGCTTGGGAGCTCGATTCAAAGTCGGATGCCGAGCCATTGAAGTCGACAATGATATCGCCCGGCAGCATCAGGCCATCCACCTTGTGTTTGATGGCTTCGGTAGCGTCCCCTAACACCACGCCATCCGCTAGATTGAACGAGATGCTAATCGACGCAAATTGATCGAGGTGATTAACCTCAACAGGTGACACCGAGCGCTCTACGTGTGCGAACGCGGTAATCGGAATCTGCTTGCCATCGTCATTCACCAGATACTGGTGGCTCAGTGAATCAGCGCTGGCCTGATAATTCTCTTTCACGTGCATGATCACGTAATACTGATCGGTGCCGCGATACACGCTCGATACCTGGCGCTGCGCGAAGCTGTTTTCCAGCAAGGTATCGACATCGCGCATGCTGATTCCAAGCGCGCTGGCACGCTCGCGATTAACCACCAGATTCAGCGCTTGGCCGTTAGCGCTGTGGTCGCTGGTCACCCCGGTAAGCTGCGGCATGCTATCCATTGCGTGAGTGACCCGGTCAGCATACTTGTTCAGCTGTGCAACGCTGTCGCTGCGTAGGGTCAGGTCGTATTGGCCGTTACCGCTGCCGCCACCGATATCCTCTGCCGCAAACATGCCAATGCGTAGCCCGGCAAAATGGCTAACGCGCTGGGTTAACTGATTGGCGATGGTTTGGGTATCGGCGTCACGGTCATTCTTCAGCGACAGTGACATGAACGCGCTTGCGCCACCGCCGTGGCGACCGCCGGTACTCACATAGCCGGCCACGCTCTCCACCCGCGGGTCTTTCATTAGCACATCGCGCACCTGCTCAATCTTGTCGCGTGTGGCGCTGAAGCCGAGGCTTTGGTCGGGGCGAATCGAGGTTTGAATGCGTCCGGTGTCCTGAGTGGGAACGAACGCTTTCGGCACCACCACGAATAGGTAACCGTTGAGTCCTATCACGGCAAATAGCGATAGCAGGGTTAGCCGGTGGTGTTTGAGCGCGACGGCCAAGGTAGTCGCGTAACCGCGCTGCACCAGATTTCCCATTGCAATTAGCCAGCGCTCTGGGCGCCTTACTTTATGGGTATGACGTGACGCAAACAGATACGCACACATCATTGGCGTTAGCGTCAGCGATACCACCATCGAAATCAGTAGCGCAATCATCAGTGTGGCGGCAAACGAGCTGAACAATAACCCCAACAGATCGGGAAGCAGCATAATGGGGATGAGCACCGCCACCAGCGAAAGCGTCATCGAGACCACGGTAAAGCTGATTTCAGCGCTGCCCTTGAGCGCAGCAGAGAAGGGCGGCTCGCCACGATCGATATGTCGCGCCACGTTCTCAACCACCACAATGGCATCGTCGACCACAAATCCCACCGACACAATCAGTGCCATCAGTGTCATGGTGTTAAGCGTATAGCCGCACATGTATATAGCGGCGAAGGTGCCAATCAAGGTGATAGGAATGGCGACGCCGGGTATCAGCGTGGGGCGTAGCGAGCGCAGAAACAGGAAGATAACGCCGACCACCAGCAATACCCCAATGATGAGCGTTAGCTGAGTTTCGGTGAGCGATGCGCGGATACCCGGCGAACGGTCCATGGTGACGTTCAGCTCAGTGGCTTCAGGCAGCAGCGAGGTCACATTGGGCAATTCGGCGCGAATTTGATCGACGGTGTCGACGATATTGGCGTCTGCCGTTGGCCTGACCACCAGAATGACCGCGCTGCGCTGATTATAGAACCCGGAGCTGTAAGGATTTTCGACGCCTTCGCTCACCTCGGCCACATCGCCAAGGTGCAGAATGCGCCGGCCGTTATCGCTGCTGTGCACAATCAGCGAGCGATAGTCTGATGCGTTAAACAGCTGGCTGTTAGTGCCTAACATCAGGCGCTTGTCGCCGCTATCTATATTGCCGTTGGGTTGCAAGGAGTTGGCGTTATCCAACACGTTGCGCACGGTATCGAGGGAAATCCCTGCATGCTGTAGCTCGAAGGGATCGACGCCCACGCGAATGGCGGGAGAGGAGCTACCGCCCACGCTGATCGAGCCAACGCCTGAAATGCGCAGTAATCGCGGGGAAATGGTGCGATCTGCCAATTGATAAAGCTCGCCTTGAGAAAGCCGTGGCGAACTCAGGCTCATTAGCAATATGGGGGCGTCAGTGGGATTGACCTTGCGGTAGCTGGGGCGACTGCGCATAGCGGTTGGCAGCAGCGCCTGTGCCGAGTTGATGGCCGCCTGTACCTCGCGTGCCGCCTCATCGATGTTCTTCCCGAACTTGAACTGCACCACGATCTGGGTGCCGCCTTCAGAACTGGTGGAGCTGATTTGCTTGATTCCCGAGATCTGCCCAAGCGAGCGCTCCAGCGGCGCTGCCACGGTAGAGGCCATGGTATCCGGATTGGCGCCGCTCAAGGAGGCATTGACCATAATGACCGGAATACGCATGTCGGGCAGCGGCGCCACCGGTAGCATGAACCACGCCAGCCCGCCCAGCAGCAGCGTCGCTACCGATAGCAGAATGGTAGCGATAGGGCGTTTGATAAAGGGCGCAGTGATATTCACTGCGACGGCCCCTCATTGCCATCATGATGATGGGACGATGCATGGCGAACGCGTTGCCACCAGTCGGATAGACGCTCGAAGTAAAGATAAATCACTGGCGTGGTGTAAAGGGTCAGCAGTTGGCTGACCAACAGCCCGCCCACCAGCGAGAAACCGAGCGGTTTGCGAAGCTCAGCGCCGTAGCCTGAAGCAAACATTAGCGGTAGCGCGCCAAGCAGGGCGGCGAAGGTGGTCATCATGATCGGCCGGAATCGCAGTCGGGCCGCCTGGAAAATGGCTTCGCGTGGACTCATCTGCTGATGACGCTGCGCATCGAGGGCGAAGTCGATCATCATGATGGCATTCTTCTTCACGATCCCGATCAGCAGAATAATCCCGATAATGCCCACCATTCCCAGCTCCATGCCGCCCAGCTTCAATGCTAACAGTGCGCCGATGGCTGCTGAAGGCAGCGTCGACAGAATGGTGAGCGGATGAATATAGCTTTCGTACAGGACGCCAAGCACGATATAGGCGGCCACTATGGCCGCTACAATCAGCCACAGCGTAGAACTATTGTTGTTGGCATACACCTGCGCCGAGCCCTGGTATTCAAGGCGGGTGTCGTTATTCAGGTGGGCGCCCTGACGCGCCTTGTCGATGGCAGTAAAGGCATCAGAGAGTGAATAGCCAGCGCCCACGTTGAAGGAAAGCTGGGTCGAGGGCAGTTGGTTGTCCTGATTCAGCGCCAGTGGTGCTTCGCGTTTTTTGACGGTTACCAGTGAGGTAAGCGGCACCATCTTGTCGTCTTCGCCGCTCAGATAAAGCCGCTCCAAGGTGCTCGCATCGCGACTCAGCGATTTTTTCAGGCCAAACACCACGCGGTATTGAGTTGCCTGACTGAAAATCGTCGATACCAGCCGCTGGCCGAAGGCGTTGTAAAGGGTCGCGTCGATATCGCTCATGCTGATGCCAAGGCGACTGGCGGTGTCGCGATCGACTTCAAGATAAAGCTCACTGCCCTTGTTTTGCATGTCCGAGGTTGCATTGCTGATCGCCGGCGAGGCGTTCATGCGTTCCAGCAACGCACTCACTTCCCGCTCCAGCACGCTACGATCTGGATGAGTCATGCTCATCTGGTACGGCTCGCGGCCAATCTGATCCTCCAGCACCAGTTCCTGTACCGGCTGCAGATAGAGCTTGATGCCGGCGACCTGCCGCGCCTTGCGGCTGAGGCGATCCATCACGGTTTGGGTATCATCGCGTTCGGCAATCGGCTTCAGCACGATCGACAGTCTGCCCGAGTTGAGCGTGGCATTGGTGCCGTCGATCCCGATCATCGAACTGACGTTCTGTACCGCAGGATCCTCTTGTACCAAGCGAGCGAGCATCTGCTGACGTTTCGCCATGGCGTCGAACGAGGTGTTTTGGCTGGCATCGGTAATGCCCTGCAGCATGCCGGTGTCTTCACTGGGCAACAGCCCCTTCGATATCGACACGTAGAGAAGGGCAGTAACGACAAAAGCCCCCAGTGCCACCAGCAACGTCGCAAACTGATGGTTAAGCACCCAGCCAAGCGTTGTGCCATAGCCACGTTCGATACGGCTGTTAACGCTTTGCTCATCGTACTGAGCGATGTGACTGCCCTGATCTGAACCTTGAGCAGTAGCGTGGTGCGCATCGGCTGATCCGTCAGCGTGGTGATGCGGCGGCTGGGCATCTGGATGATGGTGCTGGATGGGCTCCAGCAGCTTGGCGCACAGCATCGGCGTCAGCGTTAGCGAAATAAATGCCGAGATAACAATGGCGCAGGTGAGCGTTAGCGCAAATTCGCGGAACAAGCGGCCAATCACATCCTGCATGAACAGCAATGGAATCAGCACCGCAATCAGTGAAATGGTCAGTGAGATAACCGTGAAGACAATCTGGTGCGAGCCTTCCAGCGCGGCCTTGAGCGGCGGCTTGCCACGCTCAAGATGGCGAATAATGTTCTCCAGTACCACGATGGCATCGTCTATTACGAAGCCGGTCGCGATGGTAAGCGCCATCAGACTGAGGTTGTTAACGCTGAAGCCGAACAGGTACATCGCCGCGAAGGTACCGATCAGCGTTAGCGGCACTGCGACGCTGGGAATCAGCGTCGCTCGCAGGTTGCGCAAGAACAGGAAGGTTACCAGCGTCACTAGCGCAATCGCGAGTACCAGCTCGAACTGCACATCCTTGATAGAGGCGCGAATGGTTTGGGTGCGGTCCGCCAACGGCTCGATATGCACGCTAGGCGGAAGCTGAGCTTGCAGCCTTGGCAGTAGTTGCTGAATTTGATCGACGGTAGAGATAACGTTGGCGCCGGGCTGGCGTCGAACGTTCAAAATCAACGCCTCTTGACCATTGGCGTAGGCGGCCAAGTAGCGGTTTTCAGCGCCTTCGCTTACGTCCGCGACATCGGAGAGCCGTACCGCTGCGCCATTGCGGTACTTGATGATCAGGTCACGGTATTCGTCCGCCGAGGCAAGCTGATCGTTGGCATCGATGCTCAGCGTGCGGTAGCGCCCGTAGATGCTGCCCTTGGCAAGATTGACGTTGGCGTTATCAACGGCTTCTCGAACATCCTCAAGGCTCATGCCTGCCGCTGCCGCCTTGCGCGCATCGATATCCACCCGCACTGCCGGCTTGTTACCGCCTTCCAGATTGATCATGCCGACGCCCTGCACCTGACTAAGACGCTGGGCAATGCGTGTGTCGATCAGGTCATAGACTTTCGCCAGCGGTAGACTGTCGGAGGTGATGGCCAGGCTCAGAATAGGGGAGTCCGCTGGATTGACCTTGCGATAAGCAGGCGGCATCGGCAGATCAGAAGGCAGCAGCGACTGCGCCTGGTTAATGGCCGCCTGCACGTCCTGCTCGGCAACGCCAATATCAGTATCGAGCGAAAAGCGCAGGGTAATGATCGACGCGCCGCCGGTGCTGTTCGACTTCATGTCCTGCAGCCCGGAAATTTCTCCCAACTCGTTTTCCAGTGGAGCAGTCACGTTCGACTGCATGACCTGCGGCCCTGCTCCGGGGTAGAGCGTCTGCACCTGAATGGTGGGAAATTCGACCTCCGGCAGCGAAGCCACTGGCAACATGCGATAGCCCAGCACGCCGGCGATCATGATCGCCAGCATCACCAGCGAGGTGGCGACGGGCCTGAGAATAAACGGTCGCGATGGATTCATGAGGGATCGCTGTCGGTTGCCTGGGTGTCTTGCGCCGTTTGCTGATCGCCGGGCAAGTGGTGGCTAACGACGTTGACCGTTGCGCCGTCGCGCAGGCGGTCGATGCCATCAACGACTACCTGATCTCCTGCCTCAAGGCCGCTTTCGATAGCCACCTGTTCGGCGCTGGTAGCGCGCTCTACAATCTTGCGCCGTTGTACCTTGCTGTCACTGCCTACTACATAAACGAATGAGCCGTCCTGCGCGCTTTGCACGGCGGTTTCGGGAATTACCACCGCATTGGGCAGGCGCGCTAGTTCTACCTGAACGTTAACAAACTGATCGGGGTAGAGCGCTGTACTGGCGTTATCGAAGCGCGCACGCATGCGCAATGTGTTGGTTTCGCTGTCGATCTTGCTGTCGATGCTTTGCAGGCGGCCCTGCGCAAGCTGCTGCTTTTCGCCGCTTTCAAACACCTTGACTACCACGCCTTGCTCAAGGCGCGCAGCAATCTGCTGGCGATAGCTCGCGGGCAGCGAGAACACCACGGAAATCGGATCAAGCTGGGTGATGGTCAGCAGCGGAGAACTGCTGCCCGACGACACCAGGTTGCCGGGATCGATGTTGCGTACCCCGACAATCCCATCGACGGGCGAGGTGATGGCGGTGTAGCTAAGGCTGGCTCGGGCATTTCGGACCGCTGCCTGCTGCGCATTTACGGTGCCTTGATATTGGCGAACCTGATCGCGCTGGTCGTCGAAGGTTTGTCTCGAGATGGCGCCGCGCTCGAGTAGCTTACGATTGCGCTCTAAATTCTGCTGCGCATTGCTCAACTGCGCTTGAGATTGCGCTAATTCGCCTTGCGCCTGCTGCAATGACGCGTTGGAGGTGCGATCGTCGATGCGGGCGATAAGATCGCCACGTCGTACGTGATCACCTTCATTCACATTGATCGATTCAAGCGTTCCTTCCACCTGAGGAATGACATTGACCGTGGCCAGCGACGTAACCGTGCCCAGCGCTGATACGTAAACTGGAAAATCTTCACGAACTGCTGGCATCGCTGATACGGCATCGCCGCTTTGACGCTCGCTGTTCGTCGACGATTCGCCGCTGTCGCGATGGCTGTACCATCCAATGCCGATGACCAGTAGCACGATGACGGCCACCACCAGCCCAATTCGTTTTCTAATCGTCACGCTGTTGCTCATAGAGGAGTGGACTCGTCTCATGCCTGGAAAGCGGCTAGTGGATGCAAAAGAACATTGTTGGCCAGTCGTTGGTCGCTAGCCGTTTATTTAATACTCTATCTCGCTGAGCCCGGTGCTTAGAAGGGCACCGCCAATGAGTGCTGAAGCGATGCTTATAATTGTAGTCTAAGTGTTATCTCAAACTTAAGGATATAGTGTATCAATTTAGAAGAGAATCAATAGCATGTGGGTAAAAATATGTAGTAATTCTCGGCATTGTCTATTTCTTTATACGCAAAAAAAACCGCACCCTTTTCAGGGCGCGGTATGTGCGGGTATTGCTTGCGTGTCTATCGTTAATAAGCGGTGCGAAGCGTTATGCCGGGAATAGGGCTAAGATCGCTGGCAGCGTCGCCCTGGGTCTCGGCTTTGAAGTAATCGGCAGTGCTCTTGGCGAGCGGTTCGCGGCCACGAATGCGATCGGCAATTTTCTCGGCCATCATGATGGTGGTGGCGTTGAGGTTACCGGTAACAATCAGCGGCATCAGCGAGGCGTCAACCACGCGCAATCCTTCCATGCCGTGCACGCGCCCCTGTCCATCAACTACCGCCAGATCGTCGTCGCCCATGCGGCATGAGCCACACGGATGGTAAGCCGTTTCGGCGTGGCTTTTGACGAACTCATCCAGCTCCGCGTCGCTCTGTGCGCTGGCGCCCGGCGCAATTTCAGCGCCGCGGAACTTGTCGAAAGCGGGCTGATTGATAATGTCGCGCGCCTGACGAATACAATCGCGGAACTCAATCCAGTCCTGCGGATCGCTCATGTAGTTGAACAGAATGCTCGGTGCATCTTCAGGGTTGCGCGAGGTCAGTTTGATACGGCCACGGCTGCGCGAGCGCATTGAGCCGACGTGTACCTGAAAGCCGTGAGTTTCAGCGGCGCTCTTACCGTTGTAGCTGATCGCCAGCGGCAGGAAGTGATACTGCACGTTGGGCCAGGGCTCTGCTTCATTGGTACGCGTAAAGGCACCTGCTTCGAAATGGTTACTGGCACCAAGCCCTGTGCCTTTGATCATCCATTCGAGGCCGATCTTGGGCTGATTCTGGATTTTCAGTGCAGGATAGAGCGACACTGGCTCCTTGCACTCGTATTGAATGTACATTTCGAGGTGATCTTGCAGGTTCTTGCCTACGCCGGGCAGTTCGTGCACGACCTCGATTCCCAGCTCGTTGAGCCACTGTGGATCGCCAACACCGGAGCGTTGCAGCAGTGCCGGCGACGCAATAGCGCCACTGCATACCAGCACTTCACGACGTACCCGCACCTGCTGGCGCGTGCCGTTGCGCAGATACTCGACGCCGCGCGCCTTTTTACCTTCGAACAGCACGCGGTCGGTGGTGGCGTGGGTTTCGATGGTAATATTGGGGCGCTGTTTGGCGGTGTCGAGATAGCCACGGCTAGTGGCGGCGCGGCGGCCTTGCGGGGTCACCGTGCGGTCCATCGGGCCAAAGCCTTCCTGGCGATAGCCGTTGAGATCGTCGGTTTCGGCGAAGCCTGCTTGCTTGCCGGCTTCAACAAAAGCGCGGTTGAGCGGGTTGTCGTTGACATTGGAGGTCGCTACCGACACCGGGCCATCGCCGCCGTGGTAATCATTAGCACCAATATCGCGGCTTTCGGCCTTGCGATAGTAGGGCAGGCAGTCGGCATAGCTCCAATCCTCAAGACCGGGCTGCTGCGCCCAGTTATCAAGGTCCATGGCGTTGCCGCGGATATAGCACATGCCGTTGATCAACGATGAGCCGCCCAGCCCTTTACCGCGTCCGCACTCCATGCGGCGATTGTTCATGTGCGGTTCCGGGTCGGTTTCATATGCCCAGTTATAGCGTTTGCCTTGTAGCGGATACGCCAGTGCAGCAGGCATTTGGGTGCGGAAATCAAGGCGGTAATCGGGACCGCCGGCTTCCAGCAGCAGTACGGTTACCGAAGGATCTTCGGTCAATCGAGTGGCGAGCACGTTGCCCGCTGAACCTGCACCTACGATGACGTAATCGAATTCTCGAATCTCGCGGTCAGCCATCAGGTAACTCCTTGTCAAGGATGCCGCAGCGTTGTTGGCGCGGCATCAAGATCGTCGGGGCCGACGCCGCTGGCGCCGGAAGATGGGAGGGCAATGCGATAAAGTGCGCAGTGCCAAAGGCTAAGCGTTGTGCCTGCGAACAAGCAGTACTTACCCGCAGCACGTAAAGGACATCGCTGCGTGGCGCTTGCGGCAAGCGTCGCCTTGGACGACGCCTGCATGCCAATGTTGTTCGCGGGTCGCGTGCTTAGAACGCGGGTGGGAACTCGCCCATTTCAATCAGTACCGACTTCGATTTGGTGAAGTGCTTGAGGGTTTCGGCACCATTTTCGAAGCCAACGCCGGACTGCTTGTAGCCGCCGACCGGCATTTCAGCGGGGGATTCGCCCCAGGTGTTCACCCAGCAGATGCCTGCTTCGATCTGATGGATGACGCGGTGCGCACGGTTCAGGCTCTCGGTAAAGACGCCGCCCGCCAAGCCATAGCTGGTGTCATTGGCGCGACGCACGACTTCTTCTTCGCTGTCGAAGGAGAGAATCGACATTACCGGGCCGAAGATTTCTTCCTGCACGATGCGCATGTCATCGCTGCAGTCGGTATAAACGGTGGGGGCAACATACGCGCCCCTGGCCAGTTCACCTTCGGTCATGCGCTCGCCGCCGGTCAGCAGCTTGGCGCCGTCCTGCTTGGCGATATCGAAGTACGACAGCACTTTATCGAGATGCTCGAAGCTGACCAGCGGGCCATAGTTGGTGGCAGCGTCGAGTGGGTCGCCGGCCTTGAGCGCTTTGATGCGTTCCAGCACTTTCTGCTCGAACTCTGCCTTGATGGAGCTTTCGACAAAGACGCGCGTGCCGTTAGTGCACACCTGACCGGTAGAGAAGAAGTTGGCCACCATCGCACCTTCGACAGCACGGTCAAGATCGGCGTCAGCAAATACGATCAGCGGTGACTTGCCGCCCAGCTCCATGGTGACTTCCTTCAGCGAGGAAGCCGCAGAAGCGGACATCACTTTTTTACCGGTACCCACTTCGCCGGTGAACGAGATCTTGTCGATGTGCGGATGGTCGGTCAGAGCGATACCCACGTCGGCGGCGCCATGTACGACGTTGAATACGCCGTTGGGCAGACCGGCTTCGGTATAGATTTCGGCCAGTTTCATCGCGGTTAGCGGGGTAACCTCGCTGGGTTTGAACACCATCGCGTTGCCAGCGGCCAGTGCCGGTGCCGACTTCCACAAGGCAATCTGGATCGGATAGTTCCAGGCACCAATGGCACCACACACACCAATCGGCTCGCGACGGGTATAGAAGAAGGCGTCGCTGCGCAGCGGCTGCTGGATACCTTCAAACGCCAGCGATGCACCTGCCATGTATTCGAGGACATCCGCACCGGTCACAATATCGACAGCGCTGGTTTCGCTGAACGCCTTGCCGGTATCGATCGATTCCAGCTTCGCGAGCTCATCGTTGCGCTCACGCAGCAGCGCCACCGCACGGTTAAGAATGCGCGCACGCTCCATTGCTGTTTTGGCGGCCCATTCGCGCTGACCACGGCGTGCCGCAGCAACGGCGCGATCGACGTCGGCGCTGGAGGCTTCCTGCACCTGAGCGATCACGTCACCGGTTGCAGGGTTAACGGTATCGAAGGTTTTGCCTGAAGTGGCGTCGACCGGTTTGCCGTCGATGTATTGCTGGATGATCGGCAGTGTGCTCATGAAACGTCTCCTGATAGATGAAGAGTGCGTAATCAATCGTTGAGTGCTTATGCGTTACTGTGCCAGTGCTGCTTGACTGTCACATGAATGAAGCTGTTCGTTGGCGAAGTGGCGCGCAATGCGCAGCGCGGCATCGACATCGAAGCGCTCGGGCATTAATGCGCCGCGCAGCCACAGGCCGTCAATCAAGGCGGCTAAACCACGGGCCGCGTCGCGTGCCTTGTCAGGCGGCAAACGCCGACTGAATTGATAGCACAGATTGGAAAAAAGGCGTCGATCATTGACGCTTTGCAGCCGTTTGAGCTGCGGCCGATGCATGCTCGATACCCAAAAGGCCAGCCAGGTTTTCATGGCTGATTCGCTGACCTGACTGCGGTCGAAGTTGCCCTCGATAATGGCGTTAATGTGGCCTTCGACATCGTGATGGGCGGTGGCGCGGCGGCGCTCGGCAACGGCAGCGCTCAATTGGCTCAAGACTTCCCGCATGGTCGCTTCAATCAGACCATCCTTGCCGCCAAAGTAGTGGCTGATAATGCCCGCAGAGACTCCGGCACTTTTCGCGATTCGTGCAATGGTGGTGTCTTCCAGACCGAAGTGATCGATGGTGACCAAGGTCGCATCGATTAACTGACGGCGGCGAATCTGTTCCATTCCTATCTTTGGCATGAGGCGTTCCTGATGGTGCGACTCAGATGGCGGGCAGTGTAGATTATTTTTATTGAACGTTCAATCAACAAAAATAACGCCGGTAGATGAGCGACTTACGCAATGTCGCTACTCCCTTGGTAGCTAAAGCGAGGTAAGCGACGTGCTTTTCCGATACCATGACATCGCATAGATGAATCCATCGGGCATGGCAGCGGCGTCTGCGCCAACAACCAAGGACGATAGTGCGAATGCGGGTACTGGCGGCACTCAACAATAGCGACAGCGCTCCGGGCGTTTTTCTAATGGTGGCAGCGCTGGCGGCGTTGATCGTTGCCAACTCACCACTAGGCGAGGGCTATCACGCGCTGTTAGAGATTCACGCGGCGGGGTTATCAGTGGAAGAGTGGATTAACGACGGCGTAATGGCGCTGTTCTTCCTGACCGTAGGATTAGAGGTGAAGCGCGAATTCGCCGTTGGCCAGCTCAATCGCTGGTCACTCAGGGTGCTGCCCGGGTTGGCTGCGGCGGGCGGGGTGGTGGTGCCGGCGCTAATCTACGTCGCGCTTAACGCTCACTCTGCTGAAGGGTTGCACGGCTGGGCGATCCCGACCGCCACTGATATCGCGTTTGCGCTTGGCGTGCTGGCGTTGGCAGGCCCGCGCGTGCCGCTCTCTCTAAAGGTATTGCTGACCGCGATCGCGGTCATTGATGATTTGATCGCGGTGGTGATCATCGCGTTCTTTTATACGGCGCACATCGAAATGCTGTATCTGGGACTGGCGGCAGTGATCACGCTGACGCTGGTAGAGCTTAATCGGTTGGGGGTAGTGAAGCTGACACCCTATCTGCTGCTGGGCGTGGTGCTATGGTGGCTGGTGCTCAAGTCGGGGGTGCACGCGACGCTAGCGGGAGTTGTGCTGGCGCTTACCATCCCGTTGCAGGGGAACAAGGTCAGTCGGCAGGTGCACCCGCTCGAAACGCTCGAGCATGGGCTGGCGCCGTGGGTCGGCTTTCTGGTTATCCCGCTGTTTGGCTTCGCTAATGCGGGTGTATCACTGGCGGGATTGAACGTCGAGATACTCACCCAGCCGGTGCTGATGGGCGTGGCGCTGGCGCTGTTTTTCGGCAAACAGCTGGGTATTTTTGCGACCATTCGTCTCTGCGCGCTAACGGGCATTGCGCCTCGGCCTGAGGGCGCTAACTGGTGGCAGGTGTACGCGCTGGCGGTGCTGTGTGGCATCGGCTTCACCATGAGCCTGTTTGTCAATTTGCTGGCCTTCGATCATCCCGAACTACAGCAGTATGCACGCTTGGGCGTCTTTATCGGCTCGCTGCTGTCGGGCGTGCTCGGGTGGGGGCTGTTGCGCTTCTTCAGTCGCCGCTCGGCCGTGGAGCACTAGAAGCAGGCGCATGGCCTTGCAGGCGCTTGGCGGTATCTGGCGCTGGTTGGCTCGATCATCTGCGGCGGTAAATAAATCTCAGCTGCCGTTGTTAGCGCCTACCCGCGACGGGCGGGTGGGTAAGCAATGTTGCCTCGAGTGCTGCTAGAAAGCATCACGGCATCTTGCGGGCCCTGCGCCGCCCGTAGTGCGTTGTCAATATGCGGCGTACGCTTGCGCTAACGCACGCCCCTCATGCGGAAGATCGGTATCAGACTCGCCAGTACTACCACCATGGCCGCACCAAATAGCGCATTGAAGTTGTGCCCCTCGCCCATGCCCAAAAACCATGGCGCTACGATGGGGGATATCACCTGCGGTGCCATTACCGCCATATTGAAAATCCCCATATTCTTTCCCGCGCTGGTGTTTTGGTCGGGCAGCACGTCGATCACCATGGCCTGATCAACCGCCGCGTAAATTGCCGAACCAAGCGAGGTGGTCGTGACTGCCAGCAGAAATCCCCAATAGTTATGGGTCAGCATGAGCAGCAGCACGCCTAAGGCAAACAGCAGGATGGCACCAATCACAAAGGGTTTGCGGCGGTCGAGTCGATCCGATAGCCAGCCGGTCAGCGACGATGCCATAACGACACAGGCGCCGGTCACCGCTGTTGAAATGAAAATTCCGCGAGCCACTGCTACCGCATCAAACCCCAGCCGATCGGTCAGGAAGTAAACCTGATAGGCCCCCACCATCGAACTTCCGAAGAACAGCAGGAAGGTGTTTAGCCACGCCAAAGAGAAGGGCGAATGCGAGAAAGGGTGACGGCGAAACTTCAGCATCGCCGATTTGATGTCCAGTAGCGGGTGCTCTTTAGGCGGCAAGGCATCGGGCAGTGGCTCCTTGAAGAAGCATACAAAGACCAGCGTGCACGCCAGCCCGATTAACGCAGGAATCAAAAACATGCCCAAATGCGCGGTGCCGACGATATTAATGACCACTACTCCCGCCATGATGGCGAGGGTGGTCGACATGCTGTGCAGTGCTGAAACGAAGCCACGCTGCTGTTTGGGCACCTGATCAGGAATTACCGCCACCAGCGACGCGAGCGCCGCATTAATGGCAACCTGCGCCAGACACCAGAAGGCCACCAGCGCCAGCAGCGATGTCGCAACGCCCAGCCCCCATAGCGCGAGTGTCGCTAGACACATACCGGATAAAATCCACGGCCGTCGCCGCCCCCAGCGAGTACGAGTCAGGTCTGAAAGGTAGCCGCACACCGGGTTCGCAATCATCGAGCCAAGCGAGCCTACGCCTAGAATAATCCCCAGATAGGCCGCTTTGTGATCGGGAAATAGGTCCGCCACGCGAATCGCCATGGTGATGCTGACGGGTGTCATGACAGCCAGAAATATCCCGATGTCTGCCAGCCAGTACAGCAGAATAAACAGACGGGACACGCGGGTGGTGGAGGGTGAGTGAGCAGCCGGATGGGAAGTGCGCGCGGTGGATTCAACCATGTCAACTCCGATCCAAAGGGCGTCTCACGAGGCACTGCAATGCTGTCATGGGGGCCTGTCATGTAGTGAGACAACAGGCACTGCCGGTAAGGACAGCGGTGGCGCGTTGTCGCTGGAAGAGCCATTTATCTTGTTACGCCTATTCCGCTATGACAAGCAGCGACACCGTATTCACGACTAAACGCTAAAGGTTGAGCGACGCCACCGAGCAGTGGTTGCGTCTAGGCAGCTACGCTAGCACCGAGCGCATGCACGATAGACGATGACACGCTGTCCGGCGGGGCCAACCGCGGGCGCACTCACTGCGGCGGTTGTTGAGAGCGCCGGTCACGGCTCACCCTCAAGGAGCTTGCCCATCATTGTTGTTGCGGTAGCAGCACCAGTTCATCGCTGGCCATCAATCGACCCCAGGTGATGCATGCGTGAAGCAAGCGGGGCGGTCGATGGGGCTATCCCAGTGGGCCGCCCTGAATGGTGTCGCGTAGCCCTTTGATAATGCGCTCGCCGGTTTCCTGTTGAAGCTCTTGATACCAGGCGTGGGTGAGCGCCATATCCTTGCCATGGGTAACATCACAGCGCTTGCGCGCCTTCAGCACTAGATCACGTACGCGCGCACAGCGCTCACGTTCGTAGTGGCGCAGCGCCGTGGCGATATCACTGTGGGTACGCACGCATTCGCCCAACACCACGGCGTCCTCCATCGCGGCACAGCCGCCCTGACCGATATCGGGTGTGGTGTTGTGCGCGGCATCACCGAGTAGCGCTATGTTGCCGCGAACCAGCGTATCGAACGGTTCGATATCATGAATCTCAATGCGGTTAGTGGTGTTGGGATCGAGCGCTGCAATCAAGCGCTGTACTGGGGCCGCCCAGCCATCGAAGTAGCGAGTGAGGTCATCGCGCAGGGTGCTACGGTCCTCGGCCAGTCCGGCAGGCAGCGGTACATCGAAGAAGAAATAGAAGCGTCCATCGGCGATGGGCATTAGCGATACACGCTTACCTTCCCCAACAAAGGTGGTCCATTGCTCGGCAGGAGCAATTGCCTCGTCGATCTCCACCAAACCGTTCCAATTGACATAGCCCGCATAGCGTCGCTCGGGGGCAAAGCCCAGCACGTGGGGGCGCAAGGCCGAGTGGCTGCCGTCAGCGGCAATCAGGAAGTCGCCATGGGCCTCGGAGCCGTCAGCAAATTTTACGCTAACGCCGTGATCGTGCTGTTCTGCGCTGACGACTCGCTTACCGAACTGCACTGAATCACGTCCCCAAAAGTCGAGCATATCTTGCTGCAGCAAGCTGCGGGCGACCGGAGAAGGACGCTCGCCGGTTTGCTCGATAAGCGGAGCAAGGCTGAACTGAGTCAGGTCCTCTGCGCTGCGGTAGTCCTTATAGGCGAGAAAGTGCATAGGCCCGCCGTGGGTATCGATAATGTCGCCCATCCCCAGGCGTCGCATGCACTTCACGCCGTTCGGCCAGATCGAGAGAGCGGCGCCTACTGGCTTGATCTCCTTGACGGCTTCGTACACATCACAGTCGATGCCTGCTTTTTTTAGCGCCACTGCGGCACACAGGCCGCCAATACCTGCACCGATGACCAATGCTTTCATGCGCTTCTCCTTGTCGTGTGGTGTATCGCAATAGAGCAATTTGCGTACCAGCTTTCGTTATCGCGGTCTGTTAAGGGGCGCTATAGTGAAAAGTAGTCGATGCCGCACCTTGATGGTGCAAAAACGGTAGACGGGTGCGCTTTTTTGAGTCAAAAGTTTCTTTTCATAAATTTCTGAAACTGTTATTTCATTGGTAAATGAATAGCCCGGCCATCGATAAACATCGTGCAAGCAGTGCATGTGATTGAAAGTAAAGAGAGAGTGAACGGATTTTTACGTTTCGTCTCACTCTGGCCTGCTTTGTGCACTAGCAGATAACGCTTGGTCACAACGGTCTAAACTACCATGTCTGATAACAACAGCTTGCTCTACGGTCTCGATCAGCGCGTTCCCCCGTTGCCTGCGTTTTTCAGCGCGCTACAGCACGTGTTGGCCGGCGTGGTGGGAGTAATTACGCCGCCGCTGATTATTGGCGGCGCGCTGGGGCTCGGTGAATGGCTACCTTACTTGATCAGCATGTCGCTGTTGGTCTCGGGTATAGGCACCTTCTTACAGTCGAACCGCGTGTGCGGCATTGGCGCAGGCATGATCTGCATGCAGGGCCCCAGCTTCGCCTTCGTGGGCGTTGCTATTGCTGGCGGTATGTGGGTCAAACAGCAGGGCGGCGGTGCGCACGACGTGCTGGCGATGCTGTTTGGTGTGAACGCGGTGGCGGCACTGGTGCCGATCGTGGTCAGCCGCTTCATCGAGCCGCTCAAGAAGGTATTCACGCCCATTGTTACCGGCAGTGTGATTGCGCTGATCGGCATCAGCCTGATCAAGGTTGCGATGGTGAATTGGTGCGGCGGCGAGCAGGCGAAGGACTTCGCCAGTCCTGGCAATATCGCGCTCGGCGCTATCACCCTCGCCGTGATCGTGCTGCTGGGCTGTGCCAGAAACCGCTGGCTGCGGCTTTCATCCATCGTCATTGGTATGGCGATCGGCTGCGTGGTAGCAGCGCTCAGTGGCAAGTTTCACTTCACTGGGGTAGGCGATAGCTGGTTTCGCCTGCCGGCGTTGTTTCCTTTCGGCTTCCATTTCAATACCGCTATCTTTCTCCCCATCGCACTTATCTCGCTGGTATGTATTCTCGAAGCGGTAGGCGATTTAACCGCTAACTGCCTTATCTCTGGCCGGTCGATCACCGATGCGGAATTTCGTTCGCGGTTAAAGGGCGGCGTGTTGGCCGATGGCATTAGCTGCGTGCTAGCCGCCATGCTGTGCGCCTTTCCGAATACAACGTTTGCGCAAAATAACGGCGTTATTCAGATGACCGGCGTCGCCAGTCGCTTTGTTGGGCGGTACATTGGCGTGATTTTGGTGCTGCTGGGACTGTTTCCGCCATTTGGCGAGCTGTTGCGGCAAATTCCTGCGCCAGTGCTGGGCGGCGCGACCATGGTAATGTTTGGTTGCGTGGTGGTCGCAGGTATCCGCATTATCACTCAAGCGCCGCTTGAACAGCGTGACGTTATTATCGTCGCACTTACCTTTGGAGTGGGATTGGGCATTCAGGCAGTGCCTGAGTTTCTGGCTCATTTCCCGTCATTTATCGCTAACCTGCTGGGATCAGCGGCGGCTAGCGGTGGTCTGGTCGCGATCGTCTTGAGCATGGCGATTCCGCATCAGAAGTCCACCACAGCGCCTGAAGGAGAACGCAGCCATGATCGCGCTTGATCACTTTAACCACCTGCCGCGCGCTAAAGCGCAGCCGCTGATTGCTCCCTGCGTAGCGATACCTGGCTGGATCGACGCCTTGCTTAAGCATCGCCCGTATTCGAATCACGCGGCGCTGATGGACTTCGCGAATAAGCTGACCCAGCAGTGGGGAGAAGCAGAGCTTGAGCAAGCGCTGAGTGCGCATCCGCGCATCGGTGAGCAGCCTGGTGGTAACCAGGCTCACGCGGCGCTGTCGCGTCAGGAGCAGTCGGCCGTCGATCAGCACGACGCGCGGCTCGCTGAACAGCTGCGCGAGGGCAATGCCCGCTACGAGGCGCGCTTTGGGCGAGTGTTTCTGATCCGTGCCAAAGGCCGTAGTGGGGAAGAAATTCTACAGGCGCTAACCCAGCGGCTTGCTCATGGTGATGCAGAGGAAGTCACCGAATCTCTGCAACAATTGCGGGAGATTACCTTGTTGAGATTAGCAGGAGTGATAGGCGAATGAGCACATTGAGCACGCATATTCTGGATGTAGCGAGCGGTAAACCTGCCCAAGGCGTGGTGGTTCGGCTGATCCGTGAAGGTGACCTGGTTGCCAGCGCAACCACCGATGCACAAGGGCGTATTCCTGCGGCGGCATTTGGCGAATGTGAGGGAGGGTGCTATCAGTTGGTGGCAGAGATAGGCGACTGGTTTGCACGTCATCAGCGCGACACTCTGTATACACAAGCACAGATCGATGCGGTGCTATCAAGCAAAGCGGACGAGCATTATCACCTGCCGTTTCTAATCGCGCCGGGAGGCTGGTCGACCTACCGCGGCAGCTAAGTGTGCCAGCGCCGGCGATGTACCGCGCAACGCTGCGGAAGTCGCACCCTTAGGGTGAGGGCCTTGCGCGTAAGACAAGGCGTGAATAAGGCGTGCTTCGCATGGCAGGCGTGTGCGAGCGTGGTATTGGCTAGCTCATCAAACTCACGTGAGCGGCCACAATCCGCCAACCGCTTGGAAAGCGCGCCCAGGTCTGCTGCTGGCGGCCGATCCGCTCGCTTCCTTCGCGGGTAAATTCGGTGCTGCATACCGCCATGTCATCGCCAAAGGTCACGATATGGGGATTTCGTAACTCGCGGGCCAATCCTTTGGACGGGCGGGCGTCTCGAAAGGCGCGGATGGCATCGATACCGTAGAGATTCTCTCCGGCACCCAAACGCACGGTGTGCTCATCCTGCCAAAACAGCTCATCCAATACCGCGATATCATTGCTTACCAGTGCTTTTTCATAGCGATAGAACGCCGCTGTTACCTCAGCCACTACTTCTGGCTGATTAATTTGCTGTTGTTGGATCATCGCGTACTCCCATTATTGTTTATTGACGAAGGACGCTTATCGCCAGCGACACATCGACGATGCGAAAACGACGCGGAAACCGTTGTGATATGCCGTGGCGGAAGGGGCGTCGTTCACGCCCCAACGTGGTAGCCACCCCCTGTAAGATACTCGCTAAAAGCCCGCGGCTGAGCCATTACTGCGGGGGTCGAATGCGCCTTCCAGCAAACCATCGGTGTAGCGGACCACAGCGCCTGCGTGGCCGACCACTTCACTAAAATCGTCCAGCAGCTCAACGTCGTGCCCCAGCGCCTTCAAGCGCGTTACGGTGGCGTTGGGTAGGCGACCCTCGACTTTCAGCGAATCCGACGCTTGTCCCCAGGTTCTGCCCAGCACCCAGCGCGGTTGGGTAATGCTCTGCTGGAGCGACTCTCCCTGTAAAACGTAGCGGGTGAACAGCGCGGCCTGCGTTTGCGGCTGACCATCGCCGCCCATCGAGCCATACACCATGACGCGACCGTCGTTGAGGCGTGCGGCAGCGGGATTGAGGGTATGGAACGGCTGTTTACCCGGTGCCAGCGCCAGCAGATGAGTGGGGTCGAGGCTAAACGACGCACCGCGGTTTTGCCACACGATGCCGGTATCGGGAAGCACCACGCCGCTGCCGAATTCGTGATAGATACTTTGGATGAAGGAAACCGCCAAGCCACTGCTATCGATGGCGCCCATCCACACGGTGTCGCCGGGGCCCTTTCCAGCGCCCCAGTTGGCCGCTTGCTGGTCGTCGATCTGGGTGGCGAGCTGTTTCAGCGAGGCGGGTGCGAGCAGTTGCTGAACATCCACATCGTAGTGCAGCGGATCAGTGATATGCGCATCGCGCAAGCCGAAGGCCAGTTTGGTGGCTTCGACAATACGGTGGATGGTCTGGGCATCGTCGGTTTGGTGCGGGGCGAGTTGGTCAGTGATCCCGAGTATCGCCAGCGACACCAGCCCTTGAGTAGGCGGGCCCAGATTCCACAGCGTGCCCGTTGAATGGTGCAGCGTTAGCGCTGAGCGCCTTCGGGCGCGGTGGCGATGCAGGTCGGTGAGGGTAATCGGCAGTCCAAGACGCGTCATTCCTTGCGCCAGCCGCTCGGCCAGTGCGCCTCGATAGAAGCTATCGAGCCCTTCATCGACCAACTGTTGCAGCGTTGCCGCTAGCGCTGGCTGTGTGAAGCGACTGCCGGTGGCAGGCGCTTGACCATCCACCAGAAAGGTGTCGGCAAAGCCGGGCACATCGCGAAGTTCGGCCAACTTGTCGGCGCTGGCGTGCGCCTGCGATGCCGTTACCGGCGCGCCGTCGGCAGCGTAACCGATGGCGTCTTCCAGCAGACGTGCGAGTGGCAGTGTTGTGCCATTAAGCTCCTTCGCCACCTTGAGCGCCTCGTCCCAACCGCTGACGGTTCCCGCTACGGTAAGCGCCGCACGCGGCCCTCGATGAGGAATATGGGAGAGCCCTGCGTAGGCATCGAGCGTTGCCAGACTGCCTGCCGCGCCGCTGGCGTCGATGGTAATCGGTTCGCCTTCGGGGGGCACGATCAGCCAAAAGCCGTCACCGCCGAGGCTGTTCATATGCGGATAGACCACCGCAATGGTTGCCGCAGCCGCCACCAT
Organism: Carnimonas bestiolae; assembly: GCF_051251145.1. Taxonomy (NCBI): domain Bacteria; kingdom Pseudomonadati; phylum Pseudomonadota; class Gammaproteobacteria; order Oceanospirillales; family Halomonadaceae; genus Carnimonas; species Carnimonas bestiolae. Next base: position 178,577 of record NZ_JBPCZK010000004.1, on the reverse strand, counting down.
GGCCTCTATGGCACTGCCACCATCGCGCAGCACAGCAGCCGCACTTTGACTGGCCAAATGATGGGAAGTAACCGCCATCCCGTGAGTAGATACATTGCTCTGCATAGGGGTAAACCTCTTGATCCAGTGATGATTCAAGCCTGCAAGCTTTGTTCCACATCAGGCATCAACACAGCCGTTATACCGTTAGCGGCGAGCTAATGAGCATGTCGAGGACATCGTTACACTGGGCAAGAGCCGTTATTGTAAGCCGCGTGCAGCTACAAAGTCGTCGTACCAAAGAGCAGAGTCATAAGCGACGGTAACGATGGGGAGATTCTTGAATCGTTTCGCCGCTTTTACCCGTTTGGCTACTGCGAGATTGGCAGCACTGCTATTGCCGATCAGAAGTCCGGTTTGCGCATAGCACCAGCGCTGAGTGTCGAGTACTTCTTGTAATTGCACGTGTTGTACTTCGTCGATAAGCGCCCAATCGAGGAAGGGCGCGGGAACGCCGACTGAAATACCTTCGATGCGGTGCTCGCTGAATAACGATGACTGCATATCGCAGCCATCGGGTTCGACCAGGAGGGTGGTCACGTGGAGGTGAGCGTCCTGAAGAGCTAGCGTGATGCCCATCAGACTAGCGCCGGTGCCTGCACCGGCAATTAATACGACGTTTCGTTGCATATTGCCAGCCTGTTGTCGTTGTAGTGCCAACTCTTGGCCTGTCCCTTGGCGGTGGGCGGTAGTGTTGGGGATGATTCCGCGCCTTTCTTTGTGGGGTTAGCGGTGTTAGTGGGTTACTCGGTGGCGGATTTTAGCGTTTGCGCAGGTTTGCATTGTCGGTATTTTTATCTGGACGATTGATTTTGAATTCTGCGCAGCCTTTCACTTTTAGCGTCTTTTCAAACGTTATTGATGGATACTGAAGGGGACCTTGCAGGCCCCTTCACACCGCCTGCGTCGGGCGCGTCAGACCATCCGCTTGCAAAACCGCGCTGCAAGCGGGTGGTCCTGTGCCTTCCTTTGATTGTTGCGATAGCCGCTGGCTAGGCCGCAAGATCGAGCGCTTGGCTATCGAGATTGACGCCAACCACCACGGGGTCGTGGTCGGACGCACGGAATGCGTCGGGGGCATAGAAGTCGTTGATCTGCTCGTCGCTCTTAAATTCGGTGTTGTAGTCGAAAATAATCGGTTCGTCTGAGTTGATGTGCCAAGTGGAGGTGCCGGTCACTTGCTGCTGCATGCTGTCACTGGCGAGCGCATGATCCAGCGAGCCCCAGGCGCCGTCGAAGCTGTAAGAGTAGTCATCGTCGAGCAGAGAGTAGCCCTGTTGCTCGAGCAGTGTGATGGGGTCTTCCTGGGCATAGCTGTTGAAGTCACCAACCAGCAGATAATCGCTGTCGTGACTGTCGGTGGGGTCGGTAGCGAGCCAGTCGGCAAGTTGCTGGGCCGCCTCGGTGCGCACGCCGACGTTGTTACCTTGGCCGTCACCGATGTCCTCTTGTCCGTCGAGCACGCTGCCTTTGGATTTCAGGTGATTCACCACCAGCGTGAAGGTTTCGCCGCTGCTGTTCTCTCTGAAGGTTTGGGCCATTGGCGGGCGGTTGCCATAAGCGAAGGCGCCGTCGTCGTTGATCGCCGCGTTACCTTCTGGGGTGACACTGCTGGCCTTGTAAATCATGCCAACGCTGATGGCATCGCTGCCGGGGGACAGGATGTTGCCGTTAGCATCGCGTGGAGTGATGTAGTGCCAGTCGGCGTCAGGATTGTCGGAATTCAGCGCAGTGACCAGGTTAGCGATGGCACTATCGTCGCCATACCCGTTGTTTTCGATTTCCATCAGGCCAACCACATCCGCGTCACTGTCGTTGATCGCTGTCACAATCTTGTGCTGTTGACGCTCGAATTCCTGCTCGTTATCCGCACCGCGGGGGGCGTGCTGCGTACCCGCTGGCGTTGTGGTGGTGGCGCCCTTGGTATCAAGGGTGTTGAAGTAATTCAGCACATTGAACGATGCCACCTTGAGATTCGCATCGCCGAGGGCATCGGCATCGGGATGATCCGGGCGTGGATTGGCGGGCTGGAAGTCTTGGCCTTGCTGGGTTTGCACGCGCCATTGCTGATGGTTGAAGTCGAGGATGCCTTCGGCGCGCTGCAGCGTGTCGCCCGAGCGCAATGGATTGTCCATCGATAGCGGTTCGCCGCCGCGCCCAAATAGCACTTCGGCAGGGTTCTGCGCGTTGCTGGCGTCGTCGAGCACAATGGTGCGTGCTTCGGTGTCATCGAGCCACTGCTGATAGCCGGCCTGATCGGGGCGGTGATCTTCGGTGTATTGAATAACGCGACCGCCCGACGACAGGGTAACGCTGCCGTAGCGCCCTAGCTCGTAGGTATCGGTGACGGTCAGTGGGGTGCCATCCTCGGCCTCGAAAGCAACGCGCATCCCTTGATAGGAGAACAGGCTGGAGGTGTCGAATACCGGCAGGGTGACCGTGGTCATCGAGGGCAACGCCTGATCGTGATCGAGCACATCGAGCTGCGTCACGTTCTTCAGCTCGTTTTTGCCTTGATAGTTGTCGACGGTCGCGCTCAGGCGCACCTTATCGCCTTCATGGAGCGTCTCAGCCTCGGGAGCGTAAACGAAAATCCCTTCCGACGTCGTATCGTCGTCGTCCCAATCAGCGTCTTCTTCTTCAATAAAGAAACCACTGAGCCCGTCCTGAGCGTTCATGGTCACCACGGCCTCAACAGTCACCTGATCGCCCACTAGCGGGCTAACCGGGCCGCTGCCCTGGATACTCGAAATCAAGGTAACGGCGTCGGGATCTGGGGGTGTATCCCCGTCGTCCGAGTCGTCATCGCTGCCGGGCTCGCTTGAGAAGGTGCCCAAATCATCAAAGCTATCGACCGGGTAGCTCTCCCACTGCGAAGAATCGAAGTGCGTAGCACCATGGGTAACGTCGGCGTCGCGACGTAGCGTCACGTCCTTGGCAAAGTTGTGATCGTCGCCGATGGTGCCGACAATATCGAGCACCTCGCCTGAGCTATCGGCGAGCGCGATTGCGTCGTTGCCGTTGAAGTTAACCACGCCGCTGGTGATGTCAGCATGGCTGAGTAAGTCGGCATCCGCACTGGGATGAGCGATGGTCAGGGATTGCCCTGCGCCTAACGCGCCTTGATTGCTAAGGTCGAGCACGCTGTTGGCGGTGTGGTTGCCGTTGCTGTAGAGCGACAGCGTGACACCGTCCAGCGCCAACGCTGAATCCCCGATATTGGTGATTTCGATGGCTTTGTTGTAGCCGCTGCCTTCTACGTATTCCGAAATAATAAGCTGATTGGACGCGCTAGCATTCTGTGATTGCGGCTGGGCCACAAACGACCGGGCAGGCGAATACCACAAGGATTGGTTGGCGGGTTGGTTAAGCGATAGCTCAAGCGATGCGGAAGCGTGCTGGCTGAACAGGTCGTCACGCGAGTGGCTGTAGCGTGCTGTGCGGTAATCATACGCAGAATAAGGCAGCATAACGGTACTCCAAGGAGCGTGCAGATGGCGAAAGGGGCAATCACTGATAGTGAGCAGGGTGCACTCACTGTGTTGCATTCAGGTGTCAGCAGGCGGCGACGGCTGCATGGATATCACTATTCACTATTGAAATTCTGCCAACAGCGTCCATGATCAGTGTTAGGGCGCAACAGCAGTCCCACCTGGCGAGGAAGCGCTAACGTTCGTCGCCTATCTAATTGGTATAGCATCCAGGAGTGACTAATGAGCGGAAAATTCGAACTGTTTGTGGGTAAAAACGATAAATTTCACTTCAATTTGAAGGCAGGTAATGGTGAAGTCATTCTCTCCAGCCAGTCTTATAGCTCGAAGTCATCCGCTCTCAACGGCATTGCCTCGGTGCAGAAAAACAGCTGCGATGATGCACACTACGAGCGCTTAACGGCCAAGGATGGATCGCCTTATTTCACGCTCAAGGCGGCTAACCAGCAGGTGATTGGCACCAGCGAAATGTACAGCTCCACCCAGTCGCGCGATAAAGGCATCGAGTCGGTCAAGGCAAACGGTGGCAGCGAGAAAATCGATGACAAGACCCAGTAAGTTCTTTTGATGCACCTGCTGTTGTGAATGTCGATCGACAGCAGCGCACATAGCACCAAACGGCCCACCATGTTGCCATGGCGGGCCGTTTTCGTCGGTGAAGCGAAGAGGGTGAGAAGGGCAGTTGATCGCTTACCGCTTACCGCTTACCGCTTACCGCTGGTGGGTTACGCTTTGCGACCCACGACCCACGACCCACGACCCACGACCCACGACCCACGACCCACGACCCACGACCCACGACCCACGACCCACGACCCACGACCCACAATGCGGCGCATTCTCAATGCTGGGAAGGAGCCGTGTCCTGCTGAATGCGTTGCATTTGCCGATGCTCGTGGCGCTGTCCACCCAGGATATGGTTGGCCAGCGCGATCAGCGACTGATCGCGGCCATAGTGCACTTCGGTTTCCGCATAGGCGATCGCACGTTGATGGTGAGCGTCCATCAACCGCGCAAACTGCGCATCAAGCGTGCCTACCAGTGGTTGGGAGAAGGCCGCACGAGCGGCGCTATCGGCCTTGGCAAGACGAGCGTTTACCGCTTGGCGCTGTGCTGAATCTAGCGGAGCAGCGGAGGTGGTGACGGGGCGGTCGCGGTCGGCGTGGGCGACAATTCCTTCTGCAATAGTGCGCAGCACGCTGTTGTGCCCATGCGCTAGCTCAACTCTCGCCAGTTCCACCCCGGAGCGATGCTGCGGCTGCAAGAAGCCGCTGAAGTCTTTATCGATATTGCCGCTAGGCGGATGTGCGTCGATGCGCTGTACGTACGCTTTACGTGCTTCCTTGAACGTCGTAGCAGCGGGGGCGGAGGTCGTCGCTGCGTGCGCAAGGGAAGCGCTGGCTAGCGCGCAAAAAGGCAGCAGTGCGGCAAATAGTCGCGTTTGGAAGGAGCGTGCTGAACATGGCGCAATCATGGAGTGGCCCTCATGGTGGCGGTTTTCACTGCTGTGACTATAGCGAGCGCTCAGCGGCGGTAGAAGCAGATGACTGCCTGCGCTGAAGTGGCTCGATTGCCCTGTGACGATTGCACCGTGCGCGTGAATCTGTCATTACTTTGTTTAGCGTAAGGGCTGATAACAATAAAAGATTCTGCGCTATCCCTACTGCGTTCTAACAATAACAGCGAAAAGCACAGAGGTGTCCAATGGAATCGTCTGGTGATTTGAAGAAAGGCCTAGGCCTGCTTGACCTAACGCTGCTCGGCGTAGGCTCAATGATAGGCTCTGGCTGGCTGTTTGCCGGCGCAAAAAGCGCTGCGCTAGCAGGCTCTGATGCGGGCTGGGCTTGGCTTCTGGGGGCGGTAATCATCTTGCTGATTGCGCTCACCTTTGCTGAGCTTGCTTCCGCCTTGCCCCGCGCAGGCGGGTTTCTCCGCTACCCCAACTTCACCCACGGTAACGTAGTGGGGTTCGTGATCGGGGTAAGCTCGCTGCTCGCTTATACCAGTACCGCTGGCGTTGAAGTTGAGGCGGTGCGCGAATATGCGGTCACTTGGTGGCCCGCGCTGCAAGCGGCATCGGGAGGACCGTCAACACTCGGGTTTGTATTCCAGATAGCGCTGCTGGTGCTGTTCTTTTTGATCAACTACTGGAGTGTAAAAGCGTTCGGGCGAGTCAACACGGTGGTGACGTTCTTCAAGTTTATCGTACCGTTGATGGTGATCGTCACGCTGTTTGGTTTCTTCACAGCCGACAATCTGGCGGTGGCTCCTCCGCCCCCAGGCGGGTTGCACGGGATCTTTTCGTCACTGACGGGTGCCGGCATTGCTTTTTCCTATCTTGGTTTTCGCCAAGCGGTCGATTTCGCCAGTGAAGCCAAAAATCCTCAACGCGATATCCCGCTGGCCATTCTGATTGCGCTGGGCATCAGCTTTGTTGTTTATCTGCTGCTGCAGTATGCGTATCTCGGCGCTGTACCCAACTCGGTACTCAGCGAGAAGGGCTGGGACGGCGTTGCGTCACTCTATAGCTCGCCATATGCCGATATTGCCATTCACCTAGGACTTGGCTGGCTGACCTCGCTAGTATTGGTCGATGCCGTTATTTCGCCTGCCGGCACCGGCAACATTTATATCGCGGGCGCTAGCCGAGTGCTGTTTGCGTGGGCCAAAAACGGTCACCTGTTCGAACTGTTCTCCCGAGTTGATCCGAAGTCGGGCGTGCCGCGTGGTGCCCTGTGGCTATCACTGATCATCTCGATTGCCTGGACGCTGCCGTCCAACTTCCAGGTGTGGGGCGGGCTGATTTCTGCCTGTACCTCAGCAATGGTCTTCACCTATATGCCAGGCTCCACCAGTCTTGCCGCATTCCGCGCGCGCATGCCGCAGATGCAGCGACCGTTCAGCCTGCCGTTCCATCATTTCCTCTCACCGCTGACCATGATCGCCTGTACCTTCCTTCTCTACTGGAGCGGATGGAACGTAGTGTCGGTGCTGGTGCCAATTCTGGTTGCCGCATGGGTGCTCTATGCACTGTTCGGCAGCAAAAATGAAGAAAGCGCTAACGACATTCACTCAGCGTGGTGGCTGTTGTTCTACTACGTCGCGCTGATGCTGGTATCGTGCTTCGGCTCCTTCGATGGCAGCGGCGCGCTCTCAGGCACCCCGGAAAATATCCTGATCGTGGTGATCGCGTTGATTACTTATTATTGGGGAAGCGCTACCGCGCTCAAGGCACCGCGTATTAATCACGATTGAGTGGTGGTGGGGGGAAGGGGGTTGATTTGGAGGTTTGCGTAGGTTTTCGATGTTGGCGGCTTAATCGGGTGGCTGATTCTAAAGCCTGCGCAGCCTTTCACTGTTAGCTTCTTTGCAAACGTTATTGATTGATATCCGAAGGGGACCTTGCAGGCCCCCTTCACCCCCGCTGTCGTCAGTCGCGCCAGACCATCCGCTTGCAAAAATGCGCTGCAAGCGGATGATTCCGCGCCTTCCTACATGAGACTTGCGATATTGCTGGCTTTATCAGGTGGCTGATTCTAAAGCCTGCGCAGCCTTTCACTGTTAGCGTCTTAGCAAACGTTATTTCTGTGATTCGAAGGGGACCTTGCTGGCCCCCTTCACCCCCGCTGTCGTCAGTCGCGTCAGACCATCCGCTTGCAAAAATGCGCTGCAAGCGGATGATTCCGTGCCTTCCTTACGAGGTTTGCTGTATTGGTGGTTTACCAAGGCCTGACAGCCTATTGAATGTGTGCGCTGTGCTGCTTTTTTGCACAGCGACATCACATTCGGGGCGCTTCCACGAGCGGGAGAGCGCGAGAGGGACAAGGTTCCTCTCGCATTCAAAGGAAAGGTTAGGTTTGAAAAGACGCTAACAGTGAAAGGCTGCGCAGGCTACCGAATGAGTTATTAGTAAAGACGCCATCAGTGAAAGGCTGCGAAGACTCACTTACCCGCCAATCCCGCCCGATGCCGATGCAACTTTGTATAGCTATCGAGCAGTCGCTGATGACGATCGAGTCCTTCCAGCTGCATGCTGGTAGGCGTTAGCCCGTAAAAACGTACATCGCCGTTGATCGAGCCGACGACGGCGTTGATAACTTCTTCGCCGAACATGCGGGTGAGATTGTGCTGGTAGTCGTCGAAGTCGAGTTCTTCGTCGATGGCAATTTCCAATACTGCGCGCATTGCTTGATAGAAAAGAGCGCGAGCGACGGTGTTATCGTTGTATTGCAGGAAGGTATCGACGCGTTCCTGTGCATCCTCAAACTGTCCCAGGGCGAGATTGATCAACAGCTTCAGCTCGAGCAGCGTTAGCTGTCCCCACACGGTGTTGTCGTCGAATTCGATACCAATCAGCGTAGTAATATCGGTGTGTTCGTCGCATTCGCTGTCGTCGAGACGATCAAGCAGGTCGGCGAGTTGGTCGTCGCTCAACTGGTGTAGATTGAGAATATCTTCACGGAAGCTCAACGCCTTGTTGGTGTTGTCCTCAATCAAATCCTCGAGCGGATAGATTTCGGAGTAACCGGGAACCACGATGCGGCAGACGGGCGCTCCGAGATCGGTGTGGACGAATTCGTAGGCTTCCAGCCCCATCTCTGCCAGCAGACCGAACAAGGTTGCGGCTTCCTGCTCGGTGGTGCCGGAAAAGTCCCATTCGACGAATTCGACATCGGCGCGGGTGCTAAAGAAGCGCCATGACACCAGCCCTGACGAGTCGATAAAGTGCTCGACGAAGTTATTAGGTTCGATCACCGCCTGCGAATTGAAGGTTGGAGGCATGAAGTCGTTGAGCCCTTCGAAGCTGCGGCCCTGCATCAGTTCGGTGAGGCTGCGCTCAAGCGCGACCTCGAAGCTGGGATGGGCGCCGAATGACGCGAATACGCCGCCGTTTTTGGGGTTCATCAGGGTGACACACATCACCGGAAAGCGGCCGCCCAGCGAGGCATCCTTGACCAGCACCGGAAAGCCCTGTGCTTCGAGTGCCTGAATGCCCGCCACAATGTCTGGATACTTGTCGAGCACCTGCTGCGGTACCTCCGGCAGCGCTAGCTCCTGCTCAAGAATCTGCCGTTTGACGGCGCGCTCGAAGATTTCCGACAAGCATTGTACTTCAGCTTCTGGCAGCGTATTGCCGGCGCTCATGCCGTTACTGAGGAACAGGTTTTCCAGCAAATTGGAAGGGAAGTACACGGTTTCGCCATCGCTGTGGCGAGTGAAGGGCAGCGCCACAATGCCTCTATCGCGGCGGCCCGAATTGGTATCGATCAGATGCGAGCCATGTAGCTCGCCGTCAGGGTTGTAGAGCGCGCGGCAGTGTTCGTCGAGCAGGCCTTCAGGCAATGAGTCGTCGGCGCTAAGTTCAAACCAGCGCTCATTGGGGTAGTGAACGAAACTGCTGTTGGCGATCTGCTCGCCAAAAAACTGATCGTTATAGAAGAAGTTACAGCTCAAGCGCTCGATAAATTCTCCCAGCGCCGAACACAGCGCGCTTTCACGCGTGCTCCCTTTACCATTGGCAAAACACATCGGCGACGCCGCATCGCGAATATGCAGCGACCACACGTTGGGCACTATGTTTCGCCAGGATGCAATCTCAATCTTCATGCCAAGATTTGCCAACAGCTGCGTCATATTGGCGATGGTCTGTTCGAGCGGTAGATCCTTGCCCTCGATCCAGGTTTGCTGATGGTCATCGGGGCTTCCCATCAACAGCGCCTGAGTGTCTTCGTCGATATTCTCGACGGCTTCGATCTGAAACTCTGGGCCTGTCTGCACCACCTTCTTGACCGTACAGCGATCGATAGCGCGCAGAATACCGGTGCGGTCCTTGTCGGAAAGATCCTCCGGCAGCTCGATCTGGATCTTGAAAATCTGGTTATAGCGATTCTCAGGATCAACAATATTGTTCTGCGATAGGCGAATGTTTTCGGTCGGAATATCGCGCGCGTTGCAATACACCTTCACGAAATAGGCAGCACACATCGCCGACGACGCCAGAAAGTAGTCGAACGGGCCCGGCGCCGAGCCATCGCCTTTATAGCGGATGGGTTGATCGGAGATCACCGTAAAATCGTCGAATTTTGCTTCCAGACGAAGATTGTCGAGATAGTTGACCTTGATTTCCATGAGCGCTCGAATGTCCTGAACCCCGCGCGACACCTGGTAGTGTCGGCAGAGCCGTTCGATGAGTGGCAGCGACGCAGGCTGAGATGCGCGCCATTATCCAGCTTTGGGACGCGTTTGGAAAATCGGCGGGGTGGTTTGTCGAGATGAAGCGCTAATCGACAGTCTGCTTGGCGGCGCGAGGGCTTTCGCTGTGTACTCTCCAACGCCCTAAACGCATCGAGCCACCACAGCCCCGCGGGGCCGAGGGTGGTATCGCGACGGCGTACAGCATCACTTTGCAGTCTTCGCTGCCAGCCGCTGACCGGTAGCTCAATCAGGCTATTATCGCCGTAAAGCGCAACCGGCTCGCGGGGAAGTTCGGCCCAGCCTAAGCCCGCCATCACCATTTCGAGTACGGCAATGTAATCTGAGGCCGACTACACGGGGCCTGCGGAAGAGGAGAGCAGCGAAAGAAAACCCGCCACGATGGGCGGGTTGTGGCGCCGTTGAGACACTACTTGATGAAATAGATCAGCGCGCCATTTATAGCACTAAAGAATGCGGCGAATACGCCCATGGCCGTAATCATTTTCCACGTTTGGGCCCCGATTGACTTGTGTAACTCCGTGTTGACATTGGCAATGTCTTCTTTGGTGGCCATAGTCTGCTTGATAACGGCAACATCAGCTTCAAGGCACCCAACTCGCGTGTAAAGGTCATTCATCGGTGGCTCTCTCCATCCAACGTCTTTACCAGTGCCGCCAATAGACGCATTGTCGGGAAGGGTAAATGTGCTGCGGATTAGATTATCCACCATTTTTACTTACCGCATAATAAAGCCATTATTAATTTCGTTTACTCGAAAATTCCACAGGTATCCGCACTAAGTACAAAATGCCGCGCAAGTAGGATAAGGAATACCAATGGTTTCGTGCGCTTTCATCCTGAAATGCCCAATGATGTGAGCTGGGTTATCTGGACCGTCGGCAGCCACTATTGGAAGCTCGGAGTATAGGCGTGCCGAGCATTTCAGGGGCGGCGAAAAGCTTTCAAGAAATGCATGGAGATCATCGCCAGAAATCGCCACATTGTCAGGCCTTCTAGGTGAGGCGCCTATGTTGGTCTCCGTTGGCCTATTTCATGTGGAACCAAACGTATCACCGGGAATAGGTCGGCACCTTTTGCAGCAATCACGTCGACTAACGCTAAAAGAGTGCTTTCAGTCTTGGCACTATGTCTCCAACGCTTTAAACGCATCGAGCCACCACAGCCCCGCGGGGCCAAGGGTGGTATCGCGACGGCGTACAGCGTCACTTTGCAGGCTTCGCGGCCAGCCGCTGACCGGTAGCTCAACCAGGCTATTGTCGCCGTAAAGCGCAACCAGTTCGCGAGGAAGTTCGGCCCAGCCTAAGCCTGCCATCACCATTTCGAGTACGGCAATGTAATCTGAGGCCGACCACACGGGGCCTGCGGAAGAGGGGATGCCGTGATAGCTGATGCGAATACGGCGATGGCGGTTAAGCTCAGCGATTAGATTATGTTCACGCTGAGCCAGAGGGTGGTCGCGATGGACGAAAAGCGCCACTTCACTGGAATGCGTCAGCGGCTGAATGACTATTTCAGGCGGATACTGTTCACGTCGCGACAGCAGCCCCAGCTGCGCACGCCCGCTAAGGATGTAGTCGATCACGTCGCCGCCCTCGGCATCGAGCCATTCAAGCTCGGTGTGAGGGAAACGCTGGCCGAACTGGTGCAGCAGTTTCCAGCCGGGGTCGGGCTGAAATACGTCAGAAAACACCAGCGTCAGACGTGATTCGACCTGGGCGGTCAACTGAATGCTGAGCTGACGCAGGCGGCTATCGGCGGCCAATACCTCTTCGGCGTAGCCCAGCACTTTTTGGCCTTCTTGGGTAAGTCGCGGGTAGCGCTGTGAGCGATCGAAAAGCGTGATACCTAAGTCGATTTCCAGGTTAGCCACGGCGGTGCTAACGGTTGATTGTGTTTTCCCTAACTGGCGCGCGGCCGCTGAGAACGAGCCGCGCAGCGCTGACTCGACGAAGGCTTCAAGGGATTCCGGTGAATAGCGCACGATACTCTCCTGAGTGCGTTCCAATCCATCGATAAAAGCGATGGAATCCATTTTTAACATGCAGTAATAAGCGATGATAATAAGCCGCATTCAGTACCCAATGTAAGGTTCAGATCATCATGTCGAGCAATAAATCTCTTTCCCAAGGTGCCGCCTGGGCATTTCTGCTGGGCGCGGTCGTTATGGAGGTGGTCGGTACCAGCTTCATGACCATTAGCGCTCGCGAAGATGCACTTTGGGGGTACGCGGTGATGGCGGCCGCGATCGCAATTTCCTACTTCCTGCTGGCGCAGGCGGTGCGCGCCATTCCCCTTGGGCTGGCGTATGCGATTTGGGAAGGTCTCGGGCTAACGCTGATTGCGTTGGTGGGACTTTCGGTATTCGGTGAAGCGCTTTCCTTTGCCAAGGTGGCAGGATTGTTATTAGCGGTAGGCGGGATCGTGATGATTTCGTCAGGAGAGTAATGGAAATGAACGTATTACCGGCAGTATTTGTAGTGATGGCAGCGCTGATGGATGTTATTGCCAACCTATGCGTCGCTAAATCGCGCGGCTTCTCACGCCTCGGCTGGGGCCTCGCTTCCATCCTGCTGATCTGGGCCGCCTTCTTCACGCTCGGGTTCGCAGTAAAAAGCATCGATGTATCGATTGCCTATGCCTCCTGGGGCGCCATCGGTGTACTCGGCACCGCGCTGTTGGGAAGGATCGTGTTCAAGCAGAAAATCAGCGCGCGTAGCATGATCGGTATTGTGATGGTGATTGCCGCGGTGGGGTTGTTGAGTTTTAGTGAGTAGAGAAGGAGGAGGGTATTCACCTGGTGAGTAATTCTGAATCCTGTGCAGTTTTTCGTTGTTGGCATCTTTACCGAATAGCTGATTCGAGAGCCTGCGCAGCTCTTCACTGTCGGTGTCTTTTCAAACGTTATTTATTGATATCTGAAGGGGACCTTGCAGGCCCCCTTCACCCCCGCTGTCGTCAGGCGCGTCAGACCATCCGCTTGCAAAAACGCGCTGCAAGCGGATGATTCCGCGCCTTCCTTACGAAGTTTGCGTATGTCGGTAGCTAGTCACGCTGAACGTTCTGCTTGCCAACGCATGACAGCCCATTGAATGTGTGCGCTGTGCGTGCACAGCGTCATCACATTCGGGGCGTTTCCATGAGCGGGAGAGCGCGAGAGGGACAAGGTTCCTCTCGCATTCAGAATAAAGGTTAGGTTTGAAAAGACGCCAACAGTGAAGCCCTGCGCAGGCTTTAGAATCAGCCAAGCCCCGCATCCCAAAAACTACCTCACCACCTTATCCAATCGATCAGCAGTAATCTCATCAGGCGAGTTAGCACCGATCAAGCACATGGTAACCTTCATGTCGGCTTCTATCAGCTTGAGCAGGTTGGTTACGCCTTGCTGGCCGCCGGCGGCGAGGGCGTAAATATAGGAGCGTCCTAGCAGTACGCCTTTGGCGCCGAGTGCCATCATGCGCACGACGTCGAGGCCGGAGCGGATTCCTGAGTCGGCGAGCACGGTGAGGTCATCGCCGACGGTTTCGGCAATTTCGGGCAGCACGCGTGCGGTGGGTTTGGCACCGTCCAACTGACGACCGCCATGGTTGGAGACAATAATGCCATCGGCGCCCATGCGTACGGCTTCGCGGGCGTCCTCTTTGTCCAAGATACCTTTGATGACCAGGTTGCCTTTCCAGCTATCGCGAATCCATTCGAGATCGTTCCAGGCGATGGATGGATCGAAGTTTTTGCTCAAAAAGCCCATGTAGTCGTCCATGGTCATGCGGTGACCGGTGTACTTCTCGATGTTACCGAACGACAGCGGGCGACCTTGCAAACCAACGTCGATAGCCCAATGCGGGTGCAGACAGGCCTGCAGATACTGACGCATAGTGGCGTTGGGGCCCGACATACCGGAGTGAGCATCGCGGTAGCGCGAGCCGGGCAGCGGCATATCGACGGTGAACACCAGCGTTTTCATGCCGTTTTCCCAAGCGCGTTCCAGCGAGTTCTTCATGTAGCCGCGGTCTTTGAGAACATAAAGCTGCGACCACTGCTCACCGTTGGCACCGGCAGCCACTTCTTCGATGGGGCATACCCCTACGGTAGATAGCGTGTAAGGAATACCGGCGTGCTCTGCGGCTTTCGCTGCCTGCACTTCGCCACGACGGGCGTACATGCCGGTCGCGCCGACGGGGCCTAGCGCAATGGGAAGCTTCCATTGGCTGCCGAGAATCTCTGATTCCAGCGTCGGGTTGCCGCCACCTTGCAAAACACGCTGGCGCAGCGCAATCGATTGCAATGCCTCTACGTTGCTGCGCATGGTGCCTTCAGTGACGGCAGCACCATCGATGTAATCAAACAAAAAGCGGGGAAGGCGTTTTTTGGCCGCTAACCGATAATCCGTGGGACTAGAAATAATCATGTATTCGTTTCCTATATAAATAACGGGAAGGCGATGAGAAAAGTGAGCGCCGTCGAAACGCAAGACGATCTAACAGAATAGGCGGGCAACGGCGATGTTGCCGTCGTCAATTCTGGTAACGGGGGAAGTGACCCGCAGCGGTGGCGGGTCACTTCAGCGCTATTGCGCTGAGGCAGTCGAGCTTACTGCTCGATCAGTTCGCTCATCAGGCCTTGTTGGGCCATCAGCTTGCCGTTGTCGGAATAATCCACTGGGATAGCAACGACTGAAGGGCCTTGAGTGGCCATCGCGGCGGCCAAGGTGTCATGCAGTTGATCAGGACGATTGACTGAGAATCCTTTGGCGCCCATCGATTCGGCATAGGCAGCGAAATCAATCGCACCAAATTCTACGCCTGAGCTGCGACCGTATTTATCGTCTTCCTGAATCTGCACCATGTTGTAGTGATTATCGATCCAAATCACGTGCATGATGTTGCAGTTCAGGCGTACGGCGGTTTCAAGCTCCATGCTCGACTGCATGAAGCTGCCGTCGCCAGACACCGAGATGATTTTCTCGTTAGGGCGCACCAGTGCCGAGGCGATCGCCCAAGGGAGTGCCACACCCATGGTTTGCTGACCATTCGAGATCAACAGCTGGCGGGCGCGGAAGCTGGTCAGGTAGCGGGCAATCCAGATATGGAAGCTGCCCATGTCCACGCACATGGTGACGTTATCATCCACCAGGTGCTGCAGCTCATGCACAATGCGCAGCGGGTGCACCGAATGACCGTTATCCAGCGTGGGCGCTATCTTGGCGATGTTAGCGCGCTCTTCTGCCACGCGTTTGAGCAGGTCTGCGGCAGCGCCATCGATGCTACGCGGCGTGAGTTGCTCGCTCAATGTCGTTAGCGTTTCGGCGATATCACCGCGCAGCTCTACATCCGGGTTGTAATAGTTGTCGATTTCCGCCTGAATGGAATCGAGGTGGATCACCTTGTGGTCGGCAGCGTTCCATTTGAAGGGTTCGTGCTCGGCAGGGTTGTAGCCGATCGTCAGTACCACGTCTGCGTTTTTCAGCAGTTCATCGCCTGGCTGGTTGGGCCATAGGCCAACACGTCCGGCGAATAGCTCGAGGCGCGGCATATCGATCGCGCCAGCCGCCTGAAACGTACCTGCGACCGGTAGCGTGGTTTTGTTCAGCAGTTGGTGCAGCGCTTCTACATTGCGCGGCTCGCTCGACTGCATGCCAAGCAGAATAGCGGGCTGTTTGGCGTTGTTGATAAGCTCGGCCGCCTGTTCGATGCCATTGCGGCTAGCAGCGCCCATGCGTGGAATCTTGCCGGACACCAGCACTTCCTCACTCACGCCTTCGCTGTTCATGATGTCTTGTGGCAAGGCCAGAAAACTAGCGCCGGGGCGGTCGCTCACGGCTGCTCGCAGCGCGTTGGTAACGCCTTCCGAAATCGCATTGGGCGAGGTGATCTCAGCGCTGAATTTGGTAACCGGAGTGAACAGGCTAACCGTGTCGAGGGTTTGGTGAACCTGTTTCAGGCGATCCTGTAGCGGCACTACGCCGCCCAGCGCTAGCATCGGGTCTGCTTCAGTGTTCGCGGTCAGCAAACCGGTGGTCAGGTTAGTACAGCCGGGGCCAGAGGTAACCAGCGCCACACCGGCCTTGCCGGTCAGGCGGCCAACAGCGCCTGCCATAAAGGCAGCGTTGGCTTCGTGGCGTGCCACCACGGTTTGAATGGAAGAATCTTCCAGCGCGTCGAACACGCGGTCTACCTTGGCGCCAGGGATACCGAACACCCATTGAACGCCGTGGGCTTCAAGATTGCGCACGACTAAATCCGCGCCGCTATTTCTAAGCTTGTCGTTGGTTGCCATGATCAATACCTGTCGATGAGTAACATGTGCGAATCGCTAGGCGATCGCCCATATAAAGTGAGGGATAGCCTGTCTATCAGGCTTCCGCTTGACGAATGGCTTCATCGATGTCGGCGGGGTTGAGGTCGGCATCAAGAAAGTCGGAAGAGCGCGGCAAATCAATACGCAGCTTGCTAATCACGCTTAATTGCAGGGTGCCGCGTGTCACCTTGTAATCGAGCACGTGGCCGCCGCCGTCGCGCTGATCGGTAATGTAGTGAATGTGGTAGCCCGCCACGTTCACGCCTTGCAAGTAGGAAGGTGTGCGGAAACCAATCATGGTGCCGGTGCTCTCCCTGAAATCGAAGGTGGGCTGCTCGGCGATGGCTTCAAGCATTGGTTTGTACGGGCGCTCCTGACGTGGCACTGTGCGGGTGCTCACCAGTTCGAAGTCGCCATCGATACGAATGGCGCAGAAGTGGTTTTCCGAGGGCACCAGGCGATCAATCAGGGCTTCGATGGCGTCGCTGTCCATCGCTTCATCCAGCGTAATCGTCACGCTCGGGTTGAAATCGGTAACAACGGCGAACGGCGTCTTCTGATCGTCAGTTGTCGCGCTAGCTGAACCATCCGAGCGCAGCTGGTGGGATTCCTTGTCGAACGCGATCAACTCGCCATCGAGATTGTCGAAGGTACCGAGCCCAAAGTCGCCGTGGGTGAACAGGTCACCGAGGGTGGTCTCACCTTCATACACGCCTGCGATCAGGCTGCTCATCAGCGATGTTTGATAAATCTCAACGCCGTCGTCGGCGCCGGGATGGTCATGATGAGCAAGATAGGCGGCGGCGATGCGTTCAGCGCAGTCGCAAGATGCGTTAGCCATAACGATGTCTCCAGAATTGTCAGCCAGCTCTAAAACATCGCGCCTACAGCGAAACCATTGCTGCTTACCACAGGTGCTTCAGAGCATCCTTCCGTCAAGGGATGTGTACATTATGGTAATTCTTGTGTGATTATTCCAATATATTGATGTTGCTATTTTGAGACGTTTTTAATATGGATATTCGTCAGCTCAGGTACTTTCTCGCAGTGGCAGAAACGCTGCACTTCACACGCGCCGCCGAGCACCTTGGGATTGCTCAGCCTCCGCTTAGTCAGCAAATTCGCAAGCTGGAAGGGGAGATTGGTGCACCGCTGTTCCACCGGTTCAGCCGCGGCGTCGAGCTCACCGAAGCAGGGAAGCGGTTGCAAATCGATGCGCAGCACGTAATGAATGCCGCTGAGCAAGCCCTGACCAACGCCCAGCGCGCTGCGCGCGGTATTAGCGGGCGTGTGCGGCTCGGGTTTGCGTCTTCGGCGGTTTTCCATGCCAGCATTGCGACCACCTTGCGCGCCTTTCGCGCACGCTACCCGCAGGTCGAGCTGGCCCCTCACGAGAGCGATTCACCTTCATTGATTGAAGCCGTGCGTGAGAGTCGGCTCGACGCCGCCTTTGTGCGCTTGCCCCCAGAGGACGCGGGTCTTGATTTTACGTTGGTGGCTGAAGAATCGCTGCGGCTGGTATTGCCGGATGGGCACGCCGAGGCGGGTAAGGAAGAGGTCGATCCGGGAGATTTGGGCGAAGATCCGCTGATTACGGCACCTCCCTGGACCAGTCCTGCGCTCTACGAACTTATTCTGGGCGTGTTTCGTCACACTGGGCGCGAGCCGCTGCTGAGCCAACAAGCACCGCAGGTACCTTCGTGCCCTAACCTGGTCGCCAGCGGCTTCGGCATTAGCCTGATTCCCGAGTCGGTCTGTCAGGTGCGTAGTGAGGGGGTGGTGTATCCACGCATCAAGGGCTGCTCACCGCCGATCAGTATTGTACTGGCGACGCGCCATAACGATCAGACGCCAACGATCAGAAATCTTATCGAAGTGGTCAAGCGTGAGTTGTCGTAGGAACTGATTTTTATAAGCATAATCCTTTAATTGTGCGCGTTATTATTGCAAATATTCGTCAACTATATTGCATTCTAGCGATCAAGTGAGGAAGGTCAGGCGGGGCGCGGTATGTCATCGATATTCGCTATTTGGGTAATAAAATTATTTGCATTGATTACTTGCTTTTGAAGTTATCGCTACATATATTTTTTCGTGACGGCAGCGGTGCCGCCAAACGGTCATTTAGACCTACTTTAATAGCAAGTTAATGAATATCAGAGGTGTATTATGAAAGAACTCAATGTTGCTGAAATCGCTCAGGTAAATGGTGCGGCTGGCCCGGATGAGCTCTCGTTCTACACAGATATCGCGGGCGACATTCTGAACGCGGTAGGTACTGGCCTGGATCTCGGTGCTTCTGCCATCGGTGGGCTGGTTGACGGCTATCAGGGCGTTTCTGGCCCGATCCTGCACGGCATCGGCGATGGCGTTAAAGAATTCGGCCATGCGAATATCGCTTCGGGCGTAGGCGACATCCTGGCGGGTGTTTCCAAAGGCGTTGAAGCTGGCGTGTCCGATATCAAACTGGTGGCTGGCAAGTTCTTCGGCTAATCATTTATGTATGCCTGGGCGGTATCACTCCTCCTCGGCAGCACGTGATCGGCTCTGATAGATCAGTAGAAAAATAGTATATGTATATAATAACATGCCCCTTCCGCATTTATGTGGAAGGGGCATGTTATATGTAGTGATTGCCGTTGCGTAACATCTTAAGAATATAATGCTGCGTTGGAATACCTGAGTGTATTAGTAGTGTAATTAAGCCATGCGCGCACTCGACTTTCGTATGATGTCGAACGGGCATCCCGAAGGATGCCACGCTTTCTATTATTTATATGATTAAGTCAATTTCAGTATCAAATGAACCGGCGATAATAATCGACATGTCGGCTGATCCATTACCGGCAAAATCGACGCTCAATCGCTGAGTCGACGCATCGCTTAGGGGGCTGAGCGTTACTTCTGCTCCGTTACCGCTAAACGTATCCACCCTAGCCAGATGATCGATGCCGTAAGCATCACCGATCACCGAGAGATCCAGGCTATCTTCGCCGCTGGTAAAATCGGTAATCAGGTCGGTTTGTTCAAGCGTCGATTCTGCGCTATCCAGATAGATGAAGGTGTCTTTACCGCTGCCGCCAGTAAGCGTATCGCTGCCTAGCCCGCCATAAAGCGTGTCGTTGCCCGCACCTCCTTGCAGATGGTTACCGGCAGCATTGCCAATCAGCGTGTCCTCACCGCTACCGCCGATGGCGTTATGGATGGTAACGCCCTTGGCAATGGAGACGTTGTGCACGCCCTTGCCAACGTCGGAAAAAGTGCCTTCGTTCAGGTTGATGATCTGGTAATCGGAGTAGCCAGAAAAATCAAAGGTGTTAATGCCGCCAGTGTCCCATACCGAGAAAATCAGCTGGTCGTCGCTGGAGTGCGCGCTCATGTAGTCGCGGTCGCTATTGGAATGGAAACCGTAGGTGGTGTCGCCGCTGCGGGTGTCCTGATTGACGCCGTATAGGAGCTGAGCGGCAGCGATGTCATCGATCTGTGGGCCTGCTGCAAATTCACCCACATTATTGCCGCCGGTATAGGATTCGCTCCAGTAGCTCATCACGGTGTACTGACTGGTGTCTTCCATATAGTCCGAGAACTCCCAATGCAGCGATTGGTTACCGTTGTAGTCGCCTGGATGGCTGAGTCCTAGCGCATGGCCGATTTCATGCACGAAGGATTTGCGCCCATAGTTGCCCGCTTCCGGATAGGCGTTCTGATAGGCGCCGAGATTGTCCGGGTCGTCCTGATAGCCAATGTTGAACCAGGTTTGCCCGGATAGGCTGCGGCCGCTGTAGTCAGTCAGGGTGTTGCCCGGCATCACCGTATACGCCTGGCCGGGTCCCTCATAGTTGCCGAAGGTAATGTCGGCGGCCTGATCGGGTGCGACTTCGGTAAAGTCGATATTGGCGACATCTGCCCAGCTTTGCAGCGCGCGTTGCGCCTGTTCGCGCTGCTGAGGGGTAAACGCCGAAAGATGGGTATCCTGCCTTCCCTCGTCCGGTGAGAGGTTATGGGCGTCGTAGGACCAGTCAGGAAAAGCGTAGGTCAACGACACCGAACTGCCGAGCGGTTTATCGTCGAGCTGATTCTGGCCACTGCGAATGAGCTGGTGCGCGGCCTGATCGCTGTCCCACGAGGGAATATCCTTGAAGACTCCGTGATAGGAGTGTTCGCCTCGCAGGTCGCGGGTGAGGGTATCGAGTACGGTGTTCACTTCATTGGTGTAGCGATCTGACGGAGCCTTTTTGCTGGTCATTGTCGTCTCCAAAGATACCAATCCGGAATGTCGCTTAGGTTATGTGTTCTTCCACTCACTGCATTGGCTCCCCGTGAAGGAGAGCCACTTTGATAAGCAAGAGTGTTAACGAAGGGAGTAGGGCGCGCGCTATGCCACTAGATCAGTGGTTAGATCGAACGAGCCGCCAATCACCACTGCGAACTCTGTTGCGTTAGCACCGCTGAAGTCGATGCTGAGCAATTGGCCTTGGTGGCTGTCCGACGGTTCCACTACCACCTCTCCGGCCTGCCCACTGAAATGCTCGACCTGAGTAAGTCCGGCGAGCCCTTTGGCGGCAGTAATAGCAGACAGATCGAGTAGATCTTCGCCACTCACAAAGTCGGTGATGACATCGCTGTCGGTGGCGGTGGACTCAGCGGTGTCCAAATACACGAAGGTATCGCTGCCACTACCGCCCGCCAGTGTATCGCTGCCAAGACCACCATAGAGCACGTCGTTTCCCGCACCGCCTTCAAGATGGTTAGCAACGTCGTTGCCCACCAACACATCGTTTCCGCTACCGCCGATGGCGTTGTGGATGGTAACGCCGTCAGCGATCGAAACATTCTTCTTGAGTCCACCCACATCGGAGAAGGCCAAAGCGTTGAGGTTGATATGCTGGTCGTCGGCATAGCCGGAGAAGTCGAAGGTGTTGATTCCGCCAGCGTCCCACACTGAGAAGATCAGGATGTCGTCACTGCTGTCGGCAGAGTAATAATCGCGCTCGGTGTTGGAGTGGAAGCCGTAGGTAGTGTCACCCGTGCGGGTGGTCATGTTGGCACCGTAGAGCGTTTGGATGGCGACAATGTCGTCCAGCAGTGGGGCGCCAGTGAAATGACCTTTGAAGTCGGCCCCGGTGTGCTCCTCTTCCCAGTAGCTCATGACTGAGTATTGGCGTGTGTCTTCTGCGTAGTCGGAAGCGGCGTAACCCGCGTGGCTTGAGCCGTTGTAGGCACCCGGATGGTTGAGTCCCAGGCCATGGCCGATCTCATGGGTGAGCGTGTGGCGGCCGTAATTACCAAGCTCGGGGTGCAGGTTCTGCCAGTTCTGGTCACCTTCTTCTTTCCACTTGGCGTTAAACCACGATTGACCGGCTTCGTTGCGTCCAGTGCCGTCAGTCAGTCCGCTCGGCGGCGGTTGAGTGAAGGCAACGGTCGAGTCGTATTGGTAGTTGCCGAAGGTGATTTGTGCTGAAAGATCGTCAGGCGCTACTTTGGTGAAGGTGATGTTGGCTAGATCAGCCCACGATTGCAGCGATAGCTCTGCCTGCGCTTGCTGCTGGGCATTGAAGCCGCTGGTGCCTCCTGCTGAAGAGAACCAGCCGATTCTTACCGAGCCATCCTTGGGCCAATCCGGAAACGCATAGGTGACCTCGACGGGCGTATCCGTTACATCAAAACCGTGCCACGATTGCTTGAAACCGATCATGCCGGTCGCTATATGATCGCCTGCCTGATGATTATCGAATGAAGGCAAGCCGTTAACCGTGCCTTCACCGCGCATGTCGCGGGTGAGCAGGTCGATGACTTGCGCAATGTCATCGCGCTGCTTGGTTTGATCGTATGTTGTCATGGTAAACCGCTCTCGATGTGGGTTATTGGGATTATTCTGGCGCTGTTACTGAGATGGGGCCTTACCTACTTTTTCAGCATAGACCCAAGTTTTAAGACGCGCATAAGGCTTTAGTAGAGGGGAGCACTCGTCGCGTATCCCACTTTTCTTGTACCGCAGCGATCAAGAAGGCGGCGTTCATCACCGAATGAGCAGGGCAGCCGTTGGGTTGGCGCTTGGTTAGCGCGACGAGGTAGAGCGTTACGCGGGGCTTAGCTCTTTCCGCTGCGGCAACAGATAGAGTCATTCGATCGGCAAGGGGGAGATAATGGCATGGGTAGACTAAAGTAGTAATTTTGCGCGCTGAGGCGTTTTTATCCCGTGGCTACCTTCTACTCCTTCGGTGTTTGCCTGCCTGCTGCATGTGCCGCTTGCTGGATCGCGATACCGAGTATTTTCACTGGTGCAATCATGCGGTATTTCCGAGGGGGAAGGAGGCGCTAGCGGGGGAGGGACAACTGCAATGGCTGTGCGAGGCGAATAGGCAGCGTCGCGGATATTGGTTGTGTTGTTAAGTGTTTCTATCTTTCTGAAACAAAAGGTAAATATACGTTTATAAGACAGAGAAATAGTGTTTTTTGGTGGGCCAGAAAACGTCGCTCAGATGCCTGTTATCCCTCTTTGATAGCCGATGGAAAAGCGCTGCTGTTGGCGCCAAAGCCTAAGTACACATCACCTCTCTTCAGGTTGGCAAATACCTTCCATGGCTGGCTGAAAAACAGGGTAAAAAACCGCTAGCGCGGTGTGGTCTTTCGTCGTTGAACGTTTCTTCTAATATTGGTGCTGAGCGGCCCGTTGATACGCCGTGGCGCTTTGACTCTGCCATAGAAGTCTGTTTTACATATAAAAGCCTTCCGGTGAACGAAGGTTTTCAAGGGAAAAGGCATCAGTCTTCGCGCAATACGTATAATTTTCCAACAACACTGCTATTGCCAGCTGCCGCCGATTGTCTTCCCGTCATCCGCATCCATTTGGGATTATCCAATGACCCCAACGTTATTGCGACGCGGTGGTGGCGCCTTGTGTGCCGTGATTCTTTGCTGGTTGATTCTGTACTGGATTGGCTGGGCCACCGTCGTTGAGTTTCATACCGATCTGCTCTTCTACACCGGTCAGCATTTGCTGCTGGTGCTGGTCTCCATGGTGGCGGCGTTGGTCGTGGGTATCGCCGTTGGCATAGGGCTGAGCCGACCGCGTATGGCCGGCAGTGCCGAACGTTTCATGCAGGTCTTCAATATCGCCAATACGGTACCGCCGATGGCGGTGCTGGCGATCGCGCTGGCGTTCTTCGGAATTGGCGCGACATCGGCGGTGCTGGCGCTGTGGCTGGCGTCGCTGTTACCGATCGTACGCAACACCTATCAGGGCCTCAGGAATGTAGACCCCGCGCTAAAAGAGGCTGCCAAAGGGCTGGGGATGCGGCCGCTGCAAGCGCTGATAAGGGTGGAATTACCTAACGCTTGGGGCGTGATCATGAATGGCGTTCGCATTGCGCTGGCGATCAATGTTGGCAGTGCGCCGATTTCGTTCCTGATTGGAGCCAATAGCCTGGGCAATCTGATCTTCCCCGGTATCTATCTCAATAATGCCCAACAAATGCTGCTGGGTGCCTTTGCTACCGCGCTGCTGGCGCTTGTGCTGGATGGCCTGGTGGCGCTGATTGCTCATCGCCTGACTGCTTTTCAGGGCCATAGCGCTGCGGAGGGTGCTGCATGAAAACCAATCCTAAAAGCAGAGCTCAGGGCGCACTCCGATTGGTGCTGGCAGCCATACTGCTGGCGGTGTTCTGTGGGCAAACGCAAGCGGCCAGTCAGGGCAGTATTCGTATCGGGGCGAAGTCATTCACCGAGCAGCGCTTGCTGGCCACCATGACGGAGATGTATCTGCAGCATCTGGGGTATGAGGTCGATGTGACCTGGGGATTGGCAACGTCCATCTCTCGTCCAGCGCAGATAAACAACGAGCTTGATCTGCTATGGGAATATACCGGTACGTCGCTTTTAACCTTCAATCATGTGGAGGAGGTGCTTGATTCTGAGCAGTCGTACAAGAGAGTGAGTGAGCTGGATCGCAAAAAGGGGCTGATATGGCTCGATCCCAGCGAATTCAACAATACTTACGCCATTGCCATGCCAGAGGCCATCGCCCAGAAAAATGGTGACCTGCGTACCTTGAGCGAGTTTGCCAAGTGGACGCGCGATCACCCTGAGCAGTACATGCTGTTTGCGATGGACTACGACTTTGCTGGGCGTCCCGATGGCCTGCCCGGACTCGACAAGAAATATCACTTCGGCTTCAGCCGTGGCGAAAAACGCTCGATGGACCCGGGGCTTGTGTACCTGGCACTGCGCAACCAGCAGGCATTTGGCGGCGTGGTATACACCACTGATGGACGCATCAACGCCTTCCATCTGCGCGTGTTGGAGGACGATCGCAAGTTCTTCCCCGCCTATAACGCCGCTCCGGTGGTGCGCGCCGATTATCTAAAAAAACATCCGCAGCTACGCGCACAGATGAAAAAGCTGTCAGCGCTATTGGATGGCCCGACCATGCGCTCGCTCAATACGCGCGTCGATGTCGATCAGGAGTCGGCGAATACGGTGGCACGGGACTTTCTCTCTCAACATGGATTGATCTAAGGCGCCCATGGATTTTACGACCACGCTTAACAACCTTGATTGGATGCAGGTGCTATTGCTGACCGGCCAGCACATCTATCTGGTCGCTATTGCCGTTGGCCTGGCCATCGTTATCGGTGTGCCGCTAGGCGTGCTGATGCTGCGAGTGAGCTGGCTGGCGACGCCGCTGCTTACCGCAGCAACCGTCCTGATAACGCTGCCCGCGGTGGCGCTGTTTGGCATCATGATGCCGCTCTATTCCGCCTTTGGTATGGGGCTGGGTGCGGCACCGGCTATTACGGCGGTATTTCTCTACTCGCTGCTGCCCATTATGCGTAACACCTACGTTGCGCTGGCCGGTATCGATCCTGGTATTCGTGAAGCCGGTCGTGGCATTGGCATGACCTTCTGGCAGCGCTTGCTTCGTGTCGATATGCCGCTGGCTGTTCCCGTCATTCTTGCGGGCGTGCGCACCGCAGTAGTGATGAATATTGGCGTTATGACTATCGCCGCAGTGATTGGGGCAGGTGGTTTGGGACTGCTGATTCTGAATGCCATTGGGCAGAGCAACATCCCGCTGCTGGTGGTGGGTGCGGTGATTGTTAGCTTATTGGCCGTCATTACTGACGTCGTGTTGAACCTGATTCAACGTCTTCTGACCTCCAAAGGAATTGCGTAATGATTGAACTTGATGCACTGAGCAAAGTGTTTCCAACGTCCAAGGGAGGCGACGGGGTGGCGGCAGTGGATAACGTTAGCCTTACGGTCAAAAAGGGCGAGCTTTGCGTATTCCTCGGTCCTTCCGGGTGTGGCAAGACCACTACGCTCAAGATGATTAATCGGCTGATTGAGCCAAGCGCGGGGCGTGTGTTGATCGACGGCAACGATACTGCGGCGATGGATAAGGTAGAACTGCGTCGCTCGCTGGGCTACGTCATTCAGCAGATCGGTCTGTTTCCCAACATGACGATCGAGCAGAACATTACCGTTGTCCCGCGCATGCTGGGCTGGTCAGCCAAAAGTATGCATGAACGTGCGCGTGAGCTAATGGCGATGGTGGCGCTTGAGCCCAACCAGTATCTATCGCGCTATCCACGCGAGCTGTCAGGCGGCCAGCAGCAGCGCATTGGGGTTATTCGTGCGCTGGCGGCCGATCCTCCGCTATTGCTGATGGACGAACCCTTCGGCGCGGTCGATCCGGTTAACCGTAGCGTGATCCAGGACGAGTTCCTGCAAATGCAGCGCACCTTGGGTAAAACGGTCATCATGGTAAGCCACGATATCGATGAAGCGATCAAACTAGGGGACAAGGTAGCGCTGTTCCGCTCGGGGCAGCTGAAGCAGTTTGCCCACCCCGATAGGCTGCTGGCGGATCCCAGCGATGAGTTTGTCCGCGCGTTCGTGGGGGCCGACCATACCTTGAAACGCCTGCTTCTGATCTCGGCCGGTGATGCCGCCGACGATTCTCCTTCCAGTCCGTTGGGCACTCGGGTGGGGGATGCACGTGCGCGAATGGACGAAGAAGACCGCCGCTATCTGGTGATATCGGATGCCAGCGGCAAGGGGGCCGGCTTTGTGCGCCGCCACGATTTGCGCCACGTAGACGATGCCAGCACTATCGATCGCTATTTGCGTGAGTTCTCTACCAGCGCCGAAGGCGGCGAAAATCTGCGCGTGGTGTTGTCTCGCATGTATGAATACAACACCTCATGGCTACCGGTAATCGACGATAGCGGCTCATTCATGGGGGAAGTGACCCAGGAATCGATAGCTGCGTATCTGAGCACTCGCCATGGGGCCGACGAAAGCTCAATAAAAGCGCCTGGCGTGGAAATATAAAAGGCCAGTTAGAGGCAAGCCCGGGGTATTTGCGGAAAGGTAAGGCAGATGATGCAGGTATCGCGGGAGATTTTCGGGGCGCTAAGCATGCTCAAGAACGCTAGGCCGAACGAATAGAATTAGTGCAGGGGGGCTGTGCTAATCGTCAATTGAGCGGTGAAGAAAGGATGTGGTTGTGATGGCTCCCCGAACAGGACTCGAACCTGTGACCCAATGATTAACAGTCATTTGCTCTACCAACTGAGCTATCGGGGAATATCGATGTGTAATGCTGCGGCGCTGCTGGCTCCCCGAACAGGACTCGAACCTGTGACCCAATGATTAACAGTCATTTGCTCTACCAACTGAGCTATCGGGGAATATCATATGTGATGCAGCGGTGCTGATTGGCTCCCCGAACAGGACTCGAACCTGTGACCCAATGATTAACAGTCATTTGCTCTACCAACTGAGCTATCGGGGAACAGCCTTAAGCACGCGGCGTAGTATACTTGGCCTGTCTTCAGCGTCAAGCGTCAGCGTTAAATTAGCGACGTAACGCACTGTTTCGACGGCCATTGAGCGAAGGGGGCGACGAAGACTCACAGGCGCTTTCGGGCAATACCTGAGCTCGTTATCACGCTCATTCGCGCGCATTATTTCGGCTAATCGCACGCAAATTTGCTTCTCTTGGCCACGCTAGCATGCTTAGCTGGGCGAGTAGTCGCAAACAGGTTCGAATCTCGAGTCTGTTTGCGCTGGTTTATATGCATTACAAGGAAGACATCATGTCGTTATGGATTCAGCGATGCGGTATTGCGGTGGCAGTTTCCACCGCGCTTGCCACAGCAGGGTGTTCCGCTCCGCCACCACCACCGGGTGATCACGGCGATCAGCCGCGGCAGGTCGATGTTCAAGCGCAAGGCTCGATTGAGGTCGCGCCTGACATTGCGACCATTCACGCCAGTCTGCTGGAGCGCACGCCTGCGCAGCCGGCCGATCAGCAGTCGTCGACCGATGCCAAGGCGTTGGGGCAAGCGCGCGACGGCCTGGAGCGTCGGGTGGGAGAGGCCATCCGGGCAATCGAAGGAGCGGGTGTCGACACCAAGGATGTTTCTGCAGGATCGCTGAATGTTGCGCCGGAAACCTTCTATCAGCGGGCAAACAGCGATGATCGCCAGCAAATGAGCAGAACGCGGGTTGAGCGTCCGCTCACCGTGACTGTGCGCGATCTTGAAAAAGTACCGGCGGTGCTCAATGCGCTCACGGAGGCGGGCGTCGATAATTTGTCCGGTGTGGATTACGCGCTGGCCGACCCCGACAAGGCAAACGATGAGGCGCTGCACAAGGCCCTCGAGCGCGCTCGCGCCAAGGCCGAGCTGATGGCGAAGTCACTGGGTGCTGAGCTGGGTCCGGTGCAGAGTATCGAAGAGAACACCAGCGGCGGTGGGCCACGGCCGCCGATGATGATGGCACGCATGGCAAGTGCCAAGAGTGAGTCGGCATCGGCGCCTGAATACCGCAAAGGACAGCTGAATCGCGAGTCCTCTGTGCATGTGGTGTGGCAACTCCGCTAATCAGCGCTGTTAGCGCTGATTAGCGTCACTGTACATCCGCTGTGAGGGTAGGCAAGCCAGTAATTTTGACGGCTTGCAGCAGCCCTTGCAGCGGATGTTTTAGTTGCACATCGGAAAAACGCTTGGTTTGACTGCGGCACGAATAACCGGTTGCGAGCAGCATCTCATCGTGTTGCGCGTGCTCCACTTTAGGCTGCCAGGAGAGCGCGTAGATGGTGCGGGAGGTTTCTCTGTTGCGCGTTTCATGACCGTAGGTGCCTGACATGCCGCAGCAACCAGTGCTTTCAATCTCCAGCGGTAACCCAAACGCAGCAAACAGTTTCTGCCATGCTGCCTGCGACCCCGCGGCGGTGGTTTTCTCGGTGCAGTGTGCCAACAAGCGGTAGCGGGGCAGTTCTGCCGCTGCATCAGCGGGCTGCGTGAACTGTCGCGCGCAATAATCGCTTAGCCACTCTTGTAGCAAGGCCACCTGCGGGGCGTTATTCGCGCCCAGCACCTTGGCGTACTCCTGGCGATAGGTGAGCGTCATGGCTGGATCGATACCCACCAGCGTAACGCCGCTGGCAGCCAGCGCGTTCAGGCGCGCGCTTTGGCGCTTGGCAGTGCGCTTGAAAGCAGCGCTGAAGCCGTGCACCTGCTGCGGTTTACCGTTGGCTCCATAGGGAGCAACAAACACGGTTACCCCCAAGTGTTGCAGCAGCTCAACGATGTCGCGCACCACCGCGGTATCGAAAAAGGTGGTGAAGGTATCCTGCACAATCACCACGCTGCTAGCCCGTTGCTCTTCGCTCAATGCCTTCAGGCGTTCGGGGGTGGCGTATGCAATGCCCCAACTGCGCAGTTGCTTGACCAAAGGCGCACGCGTCAGGCGAGGCATATCCACTAGCCCGATATAGCGCTGGCTGAGACGGGCAACCGGACGCCACTGGGTAATGCGGTTATACGCTAGCGCCAGCGATGCCATTAGCGGTATCGCACGCTCCAGCGATGCCACCAGATGGTCGCGTGGCGAACGCAAATAGCGGCTGTGGTAAAGCGCAAGAAACTCACTGCGGAAGTCGGGCACATTGACCTTGACCGGGCACTGGCCCGCGCACGATTTACACGCCAGACAGCCCGTCATGGCGTCATATACCTGATGCGAGAAGTCATCCCCTCCACGGCGCGCTTGCCAGGTCGCTAGCGCACGCTTGGGCATGCTCAACAGTGGCTGCCAGCGGCTGAGCTGTGCAGCGGTGGTGTCGCTGCCCGCCTGCTGTTCGCGTAGCAGCCACTCCTTGAACAAGGTGGCGCGGCCTTTCGGCGAATGAATGCGGTCTCGCGTTCCCTTCCACGATGGGCACATGGCATCGTTGGGATCGTAGTTATAGCAAGCACCATTGCCGTTGCAGTGCATTGCGGCGCCGTAGTGCTGCCATACCGTGTTATCCAACTGACGGTCGCGTGCGCCGCGCGTCGGCACTTCGTCCACCTTGAGCAGTTGCCAGGACCTATCCCGTGACGCTGAATCGCTATCGATTGGCGGGGTGGCAATCTTGCCGGGGTTGAGCTGATTGTGAGGGTCGCAGGCGCCTTTTATGCGCTGCAGCAGGGGGTACAGCGGGCCGAAGAAGGTCGGCGAGTATTCGGAGCGCACGCCTTTGCCATGTTCCCCCCACAGCAGGCCTCCGTAGCGCTGTGTCAGCTCTGCGACCGCGTCGCTAATGGTGCGAATGAGCGCTGCCTGAGCGGGATCCTTCATATCGATGGCCGGGCGTACATGCAGTACCCCAGCATCCACGTGACCAAACATGCCGTAGGCAAGACCGTGGTGATCCAGCAATGCGCGAAATTCAGCAATGTAGTCGGCCAGCTGCTCTGGCGGTACGGCGGTATCTTCGACAAAGGGGATTGGACGCTGCTCGCCTTCGACATTGCCAAGCAGGCCAACCGAACGTTTGCGCATGGCATAAACGGCGGTCATTTTGGAACGCCCCCACGCAGTGGTATGACCTAACCGTTCGACGGCGGCATCGTTATCAAGGTGCTGAGTGAAGTCGGCGATCTTCTGTTGTAGGGCTGCGTCGCTTTCAGCGTTGAATTCGGCCAGATTGATACCGGCGGTGGGAGTACTTCCTGTGGGGAAGTACTCCGCCACCTGATCCCATACCATGTCGTTCATCGCTAGCCCCAGCACCTTGCTATCGACCGTTTCGATGGAGGTGGGGCGGGTAGCGCCGTGCATCAGCGCTGTTGCGTCGCGCAGGGCGTCCATGAAGCCTGCGTAGCGTATATTGACCAGCGCAGAATACTTGGGAAGCGGCAGCACGTTGAGCGTGGCCTCAACAATTAGCCCTAGCGATCCTTCGCTGCCACACAACAAACTGCGCAGGTCGAGGCGCTGCTGATCGTCGCGCAAATGCGCGAGATCGTAGCCGGTCAGGCAGCGATTGAGCGGTGGAAAGCGCTCGGCAATTGCGTCGCCGTGCTTATCAATTACCTCGCGGGCGGTCGCCACTAATTGTCCGACGTGCCCACCCGCCGTAATGAGTCGATCGACCTCGTCATCCTCAAGGTGACCCGCGCAAAGCGTTTCACCGCCGATCAGCAGCGCATCAACGCTAATCACGTGGTCGCGCGTCTTGCCATATTCGCAGCTGCCCTGGCCGCTGGCGTCGGTATTGATCATGCCGCCGATAGTGGCGCGGTTGGAGGTCGATAGCTCGGGCGCGAAAAACAGCCCATAGGGTTTGAGCGCCGCGTTTAGCTGATCCTTCACCACACCGGGCTGTACGCGCACTCGTCGCTGCTCAACGTCGATATCGATAATGGCGTTCATATGACGGCTGAGATCGACCACCACGCCATCGGTTAGCGACTGACCGTTGGTGCCGGTACCGCCACCGCGTGGGCCGAGCACAATCCGGGTAAAGGCGGCCTCGCCAGCAATTCGCGCAAGCAAAGCAACATCTTCACGATGACGCGGAAAGACCGCTAGCTTTGGTACGCGCTGGTAAATGGAGTTATCGGTAGACAGTACCGTGAGACTTGCGTCGCTGTGTTCGATTTCTCCGCTGAAGCCTTGCTGATGTAGTCGGTCGGCAAACTGGCGGTACAGCGAAGCCAAGGCCGTGTCTGGCGGGGGAGTTGTGGCGGCGGTCATGCAAATTTCGTCCAGTATCGGGGGCGCAGCAGCAAGAGCAGTGGGCCCGTCGAACGAAAATGGCGTCGAAGGCTGCTCTAGGCGGCGTTTATCAGGCTAGCGTGGTAATAACGTTATTCTGACGTGCTGATCGTGATAGCTCAACATGGTGCGAGGTTTTTCGAGGCACAAAAAAACGCCCCGCAATGCGGGGCGTTCTTTTCAAGAGCGAGTGATTCAGCTCTTAGAAGCGGAAGGTCAGACCAGCACCAACGCGAAGCGGATCGTATTTGCTGCTGAATCCGTCATCACCTTTAACTTTCAGGTGAGTGTACTGAACGTTGACGTTGGCAGCCAACCAGCTGGTCAGGTAGTAATCAAGACCAAGCTGTGCAGTCGGATCCCAGCTGTCAGATTCGAGTTCGCCGCCAGAGTTGCTCAGGCCACGATCGGAGAATTTGGTGTAAGACGCACCAACACCGACGTAAGGCTGGATCTGAGACGCGTCACCACCCAGTGGGTAGTATTGAGCCAGCAGGCTGTACTGCTGATACTTGGCGTTAGCGTCTTTACCGTTGGAGCTGCTTTCGTAGTCGAGCTTTTTGGTCGGGGCGTTGAATTCAACACCGACTTTGTCGGTGAATTTCCAGCCCAGCGCGCCAGCGAAGCCGCGGTTGGTGTCGCCGCTGCTCAGTGCTTCGGTACGGATAGCGTCTGCACGAACATAGAAGTCGCCCAGGGTGCCGTAGGCCATTGCCTGAGAAGCGCCCAGAACAGTGCCGCTAGCGATAAGCGCTGCAGTAAGAACTTTTACGGTTTTCATAGTGATTGCGTCCTTTTAATCCCTTGAACGATGCTTTCATTAGCGTTTTGTGTAGAGTGCCAGCTTCCTAGCGTTGCTACCTCACCACTAATGATAGATCAATTCGGTTGATATGCCATCAACTGCGATCAGTGTAGCCTAACTAGATCTACCCTGACCACGTTTGAAATTGGGCAGCTGCCACCCAGTAACGGGATGAGAAATGAGTGCGCCAGCGGCGAACTATTTCCGGGTAAATCTACAGGGCTCAACCTCGTTGCTTAATAGTCGAGGTCGAACGTAGCGCCTACTATAGAAAACACTGTTCGATTTGTCATGCGTAAAATTTGTAAAAGTTCCTCTCTTTTAGATTGAGAATAACTATTACATAGATGGTTGCTGGCCTGCGGGCCTATTCGCGAGGGAAAACTCGACCGTATCTAGTGCCTGCAGCGGTGCTGACGGCCGTAAAAAACGTCGAATAGGGGCAAGCGACGGTGGCCGGGCGGGGCATTTTGAGGCGGACAATCCCTAATGCATGAGCACAAAAAAGCGCTGCCTAAAAGACAGCGCCCTTTTGCAACCAGTGGGGCCGGGCAACGTTTACCCCGACATCCACGGTGGTAGTGACTTAGTAGTGCACTACGCGCAGTTTCGAGCCAGAGCCAACCAGACGTACACGCTGCCCTTTAGAGAAGCTGTTGTCTGCGGCCTGAACGATAACCACGTTTTTACCGTCGTCACGCTCGACCTGAACTTCCATGGCGTTGGTTTTCTTGGCACCGTGCTCAACGCTGTTACCCGCCAAGGCACCGCCAACTGCGCCTGCTGCGGTCAGGATTTTCTTGCCAGAGCCGCCGCCCAGTGCGTTACCGAGGAAGCCACCCAGCACGCCGCCGCTCAGGCCGCCGAAGCCAGAAGTGTCGTCCTGGATCTGCACGGCACGAATACCGGTGATGGTGCCGTAGCTAACGCTCTGGCCGCTCATGGCTTCGTTGCCGCTGTAGGTATTGCCGTTGTAGGCATCGTTGGCACAGCCCGCGAGGGAAAGTGCGCTCATGGCAGCAACGCCGAAGATTTTTACTGCTGTTTTCATTCTAGTCTCCCTTAGCCAGCGCCTTTTTAACTTAGGGCTGTCGCGATATAAAACGGTGTTTTCTTGGTTTATTCTAGCGATGACGAAGGCGCAATGCCAATTGAGCGATACTCACGGCTTCGTCGAATCGCCTCTAGTTACGCCTCACTCTGCTCTTCCAACACCAGACTACCGCGGTTGGTTAGCTCCAGCAGCAGTTCGGCAGCAGCGGGCTCATCAAGCAGCTCGGCGGGCAGCGGCTGGTCGACTTGCGCTAGCTGCTGCGCTAGCGACAGCGAACAGGGTATCCCGTCGCCATCGACAAATAGCGTAGCGCTGTCGGCCTCATTGCCTAGCGCCGGACGGTAAGCAAAGCGCGAGCCTTGACTGCGCACCAGTTGCTCTCCTGCTGCTAGCGCGCCTCTTAGAGTGGCAAGATCGATGGAAGGTTCCAAGGCGATCAATTGATCGGGGTATTTGGTTTGGGTCATGTAGCGCCCAAACCATTCGCCCAGTTGCTGTTTGTCATCGAGTGATTCAAGAATCAGCGCGCGCACCCGCTCAATGGCGCCTTCATCAAGCAGCGCCGGGTCTTGCACGCTCAGATCGGGATCAGCATAGCGTAGGGCATCGCTTAATTGCTCGCCCCGATAGTCGGCCCACGAGGTGACGGCTTCGTCGGCAGAAGGAGCGCGAAAGCCAATCGACCAGGTCATGCAGTCGGTGGATTCGCTGATGCCGTGATGGGCATAGCGGGGCGGTAGGTACAGCATATCGCCCGGCTCAAGCACCCACTCTTCGTCATTGCTGACGGTGAATTCTTTCAGGATGCGCAAACTGATGCCATCGACGATGGCGGCGTCTTCACCCTTGAAACCGCCCAACTGCCAGCGGCGCTGCCCTGCACCCTGGAGCAGGAAGACGTCGTAGTTATCGACGTGAGGACCGACGTTACCTCCCGGCGGCGCATAGCTGATCATGATGTCGTCCAGACGCCAGCGCGGAATGAAGGAAAATTGCTCCAAAAGCTCGGCGACTTCCGGTACATAGTGATCCACTGCCTGCACCAGCAGCGTCCAGTCGCGTTCGGGAAGACGTGCGAACACCTCTTCGTCGAGCGGGCCGTGGGTCACCTGCCACGGCTTACCGTCTGCACCAACGCTTTCGATCAGCCGCGACTCAACGTCCTCTTCGCACGCCAGCCCAGCCAGTTCTTCTGCGCTGAGAGGGGATTTGAAGCCAGCAATGGCCTGACGAATCAGTAGCGGCTTTTTCTGCCAATATTCCGCCAGAAAGCGCTGCGGCGTGAGTTCTCCAAGAACGCCTGTCATTTTACTGCTCCACGGCTATCGAGCGCGTTGGCCTGTGCGACTGCATTACCGGTATAGGTAGCCGGCGTGAGCGCTTTCAGCTCCTGCTTGACTTCGTTCGGTAGCTCCAGCGTATCGATGAAGGCAGCGAAGCCTTGCTGGTCAATAGTCTTGCCGCGAGTAAGCGCCTTGAGCTTTTCGTAGGGCTTTTCGATGCCGTAGCGGCGCATAACGGTCTGAATCGGTTCGGCCAGCACTTCCCAGCTGTGATCAAGATCCTGCGCTAAACGCTCTGGGTTAGCTTCAAGCTTGCTAATCCCCTTGAGGGTTGAGGCGTAGCCAATCAGCGCATGTGCCAGGCCGGTGCCCAGCGAGCGCAGCACGGTAGAGTCGGTCAGGTCGCGCTGCCAGCGTGAAATCGGCAGTTTCTGGGACAGGTGGGCAAGCAGGGCATTGCTGACGCCAAAGTTGCCTTCGCCATTTTCGAAGTCGATCGGATTGACCTTGTGCGGCATGGTCGAGGAGCCAATTTCGCCTTCGACGGTGCGCTGCTTGAAATAGCCGAGTGAGATATAGCCCCAGATATCGCGGTTGAAGTCGATCAGGATCGTGTTGAAGCGCACCACTGCGTCGAACAGCTCAGCGATGTAGTCGTGCGGCTCGATTTGAGTGGTATAGGGGTTGAACGAGAGCCCCAGCGACTCGATGAACTGCTGGGCGTTGGCGTCCCAATCGATATCGGGATAGGCCGATAGGTGCGCATTGTAGTTACCCACTGCGCCGTTGATTTTGCCCAGCAGCTCGACGCTTTCGATCTGCTTCAGCTGACGCTTCAGTCGATAAGCGACGTTAGCCATCTCCTTGCCCAGCGTGGTGGGGCTGGCCGTCTGGCCGTGGGTGCGCGATAGCATCGGCTGTTCAGCGTGCGCCGCCGCCAGCCCTGCAACGGCAGTAACTACCTCGCGCATGGCGGGCAACACTGCATTATCGAGACCGCCGCGCAGCATCAGCGCGTGCGACAGGTTATTGATATCTTCGCTGGTGCAGGCGAAATGCACGAACTCGCTTTTAGCGGCCAGTTCGGGCAGCGCTTCGATCTGTTCCTTGATGAAGTACTCGATAGCCTTTACGTCGTGATTGGTGGTGCGCTCGATTTCCTTGATGCGCGCCGCCTGTTCCGGGGTGAAGTCGGCGATCATGCGCTTGATGAAATCACGCGCTTCAGCGGACAACGGATTAAGCTCTTCGATGCCCGGGTGATCGGCCAGACGCTCAAGCCAGCTCAGCTCTACCTTCAGGCGTGCATGCATCAGCCCAAATTCGCTGAACCAGGGACGCAGGGTGTCAGCCTTGCTGGCATAGCGCCCATCGATAGGAGAGATAGCGGTAAGCGTCGAGAGTTCCATGAAGAGTCCGTTGTAAGCGTTCGTTATTGAAAGTCGAAAGATGAAGGCGTTATAAAGCAAATCGCGTAGATCGGCGGTAAACCGCCGGGTTATCCCTGAGTGTCTGCGCTGGTGGAAGAGGGCTATATGGCCCGCTATCCGCCGCGCACCGCAGGGCTGCATGTTGTCTGACTACCAACTGGTCGGGCGTCGCTTATTCCATCGAGCTGCGTAACTCGTCCAGCGTTTGTTTGATGCGTTTACGGGTTAACAGTATCTGCCAGCGATGCCCGCCTTGTTGCCGCCACAGCAGCGAGAAGCGTACGCCGCTCAATAGCACGGCTCTGACGCGCTCAGCCATGTGCGGTGTTTTGAGAAGTTCTGGATCGCCCTTGACCACAATGCGATAGCGCAGTGTCGATAGGGTGTCGGAATATAGCTCACCCAGCGCCAGCACCACGTTATCGTGGGTGGGACCGAGGTGGTGGGCCTGCTGCTGAATACGCTCAAGGCGTTCGCCGAGCTGGCTCATTAGCGCCGGATCCTTGCGCGCGCGGGTGGCCAGCAGCTGAATCGACAGCATGTAGCGCATTACCTGCGACCCTGCCGGCGGATGATCGAGCAGTTTGCGCGCAGCGTTCATTCCCACGCCAAGGTTGGCCAGGTCATCGCCATAGATATCTGCAAACTGGTCAGGGCGCGGGTCCACTGTCGCCTTGATCAACGTTTCCCACGCGCGAGTATCGTAGCGGCCGGTACGCGCCAATTCGTCGACCACTACCGCCGCTTGAAATACGCCCGCCAGTGCAAGAGCCTGCCGCTGATCGCGGTTCATCCGGCGTATTCCTCGCTAATCTGACGCTGGCACTGATCGCTGGCAGCCATGGTGCGAATGATTCCGCCCCCCAAGCATTCGTCGCCGCGATACAGCACCAGCGACTGTCCGGGCGTTACCGCGCGCTGGGGTTGGTCGAAGGTGACCGTCACGCTGCCATTAGCGCTGGCATGCACCACGCAGCGCTGATCGTGCTGGCGATAGCGCACCTTGGCGGTCAGCGTCAGGCCCTCATCAAGGCCCTGCGGCGGCTCTCCAGCAATCCATTCGATGGCTTCGCTGTGCAGCGAATCCGAGTAGAGCAGCGGATGGTGTTTGCCCTGCACCGCAATCAGTACGTTGCGCTCAAGATCCTTGGCAGCCACGTACCAGGGCTGTTCGGGGTGGTGCGGTAAACCACCGATGCCCAGCCCCTGACGCTGGCCCAGGGTGTAGTACATCAGCCCCACGTGTTCGCCGATGCGTTCACCTTCCGGTGTTTCAATGGCACCTGGGCGGGCGGGCAAATATTGCTTCAGGAAGTCGCCGAAGCGACGCTCGCCAATAAAGCAGATGCCGGTCGAATCCTTTTTCCGCGCCGTGGCAAGGTCGAGTCGTTCGGCAATGGCACGAACGTCGCTTTTTT
Organism: Carnimonas bestiolae; assembly: GCF_051251145.1. Classification (NCBI taxonomy): domain Bacteria; kingdom Pseudomonadati; phylum Pseudomonadota; class Gammaproteobacteria; order Oceanospirillales; family Halomonadaceae; genus Carnimonas; species Carnimonas bestiolae. Next base: position 141,493 of record NZ_JBPCZK010000004.1, on the reverse strand, counting down.
CCATCTCGCCCAGCGGAAACAGGCTTTTCGCCAGCGCCTGGTGGGGCACGGCGTGCAGGAAATAGCTTTGGTCCTTGTTGGCATCCAGCCCCTTGTAGAGCCGCCCCTGACGGTCGCCGCGCACGTAGTGCCCGGTAGCAATCAGATCGGCGCCGAGCATTTCTGCGTAATCGAGAAAGACCTTGAACTTGATTTCCCGGTTACACAGGATGTCCGGATTGGGCGTGCGGCCAGCGCGGTATTCCTCAAGGAAATGCTCGAACACATTGTCCCAGTATTCGGCCGCGAAATTGGCGGTATGCAGCTTGATACCTAGACGGTCGCTGACCGCCTGGGCATCGGCCAAATCGGTTTTGGCGGTGCAGTACTCGGTGCCATCGTCCTCGTCCCAATTCTTCATGAACAAGCCCTCGACAGCATAGCCTTGCTCAAGCAGCAGCGCGGCAGTTACCGAGGAATCGACGCCACCCGACATGCCGACGATCACGCGTGTCGGCGCGCTAGCATTGGAGGTGGAGAAGTTGGCGTTACTCATGGATAGTACTCATTGGGATGGAACATGGCTGGCGCGATACGACGGATATCGCCCGTTGAATTCAAGCCGCACCGTATAAAAGTACGTCATTGTACCTGATAGCGCAGACACGCTTAATAGCTGAATCGCGGAAAGCGACAACGAAAGCTGTCACCGAAACGGCGGATATCCGCGCACGGCATCGTCAAAGTACTAAGCAGCGCTTTACCATGGCGGTTACGCTGGCGCTGGTGCGCGGCTTACCGAACGAACAGACAGGCTGCGCTAGCGGGCACGCCGCGGCGGCCGATTGCCTAGCGCCGATGATTACGCCGCGCCTGACCGCGCCCCGCTGAGCGGGTTGGCATATTGACCCTGGTGGTGCGCCACTCGCCGGGCGCTAGGCTATCCAGCGTCCATGGGCCGATAGAGGTTCTCACCAGGCGCAGCGTGGGATGCCCAATATGAGCCGTCATGCGCCGCACCTGGCGATTGCGCCCTTCAATGATGGTGATCTCTAGCCACTGAGTGGGAATTTCAGCACGAAAGCGGACCGGCGGGTCGCGCTCCGCAATGGCGGGCGGTGTAATCATCCTCACCTTGGCGGGGCGGGTCGGACCGTCTTTCAGCGTAACCCCGCGACCTAGCTGCTCCAATGCGCTTGGCTCCGGTATGCCTTCCACCTGCACCCAATAGGTCTTGGGCTGCTTGTGATCGGGGGCAGTAATGCGGTGGGCCAGTGCTCCGTCAGCCGTTAGCAGCAGTAACCCCTCGCTATCGTAATCAAGCCGTCCGGCAGGATAGATGTCAGGGATATCGATAACCTCGGCCAGCGTACGCCTTTTACCGTTCGTGGGCGGTGAGTTATCGGTGAACTGCGACAGCATCAGGTAGGGTTTGTGCAGCAGGTAAATCAAACTCATGGCAAACAAGGCTGTCATTAAAAGAGGAGTGAGAGGGCGGCGTAGCGGCTATCGACGGTGAGGCCAATGGTGAAATCAATGTGCATCCCACCAGGCCGCCATCGTGCAGCGACACGTTCGTCACTATCAATACTACTACAGTAGCCGCGCCGGCGATGTACCGATGTCGCTGATAGGCTACTGGGAGCGCGCCCTGTACGCAGGCCACACCGGTTCGCTAGGCTAATGGGGGATAGCGGCGTTCACCGCTGGCGTGTTACTCCATTGGTATGAAGACCTTCGCCGCATGCGCTGCAGATACACAAGAGCGGCAAGATAAATCACGCAACGTGCTTCCGACCACTCGCGTCGGTGGCTTATCACGACTAGCCGAGGCTTGATATGTCCGAATCACCCACGATCATTTACACCCTTACCGATGAAGCGCCGTTTCTGGCGACGCAATCACTGCTGCCAGTGATCAAAGCGTTTTCCGCCACCGCAGGCATCGGTATCGAAACCCGTGATATCTCGCTGGCGGCACGCGTGCTGGCGCAGTTTTCCGATCTTTTGGGAGAGCGCGCCGTTGCTGACGATCTGGCCGAATTAGGCCAACTGGCGCTAACCCCCGAGGCCAATATTATCAAGCTGCCCAACATCAGCGCCTCGATGCCGCAGCTGCGCGCAGCCATAAAGGAACTGCAGCAGCAGGGTTACCCACTGCCTGATTATCCCGATGATCCGCAGTCGGACGAAGAGCGGGATATCAAAGCGCGCTATGACAAGGTGAAGGGGAGTGCGGTAAACCCTGTCCTGCGCGAAGGTAACTCGGATCGTCGGGCACCGGCCTCGGTCAAGAGCTTCGCACGCAAGTACCCGCACCGTATGGGCGAGTGGTCGAGCGATTCCAAGACCCATGTCGCCCACATGGAGAGCGGCGATTATTTCGGTAATGAACAGTCAGCAACGCTCGATCAGGCCGATGCGCTGAGCATTTCACTTGAGCAGAGCGACGGTACCACGACACAGCTGCGCGACCCGGTGAAAGTGGAAGCGGGCGAAGTTGTCGATGCTACCTTCCTGAGCAGCGCTGCCTTGGCTGCCTTTATCGAGCGTGAAATCGAAGACGCCAAGCAGCAAGGCGTGCTGTTCTCGGTTCACCTCAAGGCCACCATGATGAAGGTGTCCGACCCGATCATGTTCGGTGGCGTAGTGTCGCAGTTCTATAAGGATGTACTGAGCAAGCATGCTGATACGCTGAATCGCATTGGTTTCAATCCCAATAATGGCATTGGCGATCTGTATTCGCGTCTTGATCAACTGTCCGATGATGAGCGCAGCACTATCGAGTCTGATATTGCGGCGGAATACGCCGAACGCCCCGCGCTGGCGATGGTCAATTCAGACAAGGGCATCACTAGCTTGCATGTGCCCAGCGATATCATCATCGACGCGTCGATGCCGGCGATGATTCGCGATTCCGGTAAAATGTGGAATGCCGATGACGCGCGCCAGGATGCCAAGGCGGTTATTCCCGATCGTAGCTATGCCGGTATTTACGCCACCGTGATCGATGACTGCAAGGCCAACGGTGCTTTCGATCCGTCGACCATGGGCAGCGTGCCCAACGTGGGGCTGATGGCGAAAAAGGCAGAAGAATACGGTTCTCACGACAAAACGTTCGAAATTCCCGCGGCCGGTACTGTCAAGGTTACCAAGGGTGACGGCAGCGTTCTGTTTGAGCATAAGGTTGAGAAGGGCGATATCTGGCGCATGTGTCAAACCAAGGATGCGCCGATTCGCGACTGGGTACGTTTGGCGGTTGAGCGTGCACGGTTAAGCGACACGCCGGCCATCTTCTGGCTTAATCCGGAGCGTGCGCACGATGCCCAGCTGATCGCCAAGGTGGAGCAGTACCTGAGCGAGCAAGATACCGACGGCCTCGACATTCGCATCCTGCCGCCTGAGCAGGCCATGCAGGTGTCGCTGCAGCGTATTCGCAAGGGCGAAGACACCATCTCGGTCACCGGCAACGTGCTGCGTGATTACCTCACCGACCTGTTCCCGATCATGGAGCTTGGCACCAGTGCCAAGATGCTCTCGATTGTGCCGCTGATGGCGGGCGGTGGGCTATTCGAAACCGGCGCCGGCGGTTCAGCGCCCAAGCACGTGCAGCAGTTCCTCGAAGAAAACCACCTGCGCTGGGATTCTCTGGGTGAATTCCTCGCGCTGGCTGCATCGCTTGAGCACTTGAGCCGTAGCTACAACGTGCCGCGGGCACAGGTGCTGGCAGATGCGCTGGATAAAGCCACTGGGCAGGTGCTTGATAACGGCAAATCACCTGATCGCAAGGTTGGTCAGTTGGATAACCGTGGCAGTCACTTCTACTTGGCGCTTTACTGGGCGCAGGCGCTGGCGGAGCAAAGCAGTGATGCCGAACTGGGCGGACTGTTTGAGGAGATCGCCACACGTCTCGCAGAAAACGAGCAGCAAATCGTCGAAGAATTGGCGAAGGTGCAGGGCCAGTCGGTGGATATTGGCGGCTACTATCATGTCGACAGCGACAAGGCGAGCGGTGCTATGCGGCCCTCCTCAACGCTGAACACCACCCTTGAGCTGTTGAAACAGAAAGCGTGACACGCATCGCTGCCGCTTAAGCGGCAGTGTATTGATTGAACGCATCGATGGCGTATCTGATAAGTGCGCCTGATTTATCGAAAAGCGCCCTGGCGGCATCGCCGTAGGGCGCTTTTCTTTGTTCAAGCTTAACCATTTCAGAGGGCAGGATAATTACTCACAAAATAACAATGATAATCAGTATCATTTATGGGTTCGTTTCAACAAGGGAACCTGGAACGTGTCCTCAACTTTTTCATATTTGCGCGGAAGGGCGGTGGTGCTATCAAGCGCTACCGTGTTGCTCGCCGCACTGCATGTCGCCTCTGCTAACGCTGCTGCTGTTAACAACTACAACATCGCCCCAGCCCCGCTGAAATCGGTCCTCGACCACCTCGCTGGCCAGGCCGGACTATCGCTTTCACCGTCGAGCGTATCGCTGGCAGGGCTTTCTTCTCAGGGAGTGAAGGGCAGCCAGCTATCGGTAGAGCAAGCGCTTGCTCAGGCACTCGAGGGTACCGGCATTGAGGCAACACTCAGCGGTGGGCGCATTACCCTCAGCGAAGCGCCGGTCGCCGCTGCCGCAGCGGCTGAAGATGATGCGGTCGCTGCTGCGGCTCCTGCGGCAGACGACGCATCGGCCGCAGGAGCGACGTCGCTGTCGACGATTACCGTGGTGGGAAAGGGCTTGGCGCCTGAGGGAACTGAGCCCAACACTAACTACACGGCACGCTCTTCAACCGCAGCGACGCGCCTGAATCTGGCGATGAAGGAAACGCCGCAGAGCATCACTACGATCACCACGCAGCAGGTCAAGGATCAGAACTTCAACACCCTTGAGGACGTGCTGAACTACACGCCTGGCATGACCGTTGTCGCCAGTGGCCCTAACGGTGCCGGTAACATGAACATCTACTCGCGTACCTTCCCGGTGCGCGCGATTAGCATGGACGGGGTGCCGGGCAGTACGTTCCTGCTGTCGGGAGGTTTTCAGGGGCGCGTTTCGGCGCAGGACCCATTCCTTTACGAGAAGATGGAGATCATCCGGGGTTCTACCGGGCTAACGGCGGGCTCCGGTGATCCATCGGCGAGCCTTAATTTCACCCGCAAGCACCCTTATCGCGATCGCCAGTTGAGTGGTCAGATAAAGTATGGCAAGTGGGGAAGAAAACGCGGTGAGCTCGACGTGTCGGTGCCCTGGATGGATGAGCATTTGCGCTCGCGGCTGGCGGTGTTTGGCGATGACGGTGGCCAGTGGCTCGGCAACGCCGACCGTAAAAGCTACGGTGTCTCGTTTATTACCGATGCCGATATCGACGACAACAATAGCGTCAGCGTGGGCGTTACTCACTATAAGGTGAAGCTCGACGGCGTTGGCCCGCATGGCATTACCCGCTACTCGCAGCTAGAGGATTCCCGCGCTATTGAGGACGTTCCCGAATATCGCAGAGGACTTCAAAAGGGGGGCTTCCCCTCCACGGTAGTGATGCCGACCACCACCGGCATGCGCAACGTCAATAACGCCACACCTTGGTCAGCCACCAATCGCTCCTATACCAATCTTTTTGCGACGTACGATCACTTCTTTGATAACGGCTGGGATTTCAAGGTTTCTTATAACTACGCTGATAATAAGGATGACCAGAAGTACGGTGAAATGGGCACGACGTTTTATTTTCCAAACCCGGCGGACAACGTAGCAAGCTATTCCTATCGTCATCGTGATAGTAGGAACTATGTTAACAATGTTGATGCCAATCTAAGCGGCAGTTTCGAGTTACTGGATAATGATCAGGACTTTGTCGTTGGATATAACTATTACCGCACGCAGCATCGTGAGTTTACTGGCTATCCTACCCAAAGCGCAGGAGGGATCGCCGTTTGGAATACACAGTTTGGCTTTGTTTGCCAAGAATTAAATAACTGTCAGCAACACGACCCAACGTACATCAGTAATGGGCGTGGGATTTCCCTCACAGATTGGAATAACGGAATATATCCGTCCGAGCCGGATGGGATGGACACACCATACTACAAGACTGGAACAGTTTGGACGCAAAAGGGACCCTACTTCGCTACCCATTGGCGGTTGATTCCACGCACTCATTTGATTTTCGGTGGCCGCTGGACTGAGCAAACCTATGGAGATCCCAAGGAATCGTGCCTGAATGGCATTGACGCATCCGAATGCAACCCTAACCAACAATATTATGAATCCTCGGACAGCGATATAAAAACGGGCTTCTTGCCTTATGGCGCATTAGTTGTTGAATTAACCAAGGATATCAACGCCTATTACAGCTATGCTGAGAGTTATATTGAAAATGATAATTCGGGCGATAACCGTTACGAAGATGGCAGCTTCCGGCCTCCGATTCGTGGAGTTACCAATGAGGGCGGCCTCAAGGCGGGCTTCTTTAATAATCGCTTGAATGCCAGCATTGCTCACTTCGATATTATGCAGAAGGATTTCCCCGATCTTGATGATGACTCGGTCAGCAATGGCTATCACGCCCACGGCTGGGAACTGACGCTGGCCGGTGAAATTACTCCGGAGTGGCGGGTTAGTGCAGGCTATGTGAAGCAGCAGCAGTCGCCGCCGAACATGCAAACCTTCAACCGCATGCTGGACGACAACAACAATTCTTATGCATCGCCGCGCGAACAGTTCGTGCTGTTTAGCACTTACGACGTGCTTCCCGAACTGACCGTGGGTGGCGGGATGCGCTGGCGTAAAGGTGCGGAGGGAGAGTGGGTGCCACCGACAGCCAACGTTGATACCGCCGCTGACGTGATGAAGCAGAAGCCGTACAGCGTGTACGACGCCATGGTGCGTTGGCGGATGACCCAGCAGCTGGCGCTGCAGCTCAACGTTAACAACATTTTCGATAAAACCTATTACAGCCACGAGAACTCGTATATCTCAGGGGCCCCTCGTAACGCGACGCTAGCGCTACAGTACAACCTGTAAGCGTCTGTCGATAACCGCCCAAGCGCTAGCCGCCATTGACAATCAATGGCGGTTTCCGCGTTTTGGCCTAGGCAATTTCCGTTAGGAAGAGCTCCCTCGACGTCAGTCCTCTCATCACGAATTATAGTTTGAAACTTAATTCTATCAGAGGCGTGACGTTTATTTGACATATTTTACGATAATGAAAATCGTTATCATTTATACTGTGCTGCGTTGCAGCGCAGGGCCCGATGTCTCTCCGGTACGGGCGTAACGCCAGGGAAAGCGACGGATGAAGTGCCTTGAAGCTGCCAACATCAGTAGTGAGCTTTCACTGCTGTTTATTCAGCTGTGCTTCATAACTCAGAGGGAATATTGATGAAAAAACGCGCTTTGTCGCTGTCCATCGCGCTGGCCTTGTTGAGCGTCAGTGCCGCGCAGGCTGCGCAGTGGCAGCAGCTCAATCTAAACCAGCCCAGTAACATCGATCCGAACGTGACCTATTCAGGCTCATTCGATTTTAATGGCCACACCTACGGTCCTGACAATGCCCGCAAGGTTAATGGGCAAGCGTCCAGCAACGTTGAGCACACCTTCGATCTTACTCAATTGAAAGCGGACACCCTGTACGGCAAGAACAACGGTAACCTGGGCAAGAACGATGTGGTGCTGAAGTCCAACGACAACTCGTTTTCCAATGGCGCGCCAGTGGTTTACCGCATGTACCGCCAGCAATATTCAGCCGCAGTGGTCAACCTGTCGCGCGGTACCGAATCGCGTCACTTCGTGAAGAGTGTAGTAGGCGAGAAGACAGCGCCTGATACTCTGGTAAACGGCACCTATAACTATCAAGGGGTAACGTTCACCAACTTCCCGCGGGGCGATTTCAATTATCAAGTCAACGTGACCGGGCCGAGCAGCGCGACCGGTCAGGGTAAATTCAACCTCAACGATATCAAGATTCCTGCTGGGCAGAGCTCTACGGGTAAAGACGTCTTCTTCGATATTGCCGGTAACCTAGATAAAACTAATCTGGTGAAAGCAGGGGGCGGATTGGTATTCCAAGGCGGGGTGTCAGGTGTTTCTGCCACCAATAACTCCGCTTGGAGAGAGATTGGTGGCCCAGCGGCTGCGGCCGAGTATCAGCTAACCCTTTACGGCCCCGGTGGTCGCGAGATTGCTGGCTCTATCCAGGGGTTACCTGACCGCATTGGTTCTGTGGCGGTAATTGGTAAGCGCAAGTAGGTGTATCCGTAGACGGGCGGCCTCAGTGCCGCCCGTTTTAGTGCCTGAGTGACGCTGTTACCCATGTTATCGCCGTTAGGGAAATTCACCTCCGCAATGCGTTTACCTTCTCTCATTTCTCTATGTGCCAGCGTCGCGCTGCTAGTTGGCTGGCCCAGTGCCTCGCAGGGTGCGGCGCCCTCGTTATTGCCGCAGCGGCCGCTGGATACGCCGCTTGAGCTGAAGACGGAGCCAAAAACGCCGCCGTCCAAGGTGGCTCCCAAATATCAAGCGCAAAGCAAGCAGTCTGCGGCGGTCAAGGTGACCCGTGAGCAGTTGAAGCACAACCTCAAACTCACTGAAATGATCCTCAATCAGGCAATGTTGCAGGAACACTGGCCGACGATCGCCGATATTCTGACCTTTTATCCTGACATGGAAGGCCATGACAAGATTCTGGAAGGCTATACGCGAGCAGCGCTGGCACGGCACGATGGCCGCTATGGTGAGGCGTTAGCCATTTACCAGCAGTTGCTTGGCAACGACCCCGAGCTGGATTACGTGCGCCTCGAAATGGCGAGCACGCTATATGAAAACAACCAGTTGAAGGACGCCGAGCGCGAGTTTCAGCGGCTTTCCCAGCGTCGTATTGATATTCATGCCCAGCGCGATATTTATCTTTACCGTGTGGCGATGGTCGATGCTCAGCAGTGGAAGTTTTCGGTGGCAGCGGGGCTTGGTTACGACAACAACATCAACTCGGCCAATCCGGATCGGGTGTTAAGCATACCGGTATGGCAGGAAATTACCCCGGAACAGGCCGCCGAGCTGGGCGTCACAGGCAAACGTGACGAAGTACTGGCCGCGCTGCTGCGCTCAGAGCTGATCAAGCAGGATCGGCGTCAGCGCCCAATTGATGCTTTCGGCCTGCGCTATCGCGCCAGCGCCGACAAGGAAGTCAACATTGCCGGCCATCACTATTATTCGGTTGGGTTGGGCGTCAGTGGCGTGCATCAAGGGCGCTACGCCAGCGATTACGACGATATGCTGCTGTCTTTACAGATGGGCTATCACTACAAGGTGGCGCGTCACTGGCTATCGATCTCTCCGGTGGCCATGAAGCGCTGGTACGGCAGTCAATCCTACCAATACGACGCAGGCAGTAATTTCGAGTACGGCTATCGAGTGCAGCCCAACTGGCGCGTATCGCTGGGCTACACCTGGCTGAAGCATGAGTACGAGCGCCCGGAAGAGAAGCCGTACGACGGTTATCTCAACAACTATATGCTGTCGAGCCAGTATTTCTTCACGCCGAGCCTGGCGCTCTATGGTTCGCTGATATATGCCGACGAAGCCGCTCAAGAGCGTGCTTACGGTTCGCGCGCGCCAGCCGTTATGTTTGGCGGCTACGGTGAGTGGCCCGACCTGATCGGAGCGAGTCTTTCGGCGCGCTATCAGCGCCAGCGTTTCAAGGCGCGCTACCGCGTGTTCGATAGTCAGCGCAGTGATCGCGTGCTCAGCGTTAATGCATCGTTGTGGAAACCGGAGTGGCAGTGGTGGGGCGTAATGCCAAGACTTAATGTCGACTATGAGCGCGTCAGTAGTTCGATTCGCGCTTATGAGCGCCATCGCACCCGCGTAGCGCTGATGGTTGAGAAAAATTTTTAGTGGCTAGCGGGCACTTTTGGTAGGCGGTATTGCCTACAAAAGAAGGGCCAACGGTTGCGCGAGTGAGCATGTTGCTCTTGCATCGGTCGCCAAGTGGCTCCATGTTGTGAGTATCAGTTAATCACTCACGCCGCTCGCTAATGCTCAGTGTTAGTGGGTTGCAGTGCGGCATCGCGGCACAAACTACAGTAAAACCGCGTTTTGCTGTCATATACTGCCTGCCACGGCGTAAATGTCGCCGATGTTGCACTTTCCACTTGTGTTCACCGGTTTAGCCACTTATGTTCGAAGTAACGGGAAATCTCGAAAAGGCAGCAGGTCTGCCTGAATCCGCCTTGGAGTGGGTAGTTAAAGCTCATTCTGGTGATCCTGACTCAGGATTCAGCGATGATATCGCTGAGCAGGCGAGCGATCCTGAGCTTGCCGAGCCGCCGCTGTATAAGGTGGTCCTGCTCAACGACGACTACACGCCAATGGAGTTTGTGGTCGAGGTGTTGCAAAGGTTTTTCGGGATGGACAACGAGCAGGCGGTACAGGTCATGCTGACCGTCCATACTCAGGGCAAGGCAACATGCGGCATTTTTACCCGCGATGTTGCTGAAACCAAGGCACACTTGGTGAACGAATACTCGCGGCAAAGTCAGCAACCGCTGCTGTGCGATATCGACCGGGTCGAGTGATCCATTTTGGTGGCCAATAGGGGATTGTCATGCTAAGCAAAGAACTCGAGCTTACCCTGAACACGGCCTTTACCGTGGCACGCTCAAAACGCCACGAGTTTATGACCGTCGAACACCTTCTTCTTGCCCTGCTGGAAAACGTTTCCGCAGCCGACGTGCTGCGGGCGTGCGGAGCCAATCTCGATAAGCTTCGTGCCGACCTGCAGGATTTTATCAGCGCAACTACTCCGCTCATTCCGGAAGGCCAGTCCGACCGCGAAACACAGCCAACGCTGGGCTTCCAGCGCGTGCTGCAGCGGGCGGTGTTCCACGTTCAATCGTCCGGCAAAAGCGAAGTTAACGGTGCCAACGTGTTGGTTGCCATCTTCTCTGAGCAGGAAAGCCAGGCGGTTTACTTCCTCAAGCAGCAGAACGTCGCACGCGTGGACGCCGTTAACTATATCGCTCACGGTATTTCTAAAGTAACCGGTCACGGTCAGGCGCAGCAGTCGCCTAATCGTGAAGGTGAAGAAGCTGAAGAGGGCTCCGGCGATGCGTCGTCGCATCCTCTGACCGGTTACGCGACCAACCTTAACGAGCAAGCGCGCATTGGCCGCATCGATCCTTTGATCGGGCGCGACCACGAGCTTGAGCGCGTTATCCAGATTCTCGCCCGCAGGCGCAAGAACAACCCGCTGCTGGTGGGTGAGGCTGGCGTCGGCAAGACCGCTATAGCCGAAGGATTGGCGAAGCGTATCGTCGAAGAAGACGTGCCCGATGTCATCAAGGATGCCATTGTCTACTCGCTCGATATGGGCGCGCTGCTGGCGGGCACCAAGTATCGCGGCGATTTCGAAAAACGCTTGAAAGCACTGCTGGGCGAGCTGAAAAAAGAGCCCAACTCGGTGCTGTTTATCGATGAAATTCACACCGTCATCGGTGCGGGCGCGGCTTCTGGTGGCGTCATGGATGCATCCAACCTGCTCAAACCGCTGCTTTCTTCGGGCGAACTGCGCTGCATTGGCTCGACCACCTTCCAGGAGTTCCGCGGCATTTTCGAGAAGGACCGTGCCTTGGCGCGGCGTTTCCAGAAGGTCGATGTGCCTGAGCCTTCGGTCGAAGACACCATTCGCATCCTGAAAGGACTGCGCGGCCGTTTCGAAGAGCATCACCAGCTCAAGTACACCGACGGCGCCATGGAGGCGGCGGTGCAGCTGTCCGATCGTTATATCAACGATCGTCACCTGCCCGACAAGGCCATCGACGTTATCGATGAAGCGGGTGCGCATCAGCATTTGCTGCCTGAAGAAGCGCGCGCCAGCACCATTGATGTCGAGCAGATCGAGTCGATCGTGGCGTCGATTGCCCGTATTCCGCCGAAGAGCGTTTCCAGCTCCGACCGTCAGCGCTTGGCCAATCTCGAGCGTGATTTGAAAATGCTGGTGTTCGGGCAGGACGAGGCGATCGAAAGCTTGTCAGCGGCTATCAAGCTATCCCGTGCCGGGCTTAACTCGCCAGAAAAACCGGTGGGTAGCTTCCTGTTCGCCGGGCCCACAGGGGTGGGTAAAACCGAGGTGGCTCGTCAGTTGGCTCAGTTGATGGGCATTGAGCTGGTGCGCTTCGACATGTCCGAATATATGGAGCGCCACACGGTGTCGCGCCTGATCGGTGCACCGCCGGGCTACGTTGGGTACGACCAGGGCGGGCTGCTCACTGAGGCAGTCACCAAACAGCCGCACTGTGTGCTGCTGCTCGACGAGGTCGAAAAAGCGCATCCCGAGGTCTTCAATCTGCTGCTGCAGGTGATGGATCACGGCAGGCTAACGGATAACAACGGACGTGAAGCCGACTTCCGCAACGTGATTGTAATCATGACGTCCAACGCTGGCGCCGAGCAGGCATCGCGCCGCTCGATTGGCTTCCAGCATCAGGACCACTCGACCGATGCCATGGAGGTTATTCGCAAGACCTTCACGCCGGAATTCCGTAACCGCCTTGACGGCATCATTCAGTTCCATCGTCTGGATGCGCAGATTGTGCGCAGCGTCGTCGACAAGTTCCTGGTGGAATTGCAGGCGCAGCTTGATGAGAAGCGCGTGCAGCTCGATGTCGATGACGAAGCGCGTGCATGGCTTGCCGAGCACGGCTACGATCCCGAAATGGGCGCACGCCCGATGGCGCGTTTGATTCAGGATCAGGTCAAGAAACCCTTGGCTGAGAAAATCCTGTTCGGCGATCTGGCAGACAAGGGCGGTATCGTGCACGTTAGTGTCGAAAACGATCAGCTGCGGCTTGAGAGTGAGGCCGCACTGGCGTCAGAAGCCGAGTAAGCAAAGTGGCGGCTGCCCGCGCAGCCGCTTCTCTCTGTTCAACGCAACCCGCAACGCAAAAAGCGCCTTCCCATGCAGGGAAGGCGCTTTTTTATGTTCGCGATGGCGGTTAATGCTAGTGAGCGCAGTCCATCGAATGCTGATATCCCGTTAACGCGCGTGTTAAGGCGCAGGTAGATATTAGCGAGAACGGTATACGATACGTCCTTTGGAAAGGTCGTAGGGAGTTAGCTCTACCTTGACCTTGTCACCCGTCAGAATACGGATGTAGTTTTTGCGCATTTTGCCGGAAATATGCGCAGTCACAATGTGACCGTTTTCGAGTTCCACTCGGAACATGGTGTTGGGAAGGGTGTCTACTACTACACCTTCCATTTCAATATGGTCTTCACGTGCCATATAGGCCTTTCCTCCAAAAAATAACGTCTGAGCAAGCGGTGCAGGTGGTCGCTGCGGCAGGATCAATCTCTCGGTAGCCGTAAGCGAATACGCTGAGTCCGCGGGAGTAGGGCGGAAGATCGCGAATGGCGTGGCAAGATTGCGGCGGATTATGCCACATGAGGGGTTTTCAGGCAAAAAACGTTGGGGAGGGTGGTTTTCCGGGTGTCTCACTCAGGAGCCTGTGCAGAGTTGCTTTGTCGGCGTTCTTACCTGCTGGCTAATTATAGAGCCTGTGCAGTTCTTCACTGTCGGCGTCTTTACCTGTTGAGTGATTCTAAAGCCTGCGCAGTCTTTCACTGTTAGCGTCTTAGCAAACGTTATTTATTGATATCTGAAGGGGACCTTGCAGGCCCCCTTCACCCCCGCTGTCGTCAGTCGCGTCAGACCATCCGCTTGCAAAAACGCGCTGCAAGCGGATGATTCCGCGCCTTCCTTAGGAAGTTTGCGTATGACGGATGTTCAAGTACGTAGAGGGTTCTAGTTATCAACGCCTGACAGCCCATTGAATGTGTGCGCTGTGCGTGCACAGCGACATCACATTCGGGGCGCTTCCACGAGCGGGAGAGCGCGAGAGGGACAAGGTTCCTCTCGCATTCAGAATAAAGGTTAGGTTTGAAAAGATACCGACAGTGAAGAACTGCGCAGGATTTAGAATCAGCCTACCGATAAGAATGCCAACAAAGCAATACTGCGCAAACTCCAGAATCAGCCACCCAATAAAGCCGCCAACAATAATCCCCATGCAGAACTCTCACTCAGCCAGCAGAGAAAACACCAGCATCGCAAATCTCATGTAGGAAGGCGCGGAATCATCCGCTTGCAGCGTGGTTTTGCAAGCGGATGGTCTGACGCGCCTGACGCAGGCGGGGGTGAAGGGGGCCTGCAAGGTCCCCTTCGAATATCAATAAATAACGTTTGCTAAGATACCAACAGTGAAGAATTGCGCAGGATTTAGAATCAGTCTACCGATAAGAATGCCAACAATGAAAGCCCGCGCAGGATTTAGAATCAGCCTACCGATAAGAACGCCAACAAGGCAATACTGCGCAAACTCCAAAACTAGCCACCCAATAAAGCCCGATCAATAAAGCTTCCACCCCGTCTGCGTCAGCAACTCCAGCGGCCGAAACCTCGTTTTGTATCGCATCTTGGAGCTGTCGGCGATCCAATAACCCAGATACATGTAGGGTAGCTTCTGCGTGCGGGCGCGTTCTATCTGCCATAGCACGGCGTAACTGCCCAGTGACCGGCGGGTGTATTCAGGCTCTGGGGCATAAAAGGTGTAGATAGCGGAGAGCCCGTCGCTTAGCTGATCGATGGCGGCGACGGCTAACAGCTCATCATCCAACCGAAACTCGACCATTCGCGAAAAGTGCTGGTTGCTGGTGAGAAATGAGCGGTATTGCGCTTCATCGGGAGGATACATAGCGCCATCACGGTGGCGAGCGCTGATGTAGCGGCAGTAGAGGGCGTAGTGTTCGTCGGAAAAGTGCGCGGGTAGGTCTTGTATTTGCAGGTCCCGATTGCGCTGATAGAGCCGCCGCTGGCTGCGATCAGGGTGGAAATCGGCCACCAGTACACGGGCGGACTGGCAGGCGCTGCACGCATCACAGTGCGGGCGGTACAGATTAGGGCCGCTGCGTCTGAAGCCGGCGTGCGTAAGCGCAGTATAGAGCGCTGTCGTGACATCGAGAGCCGGGTCGATAAATAGCGTGGTGGCCTGCTGATCCGGCAGATAGCTGCACGGGTGGGGCGGTGTCACGAAGAGCTTGATATTGCTCTCGGTGGCACTGGTCATGAGCGATCTCCCGATAGAGTGAGTGAAGGGTCGGTAGTATTAACTGTGCGCTTTCACGCGGATCATGACATTAATGTAGTGTGCCATTGGCTGGATACGCCAATAGGGTCGTGATCGATGGCGCTATCAAGCAGCGCCGTGAAATCGCTGCGTGATATAAGGCGCGCGCCCAGTCGTTCGAGATGAGGCGTGTGCATCTGGCAATCAATAAGCTTGAAATCGCGTGCTTTCAGAAACTCTACCAACATGGCCAGCGCCACTTTCGAGCTATCGTTTTCGCGCGAGAACATCGACTCGCCAAAAAATACCTTGCCTACGGCCACGCCGTACAGGCCTCCCACCAACTGTTGATCGCGCCACACCTCGACCGAGTGGCCATAGCCCAACTGGTGCAGCGCCTTGTAGGCGTCCTTCATTGTCTCGGTAATCCAGGTGCCCCCTTCATGCAGCGTCGAACAGCACTCGATCACGTCGCTGAAGGCATGATCGAGGGTGACCCGAAAGCCGCCGTTGCGAATGCGCTTCGCCAGGCTGCGGCGTATTTTCAGTTCATGGGGAAACAGCACCATGCGCGGGTCCGGGCTCCACCATAGAATAGGTTCGCCATCACTGAACCACGGGAATATGCCGCGCCGATAGCCTTCCAACAACCATTCAGGAGAGAGCTGGCCGCCAGCCGCCAACAAGCCTTCGGGCGATTCCAGCGCCTGCTCGACGTCGGGAAACCAGGGCGAAAGAGTGTTGCCAAGCCAGCTAAGAGGAGGTTGTTCTGCCATGGGGGAGGGGGCCTTAACATCATGCCAAACATGCGTGAAGCGGGTAATAGCGGCGATGCTCTGTGGTTAAGTGCCGAACATAGCGCCCGCCAACGTCATCATATCGCACCTGCCAGTCGTGCAAATAGTCCGTGTTATCAATAGTATGCTGATGCCGTTACATAAGAGTGGGCTGTGTTAGAATAACAGCGAGGACGAAGCGGCTGCTGCCGACTACTGCTGCCACGTAGTAATGGCGCTGTCTGCCATTCGCCACGGTACTGTTTGCCGCGGCGAGTCAGGGTGGTAAGGTCGCTCCTCGGCGCTGGTGGTTATCACTTTATCCGTTATCAAGCCGTTATCGTCGGCCAGCAGCCCAAATGTTAGCGACATACGGTCGAAGCAATCTTCCTTGCATAACGTCTTTACCATATTTTTACGGCCCGGCGCCCAATGTCCGAGCCGTCGTCGTGATTGTTAATAGTGCCTTTTGGCGCGTAGGGGATGTCAACATTGAGTGTCAAGAAACGATCACAAGCCACTCCTAATCGCAAACGTAAACCGGCTCAGAAAAACGCAGCCAAGAACACGCGTAATAGTCGCTCTCGGCAGGGCGCGCAGTCGGCTGCCAGTCGTAATAAAGCAGTGCCGCGTGATAAGAAACAGCAGGCACGTGCGCATGCTAAAACGCGTCACATGTCCGAAGCCTCGCAGCGCTTCTCGGCCAATTTGCAGGGTGCCGCGAAAGATGGTGTCGCGATTGGCATGCTGGCGGTGTGTGCGTTTCTGCTACTGGCCTTTTTTAGCTATTCCAATACTGATCCCGGCTGGTTCAGTAGTGGCCCTGAACAGCAGGTCGGTAACTGGATGGGGCAGTGGGGCGCCTGGCTGGCTGATGTGCTGTTTGCGCTATTGGGGGATGCGGCGCTTTGGCTGCCGGCCATTCTTGGCTTCGGCGGCTGGCGTTTGATTCGCTCGCGTGTCGCTCATTACGAATGGAACCCTAACGCGCTGGCGGTGCGTCTGGTGGGCCTGATGATGGTGCTGGTAGGCACCTGTCTGATTGCCGAATTGCATACCAGCGGTGGCAGTGACCTTCCTAACGGTAACGGTGGGGTTATCGGGCAGGGGCTCGCCGATCTGCTTAACGGCGGCATCAGCGTCAGCGGCACCACGCTGGTGGCATTGGCGCTGCTGTTGGGCGGTGTGCCGATGCTGCTCAATGCTTCCTGGCTGACCATTATGGACAGCCTCGGCAAGGCCGGTGCGGCGCTATTCGGCTGGGTGTCTGAAAAATTCTCGGCATCACGTGACGCGCTCGATAATCGTCGCGCCAATCGTGACGCCGCTGCCCTTGATGACGACACCCATCAGGCTCCAGCGCAGCAGCACAAGGGGCCGTCGCTGCTGTCACGCGCGATCGACAAGCTCAAAGGCTCGCCCTTTTCGGCGGGGCTTGATCGTAACGGCAGCGGCGACGATCGCAGCAGCGCGTATTACGACGATAGCGTTTACAGCGATCGCGACCATTATTCTTACGACGACCGTCGCGCATCAGGAGATGCCAGCGAACTGCCGTGGAGCGATGTAGAAGAAGCACCTTCTCGCCGTACGCGTGCGGAGTTGCAGGAACGCGATACTGCGCCAGCGCAGCCTTCTTATGCACGCGACGAAGCGCCGCGTGAGCATCGCGATACGTACGCTGCGCCACTCAGCGCATTCGACGAGCGCGACACCTGGGCAGAGGAAGAGGCATCGCAGCAGCGCTCCAGCCACTTTGCTGCTCAGCCTGAAGACAGCCAGCCTGCCCAGCATCGTGATGAGCGTCCCACGCTGCCGCCGCAAAGCGACGTCGATCCCTTGGAGCGCTCGGCCGCTCAGCTACCTCGTCACGACGAATCGGCCAATGCGCCGGCTGCTCAGCAGCCTGATAAGGCGCTTGCGCAGCACGCCGACCATAGCGTTGCTGCGCAACACTCTAGCCTTGGCGCACCCACTCAGCCCTACAGTGATGTTACCCGTCGTCGTATTCCCGACGCATTGGATACTCCAACAGCAGCGCGTGAAGAAGCTGAAGAGGGCGATCACAGCGCTCAGGCTGCGCCAGCCAAGCCGCGTATTCGCGTGGGAGCAGGTGAGCGCTATCAAAACGATGGTGCCCATAAGAACGCGCCCGCTGCGGCTGCGGGAGTCGCCGCAGGTGCTGCGGTGGTCGGTGAGCAGGTAGCCGCGGCAGCGTTTATACCCGCTGCTGATACGGCTGCCGACAGCCATGCCGACACTACGTCCGAGACGGCTGCCGGCACCAGCAGCGCGTCCGAGTCGTCAGCCGCCAGCGCGATCACCGAACAGCCGCATGCCTCCGCTGATCAGCCTTCCGACGCTGCGCCAACCGCGCAGCCGGCAGCGCCAGCCAGTGGTCAGCCGGGTGATAGCGTTGCGTCTTCTCCCGCCTCTGACCACGACCAAGAGACAGCTGCTCCCTTCGACCTTGACGACGATGTGGTGCTTCCCACGCCGAACGAAGAAGCACCTGCGGCGACGGACCATCTGTCAGCGCTTGAGGACGAAGAGCCCAGCGAGCCCACGCTGGATGCGCCCATATCGGCACATGATGAAGCTCAGTCCGAGCAGGACGCGAGCAGTGCTGCGCTGTTCGGTGCGCCCGTAGGTGAGAACGACGACGAACTGACTGCGGTGCAGCCCGTTGCGCCCAGCGCTAGCGAACCTGAGCCTGCCGCACCGCTGGAACCTGTTGCCGCTGCTCCCGAGACACCTGCGCCGGCAGCCCCTCAGGGGCCACGTGTGTGGACCGTCGAGCAGATGCAGAATCAGGGCAACGCTTATGAGCTGAGCGAGCCAGTGGGCAAGATGCCTTCCACCGAGCTGCTAACGCCAGCAGATACGGCCAAGCCTTCCTATACGCAGGAAGAGCTCGACAACATGGGCCAGATGCTTGAAACACGCCTGAAGGAATATGGCGTCAAGGCGGAAGTGGTCGATGTCTCACCTGGGCCTGTGATCACGCGTTTTGAAATCGAGCCAGCGGCGGGGGTTAAAAGCTCCAAGATCAGCAACCTTTCCACCGATCTGGCGCGCTCGCTGCGGGTCAAGAGCGTGCGTGTTATCGAAGTCATTCAGGGCCGCTCGACGGTAGGTATAGAGATCCCCAATCCCAAGCGCGAAATGATTCGCCTGCGTCAGGTCCTGGAATCGTCTGCCTATCGCGACGCAGCGTCGCCGGTCACGGTGGCATTGGGTCAGAGCATCAGCGGTCAGTCGATGGTTGCCGATCTGGGCAAAATGCCCCACGTGCTGGTGGCAGGGACTACCGGCTCGGGCAAATCGGTGGGCGTCAACGCGATGCTGATTTCGATGCTGCTGAAATCGACGCCTGAAGAAGTGCGGATGATTTTGATTGATCCGAAAATGCTCGAACTGTCGGTCTACGACGATATTCCGCATTTGCTGACGCCCGTCGTTACCGATATGAAGGAGGCAGCCAACTCGCTGCGCTGGTGCGTGGCCGAGATGGAACGTCGCTATAAGCTGATGTCGAAGATGGGCGTGCGTAATATCGCAGGCTTCAATGCCAAGCTCGATGAAGCCCACGCAGCGGGCGCGCAGATTGCCGATCCGCTGTGGGACCCAGAGCCTTGGCAGGCGTCTGAACCGCACCCCATGCTCGAAAAGCTGCCTTACATCGTGGTGGTGATCGATGAGTTTGCCGACATGTTCATGGTGGTGGGCAAGAAAGTCGAAGAGCTGATTGCTCGCCTTGCCCAAAAAGCGCGTGCAGCGGGTATTCACCTGGTGCTGGCGACTCAGCGTCCTTCGGTGGATGTGGTGACCGGCTTGATCAAGGCTAACATTCCGTCACGTATCGCTTTCCAGGTCTCCTCGAAAACCGATTCGCGGACTATCCTTGATCAGGGCGGGGCAGAAAGCCTGCTTGGTCACGGCGATATGCTCTACCTGTCGGTTGGCGCGGGAACGCCAGTGCGCGTGCACGGTGCCTTCGTTGACGATAACGAAGTACACCGCGTGGTCGAGGACTGGAGGGCGCGCGGCACGCCCGATTACGTCGAAGAGATCCTCTCCGGTGATGTAAGCGCCGACGCCTTGGCAGGGCTTGAAGCCGACAGCGACAACGCCGACGCCGAGCAGGATGCGCTTTACGACGAAGCGGTCGCCTTCGTGACAGAGAAGCAGAAGGTTTCGGTTTCCTCGGTGCAGCGTAACTTCAAGATTGGCTATAACCGCGCATCGCGGCTTGTCGAAGCGATGGAAAAAGCCGGCGTCGTGTCCGAAATGGGCGCCAACGGCGGTCGTGAAGTGCTGGCTCGACCCGCACCTCGAGCGTAGCAAAAAGGGGCTTCGGCCCCTTTTTTTGGTTTTTCTAGTTAGCGGACCCTTGTCATGAAAGATATGCCATGGAAGCAAGCAGTCGAGCAGGTGCTTCGAAATACCAGCAGCGTAATGAATAGGACCGAAATTGCTGATGCAATTATCGCCGAAAAGCTCCGTATCAATGTCGGCGCAACGCCTGCACACACGGTTGCTGCTACGCTTAGTATGTCGATCGATAAAGATGGAGACGCCTCTCCGTTTTTCCGCGTGCGGCGCGGTGAATACATGCTACGGGAACTCGTAGATTCGACTGCACATTCTTCAGCAGCCCTTGAACAAAACGTTCGCTATGAAGAGAACGAAGAAAGCGAAGCAGGAGGCATCAAGGCCTTTGGTGTTTATTGGGCGCGTGACAGAGTGAATTGGCAGCGCAAGCCCAAGTTGTTAGGGCAGCAACAAATAGCCGCTGAAGCGGTTGATATGTGCGATCAGATAGGCATCTATTTGCTCTACGATGGGCGTGAGGCGATTTATGTTGGAAGGTCGATTGATCGCCCGTTGGGTATTCGCCTCTACGAACACACCCTAGATAGATTGCGTGGCAGATGGGATCGTTTTTCCTGGTTTGGGCTTTACGATATAACCTCTGACGGGCAGCTATCTGATAAACGCCTGGATGCAGACCCTGAGTCGTTGATTCGAGCGATGGAAGCAGTGTTAATCGAATCCATTGAGCCGAGGCAAAACAGAAAGCGTGGAGACGATTTCTCCGACATTGAATATATCCAGCAGACTGACCCTTTCATTGAGAGAGAGCGTAAGCGCAAGATTCTTCAAGATCTTGCCCAGAAGCTATGATGAAAGGAACTTTCCTCTTGTTTTAGCCGTCAATGTCCCAATCTTTCCGACATAGCCACTAATAAAGGATTCTCAATGATGCATCTTGGCCGCACGCTGATCGGTATGTTTTGTGGTGCTGCGCTGTTCGCTTCGTCAGGCGTATACGCGCAGGCCAATCCCGCCGAGCAACTGACCCAACTGCTTGAGCCGCTGCACACCTACTCTGGGGATTTCAAGCAGGTGGTGGCAGGTGACGGTGGTCAGGCGGCGCAGCAGGCCAGTGGCCATATGTGGCTGGCGCGCCCGGGCAAATTCAACTGGCAGGTTAACGCGCCTTATTCGCAAACCGTGGTTTCGAATGGCAAGAAGGTGTATCTGTACGATCCCGACCTGAACCAGGTGTCGGTGCGTAATCTCGATCCGCAGGTGACCTCGACGCCAGCGCTGCTGCTGTCAGGCAGTGCGGGTCAGATTACCCGCGATTACAGCGTGACCGAGCGCGGCAGCGGCAATACCAAGGTGTTTAGCCTTACGCCGCGTGACAAGGGCAGTCTATTCCAATCGCTGCAGATGACCTTCAACGGTGATCGCTTGACCAGCCTGAGCATGGAAGACCCTTCGGGCCAGCAAACTCGCGTGTCGTTCTCGAACGTCGAACAGAACGGCTCCATCGATGACGCTCGGTTTGTCTTCAATATCCCCAAAGGGGCCGATGTTGTCGAGCAGTAAGCAGCTTCTTCACGACGCCTGTGTAATGCAGGCGTTTCTGGTTCGGAGTGGGTTAACAGGAAGGACAGTGTGAACGACGATCTGTTTGCTCCCGACGCGCCGCCCGGACAACCGCTGGCGGCGCGTTTGCGTCCATCATCGCTCGATCAGTATATCGGGCAAACCCACCTGCTCGGCGAGGGCAAACCGCTGCGCCAAGCGGTGGAGCGCGACCAGCTTTATTCGATGATCCTGTGGGGCCCGCCCGGGGTGGGCAAGACCACGCTGGCACGGCTGCTGGCGGCGCATACGAAAGCTCACTTCGATACGCTTTCGGCGGTGTCTGCGGGCGTTAAGGATATCCGTCAGGCGGCCGAACAGGCGCAGATGCGGGCGGTTAACGGCACGCGCACGCTGCTGTTTGTCGATGAGGTTCATCGCTTCAATAAAGCGCAGCAGGATGCCTTCCTTCCGTGGGTAGAAGAAGGCGTCTTCATCTTCGTCGGCGCGACGACCGAAAATCCCTCCTTCGAGCTGAATAACGCACTGCTGTCTCGCGCTCGCGTGCATGTGCTCAAATCGTTGTCTCAGCAAGAGCTGCGGCTGGTGATTGATCGCGCACTGGTGAGTCCTGCCGGACTGGGCAACACCCCAGTGGAGGTGCCCGAGGAGGTTCGAGATTTGCTGGCGCGTGCGGCAGATGGTGACGCTCGGCGTGCGCTTAATTTGCTGGAAATTGCCGTCGATCTGGCTTCGGCCAACGGTGGTGAGCGTCCTCTGCTCAATCGCGATGTCGTTGAAGAAGCGCTAGGCGAAAGCACGCGACGTTTCGATCAAGGCGGCGAATATTTCTACGATCAAATCTCGGCGCTGCATAAGTCGGTGCGCGGGTCGCATCCGGATGCGGCGCTTTACTGGCTGTGCCGAATGCTCGATGGCGGTGCCGATCCTCGCTACCTGTCACGTCGCATTGTGCGGATGGCGTGGGAAGATATTGGGCTAGCCGATCCGCGCGCGATGCAAATCGCCAACGATGCCGCGACCACCTTTGAGCGTTTGGGAAGTCCAGAAGGCGAACTTGCATTGGGGCAGGCGGTTATCTACCTAGCGGTGGCGGCCAAAAGTAACGCTGGCTACAACGCCTACAATCAGGCCCGCGCGTTCGTGTCGAAGGATGTTGGCACCAGCGAAGTGCCGATTCACTTGCGCAATGCGCCCACCAAATTGATGGAAGAGCTGGGCTACGGGCACGATTATCGCTATGCCCACAGTGAGCCGAACGCCTATGCGGCGGGCGAGACCTACATGCCCGATGAGTTAGAGGAGCCGGGCTGGTATCAGCCGGTGCCGCGCGGGCTTGAGAGCAAGATTGCCGACAAGCTGGCGTGGTTGGCCGAGCTGGACCGCAAGGCGAATGATGCTAATTAGCGGCGCTGGTTCGGTAAGCAGCGGCGCTGCCTGTTTGGCGGCGGCAGGGGCAGCGTGCATTAGCGCTGCGATGGTCGCTGTCGATACCTCCAGCATCATCGGCCTCGGCGTTACGCGTGCGGGCCCTGTATCAGGAAGAGCGGGATGAGCCATTCAGGACCAGTATTGGTATTTGACTCAGGCGTGGGCGGACTTTCGGTGGTTGCTCATTTGCGTGCTGCCATGCCGGAGCGCGCGCTGGCCTATCTGTGCGACAACGCGGCCTTGCCTTATGGGACCAAGGACGATGCATGGTTGATCGAGCGCATTGTGGCGGTCTGCTGCGCTGGTGTACGTGCCAGCAGGGCGGGGGCGCTAGTGGTGGCGTGCAACACGGCCAGTACGCTGGCGCTCGACGCATTGCGCGCTGCGCTGCCGATTCCGGTAGTCGGCACGGTGCCCGCGATCAAGCCCGCCGCCGCCATGAGTCGCAATGGCGTGATTGGGCTACTGGCAACCTCGGCCACGGTCAGGCGGCGCTACACCGATCGCCTGATTGCTCGCTTCGCCACTGAGCAGCGAGTGGTGCGGGTGGCTGGCGATGCATTGGTCAAGCAGGCGGAACAGGTGCTGGCGGGTAGTCCGCCCGATGCAGGGGTTATCGAGCAAGCGCTAGCACCGCTATTTGCCGATGCCGAGCTCGATACTGTGGTGCTGGGCTGTACCCATTTCCCGCTGCTGCGCCCATTCTTCGAAACGCTCGCGCCGCGTCCTATGCAGTGGATTGATTCCGGTGCCGCCATTGCCCGTCGCACCGCTACGGTAGCGCCGCAGGGCAGTAGGATCAGCGGCGTCGATATAAGCTTTGCGACCGCGCCTGCTGAGGCCGGAATGATCCGTGCGCTCGAGCGCTATGAATTTGCCGCACCGCAGGGGCTTGAGGCGCTCGAGCAGTAAACGCTCGGATAACCGCTGTTTCCACTGATGACTTCCGACCCAATACTGGTCGAATGTCGGCCGCTTCGGCAGCAGCGAGTTCAAATGGCGACCACTTGGCTTATAGCGTCACATTGCTGCGGTAATGGGCGGCGCACGTGACGCCGTTGGTATGCCGCTGCTTACCTTCATTCCAGGGTACGGAATTCGACCACGGTCTTTTGCTTTGATCTCCTGCTTACGCCGCCACTTTCGGGTACACTAAGCGCCTTGTTTTACGCCGATGATGGCTATCGGATGGTGGCACATCCAGGGTGTTTTCGGGGTCAGAAAACTCGCAACATACCCGCGCATCTTGTGTCAGCACCGCACGGTTGGTGATACGTCCGCCTTGCCATCCATTTGCCACGTCCAAGACAGAGCCTAGTGAGGTTGTCCGTTTGAGCGTCCCTGTCGTTGACCCTTCACGCTATGCCGAGCAGCTATCTGCCAAGCAGCAGCGCATCACCCAGCAGTTCGCACGTTTTAATCCGCCGCCGCTGGAAGTCTTTGCATCACCCGCCGCACACTATCGCATGCGCGCTGAATTTCGAATCTGGCACGAAGGCGATGATCTGTTCTACGCCATGTTCGAGGTGGCGGCCGACAATCCCAAAGACAAAACCGTTATTCGTCTTGATCAGTACGACGTTGCCAGTCAACGCATTAACGAGCTAATGCCCGCGCTGCGCGCCGCTTTTTTGCAAAGTACGGCACTGCGCCGGCGCCTCTTCCAGGTGGAGTTTCTGACCACGCTGGCGGGTGAGGCGCTAGTGACGCTGATTTACCACCGCCCCTTGGATGACGAGTGGGAGCGCGAGGCGAGAGCGCTTGAGCAGCAGTTGGGTATTGCCATTATCGGACGCTCACGCAAGCAGCGTCTGGTGCTGACCCGCGATTACGTTACCGAGCGTCTTCACGTTGACGGCACCACCTTCGCTTATCAGCAGGTCGAAAACAGCTTCACCCAGCCCAATGCCGCCATTGCTGCCACCATGCTTAGCTGGTCGCGGGAGGTGACGCAGCCCGAGGCGGATACCACGCAGGGCGATCTGGTCGAGTTCTACTGCGGTAATGGACATTTTTCGGTGGCGCTGGCGAGCAACTTCAGGCGTGTGCTGGGGACCGAGATCTCGCGCACATCGGTAGCGTCGGCGCAGCACAATCTTGCCTTGAACGCTATCGACAATGCGGTGATTGCGCGGATGTCGGCAGAAGAGTTTTCTCAGGCGCTGTCGGGGGAGCACCGCGGACGGCGCGCCACGGCGCTGGCGCTCGATGATTATGACTTCACTACGGCGCTGGTTGACCCGCCGCGTGCGGGGCTTGATGACGACAGCTGTGCTCAGTTGGCACGCTACTCACGGATTGTCTATATCTCTTGCAATCCGGACACGCTCGAGCGCGATATCGAGCGCTTGAGCGCCACTCACGAGATCGCGCGGCTAGCGCTTTTCGATCAGTTTCCCTATACCCATCACTGTGAATGTGGCGTGTTGCTGGTACCGCGCTGTGATTAGCGGAGTCTCACTGTGACCAATCCCACGCCAACGGCTCAGGTACGCGTGGCCGCGCTTTACTGCTATCCGGTGAAGGGGCTGGGAGCGGTCGCGTTGCCCCATAGCGTGGTCGGTGGCGAAGGACTGGCGTGGGACCGCCGCTGGATGGTGGTGGATAGCGCGGGGCGTTTTGTTACCCAGCGCCAATTGCCCGCCATGGCGGCTATTCAGGTGAGCCTGGAGCGTTATCAGCTATGCTTGCGTGCACCGGATGGCCGCCGCTGCTACGTACCGTTAACCCCGCCGCAGGGTGAGCGAGTCGCCACCCAGGTGCACGGCAATCCTTGCTACGGCATCGATGAGGGCAACGCTGTGGCGGCGTGGCTGGACAGCGTGTTCCGCGAGCACTGGCGTCATGGCTTACGGCTGCTGCGCTTCGCTCACGATGCCGTTAATGACGCAGCATTGCTGCGGCGTGTGGGCGAACAGCGCTTTGCGCGAATGGGGTATCCCGACCGCCAGGCAAGTACTGGCTTCGCCGATGGTTATCCGCTGCTAATCGCCTCGCGTGCCAGTTTGACGGCGGTCAATCAGGCGCTGGTGGCCAACCGCGAGTCCTGTGTCGAGATGAGCCGCTTCCGACCGAATCTGGTGCTGGAAGGGTTGCCGGCCTTCATCGAACATGATATCGACACGCTCGGTTTTAATCACGACGCGCTCTCGCTATGGCTATGCAAACCATGCGAGCGCTGTCCGGTAACGCGTGTCGATCAAACCAGCGGTGAGGTAGTGCATGCCAGCGAGCCGCTTGGTGTTCTGAAACAGCTCGGGCGTTTTCCGGGCACCGCCATTTTTGGTGTTAATGCAATAGTGCTCGCAGGGCAGGGACAGCGCGTGTCGGTAGGGGATTCGGCGACGATTACCTGGCAAACCTGAATAGGCGCCGCCCAACATTGCATGTGCGATAGCGCTCGCCATGAGGCGTTATCTTGACCTTCGATTGACTGACTACAGTGGAATTCTTCATGTACTCGCTGATTCGCCCTTGGCTTTTTAAGCTCGATGCTGAGAAAGCACACAACCTCACACTGACATCGCTCGATAAGGCGCACCGCCTGGGCTTGCTGCCCGCGCGTCCGGTGACTTCGCCGGTAACGCTGATGGGTATCGACTTTCCCAATCGTGTTGGTCTGGCTGCTGGGCTCGACAAAAACGCTGATCACCTCGACGCGCTGGGAGCTTTGGGGTTTGGCTTCGTCGAAGTGGGGACGGTGACGCCTTTGGCGCAATCGGGTAATCCGCAGCCGCGGTTGTTCAGGCTGCCGAGCCGTGAAGCGATCATCAATCGCATGGGATTTAACAACAAAGGAGTGGATCACTTGGTGGCGCAGGTAAAACGCGCCAGTTTTGACGGTGTGATCGGCATTAATATTGGCAAGAATCTTACCACTCCGGTCGAGAAGGCGGTCGACGACTATCTTGCCTGTCTGCGCAAAGTGCATGGCGTGGCGCACTACGTGA
Organism: Carnimonas bestiolae; assembly: GCF_051251145.1. Taxonomy (NCBI): domain Bacteria; kingdom Pseudomonadati; phylum Pseudomonadota; class Gammaproteobacteria; order Oceanospirillales; family Halomonadaceae; genus Carnimonas; species Carnimonas bestiolae. The sequence goes on along the minus strand of NZ_JBPCZK010000004.1, from coordinate 114,336 downwards.
CGGTCAATCTTTCGTCGCCCAATACACCGGGGCTACGCAACCTTCAGTTCGGCGAGATGCTCGACAACCTGCTGTCGGCACTGAAGCAGGAGAGCGCGACGCTTGATCGTGAACGCGCCACGCCGCTGCCGCTGGTGGTCAAGATTGCGCCGGATCTCAGCGACGATGAAATCGGCCTGATAGCCGCTTCCCTGCAGAATAACGGCATCGATGCCGTGATTGCCACGAATACCAGCCTGGACCGTAGCGCCATCCAGGGCGTGCCGCACTGCGATGAAGCTGGCGGAGTCTCGGGCAAGCCATGTGCCGCCCCTTCCAATCGCGTGATTGCACGACTGCGTGCCGAATTGCCCACTATGCCGATTATCGGGGTAGGGGGAATCCTTGATGCTCAGGATGCGCTAGAGAAGCGCGCCCTCGGGGCCGATTTGGTACAGCTATACTCGGGCCTTGTGTATCGCGGTCCCGCGCTGGTCAAACAGTGCGCCAGAGTGCTGGCATAGCGCTACCGTAAAGGGGCTGTCCTTCCTAACGGGGAAGCGCGGCATCGGCCGCCGAGAAGATACCGCAGCAATACGCGCCCTGTCGTGTCACTAACGGCAGGGCGCGTTTGTATTCGAATGCGCTTGCCCGCCTTTTCACGGGGGCTATTCTTGCCTGCCGCCTGCCGCCTGCCGCCTGCCGCCTGCCGCCTGCCGCCTGCCGCCTGCCGCCTGCCGCCTGCCGCCTGCCGCGTCTCTAAAAGCGCTTATTTCCAGGCTAAAACTCGCCTCCTCTCCTTAGCACATTTTGGCAATGTATGTATCGCGCCCTTGTGCGTCTGTGCCTCTCCGCTAACACTTCATGGACCTCCGGTTTCAACAATAATAGCGCCTGGAATATTCCATATGGACGTGTCTGCCAATAGCAGCAACACCTCGCTCAAAGCCAACGCCATCGGCATGCTGCATATCGTTTTCTTCGTGGTGGCCGCTGCTGCACCCATGACTGCGGTGGTGGGTGCCACTCCGCCTGCTTTCGCCTTTGGCAGCGGCGCGGGAGTGCCCGGTGCCTTTGTGGTGGCGGGGGCGCTGTACCTGGTGTTTTCGCGTCCCTTCACGGCGATGTCTTTGTATGTATCCAGTGCCGGCGGGTTTTATGAATACATTCTCAAAGGACTTGGCGGTGTGGTGGGATGTGCCGGCGCAGTGGTATCGATGCTCGCTTACTTTGCCGTGCAGCTAGGCATTTATGCGCTGTTTAGCGTGTTTATGGCCGCTACCATGGCGCGTTTCGATATTACGCTGCCGTGGTGGTGCTGGTCGCTGCTGGTGCTGGCGTTGGTTACGCTGCTGGGACGCTACAAGATTGAGGTCTCGGGGCTACTGCTGGGCGTTTGCATGGTTGCCGAAATAGCGGTGCTGATGCTTCTGAACATTGCCATTATCGCTAGCGGTAGCGCGAGCGAAGGCCTTAGCGTGGCAGGGTTCCGCCCCAGTGAAGTGTTTGGTCACGGCTTTGGGGTGTCGATGGTGTTTGTACTCGGGGCTTACGTGGGCTTTGAGGCGACGGCCATTTTTGCTGAAGAAGCACGCAATCCGCGGCGTACCATTCCACGTGCCACCTATGTGGCAGTACTTTTGATTACCGTGTTCTATGCCTTCTCCAGCTGGGCCATCGTGCAGTTTTATGGGCCTTCGCAGGTGCAGCAGCGTGCCCAGGCCAATCTCGACGGCTTTTATATGTCCGCCGCAGAGCAACTGTTAGGGCCATGGGCAGTAACGCTTATGAGTGTGCTGCTACTGGTGAGCCTGTTTGCCTGCCTGCTGTCGTTTCACAACACTCTGAATCGCTACTTTTATGTCATCGGCAAAAAGCTGCCGGCCTGGCGCATGCTGAGCCATACCCACGCCCGCACTGGCTCGCCGCATGTGGCAGGGCTGCTGCAAGCAATCCTGGTGGGCTTTATGCTGGTGCTGTTTGCGCTCACTCAGGCCGCCCCCTATCGGATTGTCTTCTCGTGGATGTCGGCGCTGGCGGTATTGTCGATCATTGCCGTGCAGGCGTTGGTGATGATGGCCGCGATGCGTTTCTTCAAACGCAATGCCCACCATCATTCGCAGCTCACCACCAGGGTGCTGCCGATGGTGGCGCTGGTGGGACTGATGGCCGCCTTCGTATTGGTGAGCGCTAATTTGGGTCTGTTAACCGGCAGCGATAGCCTGGCGGTACACGCCTTGCCGCTGTTGGTGATTAGCATGGGCGTATTAGGGGCGATTAGCGCATTGGCGTATCGTCGCTACAGGCTGCGTCAAACTGCTACCGAGTAACGATCAGCGGTTAGCAACGGCGCGCTTTAGCGTGTCGCTCGGGCGTTCATCGAACAATCGCCGATAGCTGCGGCTAAAGTAGCTTTGATGAAACATGCCTTGTTCCGCGGCTGCCTGAGTTACGGTGGTGGTGGGATCGTTTAGCAGCGTCTGGCGCACGGCGTTAAGGCGCACCGCCCGAATGTAGTGCAGCGGCGAGTGTCCGGTTTCGGCTTCGAAACTGTACTGCAAAGTACGTCGGGAAATTTTCAGACGCTGGCACAGTGCCATCAGCGACAGCGGCGTGTCAGGGGTTGCCTCGAGAAGCTCCAGACAGCGTTCGACGATGTAACGGCGAGGATGGTAAAAGCGGTCTTCGCGGGTTGGCGTCAGTGAGCTTTGCTCTTCCAACAGCGCGAGGGTGCCTTCTACCTTGCAGCGCATCGCCCGTATCAGCCCTTCACCGTGATCGTTCTGATGACACGCGAAGTAATCCATGATCGCACGCCACTCCTGCTTGAGCAGAGCGAGCGCATCGCCGGCAATGTCCAGGCGGCGCACGTGACGACTGTCGTTGGTCAGTGATGCGTAGCGCTGATTAGGTAACGACAGCACCAAAATGTCGTAATTGGAGGGCGCCCCCGCACGCATGCGCTGACATTGTGGCAGCAGAGTAATGGCGTTTCGGCAGAAGGGGCCGCAGTCAGCATCGCTGAGCGGAATCATTAGATGCTGCTGATGGTCAGGGAAGCTAACCACCTGCGCCAGGGCGAGATTAGTGGTTTCCCGAAACACTCGCACATCGCCCATGCTCAGATCGACCAGTTCGCCCTGATAGTGTCCCGGGCTTAGCTGCGCATAGCGCTGCTGCCAATCCCTCAGACCTTGGGCATGTGCTGAAACATCGTCGAATCGACATACCGAGACGTCCACAGGTTTCTCTCCTCAGGTGAAGCCAAGTGCAGTACGGTCGCTAGGGTAAAAAGTGTGCCGAAGTGTGCAGCCAATTAATGGTTATGATAGTGCAGTAATGCGGCTGGTGATGTGGGTTGGTTCGGTTCATTCAGTGTTGCGATAGAAGGTCACGTAGCGCTCTGCTGCTGCGCGTTACCCTACGGACACGATCACAGCGCTTGCCGCCGTTCTTCACTTAAGCGATCGACGTATCAGTTGAAGCGGCTGAAGCGATAAGGGGTTGGGTCAACGAGCGGCGGGGTGCCCATTACTAAATCAGCCGCCAATTGCCCTGCTGCTGGGGCGGTGCCAAAACCGTGTCCAGAGAAGCCGGTGGCGACGGTCACGCCAGGCAGATCATCAAGCGTACTGATGACAGGGTTCGAGTCGGGGGTAATGTCCATCACGCCTGCCCAGGCGTCTTTGATGCGCGCTCCCTCAAAGCAGGGCCACGCCTGTGCCAAGTGTTTCAAGGCATTGTTGTTGAATGCTTGATTGGGCAGTGGTGACATCACCCGCAGCTTCTCGAAAGGGCTAAGCATGTCAGAGTGCCAGCGCCTGCCGCGTCTGGCATCGTCCCAGCCATAGCGTCCAACAGAAATCCTGAGCAAACGATGCTGTGCCTTGAGGGTGGAGAGATAGCGTCGCCCCAGCAGCAAATGGTCGAAGGTGAGCGGGGCGTTCAGCTTGCTGCGTTGCGTAACGATATAGCCGCCGCGCTGATGACGCCTGAAGGAGAAGTTGGACGCGCCGACCGCCGCTTCGGTGGGGGCGGCAACGTCAGTGGTGTGACATGCTGAACAAATCAGCGGCAGCGTTGGCAGGTTAACGCCTTCGATTCCCAACAAGCGTCGCGACCACATGCCGCCCGCGATCAGCACGCCGTCGCAGCGTATTTCGCCATGTTCGGTAATAACGCCGCTTATCTTGCCCGCGGAGCGACTCAGCCCCCGCGCCGCACAGTGCTCAAGCAGCACCGCACCGAGCGCCTGCGCCTTGTTGGCAATTGCGCTGGTGGCCAGCGTTGGCTCAGCGTAGCCATCCGAGGGCGTATAGAGGCCGGCACGCCATTGAACGCGGCTGCCCGGGGCGAGCTTTGCTACTTCGTTGGACGAAAGCAAGCGACTGGTCAGCGCGTCGCGATCTACCTGGTCTAGCCACTGCTCGTAGCCTTGCTGCTCCTGTTCAGACGTTGCCACGAACATAATGCCAGCCTGACGATAGCCTACCGATTGTCCACAGCGTTGCTCCAGCGTTTGCCATAGCGGGTCTGCGGCCAGCGCCAAAGGAACATCTTCAGGGGCGCGATTAGTCTTGCGCACCCAGCCAAGATTGCGTGACGACTGCTCGGCCCCGATGCGGCCTTTTTCCACCACGGTGACGGGTATCTTGCGCTCGGCAAGCACCAGCGCGGCAGTCATGCCAACGATACCGCCACCTATAATCACGACGCCGGTGCTGTGAGGCAGATGATCATCGCTGTGGATAGGAGTTGTTTGAGGTGCCATCATTCGATATCCCATCAGCGCTGCGGTACTCAGCCAAGCGCCGGCTGATCCCACAGATTGAGTGTGGTGCCAATGTCGTTTGCCACTGCATTGCGATAAAGCTTGGCGGCCCAGGCAATATCTTCGACGGGCATGCCGCCCACCGACATCACGATAATTTCTTCATCGTTACGGCGGCCGCTGCTGTCTCCTGCGACGATCGCGCCGAGGTCTTCGAGTGCCGCATGCTCAACGCGGCCTTCGGCGCAGCTGTCCATCAACTGCACGCCTAGTAGGGGAATGTGGCAATGTGCCGGCTTGGGCACTTCCTCATACCACGCCTCATAGAGCCGGATATTGTCCAATACCTTGCGCACCTCAGGCGCATTGAGGCCATCGTCCATGCAGCATGCCGCCGGCATCGCGGCGAATGCCCCCGGTGACAACCACTCGCGCTTCAGCGGCGGATATTCGTCGGGATTGCCGGTTGGCGTCGACGTGCAGAAGGTCACAATATCCGCGCCTCTGACGACCTCTTCGGTGCTATCAACGACGTTGATCGTGACGATGCTGGGAAAGCTTGTTTTAACCCAATCGACAAAGTTCTGCACGCCCTGGGCGCTGCGTCCCTTGATATTGAGCGTATCGATAGTGGGGCGCACTGCCACGAACGCGCTCAACGACGTGCGCGCCATCACGCCTGGCCCCTGTATGCCGACCACCCGGGCATCTGCCTTGGCAAGATGACGCGCACCGACACCAGGAATGGCGCCCGTACGATAGGCGGAAAGCAGATTGGCCGACATAAAGGCCAAGGGGGCGCCGGTATCCGCATCGTTCAGCACGAACATCAGAATAGAGCGGGGTAATCCCTTGTCGCGGTTGGCAACGTTTGATCCGTACCACTTCATGCCCGCTACGTGAAAATCACCGCCCAAATATCCCGGCATTGCCATGAAGCGGCGATCAGCGGTGGGCTTGGGCATTGTCGGGAAGGGCGAGTTTTCCGGGAAGGTCACCATAGCGCCATGGGAATCGCTGTTCGGCCCGGCCATGCGATAGTCGCCGCTGTGCAACAGCAGAAACATCTCCTCCATGGTCGCGATGCAGTCCGCCATATTGGTGACGCCTGCCTGAATCATGTCGGCTTCGGAAAGGTAGCGGAAGTCGATGGTTGTTGACATAGCAATGCTTCCCACAGTTCTGGCAGGTAATAAGTAAGTCCCGAAGGGGCGGGCACAAGGTGATGTGGCGAGTGTCGCGCGGCTTCGCGCTGGCTATCAATTCAACGCCCGACAACTTGCCGATCTGTGCTAATGCGCCGCTCGCCTATTTGCCGCTAGGCGTATCCTTGTGGGCGTCGCTCGCGCTGCGCTGCTGGAACAGCGGGTGCAGCGAGCTGGCCTTGAAATCGAAGACTTGATTCGTGCTCTCATCGATTTGCAGCGTAACGCCGATCGGGTGCTGGGCCAGCAGTGGCGTGATCGCCTCGTTCAGCAGCGCTGATAGCGTATCGCCGACCGCCTGGTGGATCTCTTTCGCGCGCCCTGTACCAATTCGCAAGTGGGCGTACATAAAGCGATAGTCGCCGCTGCCATCAGCAATTGCGCTGTGAGTAGCGGGGTACGAGAACACGCGAATGCCACCGGTAGGGAATATCAAAACGCCGTTGGCATCGCGCTGAGTTGCCAGACAGTCAGCCAGGTTGCGCAGCAGTGCGGCGATATCCAGCTCTTGCTCAAGCTCTGCAGAATGAAGAACAACCAAGTGCGGCATGGGAATTCTCCTATCAAGGTGCGCTCTCGATGGCGCGTCCCGATTAGCATAGCGCTTTTTGGTCAAAAGTTAACATGTTAAGTATTGGTGGTGGGCACATTACTACCTGACGTTGGCGGGAAGGCACGTCACGAAGCGGGCAATCGCAAGGATGAGAGGGCGAAGTTCGCGGCTTAGTAGTTGATCAGCAACTCTAGCCGCTCCAGCAGGTCGGCTAGCCACTCGCGCCCAAAATGTGCTTCCAGTTCCTGATAAATACGACGATGGTCGGGCAGCACTTCATGAATGATGGCGGCGCCGGCAGGCTCGAGTTTCAGCAAAGTGCGACGTCCATCCAGACGATCGCGGCGGCGCGAAATAACCTGCTTGCCCTCAAGCGTGCGGGTAATGCGCGTCAGGCTTGGCAGCAGCACAAAGGCGCGGGCCGCCACGTCCGAGGCATCCATCTCGCCGTTTTCATGCAGCAGGCGAATAACGCGCCACTGCTGCTCGGTAAGATCATGCTTGGCTAGCATCGGGCGAAACGCCGTCATCACGCTTTCGCGCGCGCGCAGCAGCGCGATCGGTAGCGATTCGCGCGGTGTACGTAGTGAGCTAGGTGATTCAGCGGCGAGCAGGTCGGATGGCGGCGTGTCGTGAGTCATTGATTACTCGGCAGGACAATGGGAACGATGTGGCTGCCCCAAGCCTACCGCATCAGCGTGCGTTGGGCATGTGTTGATTCGCCCACCCAGCAAAGGTCGCTGGCGCGCAACCGCGGTAATTATGTGGAGCGCGCCAGTGGCGGGCAGTTCGATAGGGCATACGGGCGTTGGCATTCGCCGTGTTGGGCCTGATAGCCGGATACACGCGATGAATATCTTGACATCCGACATGGTTTGTTGCCATTTTATTTAACAGGTTAAGTTAATTCTCGCTCCTTTGAGCGGTTGATCTTCGACGGGAACTCCCATGGCATCTCTTGAGCAGCAGCTGGAAAAAGCACAGCAGTATCTCGACAGGTTCAACACCAATGGCGTGCCGAACTATATCGGTGGGATTGCCCGTGCGGCGGTTGATAACACCACCTTCGAGACGATTTCCCCCATCGATCTAACGCCCTTGGCGCACGTGGCGCATGGTAAGGCGGAAGATATCGATCTAGCCGCCAAGGCAGCGGAAGGTGCGTTCAAGGAGTGGGCAGCGCAGTCGGGCAAAGCGCGCAAGGCGGCGCTGCACCGCATGGCCGATGCGATCGAGCGGCGAGCTGAAGAGATTGCGTTGCTCGAGTGTATCGATACTGGGCAGGCCTACCGTTTTATGCGCCAGGCGGCCCTGCGTGGTGCGGAAAATTTCCGCTTCTTCGCCGACAGAGCACCTGAAGCGCGCGACGGTAAATCGCTGCGTGGTGATGGCCAAATCAATATCACCTCGCGCTATCCGATCGGCCCGGTGGGCGTTATTACGCCATGGAACACCCCCTTCATGCTGTCTACGTGGAAGATAGCGCCAGCGCTCGCAGCCGGCTGCAGTGTGGTGCATAAGCCTGCCGAGTTCTCGCCGCTGACCGCCAGCCTGCTGGCAGAGATTGCCAATGAGGCGGGGCTGCCGAGTGGGGTGTGGAACGTGGTGAACGGTTTCGGAGAAGAAGCGGGCAAAGCGCTCACCGAACACCCATCGATCAAAGCGCTGGCGTTTGTGGGCGAGAGCCGCACGGGTTCGCTGATCATGAAGCAGGGCGCCGATACCCTGAAGCGCGTGCACTTCGAGCTGGGGGGCAAGAATCCGGTCATTGTGTTCGAAGATGCGGATATCGAACGAGCGGTCGACGCTGCCGTGTTCATGATCTATTCGCTGAACGGCGAACGCTGCACCTCGTCGTCGCGGCTGCTGGTACAGAGCAGCATTTACGAGGAGTTCAATGCGCGAGTGGCCGAGAAGGCGGCCAGAATCAAGGTAGGGCATCCGCTCGATCCCGCGACCGTTATTGGTCCGCTGATTCATCCGCAGCACCAGCAGAAGGTGCTCAAGTATTTCGATCTGGCCCGCCAAAGCGGTATCACCATCGCCACTGGCGGCCGAGAGTATGACGGCCCCGGTGGAGGCTGCTATGTCGAGCCGACGCTGTTCACTGGCGTTAGTAATCAATCGCCTATCGCGCAGGAAGAAATTTTCGGTCCGGTGCTGACTTCGATTCCGTTCAGCGACGAGGCCGACGCCATCGCCATCGCCAACGACACGCCTTATGGCCTGGCGGCCTATTTGTGGACATCGGACGTCACCCGCTCTATTCGCGTTAGCGATGCGCTGGAAGCGGGCATGATCTGGGTGAATTCGCAAAATGTTCGCCACCTTCCGGCGCCTTTTGGCGGGGTGAAGGCTTCTGGCATTGGCCGCGATGGCGGTGACTGGTCGTTCGATTTTTACATGGAAACCAAGAACATCGCTTTCGCTGACTCGGCGCAGGTGATTCCACAGTTGGTCAACTGAAGGTGGGGGGAGTGGGCATGCCAACAAGCAGATTTGCGCGCTACCGCCATGCCGGTGACGTCGGCTACGGAGCGATTACCGAGGCGGGCGTGGTGCCGTTGCACACGCTGCTGCCGCAGTTCCCTACGCTGGATGACGTGGCGCACGCCAATGCCTTTGATCAGTTGGCAAGCGCTGCTCAGGGGCAGACTCCGCAACTGGCAGTGGACGACATTGAATTCCTGATTCCCTTGCAGCGGCCCGGCAAGATTATTTGCGTGGGGGTGAACTACCCCGACCGCAACGCGGAATACAAGGATGGTCAGGCAGCGCCCGCGTATCCGTCGCTGTTTATTCGTTTTGCTTCATCGTTTACCGGACACCTGCAGCCGCTAATACGGCCGCCCGAAAGCGAGCAGCTCGATTACGAAGGTGAAATTGCGCTGGTGATCGGTCGCGCTGGTCGGCGTATTGCCGAGCAGGATGCGCTCGACCACGTTGCCGCGCTAACGCTGTGCAATGAAGGCACGCTACGAGACTGGGTGCGGCACGCCAAATTCAACGTGACCCAGGGCAAAAACTTTGTGCACTCCGGTGCTCTTGGCCCTTGGCTGGTGCCTTTCCACGATGCTTCGCAATTGGCAGATATTCGTTTGCAGACGCGTGTTAACGGCGAAATTCGTCAGGACGACCGTACCTCCCGAATGATTTTTTCTTTCGCCTATCTGATCAGCTATATCTCTACCTTCACGCATCTGGAGGCGGGCGATGTGATCGTGTGCGGTACGCCCACTGGCGCTGGTGCCCGACTGGAGCCGCCGCAGTGGCTAGTGCCCGGTGATGTGATTGAGGTAGAAGCCGAAGGCATCGGCACGCTGCGCAATTCGGTGCAAGACGAGGGCGCGGCATGCTAAGCAGTGAGCACATTCAGCAATCAGTAGATTGGTTGGAAGCGGCCGAGCAGCAGCAGCGTCAAATCGGCTTGCTGTCGCTGCGCTTTCCCGACATGACGCTCGACGACGCCTATGCCGTCCAGAAAGCATGGATCGAACGCAAAAGGAAAGCGGGACGACGGCTGGTGGGCTGGAAAATCGGGCTGACATCGCGCGCCATGCAGTCGCTTTTGGAGATCGATACGCTCGATTCGGGCGCGCTGCTGGACGACATGGAGTTTGGCGATGGGGCGACTATTCCGGCCGGGCGATTCATTCAGCCGCGTATCGAAGCCGAGCTGTGTTTTGTGCTGCATTCGCCGCTTAAAGGGCCGGGCGTAACGCTACTCGATGTGCTGAATGCGACGGATTACGTGGTGCCTGCGCTGGAGATTCTCGATACCCGAGTGATACGCGCGGACCCAGCCACGGGGAAAAAACGCACGGTGATCGATACCGTCGCTGACAATGCTGCCAACGGTGGCTTTGTGACTGGAGGACGGCCAATGCGGGTAGACGCCGTCGATTTGCGCTGGGCGGGTGCCATTGTGACCCGTAACGGCGTGGTCGAAGAGACCGGCCTCGGCGCGGCGGTGCTCAATCATCCCGCCACGGGTATTGCATGGTTGGCCAATCGTTTGGCGGAGTACGGAGAAGCCATCGATGCGGGGCAGTGGGTGCTGTCGGGGTCGTTTATCCGCACCGTCGAGGCGCGCAGCGGCGATACCATCGTCGGCGATTTTGGCCCTCTCGGCACGGTTGCCGTCTACTTTCAGTGAAGGAGCAGTGATGCCCGCGCCGATTAATCCGTTCAAACAAGCGCTACGATCTTCGTCGCCTCAAATTGGTTTGTGGCTGGCGCTCGCTAACGCCTACAGCGCCGAAATTTCGGCGGCGGCGGGTTATGACTGGCTGCTGCTGGACGCTGAACATGCGCCCAACGACCTGCCGTTGCTGCTGGGCCAATTGCAGGCAGTTCAGGCCAGCGCGAGCCACGCGGTAGTACGCCCACCGGTCGGTGAGGCGTGGATGATCAAGCAGTTGCTCGACATTGGCGCGCAAACCTTACTGATTCCGATGGTCGAAAGTGCCGCACAGGCCGAGCAGTTGGTGCGCGCGGTGCGCTATCCGCCGCACGGTATTCGCGGCGTCGGCGCAGCGCTGGCGCGGGCGTCGCGCTTCAACGCCATTGATGATTATCTGAGCACCGCCAATGAGCAAGTCTGCTTGTTGGTGCAGATCGAAAGCCGCGCTGGACTAGACGCGCTGGACGACATCGCGGCAGTTGAGGGCGTGGATGGCGTTTTTATTGGTCCCGCCGATTTGGCGGCAGACTTGGGCTTTATCGGTCGCCCCTCCGCCCCTGAGGTTCAGCAAGTGGTGGTAGATGCGCTTACGCGGCTGGGTGAAGTAGGCAAGCCCGCCGGCATTCTGACCAGCGATCTAACGCTTGCTCAGCACTATCTGACCCTCGGCGCGGCCTTTGTGGCGGTAGGTAGTGATATCGGGCTTTTCACCGCGGCGCTGTCGAAGCGATTAAGTGAATTTAGGCAGCGTCATGCTATCGATCGCTAGGCGCGGCTGGCGTGGCGTGGATGAGCAATACGGTCACACGCAATACGGGTACAGGGCACTACTGAAATACGGCGATACCGCAGCATGCAATAACCAACGCTATAAGCAACGCACAACCAGACTTCCTTGCAGCTCTTCGTGAGAGAAACACCATGACAAATGCCGACTCCACAGCGCAGGCACAAATACCCGACATACTGCGCTGTGCCTATATGGAAATTCACGTTACCGACCTTGCCGCCGCGCGCGATTTTTATGTGGGAGCGCTTGGCCTGGTGGTTACCAAAGAGTCCTCTGAGGCGCTTTATTTGCGCACCTTCGAGGAGTTCATTCATCACAATCTGGTGCTCAAGCAGGCACAGCATGCTGCTGTGGCGGCACTGGCCTATCGTGTTCGCAGCGCCGCTGATGTTGCGCTGGCTGAGGCGTATTTCAAGGCGCAGGGGTGTCGCACTGAGCGTCGCAGCGATGGCTTTGTGGACGGCGTGGGCGATGCCGTGAGGGTGGAAGATCCGTTGGGCTTTACCCTGGAGTTCTTCCACGAAGTGGAACATGTCGAGCGCTTGACGTGGCGGTACGATTTGCATATTCCCGGGGCGCTGGTGCGGCTGGATCATTTCAACCAGATTACCCCCGACGTTGCGCGCGGTATCTCGTTTGCTGAAGCACTCGGCTTCAGAGTGACCGAGGATATTTGCGATGATCAGGGTGTCCAGTACGCCGCCTGGATGTGCCGTAAATCCACGGTGCACGATACCGCAATGACCGGCGGCGACGGTCCGCGCGTCCACCACATTGCCTTTGCTACGCATGAGAAACACAACATTCTGGCTATTTGCGACAAGCTGGGTGCCCTGCGCCAGTCCGATGCCATTGAGCGCGGGCCGGGGCGGCACGGTGTTTCCAACGCTTTTTATCTCTACCTGCGCGATCCTGATGGACATCGTATTGAAATCTACACGCAGGATTACTACACCGGCGATCCCGATACCCCCAGAGTGTCGTGGGATGTTCATGATAATCAGCGCCGCGATTGGTGGGGTAATGCGGTGGTGCCGAGCTGGTACACCGAGGGATCACGGGTGGTCGATCTGGACGGCAATCTGGTGCCGTTAACGCAGCGCGAGCAGCCCAAGGAGATCGACGTGACGGTTGGCGCCGATGGCTTTTCTTACACGCGCAAGGGTGATCGAGAGAAGGGCTATAAGCTGGGAAGCTCACTGTAACGGAAGCGTTGTTGCCGTCACCGGGGTGTTTGGGTGGCGGCTTTTTTTTGCAGAAATTCAAGTCAGCAATAGGGTTTACGCATCCTGTACGGGCAACATTGCCTGCACCGCCGAACCGCCGAACCGCCGAACCGCCGAACCGCCGAACCGCCGAACCGCCGAACCGCCGAACCGCCGATACGCCGATACGCCGAACCGCCATAGGCTTTGGGTGGCGCGGTAATGGCCTGTGTTCACGTGTGGTGACGCCAGCCGGAACAGTAACGAGGCGTTGCCTCGGGAGCAGTGCGTTTAGGCAAACAGCGCGGGTGGGCACCAATAGGGCTGGCTGCGCCGCTATTGGTGCGCGTCACTACATAGCTGAGTAAGGTTGCGGTGGCGAGTTAGTAGCGCACCAGTACCGACTTGAGCTCGGTGTAGTCGTTAATGAACTCATCACCGAATTCGCGCCCCATACCCGAACTTTTGATACCGCCGAACGGCACCGCAGGGTCGAGCAGGGTGTGCATATTCACCCATAAAGTACCGGCGTTGATTTGCGGAATAAGCTGTAGCGCTTTGCTAAGATCGTTGGTCCAAAGGCTCGCCGAAAGACCGTAGGGGCCCGCGTTCATCGCCTCGATCAGCTGTTGCTCGGTGTCATATCCAATGAAGGTGCCCACCGGGCCGAAGGTTTCTTCGTGCAGCAATGAGGCATTAGGGCTATGCGCACGAATAATAGTAGGGGCGACATAGCATCCCGGGCGATCAAGCACGTGACCACCGGTAATTACCTGATCGCCTTCCTGCCGCGCTTTGGCAAAGGCGGCGTTGAGCTTCTCAAGATGAGCCCGATTGGCTACAGGGCCATAGTCCGCTTGCTCATCGATAGGGTCGCCCGGCTGCAGTTGCTCAAGGCGCTGCTTGATACCCGTTAGAACGTCGTCGAGCAATGGCTGGGGAACGTAAAAGCGCTCGGCAGCAGCGCAAATCTGGCCTTGATTAATGAAGCCGCTTTCGAAGATACCGTCGATGATTTTCTCGATCGGGCAATCGGGCAAGAATCCGGCCGCGTTCTTGCCGCCCAATTCGAGCGTAAACCGCGTTAGCCGTGACTGCAGCGCTTGAGTGCCCACGGCAATACCGGTCGGCACCGAGCCCGTAAAGCTAACCTTGGCGACATCCTGATGGCTAATCAGGGCACTGCCTGCTTCACCCTTGCCGTTGATCACGTTCAGCACGCCCGCAGGAACGCCAGCGTCGAGCGCAATTTCAGCGATACGCAGCATGGTTAGCGGGGTGAATTCCGAGGACTTGATAATCGCCGTACAGCCGGTGGCCAGCGCAGAAGCGAACTTCCATACCGCAATCATGATCGAGAAATTCCACGGCACGATGCCCACCACTACGCCTAGTGGCTCGCGGCGGGTGAACGCTGTATAACGCTCGTCACCGAAGGAGGGAATCGACGGCGTGATGGTCTCGCCCGTAATACGAGTAGCGGCGCCTGCGTAGTGGCGTAAAAACGCTGCAGCGGTGGTGATCTCGAAATTGCGCGCCAGGCTAATCAGCTTGCCCGATTGCAGCGTCTCGAGCTGCGCCAGGGCTTCGCGGTGCTGTTCGAGCAGGTCGGCTAATCGATACAGTACTTCGGCACGCTGAGCCGGCAGGGTATGGCGCCACGAGCTATTGAAAGCACTCAGGGAAGACGCCACCGCCGCCTCTATGTCGCTCGACGTCGCCGTTGCCACCGTGGCAATCGGTTGGTCGTCGCTGGGGTTGATCACCTCGATGCGCTCGGCACCGGTACCTTCGCGCGGCTGACCGTCGATAAAGTGGCCGTGCTGACGTTTGAGAAACGCAGTAACTTCAGGAAGTAGTGCTACTCGCATATCGATTTCCTCCTCGGTATATCACGGCACCAAGTGCCAGTTGGCTGGTTACGTCGGTCCTCGACGCGTTTTTCACTGCTTTCCGCATCCAGCGACTCCATCTCCCTTCATGTGGGAGAGGAGCGTGCCGACGCTAACGGCCATACCGGTTGCTTGTACGAACCGCTGTTGGCAGAGGCGACTGATGGAACGGCAAGCGTTATCGCTATTAAGTTAACAAGTTAACTAGTTTTCCGGCGATTCGCCAGCCATGAATGGTTGATAACGTGTTTTGTGCTGCTTGCGCGTCTTGCCGCATCGCCGTGGACGGCGGGTGCATTGGCGCTTACATGCTGCGACGGTGAAGTTTTCACGCGCTCGCGCCGCATCGGCGAGGCAACGATAGCGGGAGTTAAAAGGGCCAAGTGCGCTAGGAGTTCGGAGGGCCTAGGCCCATTACAGGTCTGGCGACCATCGTGGAGAAGTGCTGGCGATACCAAGAGGGGCGAAGGGCGAAGGGCGAAGGGCGAAGGGCGAAGGGCGAAGGGCGAAGGGCGAAGGGCGAAGGGCGAAGGTGGCCCAATGCAGCACGTTGTGTGGTGCGAGGCGAGTCGCAACATTTCCCACCAAAAAGGCCCGCTGCATGGAGCGGGCCTCGGTAATCAATGACGTGCCTACACGTTGGCAGTGGCGGCGTGCACGGTGGGGTTTTTATGAATGCCCGAAACGCCGGTCATTCCTTCCCACTGATCATTGCGGCCTTCGTGCCAGCCGTTAAGCCAAGCAGCGCGCTGGTTAATCACCTGAGTAGAGCAAAGATCGCGGGAGCGGCCGCTAATGCCGGCCTTGTAGCCGCGAGAAAAGGCTTGCTGGGATGGATCGCGCTTATGTTTTTTCATGGAACACCTCACATTGCTTGTGCGTAGAGGGGAAGCGGCGGAGCGCCTGTTCTTCCTCGGAGTAGCGATGTTTGGGGGATGACTCCCCATGGTTCTGCGAAAATACCTTGCTGCGATTGGCGTCGCGGGTAGACGTCAGTGATTGTGGTAAGGGGTTGAAGTGGCGCGGCGACACGATCAGTAGAGGCACGCCGTCAACAGTATGCGATAATGCTTTCCCTTACTGGCGCGAATGCGCCGTGCTGAAGCTTGTGGCTTCATGTGCTGGTGCATTTGTGCGCTCCCGTTGGGGGCTTTCTGCAACAGCTGGACTACCTGTTGTATGACATTTTGATTGCCCTGTCGATGCCTTTCCGATGCTTCTTTGGGCGAATTTTCTTTTATTGTGAACGGTGGCAGAACCCGCACGGCTTAAGGTGTTATTAACGCCATTTAGCCAAACGACTTCTGACCCTTGCAGGTGTTATGACTTCATCCAATTCCCTCGCGTTTTTTGCGACCTGCCCACGCGGCATCGAGCAACTGCTGGCATCCGAACTGACTGCGCTGGATGCCGCCATCGACGGCACCACGGTAGCGGGGGTAAGCGGGCACGCCACGCTTGAGGTGCTCTACGCATGCTGTCTGCATTCACGGCTGGCGAACCGCATCATCATGACGCTGGGCGAAGCCGAACAGGTGAGTGACGCCGACGCTCTCTACAAAGCAGCGATTGGCGTCGATTGGCCGCAGCACATCAGCGGTGGAGCAACCCTGCGGGTTGATTTTCACGGCCAGTCAGAGGCTATTCGGCACACCCGCTTTGGTGCTCAGGTAATCAAGGATGCCGTCGTTGACAGTCTGCAGCGCGCCGGTGAGGAGCGCCCACGCGTTGAGCTGCAAGCGCCGGATGTGCGTATTTACGCGCACCTGCACCGTGAGCGACTGATGATCGGCCTCGATCTGTCGGGGGATAGCCTGCATATGCGCGGCTATCGTCTGGAAGGCGGCAAGGCACCGCTCAAGGAGAATCTTGCCGCGGCGCTGCTGATTCGCGCCGGTTGGCCGGAGCGTGCGGCGCAGGGCGAGGTGCTGGTCGATCCGATGTGCGGTTCAGGCACGCTACTGATCGAAGCGGCGCTGATGGCCGCAGATATCGCGCCAAACCTGTGGCGGCGACGGTTCGGCTTTCATGGCTGGAAGCAGCATCAGGAGCAGCGCTGGCAGCAGGTGCTGGGGCAAGCGCGGGAGCGGGCGACGCGTGGCAAGAGTGCGCTAACGGCCGCATTTGTAGGTCAGGACGCCGATGCGCTGGCACTGGAAGCGGCAGGAGCGAATGCACGCCGTGCCGGCGTTGACCAATGGCTGACGCTGTCGCGTGGTGAAGTCGCGCGACTCAAGGCGCCTGCCCACCAGTCGCGCGGTTTGATCATTACCAATCCGCCTTACGGTGAGCGTATTGGTGATGTGCCTGCACTGATTCCGCTCTATCAGGCGCTGGGTGAGCGCATGCGTAGCGAATTCGGCGGTTGGCGGCTGGCGCTGTTCACCGGCAACCCCGAGCTTGGGCATCGCACCGGGCTGAAAGCGCACAAGCAGTACGCGCTGCGCAATGGTGCGATCGACTGCAAGCTGCTGCTGATCGACGTGTATGGCCGCGACGAGCGCGATGCACGGGGCATGAATAACGAAGGCGCTGCACAAGCAGCGAGCGCTGGCGTTAGTCACAGTGAAGGTGCGCAGATGTTTGCCAATCGCCTGCGCAAGAATAAAAAGCGCCTTGGCAAATGGCTAAAACGCAGTGGTACTCAATGCTATCGCCTCTACGACGCCGATATGCCGGAATACGCATTGGCAGTGGATATTTACGGCAGTTGGGTACACGTTCAGGAATACGCACCGCCGCGCTCGATCGATGCACGCAGCGCTGAACGGCGGCTGCATGAAGCACTGGGCGCGCTGCCCGAGGTGCTGGAAGTGGCTTCCGATCGCATCTTCCTTAAGACTCGTCAGCGCCAAACCGGCAAGTCGCAATACCAGCGCCATTCTTCTTCCCAGCAGCGTTTTCAGGTAGAAGAAGAGGGCGCGAAGCTGTGGGTGAACCTGCGCGATTACCTTGATACAGGGCTGTTTCTCGATCATCGGCCGGTGCGTCGCAAGCTAAAAGAAATGGCGCAGGGCAAGCGCTTTCTCAATTTGTTCTGCTACACCGGTACCGCCACCGTGCAGGCCGCGCTCGGCGGCGCGCGGGAGAGCATCAGCGTTGATATGTCGAATACGTACCTGGAGTGGGCGGCCGACAATTTCGCGCTGAACCGGCTGCATATGGGCAGGCACACGGTGGTGCGGGAAGACTGCTTCGAGTGGCTGAAGCGCGAGCGCAGCTACTTCGACCTGATTTTCCTCGATCCGCCCACCTTCTCGAACTCCAGCAAGATGTCCTCGACGCTCGACATTCAGCGCGATCACGTGCGGTTGGTCGAGCTCTGCATGGCACGCCTGGCACCTGCGGGCACCTTGGTGTTCTCTAATAACCAGCGCAAGTTCAAGCTTGATCCCGAGCTCGCCGAGCGCTTCGATGTGGAAGACATTAGCCGCCATACTATCGACCCCGATTTCGAGCGCCGTCCCGGAATTCATCACGTATTCGAAATCCGCAAGAAAAACGCCTAGCGAGCGTTGTCTCTCACCAAGCTCGGTGTTGCAGCGCCACCACCGTGGAGCGCTGCGTTCGCATACCAAGTAGCGAGCGCTCCCACGCCTTCGGTGATAGCTCTGGAGCGGCCTGCTACCGAATGGCAGGCCCCTCAGCCTATTCGCTCACCGACCGTGCCACTCTGCCGCTACGCACCTTTCCCTTTTGTTCCAGCACGAAAAAGCCCGCCGAAGCGGGCTTTTGGCAGTGGTGAAGCGAGATGTTGCTCTTTTCTATGCTGAGCCAGAGCAGTAGCGGGCTGGTGGGGGGGCAGCAGCACGATTGCCCGATTGCCCGTGCACGAAAAGCCCGTTGAAGCGAGCTTTTGGCAGGTGGCGAAGCAAGTTATCGCTGCCGCTCTCGGTGATTTATGGCGACAGCAGAGCGCCATTCACGGCATTAGGCGTCCTGCAGATCTTCCAGTAGCTTAAGTGCCTGCTGCCCCGCGCTGCTCTCTTCGGAGGTTTCCAGCACCTTATGGAAGCCGCGCGAGCGGTGAATATGATCGAGGTCATTAATCCAGGTCAGCGCCTGCTCACGAGTTTCCGCCACATCGTGGCGCAGTCCGCCGAAACGCGTGCTCTTCTGGCCCCAGGCACGACTCAGCACCCAGTCCCCCAGCATGTCCTGATGCAGATGAACCAGCAAATAGTCGTGCCCGTGCTCCCAGCGAATAATCACCTTGCTACCCCCGCGAACCATATCGATCCGCCATTATAACGGTGATCGATAGCAGCAGCGAATGCTGTGCAGAGAAATGGTCAGGGGAGGAGAGGAGCGGGGGCGCTCAGAGGTCGGCGCAAAAAAAGCCCGCTGCAGCAGGCTTTGCAGGATGGAGAACGTCGAATCACTCTCTCACAAAGCGCGGCAAGCATGATTCATCCCTGCGTATGAGAGGATAAATTGAAGATAGCGACCTAACAGCATTTAAAGGCGTGTAGTCCTTTAAAGTCATAAACGCAGGTCCCTGTCTTGTAGAACGAATAATGTAGGCATTCAGCTATTCGAAATTAACATATGGTAAATAAGGAGCTGAATATGAGCAGCAGGGCCACCTTTATTTAAAAAATTGTTAATAAAGATGCTGAAGTAACCGCCGATGATAAAGTTGGCGATAAGCTCATCGGGGAGTGGATATCCACTGGACAGCAAAACGGTTACGTATTGGTTAATCGTCGTTATTAAACTAATGGATAGGAGAGAAGTCCCTCTCTCTTTAAAAAAGAGGAATCTATCATGTCAGAGAATGATGCAATCAACTTCTTCCAGCTAGGTCTTCAGGATGGGGATGACATCGGTCCTTACTTTGATGAGGCATTTAAAAACCCGAATAAAACTTACCTGGTTCCAGAGGGACAATATCGGCTGTCCAAGGGGGAGTATAAGGATTACTTCACTGATGAAAAAAGAGGCGGCGTTGATATCCATTTCCTCGGGACGAATACATCGATCGATGTCGATGCCACCATGCCGAGCGGCTCTAACGGAAAACTCTTTGAAGTTCGTGTAGAGAAACTCAATGAGAATCCCATCTCGTTGATTAAGGATACTCACTACGGTAACAGCGTCTTCTATCCGAAGTACATCCCTTACAACGTAGAGGTGGGTGATACGGTATTGACATATGTCACTCGCGGTGGACTTGGGGAAAGTCGTGACAAGTGGACGGAAGGGCAAGTCAACATCGTTAACAACATTAACCAAGAGGACCGCAGTAACCAACATTTCAGGACTGAACAAACCTCTGTTTATAACTATCTCCATGACTTAACGCTAGAAGGGGAGGTGTACGACCGCTTCTCAGGGAATACTTTCCAGGCTTGTAAAGTGAAGTTCAAGAACCTGTCGGATAAAGAACTAGCCTATCACTATGACCAGCGTAACGTTTGGGGCGCTGTCACTTTCCCTAATGGTGATACCCAGAGCGCAGGTATCGGTGGATTTATTGAGGAAGATGCGCTCATCTATTGGTCTGATACGTACAATGAAAAAATCCTCAATGGAGATATTAAAATAAGCGTCACTTCTTCCTGCTCATTTTTCCCTAAAGTGACGTTTAAGCTTACAGGCCATTGTGAGTGGCGTGGGCATAGCACCGACTACAGCACTATCTTCACGCTCGATCATCTTCAAGATATCGTGATGGAAGATCAAGTATTTAAAGGATTTGGTCTACAGTCAGACCAGCAGCCGGTCATTTATACCCATGCCAACTGGCGCCCAAGGATCCGTCGGTGTGAGTTTAATGTTGATGGTTCCACTCCCGGGAAGAACAAAGGGCCTGGCTCAACCGGTATCAATGCCTTCTCTGACTTCAATGCGGTGATTGAGGATTGCCGCTTTAAAGGTTTCTGGCAAGCCATCAACCTTCAGGGCACTAGTAATCCTGACTCTAATGTAGGCTTTGTTCACTGCGTGGTAAGAAACTGCTACAACGATGGAGGTGGTACCGCAAGTGACGGACTGCAGGTATACCCGCTAAATGAACATGACGTGCCGTCAGGTGATAATAAGGGTAAGTCGTCCATGCTGGTTCACTTGCATGGTAATGGCGTTGGTACGGTGATTGAAGGCAACTACTGCGTCAATAGTGGTATTGTGCTTAACCGCGCAGGGGACACTATCACCCGTAACAACCATATGTACGGTGTTTATGATGGTCCTCCTATCCTGTACCACAACTTCTCGGGCGGTACCATTGAGAATAACCGGTACTACTCAAGCAACAATGATGATGCTGGGGTAAGTTGGGATAAGCTAGACGGAATCCCCAAGTCGTTTATCGGGTTTACGTCCGACTACGCCTCTTATGACGTAAGAACCCTGAAGATCATGAATAACCATGCGGAAACCTCCCGGGGTAACCTCATCACGGTTGATAGGCATAAACGCGGATTGAGGGTGGTTCGTAACGTTATCATCGGTGGCAATACATTAGGGGCAGTAATACCCGGTGGAACAGAACCGATAACACAGGGGGGACTTCTGACTCCTTATTACAGCGGTGACACCTTTAAAGCCAAGGTCGATTCCACCTTCACTGTGTTGCCGGGCAATGCGCTCGTCAATCGTGCTAATGTTGATGGGCTAAAGAAAGGCTTCGTTGACTTTGATTGGAGTAACCTGCTGACACCGGTAGATGATAGTGCAGTGACGACAGAAGACGGACAATACCTGGTTCGTATTACTTCGGGTGGATACGTTGAGATTCCTCTAAAGCACTCTGTCACTGCCATTCAACTGACGGTTATTCCTTTGATCACGAATGCGCTGTCTGATCTTGGTACACTCATTAGCGGTCTTGCGGTGCGTTCTCGCAGCGGGTGGGAGAACAGTGACCCCAACCGCGGTAAGTACGCTTTCTTGAATGCAGAAAATAAAGACCCACAAGACTTCATTACGAAGGCTAAAGCGGACGACAGTGGTAATTTGATTATTCTTGGGATGGATGGAGTTTATCGGCTGCGTATTTATAGTAAATACGCAAGCGACGTCACCCTCAGAGTGAAGTTGGATTACTAGAGTAAAGTGTCATTACCAAGGGGCCCTTAAGGGCCCCTTCTTCATACCGTGCTGTTGATGGCATTGGCAGTGGGGCGTGAATCATCTTTCCCTTTACAATGATGGACCGGCGGGAATTTCCACGCTGACCTTCATCCCATAGTGCTCCCCGCACACGCGGGGAGCACTCCCGTAAACATACCCCCACATCATTACGCAGTGGTACCCAGAGTCGCGGACGCGATCAGCGTTCCTGGTTCGTTGTAAACAACGCGCATGATATCAGTATTGCCCGATATACCACTTTGGATCCTAACGGTGTCGTTTTCGTTGGTGAATATGGAGACGCCTCTATCTTTATAGTCACTGTGCGTTGAGTGGATAATATTCGTTAGAGACTGCGGCAAATATAGCTGAGTGGATACATACACTCTATTTTCAATAAATACTTTGATATGAAAATGGACCGCTCTGGGGTTATACCAACCTGGTACAATGGTTTTGAATTTGACTCGGCCGAGGCTGTCGGAGACTTGAACACCTCGCAAGAATCTTTCCTCGTCTCTCGACTTTACGTGTCCGCTAGCATCGGCTCCACTCAGGTCTGCCTTAACATCGGGATTACTGAAAAGGTAGCCACTATATTCTCCTTTAGCATTGCAATGCCAAATCGAGACCAGTGCATTGGCGACAGGAGTGCAGTTATTATTGGAGTTAACTATTTTAATGTTAAGCTTAATCGGATAACCCGACTGACCTTCCGTGATATCTGACCGGAAGATTCTATTGTCGATATAATACGGTCCTTCTACCGCTGCCGTTGCCACGGGACAAATATCTAATCCTTCAAATGGGTCGGCTTCAAACCTGGCGGATTCTTTTACCCAATTGGTAGCTTCTGCTGCTGGGGATATCAACGAGGCGATAGGAACGAACGAGGCGGCCAGGCACGTGCCCATAAATCCTCTTCTGTTCACAAGCAAGTCGTTGGGAAGCTCATCATGAGACTGTTCAACATCATTATTCACGCTATTCATTCTTCTTTCCTCATTTTTTAGTGCGTATCGTAAGCGAGTGGTCGGCGCATTCTGCGCGCGGGATATTCTTCGCTACCTGAAGACCACTCATATCTAACGAGCTAGTTTCGCGCTATGCATTACACTGTTTCTGCTGCGCTGTTATTTAGTATCAACGGGTAGCGCTTTAGGAAACATTCAACCTAAAGCAACAACTTCTCTACCGTCGATAATCATTGCCTAAATTTTGGAAAATGAAAATAAAATAATATCGACTATATGCGAAAAGAGTATCAAGAGCGCTTCCCACGCTCTTTATCGGCAGATCAGGGGCGATAAATGGCGGCTTATCTCACTAGGGTATTAAAAAAATCAAAAATGAATAAGTAGCGGCATTATTAACTAAATAAATATTCAAAATTTTATTTAATAGTATTAGCCAGCGTAATCTCACCGTCCGAGTCCAACGACTATCTGGAAATAATCACGCGTCAATCTAGAGGAATCAGTCCATTGCCATACTGGGAAGGGGCGCATACTTGGAAGGGAAGTTACGAGCTCTCGATGATGTACGCCCGTTAATGTGTAAGGCACAGGTTTCCGCACAGGTTGACGTGCAACTCTACGTTTTCCTACGCATGGAAGGCCTGCTGAGCGGGAGCTGGCGCCCGCGGCCAACCAAGGCGACATTCGGTGTCGAGGGGGAGCGCCGCGTTCCTTTACCGCGTAGCGAGCATTCTTATGCCTTTTCCGACAGTGTTTGTAGTGAGACTGCTAGCGGTTGGTCGGCTCTCGGTCTGTTCTCTCGCTCGCTATTCGACTCTGGTATTAACACACCACACCTCTACGGCCTTATGTATAGTGCAGCTGTTGTGGCATTTGGTGTATCCCCGTGTGTGCGAGGGATACAGTTAAATTTACTCGGGTAATGGGTAGGTCGCCAATGAGAATCCGATAAGCGCACTAATTGTCCTTTAAAACATTGCTCTATGCTAAGTGGTATAGGCGCTGTGATGCGTGCAAAGCACCAAATCGGTTATTAGACTAATGTTCAATGCATTTTTAACTAATTGTTTTTGCGTCAGTTTTTGAAAAAAATTGTTACTAATTTTTGTATAATATATATGTTTCTGAAAATGCAAATAAAAATAAACTTTACACTATTTTGGGAGCGTGTATTCTTGGTCCCGTTACCATATTGAATTAATGATAAATGTGTCGGAATTAGTAGTTAGTGCTGCTGACTGCGATAATTCGCCTTTTTGGAGCGAGGAGTTTTAATGAAAACCAAATTAACGGATAATTTTAGTTATAAAAAATTTTCAGAGGAGTTGCCTGACTTCTTAAATAACCTATTGTCAACATCAGTTCTGATGGCAATATCGCTGGTTGCTATGATGAAATCTTTTAATATACTAGCCATCCCTGTGGGTATTTTCGTGATAATAGTTTTATTAGGAATGTATATCAATGTTAAAAACTTTATTAGCTGTGTTATAGATAATCCTGTGCCAAAGTCCTTGCGCCCTTTTTACAATGCAAGAGGCCCAAAACCTTTAGGCTGGTTTGTAGAGTTTTTTAAAATTCTCTTCAAAGAGAAAAAATATATACGGACTGGAGCGATAATATTCACTATAGTGGAAACGATGGTGATTGTGAATTTCTGCTCGGTACTAGTAAATATTAAATCTTTCATGTAGCATTTAACTTGGGTTGATAATGTTAATTCGTCAATATCTTCGGCTGCCCTAAAGTTAACTGTCGGTTGGTCACGCAAAATGCCAATCGTATGCCTGAAGACCGGCACTTTATTCCACTATGTAGCCGTTGATAGTGATAGCAGTTTAGCAACTCGCTTAGAGCTTCGGCGCACTTTGCGGAGCTGTTAAACCTTCCAGATATAATCCCACTCTAGAGTGAGAGTGATATTTATACGAAACGTTAGCCCCTTTCCGTTGATCAACTCGTTACATGGTTTAGTGAAGCTACGAGGGAGGGCGCTGGGGTGCCAAGAATTAGCTTCATGCTGCTACCAAAGACCGGCCTTTTGCCCACAAAAAAGCCCGCCGAAGCGGGCTTTGTAGCAAAACAATCAGCATCGCTTACTGCCGATAGGCGGCTTCTTTCAAAGCGCGAATGCGTTCTTCCAGCGGTGGGTGGCTGGCAAGCAGCTGCTGCATGATTTGCTGGGTGCGTCCTTGGGTGATCGCCATGGCGGTCATTGACTCAGGCATTTGGTCGGGCAGTTCACTTTCGCGCTGTAGTGCTGTCAACGCGTTGATCATCGCGCCGCTGCCGGCCAGTCGTGCACCAGCGGCATCGGCACGGTATTCACGCCAGCGCGAAAACCACGCCACGATGGCGCTGGCAGCAATGCCAAACACCAGTTCCAGCACCGTTACCACGATGAAGTAGCCCATAAAGCCGAGGCCGCCGCTCTGGTTATCGCTGCCGCGTGCCATAAAACTGCTGATCAGCTGTGCCACGATGCGGGCAAAGAACATCACGAAGGTGTTTACTACGCCCTGAATCAGCGCCAGCGTGACCATGTCGCCATTGGCGATATGGCCGATCTCATGTGCTAGCACCGCGCGTACTTCTTCAGGGCGCATTGAGTGCATCAGCCCGGCGGATACGGCGACCAGCGAGTCGTTTTTGTTCCAGCCGGTGGCGAAGGCGTTGGCCTGGGAAGCGGGGAAGATACCCACTTCGGGCATCTTGATACCGGCGTCGCGCGCTAGTTCGCCGACGGTGTCGAGCAGCCACTGCTGCTGCGAATCCTGCGGCTGCTCGATGATTTGCACACCAGCGCCCATTTTAGCCATGGTCTTCGACATTAGTAGCGAGATCAGCGATCCCACCATGCCGAACACGAAGCACATCACCAACAGGCTTTGCAGATTCATGCCGGTGGCGTGATACAGATAAGGTTCGATGCCAAAAAGCCTTAGCGTAATGCTGGCGACCAGCACCACGGCAAGGTTGGTAGCGAGGAACAGTGCAATCCTCATCATGTGCGGTTTCTCCAAATAAAACGTTATAGCGTTGTTATACGTCGATTCGCCCAGAGCACTTGTACGTGGTGCCTCAGTGATCAACTGTTATGGAAAGCGGCAGGCAGCATCGCGAGTTGGCGTGCTGTCCAAGTGCTTGTGTCAGGGTGGTTAGATGGGGGAGAAACGTAAATGTTCAAGTTCCGGCGCTCGCCCGTGAGTGAATTTAACGGGAATGAGCGCCGGCAAGGGAAGGTTAGCGACGTCGTGCGAGGAAGCGGCCGAGGCGGTCGATGGCTTCGCTTAGCACGTCTGCCTGCGGCAAGGTAACAATCCGCAGGTGGTCGGGACGTGGCCAGTTGAAGGCGGTGCCCTGCACCAGCAGGATTTTCTCTTCCAGCAGCAGATCAACCATCAGTTGCTCATCGTTCTTGACGTCGTAGACCTCAGGATCGAGCCGCGGGAACATGTAAAGCGCGCCCTTTGGCTTCACACAGCTAACGCCAGGAATTTCGTTGAGCTTCTGCCACGCAACATCGCGCTGGGCACACAGGCGGCCGGTCGGCAGCACTAGATCGTTGATCGACTGATAGCCGCCGAGCGCGGTCTGGATGGCGTGCTGAGAGGGCACGTTGGCACACATGCGCATGGACGCCAGCATATTCAAGCCCTGCACGAAGTCGCTGGCGTTGCTTTGGTCGCCGGAGATAATTAGCCACGATGCCCTGAAGCCTGCACAGCGATAGTTCTTCGACAGCCCGTTCATGGTCAGCGTGAGCACATCGGTAGAAAGTGCCGCGGTGCTGGTGTGGGTGACACCGTCGTAAAGAATCTTGTCGTAGATTTCGTCGGAGAACACCACCAGATCGTGCTCGCGGGCAATCGCCAGCAGTTCCTTGACCTTCTCTGGTGAATAGACGGCACCCGTTGGGTTGTTCGGGTTGATAATCACCAGCGCCCGGGTTTTCGGCGTAATCTTGGCGCGAATATCCTCGGCATCGGGCTGCCAGTCGTTCTCTTCGTCGCACAGATAATGCACCGCAGTACCGCCCGCCAAGTTGGTGGCAGCGGTCCACAGCGGGTAATCGGGCGCAGGAATCAGCACTTCGTCGCCGTTGTTCAGAAGCGCCAGCAGCGACATCTGAATCAGCTCGGAGACCCCGTTACCGATGATGATGTCTTCGATATCGACGCCTTCGATGCCCAAGCGCTGCGCTTCGTGCTGCACCGCCTTGCGTGCCGAGTAGATCCCTTTCGAATCGCTGTAGCCCTGCGCGGTAGGCAGGTTACGCATCATGTCCTGAAGAATTTCCTCGGGCGCTTCAAAACCGAACGGGGCAGGGTTGCCGATGTTCAGTTTCAGAATACGTTGGCCTTCGCTTTCGAGGCGCTTGGCGTGTTCGAGCACGGCACCGCGGAGGTCGTAGGAAACGTGCTCGAGCTTTTTGGACTTACGAATGGGAGCGTTCATTATCTAGCTACTTTGCGAGTTCGCTGGCGAATGTGTGTGAGCAAGCCAGCATACTCTACTGCGCCAGCGCTAGCCATGGCTTTGGCTTGCCGTTAGGCTTTGGTCCCAACACTTACCTTGCCAGCAGCAACGCACGGAGTTTCAGCGCATGAAAATCATTGGCATGATGTCAGGCACGTCTTTCGACGCGATAGACGCGGCCGCGGTAGAGATTACCCTCGATCACGACGTCATCACTCTGCAACTGTTGGGGATGGTCAGCAGCCACTACAGCGAGCAGACCATTACCTCGCTGAACAGAGCTTTGCCACCGGGCACACTGGATATGGCGACCCAATGTCGCTTGGATACCGAGATCGGTCAGGCCTTTGCCAAGCTGGCAGTACGTGCTGATCGCGAGCTGTGCGATGGTCAGGCGGCGCTGGTCGCCGCGCATGGTCAGACGGTGTTTCACTGGGTCGAACAGGGGCAGGTACGGGGTACCTTGCAAATAGGCCAGCCCGCCTGGATTGCAGAACAGACCGGCAAGCCCGTAGTGGCCGACTTCCGCGTGCGTGATGTGGCGGCTGGCGGGCAGGGCGCGCCCTTGGTGAGCGCGCTGGACGTGATGTGGCTACGTGGTCGTGCCAATCGCTCGGCGGCGCTTAATTTAGGAGGCATTGCCAACGTTACGGTAGTGACCGAGGGCCAGCCGCCGGTGGCGTTCGATACCGGGCCTGCCAATGCGCTGATCGATGCGGCGATGCTTCACTTCAGTGAGGGCGTTGCCAGTTTCGACCGCAACGGTGAGTGGGCGGCGCAAGGCGAGGTTGATCAGCAGTGGTTGGCGCAGCTGCTGCAAGAGCCTTATTTTGCCGAAGCGCCCCCCAAGACCACCGGCAAGGAATTATTCAACGCGCTCTATCTGCATCGAGCACTGGCACAGCGGCCCAATATCGATCCGCGCGATGCGATAGCAACCCTGACTGCGCTAACGGCACACAGCATTGCTGAGGCGCTCAAACCCTTCGCGATAGAGGAACTGGTGACGGCGGGAGGCGGCACGCACAATCAGGTATTGATGAAGATGCTGGCGGACGCTTTGCCGGGCGTTACCATCACGCCGTCGGACGCGCTGGGACTGCCTGCACAGGCCAAGGAAGCGTGCGCGTTCGCGCTGCTCGGATTTCTCAGTTGGCATGGGCTGCCGGGCACGGTGCCCAGCTGTACCGGGGCCAGCGCGGCACGGGTACTGGGGGCCTTTACGCCCGGTGCGGAGCCGCTCAGGCTGCCAGCGCCATACCAGCCGCAGGGGCGCTTGGCGCTGAAGGTGATATAAGGAAGGCGGGGCGCTCGGCGAGCAATTACGGCTCGCGACGCGGTGTTTCCTGAGCGGCTGCTTCTGCTGAAGGGTCTGCTGACGGGGCTTCTGGTGAAGAGGGCGCTGCTGAAGGCGAGTCGGCGCTCTATTCCTCCGGCGGCAAGGTAGCGCTGGGCTGTTCGTCGTGAGCGGGAATATCGTCCGGTGTTTCAAGGCTTATGCGACCCAGCGTGCCGTCACGCAGCTCGTGCAGCAGCACTTCAGCGCCGCGGTGCACGTCTACCACTCCACCGCTGCGCAAGCCGCCGCGCTTGCGCGCAATCGCCTCGACAATCGCATCGCCATCGAAACCTGCCCGCGCTAACAGATCGACGTAGATCGGGCCGTCAGCGTCCACTTCAGCGGGGGACTCTGGGCCGGTGTACTCCGGCAGCTCCTTGAGCTTGTAGCGGGCCTTGAGTGCCTCTGGGTAGCGTTTGGCAAGCTCGGCGGCGGCGATGGCCCCCACGTCGCTGTATTCCAGCGCAGTATCGCGAATAGCACCGCTGGCCGCCAAGCGATAGGCGCTCGCCTGATCCTCGATTTTCGGCCACAGCACGCCTGGAGTGTCGGTCAGGGCAATGCCGCTGTCGAGACGCACAATCTGCTGACGCTTGGTGACGGCCGGTTCGTTACCTACCTTGGCGATGCGACGCCCTGCCAAATGGTTGATCAGGGTCGATTTACCCACATTGGGAATGCCCATCACCATTACTCTGACGTCGCGGTCGGCACGAATATGGCCGGCCAACTCACGACACAGCGCCGGAATCTGCTTCAGCGCTTTTTTATCGCTGGTGACCATCGGTAGCGCACGGGTGTTCGGCTGGGCATCGAAATGATCGCGCCATTGCTGGGTGACCTGCGGATCGGCCAAGTCTTCTCGCGACAGAATCTTCAGCACTGGCTTGTGGCGAGTCAGCCCCGCCAGCATAGGGTTCGCGCTCGAGTAGGGCAGGCGCGCATCCAGTACTTCGATCACTACGTCGATGGACGGCAGCGCTTTTTGGATTTCGCGCCGCGCTTTGTTCATGTGTCCTGGAAACCAACCGAGCATCGCGGTACCTGCCTTGGGAAGAGCGTCGAATAAAAGCGGAAGCGGCGATTGTAGCGGCTTCTGCATCACAGCACCAAGGTGAAGCGGCGGATTTGCTCACACAGCAAAGAGCGGCTCTTAAGCCCAGAGTGATGATGCTCCGGCCGGGCGTGCTGCGGGACGGCAACCCCTTAGCCTGTTCGCTTATTGATTGCGCTACCTTGGCGCGACACGCCTTGCTGCCAATTTACCCGAACCGCGCCTCGCGGCAGATAGCAGCGCGTTGGCCGTCATTCGGCCTAACCTTGGGTGCTGGTCTCTTCGTCGGGCACGAAACGTAGTGCCACTGAGTTGATGCAGTAGCGTAAACCAGTGGTTTCTGCTGGGCCGTCGGGGAACACATGGCCCAAGTGAGAATCGCAGCGGCGGCAGGTGACCTCGACCCTGCGCATGCCATGGCTGGTATCGAAGTGTTCTTCTACCGCCGCATCGGCGAGCGGGCGATCGAAGCTGGGCCAGCCGCAGTGCGAGGAAAACTTGTCGTCGTTGCGAAACAGCGGCGCATCGCAGGCAATACAGTGGAAGGTGCCGCGAATTGGTGCGACTTCGTAATCACCGCTAAAGGGGGGCTCGGTGCCGGCTTCGCGGGTTACGCGATATTGCTCGGGGGTGAGTCGCTCGCGCCACTCGGCATCGCTTAAACGTACTTTATCGTTGCTGTCGTCGGTCATGAGAGTTCTTCCTGTAAAGCAACGCTCTACGGCGTTTTGGGAATGATAGAGGCGCGCTGCAGTAGAGGGTACCAAATCGTGGTGAACATGTAGTCGGCACCATGGTCGGAAATGCCGAAGCACCTCCTGCATCGTGTAGTGCCAAGGAGGGCGTCGCCAGCTTCAGCCACTGTATCCGTTGGCTTCTTCGTAAGCGAGGCGTAAGAGAAGCTTTGTTGCTTAGGATAGACGAGCGAAGTGGCGGGGTGGAAGCCAACCGCACAGCGCGTGAACCACGCTACCGGATGCGCGCAAGGTTGCAAGGGAATGTCGGTACGCGGTGGGCCGAGCTGTGTACGTAAATAGAGAAGGAGGGAGGCGGGATTCAGGTCGGGTGCCGCTGCGCTGAAAACCGACGTATATCAATACACTGTTGACACTAAAGGGGGCGCTCGGTAATATGCGCGCCACCTGATCGAGACAGTTGATCACGCAGCACATGTCCCGTTCGTCTAGTGGCCTAGGACACCGCCCTTTCACGGCGGTAACAAGGGTTCGAACCCCTTACGGGACGCCACGCGTTTCAGGTATGAAATACAAGCGGGAATAGCTCAGTTGGTAGAGCGCCACCTTGCCAAGGTGGAGGTCGCGAGTTCGAGCCTCGTTTCCCGCTCCAATTCATGAGGTGTAGATGTCCATCGATGTCTGCACTTCGCTAAAAAGGAGCCTATCGGCTCCTTTTTTTGTTCCTAAGATGTGCTCCATACAAGCGTCACAGCCTCCAGGAAGCCCTGCCACCTGCCATCCCGTTATCTCCGCAGTTTTTCTCCACTTTTTCATAACATTCAGATACCGACAGCGGACTCGACACCTTTCCTTCATTCCATCGATACCTTCCTATAGCCAACGGGGCGCGAGGCCCCGCTCATGGTATCGCCACCTAGCAGGCCAAACTGGCCTCGGGTGCTTATATGACTGCGTTGATAGTTGAGGCGTTAGCCCCCGCTCTAGCCCTTATGTAGACGTGTACGGCCGCACTGGCATAGGGTGGTGGTTATAAACGTTGGGTATCACATTGCTCAACGATACTTGCACGCAAGCATCAGGAGGCTCCATGGCCGAGTACCGTAATCAGCGCTACGTGTTGGCATCGCGTCCCGAGGGCACGCCGGTGCCGGACAATTTCAGGCTGGAAAGCGAGGATGTTCCTGCGTTGAAGGATGGGCAGGTGCTGCTGGAGATCAAGTACCTTTCGCTCGATCCCTATATGCGCGGGCGAATGAGCAGCGCTCGTTCATACGCGCCGCCGGTCGATATCGATGCCACTATGGTGGGCGGGACAGTGGCACAGGTGGTGGAGAGCCGCCATCCCGATTACAGCGAAGGGGAGTGGGTGCTTTCCTATTCGGGCTGGCAGCGTTACGCCATTTCTGACGGTAGCGATGTGCGCAAGCTTGATCAGCAGGTGCCGGTGACGACTGCGCTGGGCGTGTTAGGCATGCCGGGGTTTACCGCGTACTCGGGACTCTTGACCATCGGCCAGCCGCGCGCGGGTGAAACGGTTGTCGTGGCGGCGGCGACTGGCCCAGTGGGGTCAGCAGTGGGGCAGATTGCCAAACTCAAGGGAGCGCGCGCCGTTGGGATTGCCGGAGGCGAAGAGAAATGCCGCCTGTTAACCGAGCATTTTGGCTTCGACGCAGCGGTCGATCACCGCGCTGACGACTTCGCCGAGCAATTGGCCAAGGCATGCCCCGACGGCGTTGATGTCTATTTCGAGAACGTATTCGGTAAGGTGTGGGAGGCGGTTTTCCCGCTGTTTAATACCTACGCCCGCATTCCGGTTTGCGGACTGGCTTCGCTCTACAATGCGACCGGCCCCTTCGCCGAGCCTGATCACTTGCCAGTGGTGATGCGTGAAGTGCTTTCGCGCAGCCTTACCCTGCGAGGCTTTATTCAGACCGAATTTGCCAAGGAACAGTCCGCTTCCTTCCTGCGCGATATGGGCGAGTGGGTGAGTGCCGGCAAGTTGAAATATCTCGAAGATGTTGTCGATGGCTTCGAGAAGGCGCCAGAGGCGTTTATCGGACTGCTGGAAGGTGCCAATTTAGGTAAGCTGATTATCAAGCTGTGAAGCGGCTGCGTTAAGCGTCGATCAGTCGAGCCGGGCCGGCGGAAGTCGGCCCAATGATATTTGGCTGGCTTGGGCAGGTCGCCGAGTCGCATGGGCGAACCCTCTAACGGTTCGCTGATGTTCTCGCGCTTCACCGGGAGGGAAGCGCAACGACGTCTAATCGTGCGGTGCTGCCTTGTGAACCCGGGGACGGCGAGATTGCTGGCAATAGCGCTTTGTTGATGATCGGATTCGCATGAGGGCGGGAAGGGGCCAGTTCGCTCACTCGGTGCCGCGTCTTCGCACTGCAAACGCTGGCGAATATCACTGGGGCACACATGTAATCATGTCACTGCACAGGCTAATTCGATTTTGCCTCTTGCCATTACCCATCAGTTAGTCCATAATTCTGTCCGTCTTGAAGAGGGGCGACAAGAAAAACGCTGTGTAACCAATTGGTTAGCGGTAATGTTCAGGTCTCCCGGCAATTACGTCCCATTCGTCTAGTGGTCCAGGACACCGCCCTTTCACGGCGGTAACAGGGGTTCGAACCCCCTATGGGACGCCACTTCACTTCCTGACGACGCGGGAATAGCTCAGTTGGTAGAGCGCCACCTTGCCAAGGTGGAGGTCGCGAGTTCGAGCCTCGTTTCCCGCTCCAGACATTAGCGTGCAGATATTATCGAGTATTTGCACGTAGCTAGAAAAGGAGCCTCGCGGCTCCTTTTTTTTGTGTCAGCATTTCTGCTCACCCAGCATTTCCTCTTCGTGCGACAGTTCTTGCCTTGCTATTTCTCCAGCTCGCCCCTTGACTGCAAGGCAACGCTGCTATGATCAGTCCGCCAGTCCGCCAGTCCGCCAGTCCGCCAGTCCGCCAGTCCGCCAGTCCGCCAGTCCGCCAGTCCGCCAGTCCGCCTCGCACTTCTTTTTTCGCGGACGTTAGCGGCGTTTATCTTTCTCCTGGCCTAAAGTGCGCTCACCGTCGCCAAGCAGCGGTGCGGCATTAGCCTCGCTGTTGTCCTTGAGGGCGATGCCCGATGCTTTTATTTCAAGCGCGCCGTTGATCAGATAAGCCAGCCGCTGAGCGGCGCTGGCGAAGCTTTGGCCGCGTGGGCGCACGTTGGAGATGCAGTTGCGGGCGCTGTCGAGACAGCCGCTGTGGGGTTGCCAGGTGAAGTAAATGCCTAGGCTGTCGGGGGAGCTGAGCCCGGGGCGTTCTCCAATTAATACAATGCTCATCCGCGCCTTTAGCGATTCGCCAATCGGGTCGCCAATCGCGACGCGTCCTTGTTCCACCAGAGCCACTGGGCCAAGGCTGAGTCTTGCACGATGAATATGCGGCAGCAGTGCGTCGACAAAGGGCAGGGCCTGCTCGTGAATCGCGCGGGCGGATAGTCCATCCACGATGCTGAGCGAGATATCGCAGTGCTGATTATTCAGCGCCGCCAGTTGCTGCGTGGAAGGAGCGTCGAGCAAGCGTCCGTAGTCGGGGCGACGCAGGTATTCACTGCGGTTTTGCGCTTGGCTGTGCAGACGCAGCGCCAGCGGAACACGTTGCGCAAGGCCTGCCATCATTATTTCGGTATCCAACGCCAGATGCACGGCATCGCGTGCCTGAGCGTGATCGAGCTGGAAGGCGAGCATCGCCTGAGTGGGCAAACTATTACCGCTGCGTCCTAGTCCGATGCGCGCATCAGTGTAGTCACGCAGGTTTCGCCAGCTGTTGAGTACCACCGAGTGCGCCTTTTCGCCGCTGGATTCGTCGGCAGGGGCAGGTGTTGTCATTGGCTGCGCTCCCTATATCAGTTGTGATTAGTAACAGCGCCTATGGCGCTGCGTGAAGGACACTCGAGCGGGAAAAAGGGCGTCTGCAAAGGCCCGTAGCTCTGCCAATGCTGGGGGCTGTGCCTTCCCCTCGTGTTCTGTTTGGCGCCGTTAGCCCGCACACCGCCATGTGTCTCGGTGGCCCGCGTGAACCGCGGCCATTCGCCCGCATCAACCCGGCAGC
Source organism: Carnimonas bestiolae (assembly GCF_051251145.1). NCBI lineage: Bacteria > Pseudomonadati > Pseudomonadota > Gammaproteobacteria > Oceanospirillales > Halomonadaceae > Carnimonas > Carnimonas bestiolae. The sequence continues at coordinate 80,043 of NZ_JBPCZK010000004.1, read as the reverse complement.
GCGAATTTGCGCGCTTCCTCAATCACATGGCGGAAACGCGGCGGTAGCTGCTCGGCTACCTTGATACCTTCGCCATGTACATAGATACCGCTGTCTGACAGCCACTGCTCGAACTCCGGGGCGGGGCGCAGGTCCAGTACTTCCCGTAGATAGAGCGCATCGTGGAAGGACGTGGTCTGGTAATTCAGCATAATGTCATCGGCGCCGGGAATGCCCATGATGTAGGTACAGCCCGCTGCGCCCAGCAGCGTCAGCAGCATATCCATATCGTTCTGGTCGGCTTCGGCGTGGTTGGTGTAGCAAACATCGCAACCCATCGGCACGCCCAGTAGCTTGCCGCAAAAATGGTCTTCCAGCCCCGCACGAATAATCTGTTTGCCGTCGTAAAGGTATTCGGGGCCAATAAAGCCGACCACCGTATTCACCAGTAGCGGGCTGAATTCTCGAGCGACGCCATGGGCGCGAGCTTCGAGGGTTTGCTGATCGATACCGTGGTGCGCATTGGCCGATAGCGCGCTGCCCTGACCGGTTTCGAAGTACATCACATTGTTGCCCACCGTGCCGCGCTCAAGCGATAGCGCAGCCTGCTGGCCCTGGCGCAGCAGCTCAAGGGTGATACCAAACCCACGATTGGCGGCCTCGGTACCGGCAATCGACTGAAACACCAAATCGGTAGGCGCGCCGCGCTCAATCGCGTCGATAGCGGTGGTCACGTGGGTGAGCACGCAGCTCTGGGTCGGAATCTGGTAGCGCTCGATCACCTCATCGAGCATCTTCAGCAGGGTGATGACCGCCGTGGTGTTGTCGGTGGCAGGGTTAATGCCAATCACGGCATCGCCGCTGCCGTATAGCAGCCCGTCAAGCATACTGGCAGCGATACCGCTCGGGTCATCGGTGGGATGGTTGGGCTGCAGACGAGTCGCCAGCCGGCCCTTCAGCCCGAGGGTATTACGGAAGCGGGTGACAACCCGACACTTGCGCGCCACCAGCACTAGATCCTGAATACGCATCAGCTTGGCCACTGCCGCTACCATTTCCGGCGTTAATCCGGGGGCCAGCGCCGCCAGACTCAGCTCATTGGCGTGAGGCGAAAGTAACCAATCGCGAAACTCACCGACCGTCAGTGCCGCCACCGGCGCGAAGGCTGCGCGGTCGTGGCGATCAATAATCAGCCGCGTCACTTCGTCAGCCTCATAAGGAATCAGCAGCTCCTCCAGAAAGGTCGCTAACGGCACCTCGGCCAGCGCCAGCTGTGCCGCCACGCGCTGTGCAGCGCTATCAGCGGCAATGCCCGCCAATTCGTCGCCCGAGCGCGCAGGCGACGCCTTCGCCATTAGCTCAGCCAGCGATGCAAAGCGATAGCGCACCGAGCCGGTGTCGTAGTAATAGCTGGCCATGCAATCTCCTGTGTTCTGGTAATGCGCGTGAATGGCAGTGCCGTTGTTCGCGTTGGTGGTGGTAGTGACTAGCGTGCTGCAGGGTTAGGTATCAAGAGTGTTGCCGCGCCGGCCCGACAGTCGGAAATAGCCGTAGCCAATCGCCATCAGCACGATAAACACGACAGTAATGGCTGGGTTGAACCACACCATCGCAATCAGGCTGATCAGCGAGCAGACAACTGCAATCGCGGGCACCACGGGATAGCCGGGCGCTTTATAGCGGCGCTCTAGATGCGGTGCGTGACGGCGCAGCTTGAAAAGGCTCAGCATGCTGCACAGATACATCACGATGGCACCGAATACGGCGAGCGTAATCATGGTGGCGGTGAGGTTGAGCCCTTCGATAACGCCATCGCACAGAATCGCCGCCATGCCAATCACGCCGCCCAGCAGGGTGGCGCGATGCGGTGTGTTGAAGCGCGACAGTTTGGCCAGGCTGGCGGGCAGATAGCCGGCGCGCGCCAGGGCGAAGAATTGGCGTGAATAGCCGAGAATAATGCCGTGAAAACTGGCGATCAGGCCGAACAGCCCAATCCAGACCAGCATATGCATCCAGATCGAATGGCTGCCAATGACCATCCGCATGGCCGCCGGTAGCGGGTCGTTGATGTCTGACAGCGTGCGCCAATCACCGACGCTGCCAGCGAATACCATCACGCCCAGCCCCAATGCCATTAACGTCAGAATGCCCGAAATGTAAGCACGCGGAATGGTGGTGCGGGGATGTTTGACCTCTTCGGCGGCCATCGCGGCACCTTCGATCGCCAGAAAGAACCAGATCGCGAAGGGAATGGCCGCAAACATGCCCGACAGCGCCGCTGGCGAAAAGGTGTGCTGTCCGGCCCAGCCGTGGGCGACAAAATTGCTCAGGCTGATGCCCGGCGACACCACGCCCATAAAGATCAGCAGCTCGGCCACGGCCAAAATGGTCACGATCAGTTCGAAGGTAGCGGCAATGCGTACGCCAATGATGTTCAGCGTCATGAAAATAACGTAGGCCCCGATGGCCGCGTACTTGGGATTCAGCTCAGGAAACTGCACGTTGAGATAGGACCCAATGGCCATCGCGATAGCGGGTGGCGCAAACACGAACTCGATCAAGGTCGCGATCCCAGCGATTAGCCCGCCCATTTCACCGAAAGCGCGACGGGTATAGGCAAAGGGGCCGCCAGCGTGGGGAATCGCGGTGGTCAGCTCGGTGTAGCTGAAAATAAAGCAGCCGTACATCACAGAGATAAACAGCGACGTAATCAGAAAGCCGAGCGTGCCCGCGACGCCCCAGCCGTAGCTCCAGCCAAAATATTCTCCCGAAATCACCAGCCCAACGGCGATGCCCCACAGCTGCAGGGTACCAAGGGTAGGTGTTAATCGAGGCGTTGCGTTGGCGCTTGTCATGCAGGGTGATCTCTTCGCTATTGTTATCGTGAGTGGCAGCGTGTTTAGCACTTGGCTGCTGGTGATGCGGCCGAAGGCGTTCAGGCACCTAGCCAGCGCGATTTAGGCTGGCGCAAAAGTCGTTCACGCTGCCGACCCAGCCAAAAAAGCTTTCCACGTTGTAGATAGCCGCTGCCTGTATCTCCGCGCCGCCGAGCTCGTGGGTAGCGTCGGTGAGCATCAGCGAGAAGTATTCGAGATGGAAGGCGTCGCGCAGCGTTGATTCAACGCACACATTGGTTGCGATGCCGGTAAATACCAGCGATCTGATGCCGTGTGAGCGCAGCGTGCTGTCGAGGGTGCTGTTGAAGAAGCCGCTATAGCGCGTTTTGGGCACCACCACATCACCGGGCTGGGGCTTGATGGCATCGACCAGCGCATAGTCCCAGCCGCCTTTGGCGAGAAACTTGCCGGCATAGTCGGGGTTTTGGCGAATATTCTTCAGCGCGTTGGATTTGTGCCAGTTGGGCGACCCAGGGCCGCCGGCTTCCACGTAGTCAGGATCCCAGCCATTTTGCAGGAAGATCACCAGCATGCCGGCCTGACGCGCGGCTTCAATGGTGGCGACGATATTTTCAATCACACTTTGCGCACCCGAAATATCGAAGCCCACTGTATCCACGTAGCCGCCCACCGAGGCGTAGGCGTTCTGCATATCCACTACGATCAGTGCGGTTTGATTGGGCTGGAAGGCGAACGGCTCGGGGCGCGCAGCCGCAACACAAGGATCAGGCTGTCCCGGCTGCTGCGGTGGGCCGGCGGGAGCGGTCGATGAAAGTGTGACGTGATGAATGGCCATGAAATCTCCCGTTACGGATGAAAAAGGGCGCGAACAGCTGCGGTAACCGCGCTCTGGTAGTGATTGTTGGGCGAGTCGTCGCTGTCGCTGTACAGCGGCTAGCGCTCGACCTGGTGCTCATGCGTGCAAGGCTAGGCATGCTGTGATGCCACCGGTGTTTCGACCTCCAAGCGGCTGCGCATCAGGGGCTGAATGCGCTCACCAAACAGCGTGACGCCTTCCACAAAACGGTCGAAGGTCAGCAGCACGCCCTCGGTGCCTTCGATCTCTGCAACTTCATCAAGCATTCGCGCAACGCTTTCGTACGATCCCACCAGAGTGCCCATATTGAGATTGACCGCCGAGGTAGGGTCCGCCAACTGGCGCACGTTGGTATCGCTGCCCGACGATTTGTCGGCAGCGCCTTGCACGCCTAGCCATTCGAGCGCTTGCTGATCGGCGCCCGCCTTGTAGTGCTCCCATTTGGTGCGCGCTAGCTGGTCGGTTTCGTCGGCAATCACCATCATCAGCACGAAGGTGGTGACGCGGCGTCCGGTTTTTTTTGTGGCCGCCTGTAGCTTGTGGGCCGACGGCGCGAAGGCCTGGGGAGTGTTAACGCCTTTGCCCAGACAGAAGTTGTAGTCGGCATAGCGAGCGGAAAACGCCATGCCCGCATCGCTTGAGCCAGCGCAAATGATCTTCATGTCCGCCTGCGGGCGAGGGCTAACTCGGCAGTCTTCCATGCTGAAAAAGTCGCCTTTTAAATCCGACTTACCGGTATCCCACAGGTCGCGCAGCACTTGGGCGTATTCCGACAGGTAGTGATAGCGGGTGGCGAAAAACTCGTCGCCGGGCCACAGTCCCATCTGTGCGTACTCTGGGCGCTGCCAGCCGGTCACCAGATTAAGGCCGAAGCGGCCGTTGGAGATGCTGTCGATGGTGGACGCCATACGCGCCACGATGGCAGGAGGCATTACTAGCGAGGCTGATGTGGCGAATAGCTCGATCTTCGAGGTAACCGCCGCCAGCCCCGCCATCAAGGTGAACGACTCGAGGTTGTGCTCCCAGAATTCGGTCTTGCCGCCAAATCCACGCAGCTTGATCATCGATAGCGCGAAGTCGAGCCCATAGCGCTCAGCGGTCAAGGTGATCTCTTTGTTGAGCTCGAAGGAAGGCTGGTACTGAGGCGCGTTCTCCGAAATTAACCAGCCGTTGTTACCAATAGGGAGGAAGACACCCACTTTCATATGCATCACCGCTTGATGGCTTTGGGTGTATTGCTTCAGGCAGGGAATGTGCCAACTGGGGAAAGTTGATAAAAATCAGCAATATAGAGGTGTTTTTGCAAGGGCGGTGGCATTTTACGGCGCTGCTAAAGCGCCTGAGTGCATCACCGCAGCGCATCGAAGCACCGCGACGGTGCCGAGTGCCACGAATGGAGGGTGCGTGCGCCTTCGCGCAAAAGTTCGATTGCCAGCGGCCACAGCCGTCGTTGTGCATCTTGCATCGGCGGCATGTTGACGATGGCTTATCGCAGCGCTGTCATTATGTGAGTGCTGAGTGCTGAGTGCTGAGTGCTGAGTGCTGAGTGCTGAGTGCTGAGTGCTGAGTGCTGAGTGCTGAGTGCTGAGTGCTGAGTGCTGAGCTGCCGTGAACGGGTGGGTTTTGCGCTTTTTTAGGATAAACTTGCGCTCAGTGACTGTTTCCACCAAGCAACTCTTTCTTCTTTCCGACGCAGGATATGTGATGCAACCGATTACCCTCGGCAAAAGTGTCGACAGCGATGTCACCGCGCTGCTGCAACCCAAGTATGCCAACCGCCACGGTCTGGTGGCGGGCGCTACCGGTACCGGCAAAACCGTTACGCTAATGACGCTGGCGGAAGGCTTTTCGCGGATCGGCGTACCGGTTTTCATGGCCGACGTGAAAGGCGATGTGGCGGGCCTGTCGATGCCTGGCAAGGGTGACGACAAGCTGGTGGAGCGCGCCAAGGCGATGGGCATCGAAGATTATGCCGCCGAAGCGAGCCCCACGGTGTTATGGGACATCTACGGCAAGAAAGGGCATCCGGTACGTACGACCATCAGTGAAATGGGACCGACGCTGCTCAGTCGCGTACTGGAGCTGAACGATACCCAGTCCAGCGTGCTCGAAATTGCCTTCAAGGTTGCCGACGATCAAGGGTTGTTGCTGCTCGACTTCGACGATCTGCGCGCCATCCTCAAGCTGGTGTCCGAGGAGCGTAAGGCGCTCTCTGAAGAGTACGGCCTGATCAGTGCGCAAACCGTGGCGGCCATCCAGCGTTCGCTGCTGGGGCTCGAAAAAGAGGGCGCGACGCAGTTCTTTGGTGAGCCTGCGCTGGAGCTTGACGACCTGATGCGCACCGACAGCGATGGGCGTGGCGTTATCAATATTCTTGCCTCCGATCAGCTAGTGCTGAAGCCGCGCCTTTATTCCACCTTCCTGCTGTGGGTGCTGTCCGAGCTCTTCGAGCAACTGCCTGAAGTGGGCGATGCCGACAAACCCAAGCTGGCGTTTATTTTCGACGAAGCTCATTTGCTGTTCGACGATGCGCCCGATGCGTTGATGGACCGTATCGAGCAGGTGGTGCGTCTGATTCGCTCCAAGGGGGTTGGCGTCTACTTCTGTTCGCAGTTTCCCGACGATATGCCGGGGCCGGTGCTGGGGCAGTTGGGTAACCGCATCCAGCATGCGCTGCGTGCCTATACGCCTCGCGATCAGAAAGCGGTCAAAACGGCAGCAGAAACCTTCCCCGAAAATCCCAAGCTCGATGTGAAGAAGACGATCTCGGCACTAGGCACCGGGGAAGCACTGGTATCGCTGCTGGACGACAACGGCGTACCCACGCCAGTAGAGCATGACCGTATCGCTCCGCCGCGCTGCCGCATGGGCGCGATCAGTGACGAAGAGCGTCAACAGGTGCTGGCCGACAGCCCGTTCGGTGATAAATACGACACCGCCGTTAATCGCGAATCAGCGGCTGAATTGCTGGCCAAGCGAGCGGAGCAGAAGAGCGGTGACGACGAGTCGCAGGAGAGCGGCGCGGCAGCTAGCGAGAGCGCGAAGAAGTCGAGCGATGGCAAGTCGAGCGCTAGCAAGCAGAGCGGCGATTCCTCGAGCTGGACCGACGAACTGAAAGGCGTGCTGTTTGGCTCCCATGGTCGTCAGGGTGTGGTAGAAAGCGTGCTGAAGCAGGGCGGTCGTCAGTTGGTGCGCGGGCTGTTTGGTAATCTAACGCGACGCAAGTAACGACGCGTGGCATGCGGTTTGGCGAGCCGTTGCTCGCCTTCTGTAACTGAGGCGGAGCCGTGCCTATAGAGCCATAGGCTCGCTACAGAGGCTTCTAAAAGGGGCCCGCCCCCGCGTTGCACGGCGCGTCCTTTACCGCCATCCCTTTCCAAGCGCAGGGCTGATCGACAGCACTGCGCTTGTTGTTTGTAGCCTTCCTTCCTTTTTCAGCAGCGTTAGCGAGAAGCCAGCGCTGCCGCCCTAGTGTGCAGCCACGTTACCCGCAGCCCGCATGTAGTAGCGCAAGGTACGTCTCTGCTGCGCTATTCGCATGACTCTCACTCCGACGCGCGCTATCTCACTGACATGAAAGACGAAGTGCGAGCCATATCGCAGCGATGGCAGGCTATATGTCGTTTCTGAATACTGTATATATAGACAGCTATTAACAAACAGCGTACAAACTACACCTATTAGTGCAGGCTCTTTTAGGTAACACGTCATGTCGATACACAGCACCTCGCGCCGCGCCACACATACCGACGCGCTACAGCAACTGATGAACAGTCAGCAGCTGTGGACGGGGCGGCGTCATGCGGCGTCGGAAGCGGCTAGCGAAACGCTGGCCACCGGACATCGCGAGCTTGATCGTCAGCTGGCGGGCGGCTGGCCCCGTCAGGGGCTGATCGAGCTGCTGGCCGATGGCGCTGGCCTCGGTGAACTTGCGCTGCTGTGGCCGCTGTTGGCACGGCTGACGCAGCAGCGCAGTCCGGTGGTGCTGATTGCGCCTCCGTGGCTGCCCTGTGCGCACGCCTGGGCCAGGGCAGGGGTGTCACTGGAGTGGGTAACGCTGCTCGACTGCAACGACGACGACGTGCTGTGGGCCGCCGAACAGTGCCTGCGCTCTGGCTGCTGCGGGGCGGTGCTATGCTGGCCGCAGCGTGCCAGCGCAACGGCGCTGCGGCGCCTGCACAGTGCCGCTGACAGCGGCAGCGCCCATGCCTTCGTGTGGCGTCGGCAAGCTGCTCAGCAGCAGGCTTCTCCGGCGGTGGTGCGGCTGTTACTGCAGGGCCGCACGCTATCGGTGCTGAAATGCCGCGGTGCGCGTCCTGCTGCGACAGCCGTGGCGCTGAGCTAACGGAGCACAGGGTAAAAGCATGCTGCGCTGGGTCGCTCTTTATTTCCCACGGCTGGCACTCGATGCGGTGCTGCGCCATCAGCCACAGCCACACGCGCCGCTGATTCTGATCGACGGCCCCGCACAGCGCCGCCGTGTCCACAGTGCCAATACGCCTGCTCGTGCCAGCGGCATTGAGCCGGGCATGGCGGTTGCTGCTGCGCGGGCGCGCTGTCATCAGCTGGTGATTCAACCCCATGACGCCGAACGTACTCAGGCGTTGCTACAGCTGCTGGCTAACTGGGCCGGGCACTTTAGTTCGCAAGTGGCGCTGTATCAGGGCGATGCGCTGCTGATCGAAGTGGCCAGCAGTCTGCCGCTGTTGGGGCCTTGGCCCGAACTTGAGCAGCGCATGCGGCGTGCGCTGGATACGCTGGGCCTTGAGTACCGGCTGAACGCGGCGCCTTATCCGTTAGCGGCCCGTATTCTGTGCAATGCCGTCGATGGCTATGCCGTTGCCAGCCACGAGCAATGGCTTGAATGGCTGGCCCCGCTACCGTTGGCGCACAGTGGACTCAACAGCGACGACGTAGCGGCGCTGGCCCGCATGGGCATTACCCGTCTTGATGAGCTGCTGCGGCTGCCGCCCAGTACGCTGGCACGGCGTTTCTCTGCGCAGTTGCTACAGCATCTTGAGCAATTGCGCGGCAGCTTGCCGACCCCGCTTGAGTTTTATCAACCGGCGGAGCACTTCGAACAGCGTCTGGCGCTCGAGTTCGAGGCGACATCACTGCAAGCATTGCTGTTTCCCCTGCGCAGACTCATCAACGACCTAGTGCTGCTGCTCCAGGGGCGTGATTACGGTGTGCAGCGCTTTAGCGTGTGGCTTGAAGATGACGAAGGCACCTCTACAGCGGTCAATGTGGGGCTGCTAAGCATTGAGCGCAGCGCCGACGCGCTGTTTGAGTACGCCCGTGGGCGGCTTGAGCGCATCGAGGTTGAGCGTCCTATCGTGGCGCTGCACCTCAAGGCGCGTGAGCTGTTGCCCTTCGTGCCAGAAAAGCAAGGGCTGTTCGAGCGCCGTGCAACGGCGGGCGAAAGCTGGCGCCAGTTGCAGGAGCGATTGCGCGCGCGGCTGGGCGAACAAGCGCTCAAACCGCTTGGGCTGCGTGAGGAGCATCGCCCCGAGCACGCGTCGCCGTCCCAGTACGACCACCACGCGCGTGCCGATCAGCGCACCCGGCCCGGTTGGCTATTACGCCAGCCGCAGCCGTTTCAGCATCACGCCTGCGAGATTCTGGCCGGCCCTGAACGCATCGAATCAGGCTGGTGGGACGATGGTGATATCCGCCGCGATTACTACCTGGTTGAAACGGCTGAAGGGCGGCGCGGCTGGGCCTTTCGTGACCAACACCAGCAGTGGTGGCTGCAAGGGTGGTTTGGATGATCTCAACGCCAGCGGCCGACTATGCCGAGCTGCACTGTTTGTCCAACTTCAGCTTTCAGCGCGGAGCCTCCAGCGCCGACGAGCTCTTCGAGCGCGCTGCACGGCTAGGCTATCGAGCCTTGGCAATTACCGATGAAGCTACGCTGGCCGGTATTGTGCGCGCTAAACAAGCGGCCGCCGCTCACGGCATCAAGCTGATTGTCGGTGCCGAGTTCAGCGTGGTCTGGCCGCATCCGAATGAAGACAAGCAATCGCCAGTACCGCTCAAGCTGGTACTGCTGGTAGAGCATCTGGCGGGCTATCAGCGCCTCTGCCAACTGATTACGCAGGCCCGCAGGCGCGCCGACAAGGGCAGCTACCAGCTTCACTACAGCGATCTCTGTAGCATGCCTGAGCACAACGCGGGGCTCTGTGCGCTGTGGGTGCCCGAGTGGCCGTCTTCAAGCGATATCGAGCAGCGTCTGATGATCGGGCGGCAGTTGCAGCACTGCTTTCCCGAACGTTTATGGCTGGCGCTTGAGCTGCACTATGGGCAGGACGATTTAATCACTACGGCTGACAGCTATCGATTGGCCGATGCGCTGGGCGTCAACGTTGTGGCGGCGGGAGACGTCCATATGCACAGCCGCGGTCGGCGCGCCTTGCAGGACGTGATGACCGCCGTGCGCCATCATTGCAGTGTGGCTGATGCGGGATGGCGGCTGTTTGCCAACGGCGAGCGGCATTTGCGCCGCCGTGAGGCGCTGGCCGAAATTTATCCCGCCGAAGCGCTGGCTGAAACGCTGGTTGTCGCCGAGCGCTGCCAGTTCGAGTTGGACGAGCTGCGCTATCAGTACCCGCACGAAGGAGTGCCGGCGGGGCATAGCTCCATCAGTTGGCTCACCCAATTGGTAGAAGAAGGCGCGCAGCAGCGCTGGCCCGAAGGAGTCACCGACGACGTGCGCCAGCGGCTGGCGTATGAGCTAGCGTTGATCGAAGAGCTTAAGTACGAAAACTACTTCCTGACCGTTTACGATATTGTGGCCTACGCGCGCAGTCGCGCCATTTTATGCCAGGGGCGCGGTGCCGCGGCCAACTCCGTCGTCTGTTATGCGCTGGGCATTACCGAGCTCGATCCCACTCATGCGCATCTGCTGTTCGAGCGCTTTATCTCCCGCGAACGCGGCGAGCCCCCCGATATCGACGTTGATTTCGAACACGAACGCCGCGAAGAGGTCATCCAGTACATTTTTCAGCGCTACGGCCGTGAGCGGGCGGCGCTCACCGCAGTGGTCAGCAGCTATCACGCTGCGGGCGCCATTCGCGATGTGGCGCGGGCGCTGGGGCTGCCTGCCGATCAGATTGACGAACTGGCCGACTGCTGCGGAGGCTGGGAGTCGCAGCTGCCAAGCGCTGAGCGACTGGCCGAGAAGGGCTTCGACGCACACACCCCGGTGATGCAGAAGGTGCTGGTGCTGGCCGCTCAGTTGATCGGTTTCCCGCGTCATCTCTCTCAGCATCCCGGCGGTTTTGTGATCTCCGACGTGCCGCTGGAGGGGCTGGTGCCGATCGAAAATGCCTCAATGGAAGCGCGTACCGTGATCCAGTGGGACAAGGACGATCTCGATCTGATGGGAATGTTAAAGATCGACGTGCTGGCGCTGGGCATGCTGAGCGCGCTGCGCCGCTGCTTCGATTGTGTCGAGCAGTATTACGGCGAACGCTGGACGCTGGCGACGCTGCCGCAAGAGGATGCCGCCACCTACCGGATGATTCAGAAGGCCGATACGGTGGGGGTTTTCCAGATCGAGTCGCGCGCCCAAATGGCGATGCTGCCGCGGCTTAAGCCCGCAACTTTCTACGATCTGGTGATTCAGGTCTCGATAGTGCGCCCCGGGCCCATCCAGGGCGGCATGGTGCACCCTTACCTTAAGCGCCGCCGCGGGGAAGAAGCCGTTGAGCAACTGTCACCCAAGCTGGAGCAGGTGTTCAAGCGTACGCTGGGGGTGCCGCTGTTTCAGGAGCAGGTGATGGAACTGGCGATTCATGCGGCTGGCTATACCCCTGGCGAAGCCGATCAGCTGCGCCGCTCGATGGCGGCCTGGAAGCGCCACGGCGGGCTCGAAACGCATCGCGAGCGACTGCGTGAGGGCATGCTGGCGCGCGGCTACAGCGATGCCTTTGCGCTGCGCATTTTCGAGCAGATCAAAGGCTTTGGTAGCTATGGATTTCCGGAATCCCACGCCGCCAGCTTTGCGCTGCTGACCTACGCCAGCTGTTGGCTGAAGTGCCACTATCCGGCCGCCTTCGCCTGTGCGGTGATCAATAGCTATCCGATGGGCTTCTACGCCCCCGGTCAACTGCTCAAGGATGCTCGGCATCATGGTATTGAAGTGGCCGGCGTTGATGTGCAGCACAGCGAGTGGGAGTGCAGCCTGGAGCCGAGCCAGCGTGATCCCGCGCAAGCCGCCATTCGGATGGGCTTCAATCAGATTCGAGGTTTTCGGCGTCAGGACGCCGAGCAGATTATCGCAGCACGGCAGCAGGCAAGCTTCACCGAAGTAGCGCAGTTGGCCTATCGCGCGGGGCTTGAGCAACGTGCGCTGAATCTGCTGGCCGACGCCAATGCGCTGAAGAGCCTGGCGGGGCATCGCCATCAGGCGCGCTGGAAGGTTGCGGGCATTGAAGCGCAGCGCCCGCTGTTCGACGATCTACCTGATACCGAACAGGACGAGGTTACCCTGACCGCGCCCAGTCAAGGGCAGGAACTCGTGACCGACTACGCTGTACTGGGCACCACCATTGGCGAGCATCCGATGGCACTGCTGCGCCATAGGCCTGAGCTGCGCGGCTGTCACGATTCGCAGCGTCTGGCGCAGCTCGCCAACAATACCCAGGTTCACGTGAGCGGTCTGGTGATTGGACGCCAGCGTCCCGGTACCGCCTCTGGGGTGATTTTCGTCACCCTCGAAGACGAGCACGGCATGGTCAATGTGGTGGTATGGCGCGCGCTGGCCGAACGGCTGCGCACCGTATTGCTCAACGCACGGCTGATGCGGGTAAGCGGTCGGCTTGAGTGCGAAGAAGGCGTACGCCACCTGATCGCCCAGCACTTCTACGATCTAAGCGAACTGCTCGACGGCATTCCCGTTGGCAGCCGTGATTTTCATTGAGCTTCGGCCCGCACGGGGCGAATGGCATTCCATTCGAAGCCTCTGCACTAGCGTGAGGCGCTACAGGTGTCACCAAGGCATGGACGCCAGAAGAACCCTGAGGCTCACTCTCCCTGCGCCAACGCCTCAATACGCTGCTCATCAACGCCGAGGTCACGCCAGGCGTCGGGATGACAGGTAAAGATCAGCAACTGGTGGCGGGTGGCGGCATCGAACAGAACGCGCTTCATGCGTCCGAGCCGTTCGGCGTCGCTGTGCACAAGCGCGTCGTCAAGCATGATCAGGGTAGGGTGGCCGCTCTCTTTTAATAGGTCGGCGTAGGCCAAGCGGCAGACAACGCCCAGCTGTTCGCGGGCGCCAAAGCTGAGCGCTTCAAGTTCGTGCTGTTCACTGTGGTTGCCGGTGGTACTGCGGCGCGCCAGCAGGGTCGGCACCAACTGCTCATCAAGGGTCAGCGAGGCATCCTTGAACAGAATACCGAGATAGTGGTTGAGCTTTTCCTGTAGCGGTGCCTGCAGCTGTTGTACCAACTGCTGGCGTTTGCTTTCGAGCCGCTCGAGCAGCAGTGTGAGCGCCTTGGCGCGGCGCGAAAATTCGCTCACGCGCTGCTGCTGCCGAGCGTATTCGGAGGCAAGCTCGGCGCGCTGCTCTTCCAGCCCTTGCGCGCCCTGACTGGAAAGCTCGCCCTCTAGACGGGTAATGGTGTCACGCCGCTGGGCGTCGCGTTGGCGACTTTTTTCAAGGCTGCGCGTTAGCCGTTCGACATCCTGTTCCAGCAGCGCTAGCGGTGCTGCCGCCAGGCTCTCTTGCAGGGCGTCGTGGCGCTGCTGATGCTGTTGGCGCGTGCGCTCAAGTTCGCTGTGCTCGTTGCGCAGCGAGGTCAGACGCTGTTGGCGCTCCGCTGATTCGAGCGATGCCACCAAGCGCTCGAGCTGCTCGCGGTTGCGCTGATGCTCCACCTCGGCACGGCCTGCGTCGAGTTGAAGCTGGTGCCACTGCTGCTCGGCCTGTTCGCTAAGTTGTTCGAGCTCACGCTGCTGCTGTACCAAGGCGTCGAGATCAGGCAATGGCTCATCGCTCGCGTCGATTGCAGTGTGCTCGAGCGCTGTGCGCTGCTGGGCAATGTCTGCCTCCAGCGCGTCGAGCTGGCGCTGCAGCGCGTCGAGGCCTTGCGGAGCGCTGTCGGCATAGCGTGCCTCGGCCAGTTGGAGCTCGCCATCAAGCTCGGCGAGCGTGGCAAGGCGCTGGTCAGCTTCTTCAAGTGACGTAACGCCCAATTGGGCGAGCTTTTGCTGAAGATGCTGGGCGATAGTCTCGGCACGCTCACTCAACTGCGCCAGCCCAGCGCCGCCCGGGGTAATGGTCAGCGTGCCCACGTCGGGGATTACCAATTGGGTGGTATCCACCAGTTGAGCATCGCCTGTGCCGCTCAGCACGCGATCACCGAGCTTGAGCTGTTGTCCTGAATCGAGCTGGTAGCGCAGTTGGGTTGCCGCGACGCGCTGCTCGACGTTGATTTCATTTAGCGCTGCCTGCTGCTCGTGAAGCGCCTTGACCGCCGCGCTATCGATGCTCAGCGAGCGCTTGCGCTGCGTGAGGTCCTGAATGGTACTGACGAGCTGTTTGGCACGCGTCAGCTGTTGGTGGCTCGCGCGGTGCTGCTGTTCAAGCTGCACTAATTGCTGCTGACGCTGGTCGCTATCAGCGCGCTGGCGTGCCTGCTCTAAAAGCCGCTGGTGCTGGCGCCGCTGCTCGCTGGCGGTGGTGCTGCGTGTCTTGGCATCAGTCAACCGCAACGTCAGTTCGTCGAGCGCTGTACGGCTGGCGGCCAGCGCCGCGCGATAGCTTTCCTGCTGTTGCTGCTGCGCAGCGAAGTCGTCGAGACTTTGCTTAAGCAGCGCCAGCTGGCGATCGAGCGCCGCCATAGCGTTTTGCTCGCTACTAAGCTGCTGCTGTTTGGCTTGCCATTCGCTGAGCGCTGCGCGCGAGGCTTCCAACTGCTCCGCTAGGCGCGTCAAAGTTTGCTGTTGCTGCTCGTCGCGCTGCTCTTGCTTCAATCGTGCTAATTCATCGACTCGCGACTGATAGTGAGCAATCGCCTGATCGAGTTCGGCCAATTGGTGCTTAAGCTGCTCGCAGCGATTAATCGCCTTGTCGTAATCGCCGCGCGGCTTGTCGGTGCGCTCGGTGAGCAGCTGATGACGCTGCTGGCGCAACGACGTCATCAACGCATCGCTGCCTGCACCGGTGGCAAGCTCACTCATCATGCCTTCAAGCACTTCCTGCAAGCGTCCGGCCGCATGGCTGACCGGTTCGGCAATCTGCTGGGCGCTGCCTTGCTCAATCCACAGAAGCCCCGGAATGCCCCAATCGCGCTGATCGCTGGCACCGCGGGAAGGGTGCTGAAAGCCCATCAGCTGTTTGAGCTGCTGCTCAGCGTCGTCGCCTTCGAAACGCTGGTGGTCGATACTTAGCTCGCAGCGCGCACGCTTGAGGAAGCGTTTATCCAGACGGTAATGCTGCCCCTGATGCTCGAACTCAAGGTGAATTTCAGGCGCGGCACTGCTATCGCTCCACGGGCGCAACTGCGGCAGGTGAGCGCGATGGCGCTCGAAGAAGGCGCTACGAATGGCCTCGGCCAGCGTGCTTTTACCGGCTTCGTTGGGGCCGGTGAAGAGGTTGATGGCAGCATCGAAGTGTTCGATGCGCACTGGCTCGATAAATTTCTTGAATTCGGCGATCTGCAACGACAGCAATTTCATCGCTGGGCCTCCTTGTCGCCGCGCTGTTGGCCGAGCATATCCGCCAGCAGAATCAGCGCATCGCGGGCCGCTTCACCTTGCTCGCCGTGCTGCTCGTTCTTCAACTCGTCGATCACCTCACCGACATAGCCTTCTGCCGCCAGTTGAGCGAGATCCTCCTCGCTGGGCGCGACCCGGAGCTGGTGCATCTCGGCGTGTAGCGAGCGCACCCGTCCCTGGGTTTGGTTCAGCACCCGCTCAAGGCGATGGTGCAGGGCCAGGTCGAGGGTGCCCTCCAGGCTCAAGGCCACTACATCGTGATCGTTCAACGACGCCAGCCACTGCTCCAGTGCCGCAAGATCGGAGTCAACGCGCAGCTCGTAGTGCTGCTGATGCCAGCGATAGCTGCCAGTGTCGAGCACCGTGACCTCTGGGATGGCTTGCGGTGCCGCAATGCTGATCAGCAGCGCATGCCCTGCATCGTTGCTGCGGAAGCGGTCGGGCTCGGGCGTCCCTGAGTACCAGCAGCGCGGATTGATTTCCTTCACGCCGTGCCAATCGCCCAGCGCCAAATAATCGAGCCGTGCGCTAGCAGCACGCTCAGGCGCGAGAGGGTTAGCCGAATCGATGCTGTCATCCAGCACGCCTTGCACGCTGCCATGAGCAAGGCCAACGCGATAGTGCTCGGCGGGGGATTCGGCGTGATCAAACCACGCCGTCAGATCCTGATAGGTATGACGTTGGGTGAGCGGGGCAGGCAGCAGGGTCAGCTTGAGCGCATCGAGGCTCAGCGCTTCCGGCGTCAGGCACAGCGTTACGTTATCCGAAACGGCCCCAAGCCGCTCGGCACGGCTCCATACCGATTCCGCCAGCGCCGCATCGTGGTTGCCGGGAATTAGCACCCAATGGCCGGCGAAGGCCTGCATGGCGTTGAACACCCGATGAATGGTTTTGTCGGCGACGGTTTGCGCATCGAACACATCACCCGCCACTAGCACCACATCCACCTGGTGCTCATTGGCAACGGCCGCCAGTTTCCCAATCGCGTCGATACGCGCCTGCGCTAACAGTGCCGCCTCGTCGGGATCGAATTGACCGAATGACTTGCCGATTTGCCAATCTGCGGTATGTAAAAGCCTAAGCAAGGGACGCACGCTCCGACACGGTTCTGAAAACACGATGGTAACAGTGTCGCGGGGCATTGTGGTGGGGGATTGCGGTGGGAATCGCGGAGTAACCCGCAGTCAGCCTTGGGTAATCACCACATCTGACTCGCTATTGGGGAGCGGAGCAGCGATAGCGAAGCAGGGCGGGGATAGCGACGCCGGGAATAGCAAAACCAACGGTGGTAGCGGCGCCGGGGGATAGCGGATAAGGAATGGTTCAGATATCATTCAGCCTCAAATAACATTAATTATCATTGACCTTTGTAATGTCTTCTCCCGCTTCTACCATCGCTGGCAGCTATCGGCGCTTCACCCGGCATCGTCGGCTCACGCTACTACTACTCTCAGGCTTATTGGGCGCTGCGCTGCTGCTGGATATTGCCGTAGGCCCTGCCATGCTGGCACCTTCAGAAGTGTTGGAGGCGCTAGTGGGCCACGGCGCTGCTGATTCGCTAACAAGCCTGATTGTGTGGGATTTACGCCTGCCGATGGCGCTAATGGCGGTGCTTGCCGGTAGCGCATTGGGCCTTGCCGGTGCCGAAATGCAAACGGTATTGGATAACCCGTTGGCGAGCCCGTTTACGCTTGGGGTGGGGGCGGCCGCTGCGTTGGGTGCGTCGCTGGCGATAGTATTCAATATGTCGCTGTGGTGGCTGTCGGGCGGCTATATGACAGCACTTGCCGGCTTTGTGTGCGCACTGGCCGCGATGTGGCTGATTGACCTGATTACGCTATGGCAGGGCGTCCAGCGAGACAGAATTGTGCTGTTCGGCATTTCGCTCAACTTTGTCTTCAATGCCTTGCACGCATTGGTGCAACTGGTGGCAAGCCCGGATGCCCTGCAGCAGCTGCTGTTCTGGAGCATGGGCAGCCTGCATCAAAGCTCATGGCAGCGTGACGCGATAGTGCTGGCGGTGCTGGTGATCTGTCTGCCGCTATCGCTGCGTCATGCCTGGATGCTAACGGTGCTACGCAGCGGTGAAGATCACGCGCGCAGCCTGGGTCTTCCGGTGGCACGGGTGCGCCGATTAGCGCTACTGCGGGTTAGCCTGCTGTCCGCCGTGGCGGTTTCCTTTATCGGCGTAATCGGCTTTATCGGATTGATTGCCCCGCACATGGCCAGGCTGCTAGTGGGAGAAGATCATCGCTTCTATCTTCCTGCCAGCGCGCTAACCGGCGGTGTATTGCTAGCGTTGGCAGACGTGCTAAGCAAAACCCTGGTTCATGGCATGGTGCTACCGCTGGGCATTGTGACCTCGCTGGTGGGGATACCGGTGTTCCTCGTGCTGCTGTTCAGTACCGGTAGGCCGCAATGAATAGCGCGCTCGAAGTACAGGGAATCAGCGTCTGCTATCGCCACAAGGCCATCTTCCAAGGTCTTGATCTACCGGACCTCAATGCCGGCAATACCATCGCGCTACTGGGCCCGAATGGTGTGGGCAAGTCCACTTTGCTGCGGGCCATCGCTGGACTGCAAAAATCCAGCGCGGAACGCATCGCGCTGTTTGGCCGCGACCTCTCGCGATTGGCAGGCAAAGAGCGCCTAAGCGACATTGGCTACTTGCCGCAGAGCCTTCCCCAACCGAGTTCACTGTTGGCGTACGAAGCGGTCTGCAGCGCCTGTCGCGCGCATGCGCCCGGGATCAGCCGCTGTCAGCTGGATACGCAGGTCGAAGAGGTCTTTGAGCGTCTTGCGATCACCCATCTGGCGCTGGTACCGATGCGGGCGCTTTCCGGCGGACAACGGCAGATGGTGGCGCTGGCACAGGCGCTAGTGCGGAAACCGCGATTACTGCTGCTGGACGAACCGACCAGTGCGCTCGATATGCGCTGGCAGTTGGTGTTGTTACACGCGGTGAGGGATTACGTTACCGAGCATCAGGCGATCTGCCTGGCGGCGATGCATGATATCAATCTCGCCATTCAGCACGTTAACAGCGTGCTGCTGTTTGGCCGGAATGGGTTGTTAGGCAGTGGCGCTGCCCAGCAAACGTTGTCAGACGAGCGCTTGCGCCTTGCCTATGGCGTGACGGCGCGGATTGAGTACGCCAGCGATGGGGCTCCGATGGTGCTGTGCGACGGCATTAGCGACGACGGGCAGGCGCTATGAGGCGGTGGCTGCGGGGTATGGTGGTTGCTTTTGCAGTGGTGCTGTTCGCAGCGCCACTGCAGCTGTCGGCGCCCCCTGCACACACCTTCACTCCGCGCACGCTGGTTGATCTGGCGGGGCGCAGCGTCACCATCAAACAGCCTCCACAGCGTATTTTTCTTGCGCAACCGCGCCACTTTTATGCGCTGATGGCGTTGCTGGAAGATCCCACGCAGCGGCTAGCAGGCTGGAATTATCCTCTGGCAGCCACCGATCCCGACATTGCGCCGCTATTGGAGCAGCAGTGGCCTGCGCTCAAACGTCTGCCCGCGCTGCAACGCTTACCGTCGCAGGAGATCAATACAGAAGCGCTGCTAAGCGAGAAGCCCGATCTGGTGGTGCTACCGCTGTCCCAACGTCGCCAGATAGAAGGCAGCCCACTCGCGCGGCTGCTCGATAAAACCGCCACTCCGCGCATTTATATCGACTTCAATCAGCGCCCGTTGGTGAATGCGTCGCGCAGCCTGAAGGTGTTGGGCAAGGCGCTTGGTGCCGATCAGCGTGCGTCTCAGCTGACCGCACTGATCGAGCAGCGACAGCGGCTGATTCGCCGCCGGTTGGCCGATCTGCAAAGCTTCCCCACCGTGCTGGTAGCCATTACTCCCGGCATCAAAGTGGATTGCTGCCGCACCAATATCAAGCATGGCTTTGACGACATCGTTACCGCTGCAGGTGGGCGCAACATCGCGCAGCACCTGCCGACCGCGAACAGCTTGCTGAGCGGTGAATGGATTCTACGTCATCCGGCTCGTTTCATTATCAGCACTGCCCGCCAGTCGGCTGGGCCGGGCGGCGTTCGTATGGGGGCGGGAGTAACGCCCGCCGACGTTCGTCACGATCTCAACGCCTTAGTGCAGCAGTTGCCCGGCTGGCAAACGCTGCCTGCCGTTCGCCATCGGCGCTTGATGGCGATTTGGCACGGTTTTCATCAAGGCCCCTTCGCCCTGATTGATCTCGAACAGGTGGCCAAATGGCTGCATCCGCAGCGCTTTGCCGACCTCGATCCTCACGCAGATTTCAACGTCATGCTGGGCGCTGCCGCCCCAGCGTTTCGTCATGCCACGTTAAGCGGAAGCATGCAGCGCACCCCCTATCCTCCAACCGGTATTTCTCAATGAGCATCCACTCGCCTGAGCCTTGTTCAGCGGCTAACGACCTGCCTCTCGCCTGCGACGATCACAGCATCGATAACGCCACCAATGTGGGAAACAGACCTCATTACGCACTGCTGCTGGGGGCCGCCTTGCTGGTGGGAGCGGGCAGCAAGGCACAGGCCGATGATCAAGAGACGTCAACACTCAACCCGCTGGTCGTGACGGCCACTTCGCAGCAGCAGGGTAGCGAAGATCGTTACGCACTCGATACCACCAGTACCGCTGGCAAGCGCCCAGTGGCCTTCCTCGATGATCCGCATACGGTCAATGTCGTTACTCAGCAGATCTTGCAGGATCAGGGCGGCCGTAGTCTCGACGATGCGATGAAAAACGTGGCGGGCGTCAGTATGGGCAACAATATGGGCGGCACTGAGTTGGGCTATGTCAAACGCGGCTTTGGCAGTAATCAGGATGGCTCGGTGCTGATCGATGGTATCCGTCAGCCGCGCGGCCCTTACCCAATGGCAACGATTGACCATGTCGAGGCACTGATGGGGCCGTCCTCGATGTTTAGAGGACAGCAGGACCCGGGCGGGGTGATCAATCTGGTGTCCAAACGACCGCTCTTCACTCCCCAGGTGGTGCTTTCGGGGCAGGCGGTGGGTGATCGCAAGGGAGCGGGTACTCTCGATATTACCGGACCGCTGGGGAATTCAGGCTTTGCCTACCGGTTTATTGTTGATCATCAAGATAAGGAGTCATGGCGAGAGTTTGGCAATAACCGCCATACCTTAGTGGCCCCGACGTTGCGCTATGAAGGAGAACACAATCGCGGCGAACTCGCCTGGCGCTACAGCGACTACGACCTCGATCTGGATCGTGGCACCATTTTCGTGAAAGGAAAGCCCGCCAGCGTGAGCCGCAAGCAGCGTTTCGACGAACTATGGGCGGGTATCAAGGGACACGACAATTCGCTCAGCGCCTGGTGGGAGCACGATCTCGACGCTGATTGGAAAACCAGAACCACCTATGCGTATATTCGTCGCCAGTACGACGACGGCCAACCGCGCGTTACCAAGGTAAATGCCGCTAACGGCAATATCACCCGCAGGGCTGATGCCAACCACGGCTTTGATCGGCGAATACAGTATGTTGCGCAGGATCTTATCGCGGATACCGAGCTCTTTGGCATGCGCCACGAGCTGACGTTCGGTGCTGACCACGAATTCCAGCGCGACTATCTGCGTGACAAGTACAATGGCAAGACGGTCACGGATACCAACCTTTATAGCAACCGCCACTCCGATCTACCGCTCGACCCCGGCTCGGTGAATTCAGCCAACAGCAATCGTCTCGATCAGTCGAAAAGCTATGGCGTTTACCTTACTGATTCGGTGCATCTCAACGACCGTTGGGTGCTGGGCGTTGGCGGGCGTTACAACTGGTTCAAACAGTACGGAGGCCGCGGACGCCCCTTCAACGAGTCGCTCAATAGCGTGACGCGCACTTTTTTACCTTCTGCCAATCTGCTGTATCGCGCCAGCGACAGCACCTCGCTATACCTTAGCTATAGCGAGTCCTTTGTGCCGAACGGCAGTGACAGTGATACGGGCCAATCGCTCGATCCCGAGCATGGCAAAGGCTATGAATTGGGGCTCAAGCACCAGTGGAGCAGCGCCTTATTGGGCAGCATCACGCTGTACCGGTTACGTAAGAACAACGTGGCGGTGTCCGACAATGGCGTGACTCGCACTATCGGTAAGGCAGGTTCGGAAGGGGCCGAATTCAACCTGAGTGGGGCCATTACGCCCACGCTGTCCGTCGATGCCTCTTATGCGTTTACGCACACCAAGGTCATTTCCGACAGCAGCGGCAATGTGGGCAATCGCTTACCCAACGCACCGCGCCACTCCGCCAGCCTGTTTTTGGCTCAGCAGCTGAACACCGCGCCGGAATGGGGCAAGTGGCGTTTAGGCGGCGGCGTTCGTTATGTCGGCAGTCGCGAGGGTGACGATAAAAACTCTTTCCATATGAAGCACTACACCGTCTCCGACCTGTTTGTGGCCTGGAATCCTGCCTGGATGGGGGAGCGTGCGCGCATACAGCTTAATCTCAACAATCTGTTTGATGAGCGCTATTACACCTCCAGCGGAGGTTCTACCCGCGTTTCCGTGGGGGCGCCGCGAGAATTGGTGGCAACCGCTAGTATGCGCTGGTAACGGTAGGTTGCCGAGATGCTCAGCAATCAACGGCGCTGGGGCAGGGGGCGAACGGCCTTTCAATGTCAGCGTCAGCGATGTCAGCAGCGTTTGAGTAGCAAGAGCGGGGCGTAAAAAAACAATTGGCCCTTGCCATCGGCGGGCAAGTTGTTGATAATGCGCCGCGTTGCCAGCCAAGCGTGCGGCAACCGGCCGATTCTTTTTGAATACGCCGCCCTGCGTCCCATTCGTCTAGTGGTCCAGGACACCGCCCTTTCACGGCGGTAACAGGGGTTCGAACCCCCTATGGGACGCCACTTCTGCACGTTCTATTATCCCTTCGCTGTTAATCATTCGATCGCGTCTATCGCGCGCTTTGCTGTGCTTATTGCGTGCCTTGCTGCGTCTGTTCGCGTGCCGCCTTCTCGCGTGTATCCACTATCCTCGATGCGCTTCCGTAGCCGCGTGTCCAATGCTCGTGTTGCTCCAGCGCGCTGGCGCGGCGGCTTCGATCGCACATCTCGATAGTGCGCTAATACGGTGTGGGACGTATTTTCGTCGCTAAGGGCGATGGTTGTACGCAGCCTTGGGGCATGTTTCATGCAAGCAGCAGCTGCTGGAACCTGAAAAAGCGCCCGAGTGAGGCACTTTGTGGCTTGAGTCGCGATCGTCCGCGGCGGAGTTATTTGGCCGCGGCGGCGTTTAGATGATCGAGCAACTGCTGATGGAACTGCTTCGGACTTTGGATTTGCGGCGCATGACCATCATTGGGGAAGGTGACCAGTTCAGCGTTGGGAATTGCCTTTGCGGCAGCGCGGCCGAGTTCAGGGTAGTGCCCCAGCTGCTTTTGCACCTCAGGGGTGGCTTTCGCTTTGCCCGGCGCGGTAGTGTCCTTCTCGCCAATCATCAGCACCGTAGGCACGCGAATATTGGGGAATTCGTGAATGACCGGCTGGGTGTAAATCATGTCAGACAGCAGCGCTGAGTTCCACGCGACCTGATCACTGCCTTCTCCCCGATACATGCCCGCCAGCATGTTGACCCATTTGTCATACTCAGGCTGCCAATGGTTGGCATAGTAGAAGGTCTGCTCGTAATGGCGAATATCGGCGGCGGTCTTGCCGTGTTCGCTCTGATAAAGCTCATCAACGCTCTGCGACGGTACGCCTTTGGCGCGCCAGTCTTCCAGCCCAATCGGATTGACCATCACTAACTGTTCCACATTGCCAGGGAACATCAGTGAATAGCGCGCGCCCAGCATGCCACCGGTAGAGTGGCCAATCAGGGTGTAGTGATCGATACCTAGATGCGCAAGCAGCGCATGGGTGTTATGCGCCAATTGCTCGAAGCTGAACTGATAGCCTTGCGGTTGGCTCGATTTGCAGAAGCCGATCTGATCGGGCGCAATCACGCGATAACCATGTTCGGTTAATGTCTTGATGGTGGTATCCCAGGTGCCCGCGCAGAAGTTTTTACCGTGCAGCAGTACCGCGACCTTGCCGTTGGGATGCTCAGGTTTGGCGTCGATGTAGGCCATCTGCAGCGACTGGCGCTGCGAGTTAAACGAGAAGTGGCTGACCGGCCAGCCGTAGTTGAAGCCCTTCAGCTCGGCGCCGTAGTGGGGAAGGCTCTCCGAAGCACCTTGCTTGGCGGTGTCGGCGTTCGCGCTGGTGGCGCTAAACGCAGCCAATGGCAGCAACGTAAAGGTAGTGGCAACGGCATAACAGAGTTGGCGGGTGGTCGTTCGCATGAGCAGTTCCGATGAGTGAGATAGCCTGCGTCAGTCGCGCTGGCCGTCGGTGAACAGGAAGCTTGCCGCGGTGAAAGGCAGCGGGTAACTCACCACCTTAGAGATTTTGGCAGCTGAATTCATCCGCTACCTTAGCGCTGCTGGCGCCATTTTTGCTGCCTGGCAACGTCCAACGCGTGTTACGAGAGTAGGAAGAAGAGGGCATTTCGGGATAAACTATGGCCCATTTTTCAACGCGGCGCCGCTCTCCCTACGTCTTTTTCTTTCTGTATGTGGTGAAAGGACGCTGCCACCGAGCCCCCTGCTACGGGGGCTCGCCAACGCTTTGTGAGGATGCGCAGCGCGGTGCTGTGCAGCCTCTTCCGTTTTATACAAGTCATGACAGGAGCAGCGAATGTCGGTTCCAGCCCTATCCATCCGTGGCTTGACCAAGGTTTATAGCAATCAGCACCAGGCCCTCAAGGGCATCGACCTTACGGTTAACGATGGCGACTTTTTTGCGCTGCTGGGTCCTAACGGGGCCGGTAAGTCGACCACGCTGGGGATTGTCTCTTCGATGGTCAACAAATCGGCGGGCAAGGTCGAGATCTTCGGTATCGATATCGACAAAAATTTCTCTCTCGCCAAATACCAGCTAGGTGTGGTCCCACAGGAATTCAATTTCAATCCCTTCGAGAAGGTCGAGGATATCGTGCTGGCGCAAGCCGGGTTCTACGGTATTCCGCGCAAGAAAGCGCTAGCGCGTACACGCCAGTTGCTCGACGACCTGGGTCTCGGCGATAAGCGCGATCAGCAGGCGCGCACGCTGTCGGGCGGCATGAAGCGTCGCCTGATGATTGCTCGTGCGCTGGTGCATCGGCCGCGCTTGCTGATTCTCGACGAGCCCACTGCGGGCGTCGATATCGAGCTGCGCCGCAGCATGTGGGAGTACATGCAGCGTATCAACGAGCTCGAAGGCACCACCATCATCCTGACCACGCACTATCTCGAGGAAGCAGAAGCGCTGTGCGGCAACATCGCCATTATCGATCAGGGCACTATCGTTAAAGACAGCAGCATGCGCGATCTGCTCGCCGAGCTGGATGTCGAAACCTTCCTGCTGGATACCCAGGTGCCGATCACTCAAGCGCCTGCACTAGAAGGCTTCCAGGTTGAGCTGCTCGACAGCGGCCAGCTAGCGCTGTCGGTGAAGCGGGGGCAGCACATCAACGACGCCTTCGAACAGTTGTCGCAGCAGGGTATTAGCGTGACGTCGCTGCGCAATCGCAGTAACCGTTTGGAAGAGCTGTTTGTCGCACTGGTGGATCACGGTCAGGAAGCAGGGGGAATTCGCTGAATGAAGTATCAACAAATTTGGGTCGCCTTCTGGACCGTGCTGGTGCGCGAAGTGCGCCGTTTTATGCGTATATGGCCGCAAACGCTGCTGCCGCCATCGATCACCATGGCAATGTATTTTCTGATCTTCGGTAATCTGGTCGGTTCACGCATCGGTCAAATGGATGGCTTTCCCTATATCGATTACATCGTGCCGGGGCTAATCATGATGTCGGTGATTACCAACAGCTACTCGAATGTGGCGTCATCGTTTTTCGGCACCAAGTTTCAGCGCTCGGTAGAAGAACTGATCGTCTCGCCGATGCCCAACTGGGCCATTCTGGCGGGCTATATCGCCGGTGGCGCAGCGCGGGGGCTGCTAGTCGGCGTTATCGTGACGGTGGTGTCGATGTTCTTCACCCGTCTTGATATCGTGCATCCGCTGCTGACGCTGATCGTGGTGGTGCTGACGTCGCTGCTGTTTTCAATCGGCGGGTTTATTAACGCACTGCTGGGCAACAAGTTCGATGATATTTCGATTGTGCCGGTGTTCGTGCTGACGCCGCTAACCTATCTGGGCGGAGTCTTCTACTCGATCCACACGCTGCCGACCTTCTGGCAGCACGTCTCGCAGCTCAACCCGATTCTGTACATGGTCAACACCTTCCGCTATGGCATCCTGGGCGTGTCCGATATCTCGGCGGGCTGGGCGTTGGGCGCGATTATTGCCTTTAATGTCGTGCTCTTTGCGGTGGCGCTGAGCATGCTCAACCGCGGTAAGGGAATTCGTCACTAATGACCGATGCACCTTCAGACCAAGGCCTTGCGCATGCGCCGCTGGGCCAGAGTTCGGCCTATCCCGATCATTATGATGCCGGGCTGTTGTTTCCCATCGCGCGCGCTACCAATCGTGGCGCGCTAGGGCTCGATGCTCATAGCGAGCTACCCTTCGTTGGGCTCGATTTGTGGCAGGCGTTCGAGCTGTCGTGGCTCGACCGTAATGGCAAGCCAGTGGTGCGGTTAGCGCGTTTTGGCATTCCGGCAAATTCGAGCCATTTGATCGAGTCGAAGTCGTTCAAGCTTTACCTGAACGGTTTCAACAGCACGCACTTTGCCAATGAAGGTGAGGTGATTGAACGCCTCGAGTGGGATCTGTCAGAAGCCGTGCACGCCGATGTGATGGTCAGCCTGCACAGGCTCGACAGCACCGACTTCGCGATTGCGGCGCTTGAAGGCGACTGCATCGATGATCTGGACGTGGCCATCAGTCACTACACGCCAGCACCCGATTTGCTGAGTGCTGACAGCGAGCAGAGGGTGGAAGAAGTGCTGCATTCTCATCTGCTGAAGTCGAACTGTCCGGTCACGGGGCAGCCTGACTGGGGCAGCGTGATAGTTCGCTACAAAGGCCCGCAAATCGACCGCGAAGGGTTACTGGCGTATTTGGTGTCGTACCGTAACCATCAGGATTTCCACGAGCACTGCGTTGAGCGCATCTACCTGGATTTGCGCGAGCGCACCCAGCCAACCGAGCTTGCGGTGATGGCGCGCTATACGCGTCGAGGAGGGCTGGATATCAACCCCTGTCGTGCGAGCAGCTTCGATGCGCTTGATCCCACGTGGCTTGAAAAGCGTACCGCCCGCCAGTAGCGTTGGCTGGCTCGCGGCTGGCTGGGTGTGCCGTCATCCGTCGCCATCCGCTCAGCTGGCGCTGCACTGACACGGAGCAATTCCCAGCAGCCCAAGAGCCGTTGGGCGTACTGCATCGACCTGAAAAAGAGCGGCATAGCGCTGTTATCTTCACCATTTTTGATCGTTGAAAAGAGGCCATCCATGGATGCCAAAACGCTGCTACTCAAGCGTAATTCTCACGGCAAGCTAGAGGGCCCTGCGCCCACAGCAGAGCAGCTCGATACCCTCTACCGTGCCGCGCTGCGCGCGCCGGATCACAAAGGGCTAGCACCATGGCGCTTTGTTGAAATTAGCGGCGATGGCCGTAAACGGCTCGGCGAATTGAGTGCGCGCGCCGAAAAGCTGCGCAAGCCCGAGATCAAGGAAGATAAGCTGGAATCCATCAAGCTGAAGGCAGAGCGTGCTCCGATGATCATCGCGGTGATTGCGCGCATCAAGGACAACAAAAAAGTCCCGAGGGTAGAGCAGGTTGCCTCCGCTGCCTGTGCAGCGCACGCAATGCTGTATGCGGCCGAGGTTGAGGGGCTGGGAGCCATGTGGCGCACCGGCGACTTCGCCCATAGTCCTGTGGTGCGCGAAGGCTTCGGGCTAACGCCCGTCGATGAGCTGGTCGGCTTTATCTATCTTGGGCACAAGGTTGGGCATGATAAAAAACTGCCCAATTTGCAGCCCAAGGATTTCGTTGAGCGCTGGACGTAGCGATAGCATCGTTTCGCGGTAATGCTCTGGTGCATGTGAGGCTCAGGAAAGCAGCGAACCACAGACTATTGGCCGTTGTGATCAGCAACGGCCAACGTATAAGCGGTGATAGGGCGGTCAGGGTAATTTACTGAATCGCTTGCAAAATGCGCCGAATGCGGATAGAGTGTGCGCCGTTCTCGTTGCCCAATGTGGCAGCCAGTGCAGGAGAGGTGTCCGAGTGGTCGAAGGAGCACGCCTGGAAAGTGTGTAAGTCGCAAGGCTTCGAGGGTTCGAATCCCTCCCTCTCCGCCATTTGAATTCCAAAAAGCCGTCCCGATTGGGGGCGGCTTTTTTCGTGGTAGGCGGTGCTTTTTTCATCTGCTGCTGCGAAGCTGTTAAACTAAGATGACTTCAATCGAATTCAGCGGTTTCATCGATGACGTCGATCGATGCGACGCTGACTGAAAGCACAGCTTTCTTGTAATGGGTTCGTAAATTGCGCCATTTCGGGCTAGGGTGAACCCCGTCAGTAAAAAAATGAGATACGTTTGAGTATCGGGAGACGTCAGGGTGAGCATGTTTTTTAATCGCTTCGCGGTAACAGGGGGCGCTATCCCACGCTACGCGGCGGCTGCGCTGTTAATTGCCTGCTGCTCAGGGGTAAGCGCACAGAGCCTTCCTTCTTCAGCCACTGGTGCGGGAGCGGCGTCTGACGATAGTACTGCCACTGAGCAGCAGTTCGACTCCCCGTCGGATGCAGGCGCCGATAAGAGCGACAGCGGCGCAACCGGGTCCGAAGACGAAGCGGCTCAGGCTGACAAGCCCGCGGAACAGCCAGCCCCCAAACCCAAGCCGAAACCTAAGCCCAAACCAGGCAACTGGAAGGTGCCCAATGTGGCCTCCCAGCCGAGCCCGCTTAACAACCCGGCTCAGCCGTTGGCGCAGCAAAGCTTCTCCGATACCGTGCGCGATGCCGCTGGCAAGCTGCTTCAGGCTCAGTCGACCGGTGACAGCTCGCTAGCGCCGCTCAAGGCAACTTCGCCGCTGCGTGAGGGCGACAGCGGTGAGCAGGTCGCATCGCTTATCGAGCATTTGCAGGCGTGGGGCTATCTCGACAAGGAAGAGCAGGAGGATGGCTCCTTCAACTTCTACGATAGCGCGACCACCGCCGATAAAGGCACCACCTTCGATGACGAAGTGCAGGCTGCGGTAAAACACTTCCAAAGCGATCACGGTTTGGTGGCCGATGGTGTAGTGGGCCCGCAGGTGGCAACGGCGCTGAATACCACGCCTGCCCATCAGGCTGAGGCGCTCAAGATTTGGGCGACCGCGATTGATCAGCAGGTACGCGGTGCTCGGGCGCACGGCGCGCGCTATGTGGCATTGATCAACGTGCCTTCCTACACGCTTCATCTGATTCGTACCTCCGACGGTAAGCAAGTGTTGGAAAGCCGTGTTGTAGTGGGTACCAAGGACCATCCGACGCCGCTGTTCTGGACCCGTATTACTGGCCTCAAGTATTCGCCCGATTGGGTTGCGCCAGCGTCCATTGCCAAAAACGGCTATCAGCGCACGCCGCCGGGACCCAGCAATCCGCTCGGTCTGCTGCGCTTTACCACCAATAACAATCAGGCGATCTTCCTGCACGATACTAACAACAAGTCGTTGTTTGGCTCAGCCTGGCGTGCTCGCTCGCATGGCTGCATTCGCGTTCAGCAGTGGGCAGGGCTCGCAGAAACCATCGGGCCGCTTTCTCCTGCGCAGCTGCAGAGCAAGCTCGACAAGCGCTTGACCATGTTCTCAAGTGTTAATGAATCAACGCTGGTGCGTACCGTGGCCTCAGTAGTTGATGTCGTCGAGGGCAAGCCGACGGTATGGCCTGATCCTTACCAGCTGGGCAACCACGCGATTGGCGCGAAAAGCCTGCAAGGTATCGCAGAGAGTGATCCTAGCGGTCTGTTCGCCACCGCTCCGGGTAAACCGCTGCAGGCAGGTGATAGCAAACAAGCGGTGCAAGGCGCGCCCTAAGGCGGTCGATCACCGCGGTTAGCAACAAGGGGCTGAGTCATGGCGACTCAGCCCCTTTTTATTGCCCCGATGAGGTACACGCTTACCCATAGCAGTAGTGGAGCGCTGAAGAGTGCTTCAACCCTTACAGGCCTGAAATAATCCGGGCGAGGGCGGCCAGATACGTACCACGTCGTAGCCTGCCCAACGCCCAACGCCCAACGCCCAACGCCCAACGCCGCGCTACCATAAACAACGCCGCAAGAGGTTTCCCTCTGCGGCGTTGTTCCTTTCTTTGTGGACGCTAGCCCTTTCTTGCAGGTATTAGCGCGTTTCCACAGGCGTTAGCCCGTTACGAACTCCACTGCCAGTCAAGAATCTCCGGCATATCGACGCCGTGCTCGGCGACGTAGAGGCGGTGCTCTACCAGCTTGTCGCGTACAAACTGCGTGAGATAGGCGGATTGATCGTTCATGCCCGGAATGCGCTGGAGCGTATTGAGCACGATATGGAAGCGATCAAGATGATTCATTACGGTCATATCGAAAGGCGTGGTGGTGGTGCCTTCCTCCCTGAAACCATGCACGTGGAAGTTACGCGCATTCTGGCGTTTGTAAATGAGTCGGTGAACCAACTGCGGGTTGCCGTGATAGGCAAAAATGACCGGCTTGTTAAGCGTAAATATCGCATTGAATTCCGCTTCGCCGAGCCCGTGCGGATGCTGGGTTTCCGACATTAAGGTCAGCAGGTCAACAACGTTGACTACCCGCACCTTGAGATTGGGAGCGTGTTCGCGCAGCAGCGATACCGCCGCCAGCGTTTCCTGGGTGGGAATATCGCCAGCACAGGCCAATACGACATCAGGCTCTCCGCCCTGATCGTTGCTTGCCCAACGCCAGATGCCTATGCCCTGATGGGTATGTTTGATGGCATCTTCCATGCTTAGCCACTGAGCCTGCGGCTGTTTGCCGGCCACAATCACGTTGACGCGGTTCCAACTGCGCAAACAGTGATCGGCGACGCACAGCAGCGTGTTGGCATCGGGTGGGAAGTAGGCGCGCACGATGTCGGGCGACTTGCCCACCACATAATCAACGAAGCCCGGGTCCTGATGGCTGAAGCCGTTGTGATCCTGACGCCACACGTGGGAGGTCAGCAGATAGTTGAGCGATGCAATAGGGCGTCGCCAATCCACTTCATTGGCTGTCTTGAGCCATTTGGCATGCTGGCTGAACATCGAATCGACAATATGAATAAAGGCTTCGTAGCACGAGAAGAAGCCATGACGCCCGGTTAGCAGGTATCCCTCTAACCAGCCCTGCACGGTATGCTCGCTCAAAATCTCCATCACATGGCCGCCGGGGGCAAGATGATCGTCGTAATCGAAGATTTCTTCCTGCCATGCGCGGCTCGTGGCGTCCAATACGGCATCGAGGCGATTGGAGTTGTTTTCATCAGGCGAGAAAACACGGAAGTTGGCGCTTTTCAGGTTATTTGCCATCACATCGCGAAGCCAGGTGCCCAGCACGCGCGTGCTTTCGCCACTGCCTTGGCCGGGACTCACTACGTCTACTGCATAATCGCGAATTGAAGGCAGCTTGAGCGGGCGTTTCAGAATGCCGCCGTTGGTATGCGGATTCGCGCTCATGCGCAGTTCGCCTTCCGGTGCCAGCGCGCGGATATCAGCGTTCAGGCGACCGTCTTCATCGAAAAGGGTTTCGGGATGATAGCTTTTCAGCCACTGCTCCAGCGCCTTGAGGTGTTCAGGTTTGCCAAGATTGGCGAAGGGCACCTGGTGTGATCGCCAGAAGCCCTCAACCCGCTGTCCATCAATCTCTTTCGGGCAAGTCCAGCCTTTCGGACTGCGCAGAATGATCATCGGCCAGGCGGGGCGGTCGGTGGCACCTTCCTCGCGTGCACGGCGCTGAATTTCCTTGATCCGCGCAAAGGCGTAATCAAGCGCCACGGCCATCCTCTGGTGCATCGGAGTAGGCAGTTCACCTTCCACCAGCAGCGGCTCATAGCCGTAGCCACGGAACAGTTGCAGCAGCTCTTCCTCGGGCATGCGGCCCAGCAGCGTGGGGTTGGCAATCTTGTAGCCGTTCAGGTGCAGAATGGGCAGCACTGCGCCATCGCTGGCTGGATTGAGGAATTTGTTGCTGTGCCACGAGGCTGCCAGCGGCCCGGTTTCTGCCTCACCGTCGCCGACCACGCAAGCGACCGTAAGGTCGGGATTATCGAAAGCAGCGCCGAAGGCATGGGAGAGCGAATAGCCTAATTCTCCGCCTTCGTGAATGGAGCCCGGCGTAGTGGCGGCCGTGTGGCTGGGAATGCCGCCGGGGAAGGAGAACTGCTTGATGAAGCGTTTAAGACCGCACAGGTCCTCGGTAATTTCCGGGAAGCATTCGCTATAGGTGCCTTCCATATAGGTACTGGCGACAACACCCGGTGCACCGTGACCTGGGCCGGTAATGAACATAACGCTATGGTGCTGTTCGCGAATGATGCGGTTGAGGTGCAGATAGATGAAGTTCAAACCTGGGGTGGTTCCCCAGTGCCCCAATAGGCGCGGTTTGGTGTGCTCAAGCTTCAAAGGTTCGCGCAGCAGCGGGTTATCAAGCAAGTAGATTTGCGCGATGGAGAGATAGTTGGCTGCCCACCACCATTGATTGAAAAGGTGGATGTCATGTTCGGAAAGTGGATGTTCGCTCATGCTATAGAGTCTCCATGGCGGATGAGTGAGTAATTGGACGCCGTCGACGCGCGCGAGCAGGCGCCTGGCGCTGATCGTGCTGCATGCGGCGGCATCCGGCGGAGCAAGGGGTTAGTGACGCTGTTTCCAGAATTCCCACACATGGCGTGCCAACATGCCTTCTTCATCGGTCGGCATGACCAGCACCTGACAGCGACTGTCAGCGCTACTAATGCGCTGTGGCGCGTCTGCGTGGTTGGACGTTTCATCGAGGAGAGTGCTGAACAGCGGGGCAAGGCGCTCGCAAATGGCGGTGCGTATGGCAGCAGAGTGCTCGCCTATACCACCGGTAAATACCAGCGCATCGACGCCACCAAGAGAAACCGCCATGCGACCGAATTCTTCGGCGACTCGGAAGGTGAAGAACTCCACCGCGCGCTGGGCGCGAGGGGAGTCGTCTTCCAGCAGTTCGCGCATATCGCTCGAAATGCCTGACAAGCCTTTGAGGCCTGAGTCGTAGTAAAGCATTTTGCGCAGTTCATCGATGCTGGTGCCCTGTTTCAGCAGATACAGCATCAATCCAGGATCGAGTGAGCCGCAGCGGGTACCCATCGGTAGCCCGTCAAGCGGCGTAAGGCTCATAGTGGTATTGATACTGCGGCCATCTCGTAGCGCACACAGGCTAGCGCCCGCGCCGAGATGAGCGACAACGATGCGCTGACGGGCAAGCGCCGGCTGCTGGCAAGCCAACTGGTGCGCAATGTACTCATACGAGAGACCATGGAAGCCGAAACGGCGCAGGCCCTGCTCGTAAAGATGGTAAGGTAGGCCGGTTAACTGGGTTAGCGGATCGCGGTGGAAGTGAAATGACGTATCGAACCCTGCTACCTGCAGCAGCTGTGGTGCTTGCTCTTCAACGGCGTTGATACCCGCAAGCGCCGGCGGTTGGTGTAGTGGAGCAAGTTCAGTGAGCTGTTCGATGGTGGCCTTGACGTTGGCATCGATTACCACGGGCGCTTCATAAAATACGCCACCGTGCACCACTCGGTGCCCAACCGCCACCGCTGAAAACGCTTCGCTTTCTCGATCCAGCGCATCGCGCATGTGCTGGTAGGCATCGCTATGGTTGCTTGCCTGATGAGCCTCGAAATGAGCGGAGCTGAGCGTATTGCCGCTGCTGTCAGAAATGGTAAGAGCAGGGTGCTGATTACCAATGCCGCTCAGTTCGCCGTGTAGCATTAACGAAGGGGGAGTATCCCTGGTAACAGCGAAGATCGATAGCTTGAGGCTGGATGAGCCTGCGTTGACCACAATGATGACGGGATTATGGGTACTACGTGAACTCATGCGACTCTCCCTGAACGCACCGCCAATCGCGTTTGGCGGTGAACGCAGCATTAACCATATAAAATATAAGGTCAATATTGCCAAGGGGTGGCGATGTGTCGCATGCACGCTGCGAGCAGGCTGGCGGCCGCACTTCCTTCTGTTAGTTAAGCCGATTTACAGCAATGAATAGAAACGGTGTACCAGTGAGAGAGTCTTTATGAGCACGAGCGCCTCCGATCCTCAGCATCTATCCATGTCGCGGCTACTACCGCTGACCTTGATCGGATTTCTGGCGATCATGACCGAAACCATGCCGGTCGGGATGTTGCCTCAGCTTGCCGTCGGTTTGGAGATATCGCGTGCGCTGGCGGGGCAGTTGGTGGCGGTCTATGCGCTCGGGTCGCTGCTGGCCATTATTCCGATCATCTCCGCCACGCGGCGCCTCAATCGTAAGCACGTGCTGCTGGCAGCGCTGGTGGGTTTTGTGCTGACTAATTTAGCGGCGTCGGTTACTCACGATGTACTGCTATTGTTCGTGGAGCGTTTCCTGGCGGGGGTTTCCGCCGGCGTGAGCTGGGGGCTACTGGCGGGGTTTGCGGTGAGAATCTCGCCGGCAGCGCAAGCGGGGCGCGCGCTGGCGATCATGGGCATTGGTCAACCGTTGGCATTGGCGATAGGTACGCCTCTGGTATCGTCAGCGGTCGATGTGGTGGGCTGGCAGGGGATGTTCTTCAGCACCGCGCTGTTGGCACTGCTGACGCTTGGTTGGTGCAGTTGGAAACTGCCGTCTGTGCCGGGAGCGTCCAAGCATGAACAGTCGCCGATGCGTCAGGTGCTCTCCGACAAGCGCATTCTATGGCTGCTTGCCACGCTGCTGCTGTGGGTGATGGCGCACAATGTGCTCTACACCTATCTCGCGCCGTTCCTCGAAAGTGCAGGCCGCCCGGGCTATCTCGGGGCGTTGCTGATGCTGTTTGGGATTGCTTCCTTCATCGGCATTGGGCTAACAACGGTCTACGTTGATCGTTGGCTTAATGCGCTAACCTGTACGGCGCTTGCCGTCTTTACGCTAGCGGGGCTAGTGCTGTTTTTCATGGCCTCGCATCTGGTGGTTGTGTTTGGCTGCATTGCGCTGTGGGGAGTGGCGTTTGGCGGTGCCCCCACGCTGCTGATCAAGTACCTGTCGGATATGGCAGGGCGCCAGATAGACTTCGCGCAGGCGGCCTTTGCCACGGTGTTCAATAGCGCGATTTTTGCCGGCTCGTTGGTGGGCGGGGCGGCCTTGAATATAGCGGGTGCCGAGATAGAGCCGCTGCTTCAGGCGCTGCTAGCGATAGCCACCGCGCTGGTGTGGCTGAAGATGATCAGCGTCATGCGCCAGTGAAAAGCCACAGCGCAACACCCGTCGCGCTGTGGTCAGGGCAGTCGGGTTACTCTGTCGCCATAAGACGATGAAGAACATCATGGCGGGCAAAGTATTGCTCACCGACTATGTTGGGTTTTACCTTTGCTACGCACTGCAATTCGTCGTCATTACGTTTGGAACGCGAAGGCCCCGTGCAATCGGCAAAGGCGCTCCACGGTTCCATGCGCCAAGCCTGATGGTTATCGGGGAATCCTGCTAATGATGGCACCGCGCCAGCGCCAACCATGTTGTCGTAAAGCCGTGCGTTATAGTCGGGGTTTGCTTCGTAAATCCCCAGCACACCGTCGGAAACCTGCTGCCATCCTCTAACTTGCTCCCAGTAAATGCGTCCCAGCGCGGCATGTTCCTGTTGCGTCGGCATCAGCGAGAATGGCCCCAGGGATGCATTTACATCAACGAAGTTAGCGGTCGGCTGGATGTGGTAAATATAGCCATTGCCGTCATCCACTTGCAGCCAAATATGCGCGAAGCGCAGCGAGGTGGTGGTGGCGACATAGCCCGAGTTATCGCGATCCATTCCTTCTGCCACCCCCCCGATTTGGTGTCGATACAGCGATAGATCCGGCGGTGGCTGCCGGGTAGGGTAATTGTTCAGGGCGCGCGGGCGAAAGCCACCGTTCGCCTTGGCTTGGGCCGGCGTTACATCATCAGCGCGGTAGACCAAGTTCGGCTGTACTGCCTGCGCTGCCAGCGGCATTGCGACAACTGCCAGCAGTAGGCTAACGAACATCATAAAACGCATGGTGAGTCCTCCTCTTGTTCTCGATGGTGGGAGGTTTATTTCGGTCACCGCTAACCTCTCTTTAGCCAGCCCTGCCATTCTCCTGGCGGTGTTACTGGCAAGCCGGCAAGCCATTCAGATGCTGCCGCGCTCGTCGTGATAGCTATGTTGTTAAATTTACCACGCCTATCCTAGCCGGAATGTGCTGCTATAAGGCTGCGATGAACGCGTTCAGAATCATGTTAAAGCGCTGGGTAGACGGGTGAGGCTCATTCGGTGACTGATATGGTATAAGCGGAAATTCCGCCGTTGATGATTGCCGGGAGGGGGAGACGAGGGGTGCCGGGCAGTCGTTTTACTCATCGGTCGCCATCATTAGGTGTCGAAAATCATGCGTATCAAAATAGCGCTCAGCGCTCTCCTCGATAGGTACTTTAGGAGTGCAGCGGATATCATCGGTTTCGCGCGTAGGTCGAGTAAAGGTGACGCAACTGGCCAATTCGCTCCAAGGCGGTACGCGCCAGGCAGCGTGACTAGGCGGAAAGCCCGCCAGCTCTGGTACGCTGCCACCTGCTACGGCGGGGTCATAGAAACGAGCGTTGTAGCTGGGATTCGCGACAAACGTACCGAGAACGCCGTTGATGACCTGCTGCCAGCCGCGTACCTGGCCCCAATAGATCCAGCCCAGCGCGGCAAATTCCTGCTGATGCGGAAGCATTGAAAATTCGCCTAGCGAGGCGTTCAGATCAACAAAATTGCCGGTAGGCCGGATGTGGTAAATATAGCCATTGCCGTCGTCGCGCATTAGCCAGCTATGGGCAAATCGCATCGAGCGAGTGGTTGAGACGTAAGCAGTGGTATCGCGTGCCAGAATTCCTCCCATTTGATGGCGATAGAGTGAAAATGAAGGACTACGAGCAATTGGGCTAAGGGGTTCATTGAACGCACGCGGTCGGAAGCCGCCTTGGGCTTCAATGACATCCGGTGGCGCATTATCGGCCCGATAGACGACCTCTGGGGGGGACGCAATGGTAGACAGTGAAGTGAGTGCAGTAATGCATAGCATCACCGCGATAGTAAACAATCGCATGATTGCTCCTTGGATTATCGAAGTAGTGACGCATTGATTTCGGCGCAGTGTGCACCGTTCTTTAGTCGAAATGCGCATGCCTAACCTTCACCCAAGCGACGTACAATGACGGTGGTTGCAGCTCTATCAGGTTGTGCAATTTCAATGACTTTGCGATAGCCTATGTTGCTAAGTTTACGAACACGCGGTAACAATATGCGTGGCTAAATAAATTTTGCGCACACACGCCGAGGTTGCGGGCGCTGCGCCCTCGCTAATCAGGAGAGAGAGTCGTGAGAATCGGAGTCGTTGGTCTGGGAAGAATGGGCGGCAACATCGCTCGCCGCCTGCTGAAGCACGGTCACGAATGTACAGTGTTCGATGCTAACCCGGACACAGTGAAACAGCTCACTGAAGATGGCGCCCAGGGCGCTGCCACGCTGGAAGAACTGGTGCAGTCACTTCCCAAACCACGTTCCATTTGGCTGATGCTTCCTGCGGGCGATATCACTAACTCCACCATCAAGGTGCTCGAAGAGTTGCTTGATGAGGGTGACACAGTGATCGAGGGTGGTAATGCGTTCTACAAGGACGATGTAGCCCGCGCAGAATCCTTCGCCAAGAAAGGCATTTCCTACCTCGACGTGGGCGTGTCTGGCGGCGTATGGGGTCTGGATCGCGGCTACTGCATGATGATCGGTGGCAACAAGGACGTCTTCGAACGTCACGATCCAATCTTCGCTACGCTGGCACCGGGCGAGGGCGATATCCCCAAAACGCCTGGCCGTGAAAACCGCGATCCGCGCGTGCTTAATGGCTACCTGTACTGCGGTGAGGTTGGCTCTGGGCACTTCGTCAAGATGGTTCACAACGGTATCGAGTACGGCATGATGCAAGCGTACGCCGAAGGCTTCGATATCATGCGTAACAAAAACCTCGACAGCCTGCCTGCCAACCTGCGCTACGATCTCGACATGGCCGATATCGCAGAGGTATGGCGTCGTGGCAGCGTCGTATCTTCTTGGCTGCTCGACCTGATTTCCATCTCACTGGCAGACGACGTCAATCTTGATGAATTCACCGGTCAGGTGAGCGATTCCGGTGAAGGTCGTTGGACCATTGAGGCGGCTATCGAAGAAGCCGTACCGGCCAACGTGCTCACCGCGTCGCTCTACACTCGTTTCCGCTCGCGCAGCGGCAACTCCTACGGTGAGAAGCTGCTGTCGGCCATGCGTAACCAGTTCGGTGGTCACGTAGAGCCCAAGTAAACTCGGCGCTATCGCTTAAGCTAAAGCGCAGTAGAAGGCCCGCCCCGGCTATTCGGGAGCGGGCCTTCTTCGTTATGGCGATGATGAATGCTGGGATTGGGTTCGCCTTTGTCGCGCTAATTTTCTATCATCGCGGCTACATTTTATCGCCAGTAGAGCCGTCATGACCGAGCATCACCTAGCCTCCAACCTGAATTCCCCCTCTGATCAGCGTGAGTGGGACGTTATCGTGATTGGTGCGGGGGCCGCTGGGATGATGTGTGCGGCGACGGCTGGCTATCGTGGGCGGCGCGTACTGGTCATTGAGCACGCTAAGCGAGCGGGCAAGAAAATACTGATGTCGGGCGGCGGGCGTTGCAACTTCACTAATATGGATGCGGCTCCGGAACACTATTTTTCCGCCAATCCGCATTTCTGTATCTCCGCGTTAAAACGCTACACGCCGCGCGACTTCCTCGAATTGGTTGAGCGTCACGCCGTTGACTATGTAGAGAAAGCGCCTGGCCAACTGTTTTGCGCCGATTCCGCCAAGCCGATGGTAGCGCTGCTTGAAACCGAGTGCGAATGGGCGGGTGTCACCACTTGGCTATCGACGTCGGTCAACGCGGTCGCTGCGCGTGAGCAAGGGGGCTTCACGCTCTCTACCAGTCGCGGCACGCTTGGCTGCGAGGCGCTGGTGGTAGCAACCGGTGGACTGTCGATACCAACACTGGGCGCAACCGGTTTCGGCTACGAGCTGGCCCGCCAATTCGGCCTCGAGGTTCTGCCGACACGTCCGGCACTGGTGCCGTTTACGCTGACGGCGGGCTGGAAGGAGTTCTTCACTCCACTGGCAGGCATTTCGGTGCCTGTCTCGGTGCGTTGCAATGACGCCTACTATCGTGAGCCGCTGCTGATTACGCATCGTGGGCTATCCGGTCCCGTAATGCTGAAGAGTTCCACCCATTGGACGCCCGGCGATAGCCTTCACATTGATTGGCTTGATGGCCTCGATGCGCAGCAGGCGTTAGCGCAATTGCGTACCAGCGAGCCGCGTAAGCTGCTGCGTCAGTGGCTAGGAGAAAGATTGCCC
Source organism: Carnimonas bestiolae (assembly GCF_051251145.1). Classification (NCBI taxonomy): domain Bacteria; kingdom Pseudomonadati; phylum Pseudomonadota; class Gammaproteobacteria; order Oceanospirillales; family Halomonadaceae; genus Carnimonas; species Carnimonas bestiolae. Next base: position 41,058 of record NZ_JBPCZK010000004.1, on the reverse strand, counting down.
AAACGGCTTGCTCAGGCCCTGGCGCAATGGTGCAGCAGTACCTTGAGCCTCGATAGCGAGCATCCTGCCGCCCAGTGGAGCAACGACACAGTGGCAGCGCTGGCGCAGTGCTTGAATCATTTCTCCCTGAAACCCGCGGGCACCGAAGGATGGCGTACCGCCGAGGTGACCCTGGGAGGGATTGATACGCGTGCGGTATCGTCGAAAGACATGAGTGTGGGCGCGGTTCCGGGGCTCTATTTTATCGGTGAGGTGCTCGACGTTACCGGCCAACTGGGCGGCTATAATTTCCAGTGGGCATGGTCATCAGGGGTGGCGTGCGGCAACGTCGCCTAGTGCGTCAGTGGGGCGTTTTCGTCGGCCATAAAAAAACCTCGGCAGCTGAACTGCCGAGGTTTTTTGCTGGGAGCGAGGGTTAGCGCGCTTGTTTGATCATTTTGCGCACGCCTCGGGTCAGGGTGTAGAGCCCCAATCCTTTACGTGCAACCTTGATCAGTTTGCCAGGCTTTTTAATCAGCCTTAGCGCAAACACGCCGCCAACCAGAGCAGCGGGCACTTTTAGTGCCGATAGCTTGCCGATACCGCGATCAAATGAGGCGGTGGCCGCAAGCCATTCGTCACCGGCTCGCTGAATGGCCTGCCGCTCGCGCTTGATGCGTTCTTCCAACTCGCGGCGTCTGCTCTTGAGAGAAGGGGGCTTTGCCATCAGTCAGCCTCCTTCTCCAGCCGACGACCAATCGCGTGTTCTTCGACACGGTCTTCGAGCTGCTCGCGGTCCTCTCCCAGATGCTCCAATGTTGAGCGCAGAAGGGTGGGACGGCTCGCGACGTACTTGACGCGCAGGCCAAGAATAATCGCCAGCACCAGCAGAATGCCGGCCGCTGAACCGATTGCCAGCAAGCGGTGGGTATCCCAGAAATACACGACCACCCACAGCACCAGCATACCAATACCAAAGGCAGCCATTAGCAGCGCTACCATGGCGGTAATGAGCAGTGAGAAGAAGCGATTACGCTCTTCCTGAAGCTCGACAATGACCAATTTCAGGCGCGTTTCACCAGCGCTCAGCAGCGATGTGAATAGCTTGCGTACGCTGCCCAGCACTGATGCGGCAGGGCCAGAGCGCTGCGGCATTAGCGGCGGCCTGCCAGCAGGCCGAATACTGCGCCTACCGCTGCAGCGATACCAATGCTGCGCCACGGGTTCTCGCGAACATAGCTGTCAGCGCTGTCGAAGGCATCGCGACCGTGTTCGTGCAAGTACTCCTTGCCGTCCTGAACACGTGACTTGAATTCGTCGCCATAGCTGGCCAAGCGCGCCTTGACGTTTTCCAGACGAGAGCCGGCTTCTTCACGAATCTCATCGAGCTGTTCGCTTGAGTCTTCGGCGCTGGACTTCAGAAACTTTTCAACTGTATCAGACAGCTCGCGCAGATCCTGCTCGAGTTGGCGGCGAGAGCGTTCGCCTTGCTGTTTGACGTCTTCAAAATCCTTTTTAGAAGCCATGTTTCCTGTCCTCCAAAGACAAGTAGTAGGGCTTTAAAGATTAGGAAAAAAAAGCTGAATGATCAACACAATAAAGCGTTTATGCAGCATGGCACGGGTTATCGCCCAGGACTGCGAGACACTTCGACCGTGGGCGATAGCCTGCTGGGGAGGTTGTGGTGCCGTCGCTGGCGGCATAGGTAACCCGGCCGGGTGATCAGAACGCGCATCAACGCGAGGGCCGAGCGGTGTCGCTGAAGCGCGCGAGGCTGATTGGCCCTGATGGCTAGTCGCCCAGACCGATATTGTTAAAGCTGACGCCGACACCAATGCGGTTAACGCGCCGATCATAGTCGATCATGCTCTCGCCATAGCCGTTGTAGTACTGGAGGAAGCCGTTGATGCGATGCCATAGCGGGAAGCTGTATTCGAGCTGATGGCCAAAGTGGCCCTTACCGGGATTGCCGGTAACCGCGTAAGAAACTTCCTGCTTTCCGTGAGTATAGGTAAGCGACAGTTGACCATAACCGAGGTAGCTGTCGATGTCTGGATTGTCGTCGCTGTGGCTCGATTCAGGGATACGCCACCACGGCTTGATACTGGCCTGAAACGGGCCGTTGACCAGAATCATCTCGGCATAAAGGCGATTCCAACTGCGTGAAATGGGGTCCGCACGCCCGTTGGATTGATGCACGAAGCCGAAGCGGTTGGTGATATTGGTCCAGCCTAGCCAGGTATCGCCGTTGGTGAAATCTGCGAACAGCTCGGGTTCGTAGTTGGTTTCGCGGAAGGGCGAAGAGGCTTTGGAGTTATAGGCCTGCCACCACGATTTTTGCGTGTAAGCGATGTAGATATCGCCGTTGTCACGCCAGATATTGTGGAACAAGCGCCCTTTGATACTGAGCTGGAATTTAACCTCGTTGTGGTTTGGGTGGCTGTTGGGCGACACCACGGCGAAGTCATGGTTATCCACCGAATCGGTGTTTGAGGCGATCGGCAGGATGTAGTTGCGATGATATGTCGATAGCGACAGCGGATTTTCGTTGGCACGCGCCTCGAAGTAGCTGCGGGCGGCACGTACGCGGTCGATCTGACTCAAGTGTTGACCACGCACCGCATCGACGGCGGTAGCACCATCGTTTAGCGCGGGGTCGTCGTATCCTGAACCGATGCGCCCGACACGCGATGACTCAGCCGTTCCGGGCAGATAGGGATTAAAGCTCACCCCAAGCCCGAAGCGATTCACCTTGCGATCGTAATCGATCATGCTTTCGCCATAGCCATGGTAGTACTGCACCATGCCGCGCAGGCGCTCAGTAAGCGGGAAGGTGTAGTCGAGCTCCGCCCCGTAATTGCCGTGGAAAGGGTTGCCCTTGGCTTCCAACGAAATTTCATGGTTATTGGCGGTGGTATAGATAGCCGCCACCTTACCGTAACCCATGTATTTTTCGATATCGCGGTTGTGGTCATGCTTTTTGGAGTCGGGAATGCGCCACCACGGCATCAGCGAGAGCGTCCAGTTGCCGCGCTGAAAAACCGCTTCCGCGTAGATACGGTTCCAGCTTCTAGAGGCTGAGTTGGTGTCGTCGTTTTCCTCACCGCCGCGACCGTTGGACTGGTGAATAAGGCCAATCTGGTTGAGGGTGTTGGTCCAGCCCCAGAAGTTTTGGTGGTTGGTAAACCGCAAAAACAGTTCAGGCTCGTAGTTGGTTTCGCGGAAGGGGGCCGAGTCGCGCGTGTTGTAGGCTTGCCACAGTGAAAATTGGGTATAGCCTAGAAACAGGTCACCGTTGTTGTGGAACAGGTTGTCGGCAAGATTAACCTTCAGACTGATCTGATACTTTATTTCGGTGTGCTCGGGATGCTTGTTTCCCGCGGCACGGTATTCGCTCATGCGCGGCTTTTTGGTGTCATGGGCGATGGGTAGCGCATAGTTAAGGCGATAGGTCGAGATCGCTAGCGGGTTAGCGTTCGACTCGGCTTCAAGCTGCATGGCATGGTCAAGCGCCTGCTCAGAGAGCTGTTGCGAAGATACATCGGCGCTTTCATCGGCGATGGCGTGCTTTACCGGCCCCGTGCTGGCACAGATTAATAGCGCCAGCAGCGGATAGGATCCCCGCTTGAGCGAGCTTTCGGCGGCACGTGTAGCACGGGCGGCTTCTGGCGCTGACACAATATGTTGATAGCGATGGCATCGGTATTCGTTCATGGAGAGCCTAATGCGCGCCGTCAATATGAGCCGTTTGGGAAGAATCGGCGGTGCCACGCTGGTCGACATCGTGGTGCTCCAACCGAGTAAGTATTGCGCATGATTCACCGTCTTGTTCTGTTCCGCAACAGGCGCGTATGTCGGCTAGTTGATCGCGCAATAGCTCAAGCTCTTCAATGCGCGCTTGAACGTGGCCAAGATGGTTGCTGACCACGTGTTCCACTTCCTGACAATGACCGCCGCCGCTTCTGCGCAAGTCGAGCAAAATGGCAATTTCATCGAGCGACATGTCCAGCGAACGACAGCGTCGAATGAAGCATAGTTGCTCGGCGTGCGAAGACGAGTACAGGCGGTAGTTGGACGCACTGCGCTGGGCTTCGGGAAGCAGGCCTATTCGCTCATAGTAGCGGATGGTTTCGACGGCACAGCCTGCGTGCTCGGCGAGTTCACCTATTCGCATCGATGAGTGGATTAAGCAGCCTGCCATGATGTGTTCCTCGAAACCTGAATTGGGCGCTAAATGTTGACCCTAAAGTGGTTACAGCCTGTTGAATGTCTCTATCGTACACGTCAAATACGCAAGGCGCAGGTTTCGCGTTATCAATTGCCAACTATTATTGAGCACAGCCCGCTATTGGACGAGGGCTGTCAGGAAAAGGAGTGGGGTGGTGAGCAATTCATTCGATCAAACGCCCGGCGAGCCTAACCGTCATCGACAGGATAGCCATCCGCACCATCACGATGACCACGCAGGGCATGAACACCATGCGCACGGGCACAGTGGCCATGCGCATCACGCGCATGGCGGTCATGGTCATCATCACGGTCATGTTCACGATGTCACCAAGGACAGCGAACATCGCGTAATGATTGCGCTGGCGATTACCGGCATTTTCATGGCGGTCGAGATCATCGTCGGTCTTACGGCTAATTCGCTGGCGCTGGTGTCGGACGGTATCCATATGCTCAGCGATGCGTTCTCGCTAGGGCTGGCGCTGGCGGCCTTCCGGCTGGGCAGGCGTCCGGCCGACAGTAAACGCAGCTATGGGTATCAGCGTATGCAGGTACTGGCCGCCTTCAGTAACGGGCTAGTGCTGGTGCTGTTGTCGCTGGCAATTGGCTATGAAGCCATCAAGCGCGTGATCTTTCCGGAAGACGTAGCCGCCAACTCGATGCTGGTCGTGGCGATCATCGGTTTATGCGTGAACGCGCTGTCGTTCTGGATTCTGGAAGGCGGTGATAAGCACAACCTCAACATGCGTGGCGCAGCATTGCACGTCATGGGCGATTTGCTGGGGTCGGTGGCCGCCATCGCAGCGGCGATTATCATTATGCTGACAGGATTTACCGCCGCCGATCCGTTGCTGTCACTGTTGGCGTGTGTGCTGATTCTGCGCGGTGCAGTGCGGGTGCTGAAGAGCGCCAGCCATTTGTTGCTGGAAGGCACGCCGGAGAATATCGATTCGGCAGAAGTGCGAGAAGCGCTTGAGCAACTGGAGGGAGTCACAGGTGTCCACGATCTGCATTTGTGGGGGCTTACCGAGCGAGAAGTGATGCTTAGCGCACATTTGGCGGTTAGCAGCGATACGCTGCGGGATGAAGTGCTACAACGGGCATCGCGAGAGCTGCAGCAGCGCTTCGGGATTGGCCATGCCACCCTGCAAGTGGAGGGGGAAGAGCACGCCAGCGACTGTGATTGTCACGCGAGCGGCGTACTTCACCCGTGAAGCCCTGGCCTAGAGCGCGCTATTGCTGAATTTGGCGGGGTGCTCGAAATGGAGTTGGCAGGGCGCTCAGTGCTTCACTCGGCGGGGTGCCCAGTCCTTCACTCGGCAGGGTGTCCCTTCCGTATGCTGCCGAGTGCTTTCCCTCGAAGCCAGCGAGGTTTAGGCCGCTGTTGCAGCCCTATACTCCGCTGGGGACCTTTTCTTCGAGGCCGGTAACGAACAGGGCGCGCGGCGCAGTCAATAGCGCTGACTCAGCGCTTCACCGCCATTAGCATCCACTCCTGATTGCCATCGCTACCGGTGATCACGCTGGGCTGCCAGGTGATACGGTCGAACCCGTTATCTTCCAGCGCCTGGCTGATTTTCTTCTCGACCTTGTTGTGTGCGGCCTGATCGCGCACCAGGCCGCGCTGATCTATTTCATCACGACTGAGCTCGAACTGTGGTTTTACCAGGCTAAACAGCGTGGCACCCGAGGGCAGGAGTCGGGCCAGTTCGGGCAAGATCAGCGTTTGAGAAATAAACGATACGTCCATTAATGCGCCGTCGAATCCGTTGGGCGCCCACTGCATCAGCCGCTCATCGGGCAGTGCGCGGGCGTTGATTCCCTCCAGACAAACCACTCGATCATCTTGCATCAACCGCTCATCAAGCTGAGCGTGGCCCACCTCAACGCCTACTATGCGCGCAGCGCCGAAAGCGAGGGCGCAGTCGCTGAATCCGCCGGTGGATTGGCCAATATCGAGCAGGGTTTGATGATCGAGGCGCAGCTGTTGGCTAAGCAGTAATCCCTCCAGTTTGAGGCCCGCGCGCGATACATAGCGTTCTTCAGGGTCTTCTTCGATTACGAAGCGGCTGTTATTGGGCAGCTTCTCACTGGGCTTGTCGATTTTTCGATCAGTGCCTTCTTCCACTAGCTTCACACGACCGTGTTTGATCAAGCGCTGAGCGCGAGTGCGCGAGCGTGCGTGGCCTTGTTCGACCAGTAGCTGATCGACACGTACCAAAGGAGAGCTAATCGAAAGATCGGGCATGTCAGGTTCCGCAGTAGGTAAAAGCCGCAGTGAAATAAGAGGAGCGTCGAGCGGCCGTTTGCTTGCCGATTATACGCGTGCCACTCGCTTGGTGTGAGGGAAAGAAGAAGCGAGTGCCGGGCTGTTAGGGTGGTGTCGTAACACTTAGCGCGATCGCTGCTTGCTGTGTGGCCATTCAGTTGCTAACATGTTGCACCTACTGAGTCGGCAGTGTCATCCAACACGATGATTTAAAAGGCTTATCTCAGGTTATGGTGGCCCTTGTCGGTCCTCCCGCAACGCGAAATCGCAAACCCCGCCAGGCCCGGAAGGGAGCAACGGTAGCGATGGAGCCGTGTGCCGGGATGTGGCTGGCAGGGGCCGCCTCCATTTCAGGGCAACGCTGCGCTTTTCAGTGCCCCTCCTTTGCACTCCCTCCCGTTTTACTTGTCGCCGTTGCTAGCGTCAGCGTGTGGCGTGCTGCGCTGTTTTCGCTTCATTTCTCCGTGAAGGTAGTGGTTCGTGCGTGCTTTGGCACCTTATGGCAGTGGCTGTGGCGTGAGCATCGATATCAGGTTCGCGCAGGCAGTGCCTAACGCGCTACTATATGAGCACTTCGCCATCGCGCGAGCTTCGATTTCAGCGGTCAAGGATTCGTAACCCTTTCATGAGCTATCAGGTATTGGCCCGCAAGTGGCGGCCCCGCACGTTTCACGAACTGGTGGGTCAGGATCACGTTGCCAGAGCCCTAGTCAACGCGCTTGACCAAGAGCGATTGCACCATGCGTATTTGTTCACCGGCACACGCGGGGTGGGCAAGACCACTATCGCGCGTATTTTTGCCAAGTGCCTGAACTGCGAACAGGGCGTTAGTTCGACCCCCTGCGGTGAATGCGCCACCTGCAAGGCGATTGATGAAAACCGTTTCGTCGATCTGATCGAAGTCGATGCTGCCTCGCGCACCAAGGTAGAAGACACCCGTGAGCTTCTCGATAACGTTCAATACGCACCCACGCAGGGACGCTTCAAGGTCTATCTGATTGACGAAGTGCACATGCTGTCATCGCACAGCTTCAATGCGCTGTTGAAAACGCTGGAAGAGCCCCCCCCCCACGTTAAGTTTCTGCTCGCCACCACCGATCCGCAGCGCCTTCCCGTTACGGTGCTGTCGCGCTGTTTGCAGTTTGCGCTGAAAGCGATGCCGCCCGAGCAAGTGGTGGGCCACCTGACCCATATCCTCGGCGTTGAAGGGGTGTCGTTCGACGAGCAAGCCCTGTGGCTGCTGGGGCGTGCTGCCGACGGCTCGATGCGCGATGCGCTGTCGCTGACCGATCAGGCGATCTCGTTCGGACAAGGCAATATCAGCGAAACCGACGTCAGGGCCATGCTGGGCACGCTGGACCACCGCTATATTGTTGGGCTGGCCGAGGCAATCGCGCAGCTCGATGCCGCAACGGTGCTTAAGGAAATAGCGCGTCTGGCCGAACAGGCGCCCGATTTTGCAGCGGTGCTCGATGAGCTGTCGGGGCTATTCCATCGCTTGGCGGTGGCGCAAATGGTGCCTAACGCACTCGATAATGGCTTTGGTGATCGCGATAGCGTTGTGGCCTTGGCTCAGCAATTTACCGCCGAAGATGTGCAGCTTTATTACCAGATCGCGCTGGGCGGACGTAACGAGATGGCTAACGCGCCAGAGCCGCGTGCAGCGCTCGAAATGACGCTGCTAAGAATGCTGGCATTCCGTCCGCAGGGCATCCCGCGGCCTCCTGAAGTGGCCCTGCCTCTGCGGGGTGGTAGTGAGCGGCAAACTCCAACCGGTCACGCCAGCGGTGGCGTCAGCCAGGATAGCGATGATCCTGCGCCGGCCGGCAGTTCGGCAGCTTCAGCGCCCGCCAGCTCAGCACCTTCCCAGACGCCTGCTGATGCTTCGCCCGCACAGACCGCCAAGCCTACGCCGCCCGCTGCCGCACAGTTCTCGGCAGCGAGTGGCCATCAGCCGCCTAGCGATGGCGCAGCCGCTGCCGAGCCAGCGCCCAATCACGCGGGATCTTCAGCAGCGCCTCACCGCTCAACGGTAGCGCCGCCACCCTGGGATCAGTCTGCCAGCGAGTCGTCCGTGCCATCGGACAGCGCTGCCGCCTCGCAGGCCAGGCCGGACACTGAAGCCGCCGCTCCGGCTAATACGGATGAGCCGTCAAGACATCCATCCGGCGAACCCGAAGCGCCAACTGAGCAGCCTTCTCAGGCGCACCAGCCCACAGAGCAAGCGCTGGCGGACGCCCGCCCCAACGAGCAGCCTTCGCAAGCGCACCAGCCCGCTGAGCAAGCGCTGGCGGACGCCCGCCCAACCGAGCCGCCTTCGCAAGAAAGCCAGTCGTCCGAGCTGTCGCCAGCCTCGAACGCTGTAGCAGGAGCAGGGGCGAATGGACAGGGCCTCTCTTACGGCAGCGACGATAGCGACGCCGATGATGAAGACGATAGCTATGCGGAATACGCCGCGCTGGAGCCTTCCAACGATGTCAGCGAAGCCTTTTCTCAAGCGCTGGACGATGATGCCATTGATCGCAACGCGTTGGCAGCGGATAGCGCTAGCCCATCAGAGGCCGAGACTGCCTCGAGCTATCGCTTTGCTGATGGCGTGGTGATCGATCAAGCGGTGTGGTTAGACGCGTTCCCGCATATCCGTCTGGGCGGTATTACCGGCAACCTGATCGCCAACTGCGCAGTAGAGCGAGATGAACATCAGCATCTCGAATTGCGGTTGGCGCCGTCGCAGGCCGCAATGAACGCTGAAATTCACGCGCGCCGGCTAGAGAGCGAGCTGGCACGCTTGGGCGCTCAGCGCAAAGTCACCATCGTGGCGGGCGACATTGCTGCTGATATCGAAACGCCGCATTCGAAACGCCAACGCTTGCTGCAAGAACGCCGCGCACGAGCAGTTGAAGCGCTACACAATGACCCTCATATTCAGATGCTCAGGGATCAGTTCGGCGCTCAATTGCTCAATGAGAGCGTGACGTCGCTCGAAGCTGACTCGTCCGCTGGATAAGCCTTCTTCAGCTCGAAGGCGCGGGCTTTAATGCTGAACACACACTAGTAACTTCGTCGGTCACCAACTTCCGACGAAGAAAATCGACCACTTGTTTTACCCAAGGAGTTTCCATGTTCAAAGGCGGCATGGGTGGCCTGATGAAGCAGGCCCAGCAAATGCAGGAAAAAATGCAGCAGGTGCAGGAAGAGATTGCCCAGCAGGAAGTAGAAGGGCAGTCGGGCGCAGGCATGGTCAAGGTGCGCATGAACGGCCGCCACGATGTCGTGGGCATTTCGCTCGATCCATCGGTGATGTCGGAAGAGAAGGAATTTCTCGAAGACCTGCTGGCAGCGGCCGTCAACGATGCGGTGCACAAGGTCGAAGTGAATTCCAAAGAGAAAATGTCGGAAGCCACTGAGGGCATGAACCTGCCGGCCGGCTTCAAAATGCCGTTCTAATGGCGCTTTCTCCGCTTTTTGAAAAGCTGACCGAGGCGCTGCGCACCTTGCCTGGTGTTGGGCCAAAGGGGGCGCAGCGAATGGCGCTGCATCTGCTTGAGCGCGATCGCGTGGGCGGCGAGCGCATCGTCAGCGCACTGGCCGAGGCGTTGGAGCACATAGGCTATTGCCAGCGCTGCCGCAACCTCACTGAGCATGAGTGCTGCGAACAGTGCAGCGATCCGCGTCGCAACGATCAGCTGTTGTGTATCGTTGAATCGCCTGCTGATTTGCTGGCGATCGAGGAAGCGGGCGGCTATCGCGGGCGCTACTTCGTGCTGCACGGGCATCTGTCGCCGTTGGATGGTATTGGGCCGGATCAGATAGGCCTCGATCAGCTTGAACAGCAAGTCGCGCAGGGCAGTTTTACCGAGATTGTGCTGGCCACCAACCCCACCGTCGAGGGTGAAGCAACGGCCCACTATATTTCGGAGCTGTTAACGCAGTATGGCGTTAACTGTTCGCGACTTGCCTATGGCATGCCGTTGGGCGGAGAGCTTGAATACGTCGATGGCGGCACGCTGGCGCGTGCCTTCACCGGCCGCCTGCCGTATTCGTCGCAGTAGCGTTCGGGTAGCAGGGGGCATCAATGGCGCAGCCTTTGTTATGACTGCGCCTTTTTATTTATCTGGCAGGCTGTCGCGCCAAGCGTGCGGCCGCCCCGTAACAGCGTGGAAGGGCAACATGCAGGCGCTACCAATCACCTGGGTAGATAATGAGGCGGCGCTTGATAAGTGCTGCGAGGCGCTCGCGCAGTGCGAGGTGCTGGCCGTTGATACCGAGTTCCGCCGCGAAACTACCTTTCACGCTATTCCGGCGCTGGTACAGCTGAGCGACGGCGAGCACGTGTGGTTGATCGATCCGCTGGCGCTCGAAACATCCGAGCCGCTGCAGCGGCTGTTTGGTCGTGAAGGCCCGCTAAAACTGATTCACGCGTGCAGTGAAGACCTCGAAGTATTGCAGCAGTGGGTGGGCGTTTTGCCCGAGCCGCTGATTGACACCCAGCATGCGCAGGCGCTGTGTTCCGATAATGCCGCGATGGGCTACCAGCGGTTGGTGGCCGAGCGCCTCGACATCGAACTGGAGAAAGACGCCACGCGTTCGGACTGGCTGGCTCGTCCGCTTAGCGAGCGGCAGTGTCGCTATGCGGCGCTCGATGTGCTGTATTTGCCGCGTATCTGGGCGCAGCAGCGCCAGCAGCTGGAAACGCTGGGACGGCTTGAATGGCTGGAAAGCGATTGCCAGCGATTGATCGACACTGCCCGTGAACACGACGATTACGCCGATTATTTCCGCCGCAATCGCAATGCCTGGAAACTATCCCCGGTCGCATTGGCCGCTTACCAGCGGCTGTGTCAGTGGCGCGAACAGCAGGCACGGGCGCGTGATATCCCGCGCAATTGGCTGGCCGCTGATCGCGTATTGCTAGCGATTGCCGAGAAGATGCCACGTCACAAGGCCGAACTGGCCGCGGTAGATGAGCTGCGGCCCGCAGTGATAAAGCGCGATGGCGCCACGTTATTGGCATTGGTAGCGGACGCACGCGATGACACAACGCCGCTGCCAGGCGTGCTGTCGCCGGTAACGCCGCACTACCGAAGCCTCCTGAAGCGTCTGAAAGGGGCCGTACAGCGGCGCGCCGAGGCGCTAGGCATTAGTCCTGAGGTGCTGGCAAGCCGACGTGATATCGAACGGTTTATTCAGGCTGATAATGACGGTAGTGTTGCCCAGACCAGCTTGGGCAGTTGGCGTGGTGAGTTGCTCGACGCTGAGCTGCGCCAGGTAATACAACAGGACAACGCTCATGACTGACCGCATTCTGTGTCAGGTGTATGCAAGCCCAAAGCGGGCAGAAACCTACCTGTACGTCGACCGTCGCGAAGATCTTGCACGGGTGCCCGAAGCGCTGTTGGCGCAATTTGGTACGCCGTCAGCGGTGATGGTGGTGGTGCTTAGCGCTGAGCGCAAGCTGGCGCGGGCCGACGCTGCCTCAGTGATGGCGGGCATTCGCGAGAAAGGGTTTTATCTGCAGATGCCGCCGCAGCGCGAGGCCTATATGCTTGACCTTTATCGTACGCCCACTGAGGGCCGTTACTAGGATGGTGGAAGCAGGCGCACTGCGTGAACGCTTTTGGGAGCGTTTTACGCTGCATGAGCTTTCTTCCGCGGAGTGGGAAGCACTCTGCGATGGCTGCGGGCGCTGCTGTCTGGTCAAGATTGAAGACGCCGACAGCGGTGAAGTAGCGCTGCTTGACGTTGCCTGCCAACTGCTCGACACCGAGAGCTGCCGGTGCAGTGATTATCCCAATCGCTTCGACAAGGTACCGGGTTGCACTCAGCTCACCCTCGATAACCTTCCCCAATTCGATTGGTTGCCCGGCAGTTGCGCTTATCGGCGCTTGGCAGAAGGGCGTCGCTTGGCAGGCTGGCACCCGTTGATCGCGGGCAGCGCGCAGCGCATGCATAAAAAAGGCATCAGCGTTCGCGGCATGGCGGTTTCTGAGCGTGAGGTCGACGAAGAAGATTACGACGACCACATTATTGCCATTCTGCGTGAGTAGGTGCATTGCCTCATACCACAAGGCCCGCTTATCTAGCAGATAAGCGGGCCTTGTGCGTGGCGCTGTTGGGCGCTTTGTTTACTTGCGAACCGGGCGAATCAGGCCTTCCTGCATGGTGGTGGCCACCAGTTGGCCCTGCTGGTTGAACACTTCGCCGCGACTTAGGCCACGCGCGCTGCCTGCCCACGGGCTATACATGCGATAGCAATGCCATTCGGTCAGATCGAGATCCTGATGGAACCAGACCGAGTGGTCGATGGTGGCGACGCGTGCATCGCGCTGCGGAATAGCATGGTGCTCCAGCAGCGAGGTAGCCAGCAAATCAAGGTCTGACGCGTAGGCAAGAATCTGACGGTGCAATACCGGATCCTTGGGCGCATCGCCGCGCACCCTGAACCAGATCGATTGATGTGATTCTTCGGGCGTTTGTTCCCAGCGCAGGATGTCCAGGGGGATCAAGGGGACCCGCTCAACACGGGTGTCGCGGCCCTGATCGAGCAGTTCCTGAGGGCTAGGAATGCTCTCGGGCAGCTGCGGAATCTGGTGCTCGAAGCCTTCTTCAGGCACATGATAAGACGCGCTGCAGAAGAAGATTGGCTTGCCGTGCTGAATGGCGGTAACGCGGCGTGTAGAAACGCTGCCACCATCGCGGGTTTGATCAACCTGGTAAACAACCGGATGGCTGGCATCGCCGGGACGCAAAAAATAGCCATGCAGCGAATGAACAACACGCTCGCGAGAAACGTTGTAATTGGCAGCTGTGAGCGCCTGCGCTAGCACGTGACCGCCAAACAGCTGGGGGAGGCCAAGATCGAGGCTGCGGCCTCGAAACAAATTTACTTCCAGCGGCTCAAGGGTAAGCAGTTCAACCAGTCCGGGGCCTTCATGTGACATCGGGGGAATAACTCCTGCGGCGTCGGGTAACGCCTCTCTCTCTATTATTGGATGACGTTCGGCGTTCCCTATTCAGAAAACGATGCTGATGCCGTTCTGGATTGACGTCGAAGCGTGGGGTGAAGGATACGTTAATGGTGCCGCATCGAATACCCTTAAGTTGTGTAAATGCGCTGCACATCGTGTTGGGGTGGCTCGCTCGAGTGCAGCCGCCGGCCGCAATAGTCTTCGGCGCACTAGCGCTGCTGATAGAGCAGTGCCCATACCACGAAGGCATCTTGTCGCGCTCCGTCTCGCCACGCGGCATAGCGTCCAGCCACGCCGCCATGACCGGCTTCCAAATCGGTGCGCAGTGTGACGGGGCCTGTTGCGCAGCCCAATTGGTTGATGCGTGCGAACAGCTTGGCGGGCTCCCAGTAGGGCACTCTGGCATCATGCCAACTGCCTTGGATATAGAGCGCGGGGTAGCGCTGGGCGCTCAGGTTATCAAGCGGCGAGTAACTCGAAATGGTCGCCAGCGCAGCGGGCTGCGCGGGGTTACCCCACTCCTGGTATTCCGCGGTAGTAAGCGGCAGCTCGGGGTTTTGCATGGTGCGCAGCACATCGACGAAAGGGACATCGAGCAGCGCTCCGCAAAACGCCTCGGGAGCGCGATTAAGACAAGCCGCCACCAACAAACCTCCGGCGCTGGCTCCAGCGGCAACAACGCGATCGCCAGCGCTGATACCGGCGTCGATCAGCGCCTCGCGGGCGCTAAGGAAATCGCTGAAGCTACGCTCTTTATGTTCAAGCTTACCTGCGTGGTACCAAGGCTCGCCGCGCTCACCGCCGCCGCGCACATGGGCCACAGCGAACGCAATGCCGCGCTTCAGGAGCGCTAAACGGCTGACCGAGAACCACGGGTCGAGCGGATCGCCGTAGGCGCCATAGCCATACAGCAGTGTTGGCAAGGGGCGCTGCTGAGCCTGCGCATCGCGATGCATCACCACTGATACCGGAATACGTTCGCCGTCGCTGGCGGTGGCCCACAGACGCTGCGTCACCAGTTGCTCAGGCAGCACGTCACCGTGCAGCGGCTGCTGCTTCAGCAGCGTGCGCTCGCCGCTATCAATATCGTAGGCCACGCAACGCGGTGGGGTAACGAAGGATTCCTCATCGAGCCATAGCGTGCGGGCGGTGAAACGAACGCTGTCGTCCAATGCCACGCTGGAAGGCGCTTCGGATAAGGGCAGCCGCTGATCGCGTAAGCAGTTGGTGTGGTAGTCGTACAGCGCTTGCGGCGCAGCCGTCGTGGCCGGGTCGAGTGGCTGTGCCCACTCGAGCATACGCAGCTGCGGCTGGGCGATGTGGTGATCGCGCTCGCTGATCACCAGCCCCCAGCTAAAGGCATCGATGCCTTCCAGGGTGGTATCGTCACGCGCCTCTAACCACGTTTGCCAATTAGAGGGTGCATCTTCTGGCGCAATATCCAGTTGGAAGTGCGGATGCGTGGCATTGTGCAGCAAATAGAACACCCCCGGACGGTGGTCGAGGCTGTATTCGACGCCCGGGCGACGTGCTTTTACGCACTGCATCGGCGAGTGGGGCGCGCGGGCATCGAGCAGGTGGCTTTCCGACGACTCCTTCGCCACACTTTCGATGACCAGCCATTGGCGGGAACGAGTTTTACCTACGCCCACCGAAAACTCATCGTCGGACTCGCGGAACAGTAGCGTCTCTTTGCTTGTCTGAATGTCGAACAGCCACACCGAGTCGCTGCGCTGTTTGGCATCAAGGCGGGTGAACAGCAGTGTGCGGTTGTCTTCGGCCCACACCACCTCGCCGCCCATCGCCTTCACCACACAGCGTGGCGTGCCATCGGGTAGCGCTTGAATGTACAGGTCATAGTGCTCATCGCCGCGCGGGTCGAGGGTCCAGGCCAGCAGCGATTCGTCGGGAGATATCGCCATTTCACCGACGTCGAGATAGTCGTACTGAAGCGATAGTGCCTGCATGTCGAGCAGCACCTCGACCTTGTCGGGCGCGTCGATAGGGTGACGCTTCCAGACCGGATAGTCGTCGTCTGCGCCAATCGAGGTCCAGTAGACAAACGCATCCAGCGGCGTCTTGAGGCTCTCGCTGGCAAGCTCCTGACGCGTCAACAGCTCGTTGTAAAGCTCATCAGCAAGCGGTTCCAGCGGTGCCAGACATTCATCGCTGGCACTATTGGCGGCCTTTAGAAAGTCGCGTACCGCCGCATCATCGCGCTGTTCAAGCCACAACCAGTGGGGATCGCTGGCCCGTTGGTGGGCCGCAACAAGCGAGCGGATCGGATGATCGTGGAGTGATGCAGGTGGCAACGATGGTTTCATAGAGACGAATCTTTAATACAATGGTGGCGGTAGAGCGGCGATGCCTGTCTTACCGATGGCATGTCAAACACGTTAAATCACACTAGGGGCTTCGCTGTGTGCAGGCCCAGGGTACTGGAGCAGATCCGCTAATGTTTTCAAACTCATTGCCGCAGCTGTGGCTTTATTACGCCGTTCTTTCTCTGGTAGTGCTGGGCGCGGGTTATTTTGCCATTGGTTTCCTGCCACGAATACTGCGTTGGACAATTGTTGGTCTGGTGGCGGGGGCGATTTGGATGCCGTGGTACTTCAGCAGCCCCGCGTCGGTGGATATCGAAAGCTATTCAGGCATTGCGCCGGCAATTATTGTAACGGCGCTAGGGTTATTGGCCGGGCACGTGAAAAGTGCCCTGATCGGCGTTGTGATCGGTGCCGTTGCCGGAGGCTGGATCGCGTATTACCTGGTGCGCCGCTTTGGCACCTCGGCGGCACGTCCTAAGGCTGGGAAAAAGGGCAAGGGCAGCGCTTCCGCTAAACGTGGTTCCACCTCGAACGCCAACCCCCGCCAGGATCCCTCCATCTAGCGCTTGGGGTAATGCCGCTGGCATTGCCTTGCTTGCTGAATCAGGCCGCCGGCATCAGCTGCTTACGCACTGATGGTGGCGGCTTTGCGTATTGCCGCACGCTGCTGCAGGGCCTTTGTGTCGGCCCTCGGGCGGGTGGCGCAGAGGTTTTTATTCTTTATCGAGAGTCGTTGAGGTTGCTGTGAGCGCGTCCGATTTATCCCATACGTCTAGCCATGAGCACGATCAGTTGCGGGCGCTCAGCAAAGCGCTCGATGAGGTGGCATTGTCTGATGCGCGGGTGCTGTCGCGGCGAATAGCCAAGCTGTCTCAGCGCGCCAAGCGCGGCCAGCCCATTGATCGCGCCGTGAACGATATCCGGCAGCGCATCGCCAAAAGCAAAGCACAGGTGGAAGCCCGCAGTGCGCGCTCCTTCACCATCGATTACCCCGAAGCGCTGCCAGTGAGCGGCAAGCGCGAAGAGATTATCAAAGCGCTTAATGAGCATCAGATCATTGTGGTTGCCGGTGAAACCGGCTCGGGCAAAACCACTCAGTTACCCAAACTGTGCCTTGAGTGTGGGTTAGGGCAGCGCGGTGTTATTGGTCATACTCAGCCGCGCCGACTGGCTGCGCGCTCAGTGGCGGCGAGATTGGCCGAAGAGCTTGAGACGCCGCTCGGCGAAGGGGTGGGTTACCAGATGCGCTTTGCTGACCACACCAGCGCCGATACCTGTATCAAGCTGATGACCGACGGTATCTTGCTGGCAGAAACCCAGCACGATCCCGATCTGCTGCGCTACGACGCAATCATTATCGATGAAGCGCACGAGCGCAGCCTGAACATCGACTTCCTGCTGGGCTATCTCAAGCAGCTGCTGGCGCGCCGCCGCGATCTCAAGCTGATTATTACCTCGGCAACGATTGATCTTGAGCGTTTTGCCGAGCACTTCGCCGTCGAGCGCAACGGCGAGCGGTTCGCCGCGCCCATCATTGAAGTATCGGGGCGTACCTTTCCGGTGGAAACACGTTATCGCCCGCTGGTGCGAGGTGCTGACGACGAAGACGACATCAGCGTGCAGGAGGGCATCCTGCGCGCGGTCGAAGAAATCGAACAAGCCGAGCATGAACTCGGCTTTGGCAGTGGTCCGCGCGATGTGCTGGTGTTTTTGCCCGGCGAGCGCGAGATTCGCGAGACCGCCGATGTGCTGCGGCGTGCCCAATTGCGTCATACCGAGATTCTGCCGCTCTACGCGCGGCTGTCGGCAGCAGAGCAAAACCGCGTGTTCGCAGGCCATGCCGGGCGACGTATCGTGCTCTCAACCAACGTGGCGGAAACCTCACTGACGGTGCCGGGCATCCGCTATGTGATTGATCCGGGGCTGGTACGCATCAGTCGCTACAGCTACCGCGCCAAGATTCAGCGCTTGCCCATCGAACCAATCAGTCAGGCCAGCGCCGAGCAGCGCAAGGGCCGCTGTGGGCGCGTGGCAGCAGGCTTATGCATTCGGCTTTATAGTGAAGAAGATTTTCTGGCGCGGCCCGCCTTCACCGATCCTGAAATCAAACGTACCAATCTGGCTGCGGTTATTTTGTCGATGCTGGCGCTTAAGCTGGGCGATATCAGCGCCTTTCCGTTTATCGAAGCGCCGGATGAGCGCTTCGTGCGGGATGGTTTCCGCTTGCTGGAAGAGCTAGGCGCGGTGGAGCGGCAGCAGATTACTCGGGTAGGGCGCCAGTTGGCGCGGCTGCCGGTCGATCCGCGCTTGGCGCGTATGGTGCTTGCCGGTGGGGCTCAGGGGGCGCTGCGTGAAACGCTGATCGTGGTGAGCGCGCTGGCCGTACAGGATCCGCGCGAGCGCCCCGCCGACAAACGTCAGGCGGCCGATCAGGCGCACCGTGAATGGGCTGACCCCGCGTCGGATTTCGCCGCCTGGATCAATCTATGGCGGGCCTTCGTTAACGCCCGCGATGAGCTCTCATCGTCGCAGCTACGGCGCTGGTGCCGGGCGCGCTATCTCAACTATATGCGTCTGCGCGAATGGCACGATACCTATCGGCAGCTGCGTCAGTTGGCGCAGGAACTCAAGCTTCCCGATAACGAACTGAAAGAAGAGCTTGATTACCAGCGCTTGCATGCCGCCTTGCTGACTGGCTTGCTGTCGAATCTTGGACTCAAGCAGGAAGCGCGGGAATATCTCGGGGCGCGCAATCGCCAGTTTGTGCTGCATCCCGCTTCTTTCGTGGCGAAGAAAGCGCCCAAGTGGGTGATGGCCTTCGAACTGGTCGAAACCACTCGTCTCTATGCGCGCGAGGTGGCGGCGATCAAGCCGGAGTGGATCGAAGCAGCGGCAGGCGAGCTCATCAAACGCAGCCATGCTGAGCCGCACTGGGAGAGCAAGCGGGGGCAGGTGGTAGCGCTCGAGCAAGGCACGCTGTTCGGCTTGCCCATATACGCCAAGCGGCGAGTGGCCTACGGTCACATCAATCCCGTCGAGGCGCGTGAGATATTTATTCGCTCAGCGCTGGTAGAAGGGCAGTTAGCGACCAGCGCGGCCTTTATGGCGCACAACCAGGCGCTTATCAACGAAGTTGAGCAGCTCGAGGACAAGGTGCGGCGGCGCGATATTCTGGTCGATGAAGAGCAGCTGTACGACTTCTATGACCAACGCCTGCCGGCCGACGTGTTCGACAGTCGTTCCTTTGAACGCTGGCGTAAGCAGCATGAACAGCAGCAGCCGAATTTCCTGTTCGTTGATAAAGAAGCGCTGATGGCGCGTGACGCTGAAGAAGTCACGCTAACGCAATACCCCGAAAAGCTCTCCGTTGGGCCCGTTGAGCTACCGCTCGACTACCATTTTGCGCCTGGTACCCAGGACGACGGCGTAACCGTGACCGTGCCTGCGCTAATGCTTAATACGCTGCCGCGCGAGCGTTTCGATTGGTTGGTGCCGGGGCTTCGGCGTGAAAAAGCCATTGCGCTGTTGAAAGGACTGCCCAAACAGTATCGCCGCCAGATCGTGCCGATCCCCGATTGGGTGGATGCAGCGCTGGAGGCGATCGATCCGGGCACCGAGGCGATGGGCGTTGCCTTGGGTGAGTTCTTGCGACGCAAGACCGGCCTCAAGGTGGACCCGCAGGTATGGGATGACATCGAGCTCCCTGATCATCTGCGTGCCAACTTCAAGGTGGTCGACGGCGCAGGTAAAACGCTTGGGCAGGGGCGTGATCTCGATCAATTGATCAAACGTCACCGCGATGCTGCACAGCAGACAACGACGATAACCTCCTCAGCACAAGAGGGTGAGCAAAAAGGGCTGAAAACGCTGCCCGAAACGCCCCTTGCCGAGCAGGTCGAGCGCCAGCAGGCCGGTATTCGCATCACGCTGTATCCAGCGTTTGTCGATGAAGGCGATAGCATTGCCATCAAATTCTATGATCACCCTGATGCCGCTCTCGCCAGCATGCGTCAGGGCATAGCGCGGGCCGCCATGCTCGCGCTTCCCGAACAGCTTGGCTACTTTAGTCGTGATAAGCGATTAGAGGCACTGGCGGTGCTTTATACTCAGGTCGGCAGTAAACGCGAGCTGATCAACGATCTGGTGAATACGCTGTTTATCAACGCCTTCGCTTATGATCCATTGCCACGTTCAGCTGGTGAGCTGCGCACACGTTTGGAGCAATCGCGTGGTCAGTTGGGTGAATTGGCCGACAGCTTGATCGCACGTACCGAAGCCGCGCTGAAAGGCGTGATAGCGCTCAAGAAACAGTTGAAGAAGGCGCGCATTGGGTTAGACGTAGCGCGTAGCTACGCCGATGTGAAAGCCCAGCTTGAGCGCTTGGTCTATGCCGGCTTTATTACAGCAGCCGGCCAATGGCTCGACGAATATCCTCGCTATATAGAAGCCGCCCGCTTGCGGCTCGATAAGGTCGCTCGCGACACTCGCCGTGATCAACTCGCCATGGACGAGGTGGCCGGACTCGAAACACGTTTCGATGCACGCCTTGAACGGGCGCGCCAGAGTGGCGTTACGCCTGCTTGGCTAGACGAGTTCTTTTGGCAATTGCAGGAGCTCCGGGTATCACTGTTCGCTCAGCAGTTGGGCACCAAAGAGGCGGTTTCAGTGAAGCGTCTTGAGCGGCGCTGGAAAGAGCTAAGTAGCACCGCCTAACGCATGCCGGCAGTGACGCGAGCGCCACACGCCGTTAAGGTGATGGGAAACAGGTGGTCATCGCGCGTGATACAGGGGTGTTCCACGCGCACTGATACGCTATCCGTTAGTACAGGTGCGTGGTTCGCCCTTGGTGGTGTGTAAAGAAAAGGCAGTAAAACTGCGCTGTGCTTGATATCATTGCGCTATTGTTCGATTAAAAAGCTTGCGGTTGTTCTTCCTTCGATTGATCTCTCCGCGTGGCAACGTACGACCCCGAACCGGGTTAGCACGCGCGCGCAGCGGCAGTCCGCTCAAGACATTGCAACGCAAGCCAGGTATTAAACAGGGGAAGTTTTCTCATGAAGGGAATACGCAATATCTCGGCGGCCGCGGCAGCCGCCGTCGCCCTTAGCGGGTGTGCAGGCATGTACACCAAGGACGGTCAGCCCAACGACCCGTGGGAAGGCTTCAACCGTGGCGTATTTGCCTTTAACGATACGATCGATCACTACGCCTTGCGTCCGGTGGCACAGGGCTATGACACAGTCACGCCCGAGCCCGTGCAGGACGGCGTTAGAAACTTCTTCGGCAACCTCGGCGACGTGCGCGCCACCGTCAACGGCGTGTTGCAGGGCAACCCGCTGATCGTCGGTACTTCGTTGTCTCGCGTACTGCTCAACACCACGCTGGGCCTGGGCGGTATTCTCGACCCCGCATCGCGTCTGGGCATCGATAAGCGTCAGGAAGACTTCGGCAAAACCTTTGCTGCGTGGGGCTTCAAGTCAGGTCCCTTCCTGATGCTGCCGCTGATTGGCCCGAGTACGGTGCGTGACACCATCGGCCTGCCCGGCGACTGGTACTCTGACGCCGTTACCTACATCGACAACAGCTATGCGCGCTGGGGGCTGCGTGCGGTTGACCTGATGCAGGTGCGCTCTGACTTGCTCGATCAGGAAAAACTGATTCAGAATGGCGACCGCTACACCTTCATTCGTGATGCGTGGATGCAGCGCCGTCAGTTTGAAATCGACGGCAACAAGGTCACCAGCGATCCCTTTGCTGCGGGCGCTGATAGCGACGATTTTTCGGAACCTGAAGCAACAGGCAACGACGCTGCTGCCGGTAGCGGCGGCGCGTCTTCAGGCCCGGCGGCGGGGCATGCGGCTGAAGATGGCAACTCGGCATCCCAAGCGACCCCGCCCAAGGACAGCGTCACGCAGTAACGCTGTCAGGAAGCTACAAGTCGAATCAACCCGGATGCCTTGGCGTCCGGGTTTTTACTATTCATGGGAGGTGTTGTGAGCACTATGAGTGCGCGGCGTTTAGCGCTGCTAGTGGCGGCCATTACCGCGTTGGCACCTTTTGCGATCGATGCGTATCTGCCGGCCATGCCGGAAATCGCTGCGCATATTGGCGAAAGCGTTCACCATACGTCGGTATCTGTCAGCGTTTTTCTAGCCGGATTCGCGATTGGTCAGTTGGTATTCGGCCCGATGTCTGACCGCCTTGGGCGGCGCCCAGTGCTGATTGGCGGGCTGATTCTGTTTATCGTGTCGTGTTTGGCGCTGATGCTCACCCAAAGTTTGTCCGGGCTGTTTTTCTGGCGGTTCGTGCAGGCGCTGGGCGGCGGGGCCTGTGTAGTCAACTCTCCCGCCATCGTGCGCGATCGGTTTGCTGGGCCTGAAGCCGCGAAAGTGTTGTCGACGATGGTGATGATCCTGCTGTTGGCGCCTTTGGTGGCTCCGATGCTGGGCACTGCGCTGCTGTACGTGTGGGGCTGGCAGCTGATTTTCGGTTTCCTGATGTGCTATGCCCTGATCGTGCTGGCCATCGTGGTGTTTGTGCTGCCTGAAACGCGCACCAAGCCTGAGCAAAAGCCGTCGGTGCTTGCCATTGCCGGACACTACAAACAGGTGGTTACTCACCGCGCGGCGCTGGGGTACATGATGACCTGTGCGCTGTCGGTAGCGGCCATGTTTGCTTTTATTACCAGTTCTCCTTATCTATATATGGAGTACTACCAGGTGTCGCCGGCGGTCTATCCGTTTTTGTTCGGAGCCAACATTATTGTTATGGCTGGCTCCAATCGCCTGAATATCAAGCTGCTCAAGCATCATAAGCCACGGCGCCTGCTGAAGGTCGGGCTGTCGGTACAGCTTACCGCCGCACTGCTGATGGTGGCAGTCGTGGCGCTGGGGCTCGATTCGGTACCGGTGATCATGGTGCTGGTGATGGTGTTTGTTGGCACCGCTGGCCTGATTAACCCGAATGCGGTCTCTGCAATGCTCGATTACTTCCCCCATATGAGCGCCACTGCCAACGCAGTGATGGGTTGCTTGCAGTTCTCTCTGGGGGCGGTGGCCGGGGCGATTATCAGCTCTCTGTCGGTTGAGGGAGCGGCGCCTATGGTGGTAACGATGTTGATCTGCTCGGTCCTGGCCAATCTGTTGGTGCGATGGCTATCCGAGCGGCGCATGAAGTCTGCTTCCGTCTGACAGGGTGTCGGACGCGGCATAATCCGATAAGGAGAAAATCGGAATGGAACAGTCGAACCAGCCTTCGCCTTCGCGCGAGACCTCGACACAGCAGCAACGCACGCAGCAAACGTCAGAAAGCACCGAAGCAAGCGCCATGCCGTTTAATATGGTGCTGGTGCTGGCTTCCATCTTCATCGTGTTTGGCGGACTGAAGGTTGGCAGTGATCTGGTGATCCCGATCCTGCTGAGCTTGTTCTTCGCCGTGCTTTGCGCTCAGCCGGTGCGCTGGCTGAAGGAGCATGGCTGGAACGTTACGCTCGCGGTGACGGTAGTGCTGGTAGTGGCGCTTATCGTGCTGGGGTTGATATCGCTGTTGATTGGCAGCCAATTCGCCCAGTTTAGCGAGCAATGGCCGCGCTTCGCCGATCGTTTAAGCGAACTCTATAACCAGGGGATTGGTATCCTCGAAGGGTGGGGGCTGCCGATTGATCAGCAAGCCATCGTCGAGAAGTTCGATCCTTCGCAGCTGATGCACTATGTGCCAGCGCTGTTGGGCGGTGTGGGTGATACGCTATCGCAGACGGTGATCATTTTGGTGATGGCGATCTTCATGGTGTTCGAGATTATCGATCTGCCTAGCAAACTGCGCGCGGCGTTCAATAATGCCGATACCAGTATCGAGCGCTTCAGCCAGTTTTCGGAAAGCCTGACGCGCTATCTGATCGTGAAGAGTGAGATTGGCCTGATCTGTGGTGTTGCCACCACCGTGGTGTGCTGGATTTTGGGTGTTCAGTTCGCGCTGATCTGGGGTGTGTTGGCATTTCTGCTCAACTTCATTCCCAACATTGGCGCCTTCCTGTCGGCGATCCCTCCGGTCATTATGGCGCTGGTCATGCCCGAAGTGGGCGTTATGTCGGCAGTTATTCTCGCGGTTATTCTGGGGCTTGTGCACTTCATCAGCGGTAACGTGTTCGAACCCCGCATGATGGGGCAGGCGCTGGGAATTTCCTCGCTAATGGCGTTTCTCTCGTTGGTCGTGTGGGGCTGGGTGCTCGGTCCGGTGGGCTTGCTGCTGTCGGTACCGCTTACCATGTCGCTGAAGATCCTGTTTGATTGCCATCCCGGCACGCGCTGGCTGTCAGTGCTCATTGGCCCGGCGGAGCAGGAGAAGAGCAGCAAAAAGGCCAAAAAATCCGCCTAAAACGCGCTAGCCAATGCTTTGTACAGGCACCTATTGCCCTATAGCGTGATCCAGGCCCCGAAGGCACCCCAGCCTCTCGGGGCTTTTTTATGCGCGGGTATGAGTGGCAGCGCAAGCGGGTGGGAAGGGGCGCCCAACGATAGCCCTGCCAGCTAGTGCCACGCCCAACGCCCATGCCAACGCCCAACGCTCGTGGCAGCGGGGCCCAATTCAGGCACAAAAAAACCGAGCCCGGAATTCCCGGACTCGGTGATGAGCAGATGGTGTGCCGCTGCGGCGTGGATCAGGCGTTCTGATCGATGAACTGAGTCAGCTGAGCCTTGGACTGTGCGCCTACCAGCGAGGCGACCTTTTCACCGCCCTTGAAGATGATAACGGTCGGTACACCGCGCACACCCTGCTGAGCAGCGATGTCAGCAGCGTCGTCGACGTTGACGCTAACAACCTTAAGGCTATCGGCGCGCTCTTCAGCTACTTCTTCGACGACTGGTGCCATCATTTTGCAGGGACCGCACCAGGGCGCCCAGAATTTCAGCAGTACAGGCTTGTCAGAGCCGACGACTTCCTGCTCGAAGTTGCTTTCAGTGACGTCCACGTTATTGGCCATCATGGTCTCCATTTTGTTGGTTGCGCTTCAGAGGAGAAGCGACGCTAATGTCCCGATATTACTCATTGCGCCGCGAGGGGGCAAATTCAAGCCGTCGCATGCCGTTAAGCGAGAGCAACGGCGGTGGCCAAATTTTTCGTGTCTCTAACCAGCTGAGCCGAATAAAAAGTCTATGCTGTAATTAAGGCCCAGGCCCAGTAGCAGCAGGGTGAGTATCCAGCGCAGCAGATTGGTGGGCATCTTCTGTGCGACCGCTGCGCCCCAGTGGATCGCCGGCAGGGAGCCTATCAATAGTCCTGCCAAAAGCACCCAATCAATATTTCCCATCAGCATATGACCGCCGCCGGCAATGAAGGTCAGCGGAACAGCGTGAGCGAGATCAGTACCAACCACCTTACTGGGTTTGAGGCGGGAATAAAGCAGCAACAGCACCGCAGTGCCAAACACCCCCGCGCCAACCGATGAGAGGGTCACGCAAATGCCTAGTACGGCGCCCGCAACCACTGTTAGCAGCGGCGCTCGCTGGGTAACCCAGCGGTCGTGCTGGCGGGCCAGACGAGTAATGGGGCCGCGCAGGATCAGCAGAATGGCGGTCAATACCAGCATGATGCCCAGCACGCCAGTAAGCAGTTCGGCATAGCCTTTTGGCCCTTCGCTGAACTGATTAAGGGCAAATAGCGTGATGATAGTGGCCGGTATGCTGCCAAGGCTCATGCGCTTGGTAATGGTCCAGTCGATATTGCCCTGACGCTGGTGGCTGAATAGACCGCTTATCTTGGTAACCGCTGCATACAGCAAGTCGGTGCCGATGGCGGTTTGGGGCGGAATGCCGACTGCCAGCAAAATGGGTGTCATCAGTGAGCCACCGCCAACGCCAGTGCAGCCCATGGCGAACCCGACCCCGGCACCAGCGATGATGTAAAACAGAAATGAGGTGAGGTCCATAGTGCTCTCGCGCAAAGGGAAGGGCGCTTGATAAGCCGTTGAAGCTAGAGGCGCGCTGTTAAAATAGCCTACTGCGAGTGCTATTCACGTCATAAGGGAGGGCAACTTAATGCTATTTTGATATAGCTAAAAGGACCGATTGTTTATGATTTTATGACTTGATAGCATTAAAAAAACCTTTCCACCGGCCATCCGGGGCGGGTCTTCTCAGTTAGCGCTCCCACTGTCCTCCGTGAGAGTGCCTATCGTTGGTCGTATATGGGAGAGTCCAGCGTTGAAACTTCAACAGCTTCGCTACGTATGGGAAGTGTCACGAAACAATTTGAATGTGTCCGCCACTGCGCAGAGCCTTTTTACCTCGCAGCCGGGTATTTCCAAGCAGATTCGCCTTCTGGAAGGGGAATTGGGCATTGAGATATTCGCACGCAGTGGCAAGCATCTCACCCGCGTAACCCCGGCGGGACAAGCCGTTATCGATTTGGCGGGGCAGGTTTTGCACACCGTCGAAAACATCAAGCAGGTAGCGCAAGAACACAGTAACGAAGCACGCGGTGAGCTCACCATCGCCACCACCCATACGCAGGCGCGCTATGCGCTACCTCCCGTCATTCAGGCCTTCGGTGAGCGCTACCCGGGTATTGCGCTACATATGCACCAAAGCGATCCGCGCCAAATTGCGCAGTTGGTAGTGGATGGCAAGGCCGACTTCGCGATTTGCACCGAAGCCTTAACACTGTTCAATGACCTGGTAGTGCTGCCGCTATATCAGTGGAATCGCAGCATTCTGGTCCCCGAGCAACACCCGTTAGCGGCACTGAAGCCGGGCGAGCTGACGCTCGAAGCGCTGGCAGAGCTGCCACTAATCACCTATACCCGCGGCTTTACCGGACGGTCCCAGTTGGATAGCGCGTTCCGCAAGGTGGGCCTGTCGCCGAATGTGGTGCTAACCGCCGCCGATGCCGACGTGATAAAAACCTATGTCCGTCTGGGCATGGGCATTGGCATCGTGGCGCACATGGCGGCAGCCATTCCGGGCGAAGGGCTGGTGGCGGTGGATGCCTCACATCTCTTTGATAGCTCGCTGACCAGCGTAGGCATTCGTCGTGGCACCTTCTTGCGTCGCTACATGCTTGATTTCCTTGAGCGTCTCGCTCCCCATCTAACTCGTGAGCGCGTCGAGGCGGCGATGGCAGCCGGCATTGGTCATGAAGAAACGATATTCGCCGACGTTACCTTACCGGTACGCTAGCAGCGCTTAAGTTCGCGTGTTTGAGCGGGCACTATTTTGCGTGCATGCTGTCCGAGTGAGGAACATCTATTCACGGTGGCGCGGCTTCAGATACCCCGCTCGCTATCCGTGCGTTGTTAGCGCATCACATTCATCGCCCTACAGGAAAAATTCGTATGGATCGCAGGTCAGTACTCAAGGCGTCAGCAGCGCTGGCAGCATTTTGCAGTGTTCCCTCGGTGGCACGCGCCGCTGCCGCCACTGCGCCGGCGGCTATTGCCGACGGAAAGCCGACGCCGTTCAGCTTCGACGAATTGAAGAAGCGCGCCAAAAGCGAGGCTGCCAAGCCTTTTGGCGGCGCGCCTGGCCCGATTCCGGAAACGCTGGCGAAACTGTCGCCGCTGCAATATCAGAAGATCGGCTACGACAAGAATCACGCGCTATGGCACGCCAACGCTAACCGCGCCGTTGACGTCGAATTTTTCCATGTGGGCATGAATTTCAAGCGCCGCGTGCACATTTACTCGCTGAATCAGGCCGGTAATCAGGCGCGCGAAGTGCACTTCCGTCCTTCGCTGTTCAACTACCACGATGCTGGCGTTGATACCAACGCGCTGAAAGGGCAGGACGACCTGGGATTCGCTGGTTTCAAGGTGTTCCGCGCCCCCGATTTCGGCAAGAGCGACGTGTTCTCTTTCCTCGGGGCCAGCTATTTCCGCGCCGAAGGGGGCGATGGTCAGTACGGGCTGTCAGCACGCGGGCTGGCGATCGATACCTACATCGACGACTTGCGTGAAGAATTCCCCGATTTCGTGGCGTTCTGGATTCAGCAGCCGTCGCCCGCCAACAGTCAATCCTTTAGCGTTTACGCGCTGCTCGATAGCCCAAGCGCAGTAGGGGCCTACCACTTCGTGCTCGACTGTGAAAACGTCGAAGGCAAGGTGACCCAAGAGGTCGACAGCTTCATCTACCCGCGTAAAGACATCGCTCAGTTGGGCATTGCTCCGATGAGCAGCATGTTCAGCTGCGGTAGCAATGATCGCCGCGCCTGCGTGACCTATCATCCCGAAATTCACGACTCCGACCGCCTTGCACTGTGGCGCGGTAACGGCGAGTGGATCGCGCGACCGCTGAACAATCCTGAACATATTCAGTTCAACGCCTTTGCCGACGAGAATCCGCGCGGCTTCGGGCTGTTGCAGCTGCAGCGTGATTTCGCCACTTATCAGGACACCGTCGATCTTTACCACAAGCGTCCCAGCTTGTGGGTAGAGCCGCTCAACCAGTGGGGCAAGGGGGCGGTCAATCTCCTCGAACTGCCCTCAACCGGCGAAACGCTCGATAATATTGTCTGCATGTGGCAGCCAGAACAGAAAATTACCAAGGGCGGTGAATACCATTTCCGCTATCGGTTGCACTGGGCGCCGCTGCCGCCGGTGAAAAGCTCGCTTGCCAATGTGCTCGAGACTCGTCAGGGCGCCGGTGGCTTTACTGAAGGGTGGGCGCCAGGTGAGCAGTACCCTGATGTGTGGTGCCGTCGCTTTGCCGTCGATTTCGCCGAGTTGAAGGAAGGTCTGAGCCTACAGCCGCAAATTTCCGTTAGCGGCGGTAAGGTGCAGGACGTGCAGGTTATCTACGTCAAAGAGTTCAAGGGCTATCGAATTCTGTTCGACTGGTATCCCACCTCAGAAAGCACCGATCCGATCGATCTGCGACTGTTCCTCAAATCGGGTAACGATACGCTTAGCGAAACCTGGCTGTATCAGTACTTCCCGCCAGCGGCCAGCGAACGCCGTTACCCTACCTGGCCTGCAGATAAAAAGTAGCCAATGAGCCGATTTGAAGAGATGGAGGCATTCGTGGCGGTAGTTGATACCTTGAGTATCACTGCCGCCGCGCAGCGTTTGGGGCTCTCCAAACAGTTGGTCAGCAAACGCTTGCAGACGCTGGAGGGGCGCTTGGGGGTGCGGTTGCTGAATCGCTCGACCCGACGCATGCAGCCCACGGCGCTGGGGCTTGATTACGCAAGCCAGGTCCGCAACATTCTCAATCAAATCGATCTTGCCGAGCAGGATGTCGGGCTGCAGAGCAAGGAAGTGCGTGGGCGTTTGAGGGTAAGCGCGCCGCTGAGCTTTTCGATGCAGCGCTTGCGCAGCGTGCTGCCGTCGTTCATCAGGCGATATCCAGCCGTAGACTTGCATTACGAGCTAAGCGATCGCCGTGTCGATTTGCTGGCGGAAGGCTACGATATGGTCATTCGCATCGGTGAATTGAGCGATTCAACGCTGATTGCTCGGCGCTTGTGCGAGGAGCAACTGGTTACCTGTGCCAGCGCTGATTATCTAGCCCAGCACGGCACTCCTCAGCGCCCCGAGCAGCTCCATGAGCATGCGTGTCTGCTATATGGACACCAGTCGCAGGTGGTATGGCACTACCGACGCGGCTCTAAAGCTATCGAGGTCGCCGTCGAAGCGCAGCGACGTTTTCACGCCAATAATGGGGAACTGGTCATGGATGCGGCGCTGGCGGGAATGGGCATCGTGCAGCTTCCGCATTTTATCGTGGAAGAGGCGCTGGCCGACGGCCGTCTTACGGCGATTCTCGATAAATATCGCCCCGCGCCCGAACCGGTCAACGCGCTCTATCCGCATCACCGTGAGAAATCGCGCCCGGTGCGTGCGCTGGTGGATATGCTGGTAGAGGCGCTGAACGATGCGCCAGCCCCATAGCGCGGGCCTGATAACGCGTTAATCACTTGGCCCCTGCGAACAGTGGTAATGGTAGTGGTGGAGGCCACTACCGTTACCGGGCTGAGCGCGGCGGTGCGTACGCCAAAAGCGCGATTAGCGGTTAACGTCCACCACGATCCGGCCGCGTACCTTGCCTGCCAACAGCTTGTCAGCCGCGCCGATCGTCTCATTCAGGGCGATGGTGTGGGTCAAGCCTGCCAGTTGTTCCTGATCGATGTCGCGCGCCAAACGCTGCCAGGCGTCCTGTCGCTCGCTGGCGGGGCGGGTGACGCTGTTAATGCCGCACAGTGTGACACCGCGCAAAATAAACGGCGCTACCGATGCCGGAAAGTCCATCCCTTGCGCCAGTCCGCAGCTAGCCACAGCGCCATCTTCCTGTGTGTGAGCACACACATTGGCGAGGGTGTGGCTGCCTACGCTATCAATCGCTCCCGCCCAGCGCGCTTTACCCAGGGGCGGTGCCGGCTGATTCAGCTCATTTCTGTCGATCACCTCGCTCGCACCCAGCGCTAACAGCGCATCGCGCTGGTCCGCGCGACCGGTAGCGGCAATCACCTGATAACCCGCCTGCTTCAGCAGCACGATAGCGATACTGCCAACGCCACCATTAGCTCCTGTGACCAGTATTGGGCCGCGCTCGGGCGCTATTCCCTGACGTTCCAATGCTTGCACGCACAGCATCGCGGTATAGCCTGCTGTGCCCAGCGCCATTGCACTGAAAGGCCTTAGCTCAGGCGGCAGCGGTGTTAGCCAGCGACCATCCACGCGCGCCTGCTGCGCCAGCCCGCCCCAGTATTTCTCGCCCACGCTCCAGCCATTCAGCAGCACCCGATCTCCCGCCGAATACTCAGACGAAGCGCTTTCGCGTACTACTCCCACCAAATCAATGCCCGGCACCATCGGAAACCGCCGCACAATCTTGCCGCGACCGGTAATCGCCAGCGCATCCTTGTAATTCAGCGTGCTCCACTCAACGTCGACCCACACCTCGCGCTCAGGTAACTGCGTCTCGTCCAACTGCTCAAGCGTCGCGTGGGTGGCGCGGTGATCATCCTGCGTCAGATAAATGGCCTGAAACATGGGGAATTCCTGTACCTATTGCTGATGCTGTCACTATGCGGTGAGAACCAAGGGATGTCGATTGTATAAACATAATACAAAAACGCCCGCGATCCTGTTAGGAGCGCGGGCGTTGTCTTACTTTTGGCGATTACGACTTAGTCGTCTTTCAGCCACTCGGTGTGGAAGGTGCCTTCCTTGTCGAGACGCTGATAGGTGTGAGCGCCGAAGAAGTCGCGCTGTGCCTGAATCAGGTTAGCGGGCAGCTTCTCGGAGCGATAGCTGTCGAAGTAGGCGATCGCGGAAGAGAAGGTCGGCGTCGGGATGCCTTGCTGAACCGCGTAGGCGACAACATCACGCAGCGCCTGCTGGTACTCGTCGGCGATGCCTTTGAAGTAAGGTGCCAGCAGCAGGTTGTCGAGCTGCGGGTCTTCTTCGTAGGCGTCGGTGATCTTCTGCAGGAAGCCGGCGCGAATGATGCAGCCAGCGCGGAAGATCTTGGCGATTTCGCCGTAGTTGAGATCCCAGCCGTAGGACTCGGAGGCCGACTTGTACTGCGAGAAGCCCTGCGCGTAGGAGACGATCTTGCTCAGGTAGAGCGCACGACGGATCTTCTCGATAAATTCAGCGCGGTCGCCATCAAAGGGCTTGGGCGTGGGGCCGGTCAGCACCTTGGCGGCTTTCACGCGCTGATCCTTAAGGGCCGAGATGAAGCGTGCGAACACCGATTCAGTGATCAGCGGCAGCGGTACGCCGAAATCGAGGGCGCTTTTGCTGGTCCATTTGCCGGTGCCTTTTTGGCCTGCCGAATCAAGGATGATGTCCACTACGTCGTGGTCGGAATCCTTGTCCTTTTTAGTGAAGACCTTGGCGGTAATGTCGATCAGGTAGCTATCGAGCTCACCCTGATTCCACTCGGAGAAGACATCTGCCAGCTCGCGGTTAGAGAGCCCCAGGGTGCCTTTCAGCAGCGAGTACGACTCAGCGATCAGCTGCATGTCGCCGTATTCGATACCGTTGTGGACCATCTTGACGTAATGGCCAGCACCGTCCGGTCCGACGTAGGTAACGCACGGGTCGCCGTCGGGCGCTTTGGCGGCAATCTTCTCAAGGATAGGCGCAACCAGCTTATACGCTTCCTTCTGACCGCCTGGCATGATGGACGGGCCTTTCAGGGCGCCTTCCTCACCGCCGGAAACACCGGTACCGATGAAGTTGAAGCCTTCATCGGAGAGCTCTTTGTTACGACGAATGGTGTCGGTATAGAGGGTGTTGCCGCCGTCGATCAGAATGTCGCCTTTGTCGAGGTGCGGTTTCAGCGATTCGATGGTTTTGTCGGTGGCTTCACCGGCTTGCACCATCAGCAGAATGCGGCGCGGTTTTTCCAGCGAATCAACAAATTCTTCGATGGTGTAGCTGGGCACCAGCTTCTTGTCGGAATGTTCTGCAATTACTTCGTCGGTCTTGCCGCGCGAGCGGTTGAAGATCGACACGGTATAGCCACGACTCTCGATGTTCAGGGCAAGGTTTTTGCCCATAACGGCCATTCCGATAACGCCAATTTCTTGCTTGGACATGCTAGATGCTCCGTTGTTTATCAGCTGATCCACCACTGAGGTGGGGAGGTGTTTGCTGAGCAAGTAGATATAGACCAAAGTCTCATATCTCACCACCGCATATGGTTTGGATCTTTTATATCATTCCGTGCTTATAGAATCGAGGCGTGGTCGCTACTCGTTGCCAATTTGTTTCCAATTATAGGGGCACTGAGGCCGCTTGCCCTGCAATGCGGCAATCAGATTATCGACTGCCAGCTCTGCCATGGCGAAGCGGGTGGCTGCGGTGGCCGAGCCGATGTGCGGCAGCGCGACAACGTTATCAAGGTGCGCCAGCGGATTATCGGCGGGCAGCGGCTCCTTGGAAAAGACATCCAGACCTGCGGCTCTGATGGTGCCGTTCTTGAGCGCCTCGATCAGCGCAGGTTCATCGACAACCCCACCGCGACCAATATTGATAAAGATCGCGTCTTCGCCCATCGCTTTGAATGCTTCGGCACCGAACATGCCTGCCGTTTGTTCAGAATAGGGCAGCGTAGTGCAGATGAAATCGGATTCCTTGAGCAAATCCTCAAAAGAGCGATATTCGACGCCAATTTCCTGCTCGTAGCCCTGATGCTGCGAGCGGTTGTGGTACAGCACCTTCATTTTGAAGCCAAAGTGAGCGCGGCGCGCAATCGCCGCACCGATGCGACCCATGCCGACAATACCCAGCGTCGCGTGATGCACATCCTTGCCGAAACGCTCGGGCGTCAGGCTTTTCTGCCACTGCCCGTCGCGCACCCAGTTAGCCAGTTCTACCACTCGGCGAGCGGTGGAAAGAATCAGCGAGAAGCCGGCGTCAGCGACGGTTTCGGTCAGCGCATCCGGGGTGTTGCAAAGCAGAATTCCGCGCTGATTGAGCGCAGCCACATCGAAGTTGTCGACCCCAGCGGAGACGCTCGACACTATCTTGAGCTTAGGCGCTTTCTCGATCAGGTCGGCGCCGAACTTCAGGCTCGAGCCAATCGCCGCATCAGCGGTGGCTAATGCTTCAATAAACGCCGGATCGTCTGCGGGCGTTTTGGTATAGGTGAAATCAAGAAGCTCTGCGTGCTGCTCGAGACGTTGCTTTAGCTCGGGCTCAAGCGGGCGATTGAACGAAATAACCTTTGGCTTCATCGGAGTAACCTAAGACGTTGAGAAATTGTCGGAGCGCGCTAACCGCGCTCCCATCGAAAAATGGTTCAGGCGCACCTTCATTTACTGTAGAGCGCTGAAGGGCGTTGCTCAATGAGCATCAGCTTCACTGTGTAAATCGCGGTTAAGCGATTCAGGCATGCGCCAGGCGGTAACGGCGGTAATCAGCGTTAGCAGCGATAGGTAAGCAGCAATCGGAATCCAGGCGTACACGCGCGTGGCTGGATCGCCGCCGAGCACCCATTCGGTAGCGCCCATCAGCAGCGCACCGACCAGCGGTGCGATGCCGCCCGCAATAACGGCGGAAATTTCACGCGCTATCGAGACGCCCAGGTAGCGATAGCGCGAACCAAACAGCTCAGGCAGCAGCGCGCCCTGGGCTCCGAACATACCCCAGGTGCCAATGCCCAGCGCGATGGTAATGGCGATTAGGGTACTGATGAGCTCGCCCTGACTGAGCACCCACCACACCGGAAAGGCAATCACCAACTGAAAGATCGCGAAGAAGCGGTACACCGCGCGCCTGCCGTAAACGTCGCTAGCCTTGCCCGCCACCAGCACGGTAATGGCGCCCACGGTGCCCGCGACCACCAGCGTTAGTGCGCCGACTGGACCTTTTAGGCCGACCACGCCAGCAATATAGCTGATGGCCAGCGCTTGGTAGATCGACGAGCCGCCGTTCTCTGCCATGCGCAGCCCAATGCCGGTAAGAATGGACTTCTTCGAGCACGCCAGCGACTCTTTCAGCGTGCTTTGAGGCTTTTTGTTTTCTGCTGAGAGTTTTTCGAAGGTGGGGGATTCCTTCATATGCAGCCGCATGTAAAGAGCCACGCCCACAATAGCGGCACTGAAGATAAAGGGAATGCGCCACAGCCAGGTCGCGGTAATATCATCGACGCCATACAGCATCGCGAAATACACCAGCGCGGCCACGATGGTGCCGCCCTGTACGCCCACGAAGGGCAGTGCCGCAAAAAAGCCGCGGCGGTTGGTGGGCGCGCTTTCGGTCATCATGACCGCCGCACCGGCCTGTTCGGCACCTGCGCCCAAACCTTGGCCAATACGCAGTAGCACCAGCATGATCGGCGCCAGATAGCCCACGCTTTGGAAGGTGGGCAAGAAGCCAATCAGCGTGCTTGAAACGCCCATCAGTAGCACGGTGATCGTCAGCACCGCCTTCCTGCCAATGCGGTCGCCTAGCGCGCCGAATACCACGCCGCCAATGGGGCGCACCGCAAAGCCTAAAAAGTAGGTACCAAAGCTAAGAATCAGCTGCATGGCAACGCTGGACGAAGGGAAGAACAGCGGTCCGAAGATCAACGCCGAAGCGAGGCTATACAGCGCGAAATCGTAGTATTCCAGCGCACTGCCCAGCGACAGCGCCCACGCCGAGCGGGTCAGGTGATGGGTATCTACGTCGTCAGTCGTTGCGTTTTGGGAAGCAACGTTGCTTGGTGCTATGGCCATGAGAGATTTCTCCTGCCACTCCAGGAGCTGCTGTGCCGGTAGGCGACGCCAGTTCGTGGTGCGGTATAGGTCGTGCATCGTTGGAGAGCTGACGGTTATCTGCTCTTTGGGTAGCGTGCCTTGTGATCGTGCTGTGGCTGAGGTGGTTTATTAGGCACTGCGCTAATGGATGCCCGCATGGGCGGGACAGGCCGGCAGCGGTAGGGGCGGGGTACACCGTTCATAAATGGTTGTTGGTGAACGGTGTACCCCGTAGCGGCTGCCGGGCGCTCTTGTTTACTGATCTATTTCCGCTAGATCCTTACGGTAAGGGAGTCCGGCGTTATCGCCAGCTACCTGTACCTGTCTGGCACCAATCCAGGCGCCGCGAAGCATCGCCTGTTCGGCGCTTAGCCCCTCCAGACGCGCGCTGATAAAGCCAACTGCGAAGCCGTCGCCGGCACCGACGGTATCGACCACGCGGGTTACCGGTAAGGTAGGCTGCTCGAAACGCTCGCCTTTGCTGTTTTTGTAAAACGAACCTTTACCGCCCAGCTTGATGGCTACCTCACTCACGCCCTGCTCGAGATAGAAGTCGGCGATGCCATCGGCGTCGGAGCGCCCGGTGAGTATTTCGCCTTCTTCAAGGCCCGGTAGCACCCAATCAGCCTGAAACGCCAGTGCGTTAATCTCTTTCACCATGGTGGCCTGGTTGGGCCACAGCGAGGGGCGCAGGTTGGTGTCGAATGAGATGCTGCGT
The DNA here is from genome assembly GCF_051251145.1 of Carnimonas bestiolae. Lineage (NCBI taxonomy): Bacteria > Pseudomonadati > Pseudomonadota > Gammaproteobacteria > Oceanospirillales > Halomonadaceae > Carnimonas > Carnimonas bestiolae. The sequence continues at coordinate 5,388 of NZ_JBPCZK010000004.1, read as the reverse complement.
CCCGCTTCACGCATGCGCTGCACTGCGGCATGACTCATCTCGCGAGCAGTCTCGCTCAGCGCCGGCGGAATGCCGGTGCAGTGCAGATGGCGGCTGGTGGTCAGGGTGGGGGTTAAGTCGGCGGTGCACATCCGGCTGGCAGCACTGCCGCTGCGGAAGTACTCCACCTCAGGGTCACCGCCATCGTTGCGACGCGCCTTGATTTGCCAGCCCGTTAGCGCTTCTTTATCCACCTTTACCTGGCTGCAATCGATACCTTCCGACGTCAGTGAGTTGAGGATGAAGCGGCCAAGGCTGTCGTTGCCTACACGCGAATACCACAGCACGCCGAAACCAAGTCGCGATAAGCCTGCCGCGACATTGCTATCGGCACCGGCGATGCTGCGCTCGAAACGCTGCACGCTTTCCAGCGGGCCTTCTTCCAGGGCAGCGAACATCGCCATGCTTTCGCCGAAGCCCACTACGTCAAAGTCGAAATGGGCGCTGTTGTTAGCGTCAGAAGTGCTCATGAAATCGATTCCTTTCCCAGTCTTCTGGGATGTTGCTTATTCGGTAGTGTGCTCAGAGATGGCTTAGACGGGTCACCCACGCGGCAGAATTGCTAACCAACTGACTGCTGTCGTGATCAGGGCTATCGTGCCCGGCCAGCGGGAATTCGATGCTGCGCTTTACGTGCCTCGGGAAGGACGACCACATGGTTGACCAATCGACCAGCTCGGTCGGGGCAGGCGCGGCGGCATGCAGTTCAGAGCCTTCGCGGCGTATGCCTTTACAGTGCACATAGATAACGTCACGGCCTAGCTCATGAGCGGCATCGATGGCGTTAACGCCAACGTACTGCCAGTTACCGATATCGAAGGTGAGGCCGGCCTTGATGCCTGCCTGCTTGAAAGCGCCCAGCGCAGCACCCAGTGCATCGGGGGTGCCGCCGCCGCTGGTTTGGTCATTTTCCAGTGCGACCGTCAGTTCGCTCCCTTCCAGCCATTTGGCAAGCTGGGTGAGGGTGTCCCGGCGTGTCTCTTCCGAAGGCAAAGCGCCAATCGCGATCTTCAGCAAGCTGGCCTTCAGTTTCTTGGCATCTTCAATGGCGGCGTGCAGACGGTCGTTCAGGTGCTCGCCCAGCCACAGCAGCTCGGTGCTGGAGTAATGGCATTCAAGCCCTAGCTCGGCAATCTTGTCGCCAAGCGTTTCAAGAGGCTGGTCGTGATCACTCAACAGCTCCTGACGAATTTCAATGCCGGTCGCGCCTGCTTCGGCAGCAATATGGGCGCTCTGGGCCTGACCATGGGCATTAATGTACTGGGCGCCATAGGCATTGGCACAGATAAAGACAGGTGATGACATCAAGGTTCCTTAGCTATCCTGCGAGACAGCGTCGCGCTGGCGGGTAGCGGTTTGCGCGTCGGCACCGTTTAGGGTGGAGCGACGTATGTGTAGTGTTGCGGGAAGCGCGTGCGACTGCCCCGAATGAGGCTCTTCGTGGAGCTGTCGATAGAGCGTCGCAGCAGCGCGTTCGCCAATGTGTTCGGCGGGCTGCGCGATGGTGGTAATACCGCCGGCAACCAGGGCTGACCACGCCTCCTCATCAAAGGTGATAAAGCCCGTTTTATCAATGGCGTTCAACCGGTCGAGCACTCGCAAGGTACGCAGGGCAACCTTGGCGTTGCTGCACATGATGCACGGCGCAGTATGCTCTGTTAGCAGCTGCGTTAGCGCTTCTTCGAGTGCTGCTTCAGCGTCATTATCGTTCAGTTCGAGTCGCTCGCCGCTAAGCGTTGACTGACGCTTGAGCTGTTTATCAAACGCCTGCGCACGCGCCTCGCGCGAGCTGAATCCCCCCAATGGCTGGGTAATATAGAGCAGATGACGGAAGCCTTGCTCGCGTACGTGGTCAATACCCAGCGCCATGGCCTGGGTGTTATCCAGCGATATGCAGGGGAGTTCGGCGCCCTCGATAGTGCGGTCAATCAGCACCACCGGCGTTTGACCGTGGTCTAGCGTACCCAGCGTGTCGCCAAGCCCGCTAGAGGTATGAAGAATAATGCCTTCGACGTTGTAGCTTTGCAGCACTTGGAGGTGATTGGTTTCCAGTTCTGGATCGCTGTCGGTATTACACACCATCAGCGTGTAGCCGCGCTGATACAGCGCATTCTCGATGCTGCGCATCACCTGAACGGTGTAGGGGTTGGTGATATCGGTGACCACCATCCCAATCAAACGGGTGCGCCGTCCGCGCAGGCTGCTAGCGATTCGATCGGGCTTGAAGTTCAAGCGTTCGATGGAGTGTGCGATGCGCTGCTGCATAGGCTCAGAAAGCAGCCGCCGCCCTTCGCCCAGGTAACGAGACACGCTGGTTTTAGAGACTCCCGCGTCCTTGGCCACTTGCAGGATGGTGGCGCGCTTGGGTGGATAGGCTGAGCTGTAAGCCATGAACGACAATGACCCTTTCGTGTGAGGTAGAGACAGCCCGGATGTAGATGAAAACGATTTCATTTACCCAACCGTGAGCTGTGAATGTAACGAGCAATCACTTTAGTGCACATGCTTGGACTACCGAAATTCGACCATGTGATGAACCTTGTACACCCTAGTGGGGAAGCGTGAAGGCGTCTTTCAGCAATTGCGGCAAATAGTGTGAAAGTAGCCAGTTACGCCCGCTGTAGCTGTTTTGGTGCAAGCCGAGGGCGATCGGCAGTGCTGCGCGCTGTGAGGCGCATTACTCGGCTGCCACGCGCGAAGCTGAATGACGGGGCATCTATTATCTAGTGCCGCTTTCTTCGCGATGTGTATTTATGTACAGTAGTTGGGTTTGGGTATTGAGCGCGCGGCGAGGGCGCGTTTGATACGAAGAAGGTTGCGAGCATCAGGAAGATGGCGGTGGTCAACAGGCAAGTAACAAACAATCAGCATCTTCCCGCTGAAGCGGTGGCGCTGCGCATATTAACGGCGGCGGGTGCCGACGGTGGCGATCAATGATCAACCGGGGCTTGCAGCGCTTGGCGAGGGTACTGCCGCCGCCCTTGTCGTGGTTGGCGAAAAGCGCAATGAAGCGGCCATGGGCGCTACTGGTGCTGTGTGCAGTCGGGGTGGTCTGGTACGCGGGCGAAGTAAAAAGCCGCGCCGCCATGAGTTGGCAAGGCGTGCCTGTCGCCAGTTCGTGGCAGGATTGGCGCAGTGTTCATCGGGTGTTGCGCAACGATCACTTTCTGGTGGGGTGGTCAGATATTCGCATGACGCCGCTATGGGTGGAGTATCGACTGAAGGCGACCAACCCACGCTATCATCTCAAGCGACCGGAAGGCTTCCATCGCGACTGGCGCTCAGGATTACCGCTTACCAGTAGCCTGTACGATGCCAGCGGCTATGATCGCGGCCATATGGCTCCGAACTACGCCATGGCTAGCCTGTATGGCAAGCGCGCGCAGCAGCAAACCTTCCTGATGACCAACGTCGCGCCACAGCGCCCCGCACTTAACCGCAAGCTGTGGCAGCGCCTCGAGGCGGCGGTCGTCGATCAAATGTTGCCAAGATTCGGCTCGCTATGGGTGATCACCGGGCCTGTCTATACTGCCAACGGTCAGTGGCTACCGTCGTGCCTGAATGCCCAGCATCAACTGATTACGCTGCCAGTGTGCGTATCAATCCCTCAAGCCTTTTATAAGATCGTGGTCGTGCCGGGACGGCAGGGCGAGCCAGCCAAAGCGTTGGCATTCCTGATGCCGCAGCAGGTGCAAGGCAATGAGCCTCTCGATCGCTATCTGGTGCCCATTGCGACGATTGAGCGACTCACCGGTCTGCGCTTTTTTAGCGATCTGCCTGCCGCGCAGCAGCACCGTTTGAAGCATGATGTCGACACGCGCGGGTGGCAGCTTGAGCGCTACTCACGGCTTCCCGCGCGCTATTAGGGGCGTCTTTGCGGTTGGGCTGGCACTGTCCGCGTGATAGGCTTCGTTGCTGTCGCCCTGGCGACATGGATAAAAACTTCATCTGCCATCAGCCCCCGTGGGAAGCGATGGCGATCGACCACAAAACGCCGCGCATTACCGGTATCGCTGTATGGCGATGCTGGAGTGCGCTGCGTTTATTTTGCTATGGGGAAATGTGGTGGCTGCGTTTCGTTCGATTCTTGCTCCGGTATTGTTGCTGTTAGTCGCCATGACATCCGTGCAGTCGGGAGCATCGCTTGCCAAGACGCTGTTTCCAGATTTGGGGGCGCTTGGGGTATCGGTACTGCGTCTATGTTTTGCCGCCATCATGCTGGTGATCGTGATGCGCCCATGGCGTGGTGGTTGGCCGGAAGGCAGCAAAGGGCGTGCGTTAATCATGTATGGCGTGGCGCTTGGCGGCATGAACATGCTGTTTTACCAAGCGCTCGAGACCATCCCGTTAGGGGTAGCGGTAGCACTTGAGTTTACCGGTCCGCTGACGGTGGCGCTGCTGGGATCGCGGCGCGTGCTCGATCTGGTATGGATTGCGCTAGCGGTGTTTGGTCTTTATCTGCTGCTGCCGGTCGGTGATATCGGCGGCGACATGGACCCCTTGGGAATTGCCTACGCGTTGGGCGCTGGGGCGTGCTGGGGCTTTTATATCATTTGGGGGCGCAAGGCAGGCGCTCGCCATGGTCGCCACACGGTCGCGTTAGGCACCGTCGTGGCAGGGCTGGTGGCGCTGCCGATCGGGGTGGTTAATATGGGCGCCGACCTTATCGTGCCGCACCTATGGCCTCTTGCCGCTGTGGTGGCGCTGCTGTCAACGGCGCTTCCGTATAGCCTCGAAATGATTGCGCTACGCCGAATGCCCGCCCGTTTGTTCAGTATGCTGATGAGTCTCGAGCCCGCGGTAGGGGCGCTGTCGGGGCTGGTGTTCCTGCATGAACAGCTCAGCCTGACACAATATTTGGCGATCGCCGCCATTATTGTCGCGGCGGGCGGAGCCGCCAAAACGGCCGGTACGGCGGCGCGCAACCGCGCGTCGAAACAGCGGGATCACTCCGCCAGCAGCTAACGTTTCATTTGGCCAATAAAAAGACGACCGCTGCTTCGCCATCAACGAAGCAGCGGTCGTTGTGTTTTGGGGGGAGCGAGGTACGCTTTCCTTCCTTAATAAGATTGAAGGCACGCAACGAGCCTGGAAACGCCACGAAACGATGCCAGAAAAGCCAGACGCGTGTTCGCAGCGTGCCAACCTGCCGTCAGAAAACGTGCGCAGTATCGGTGATACGCAGTAGGCGTATCTACTGAGAGAAGATCGAACTGAGGAGAAGGGTGCTAGAAAACTACAGAAAGAAAGGACATCGAGAGAATATCGATGGTGCCCAGGAGAGGACTTGAACCTCCACGACCTTGCGGTCACTAGCACCTGAAGCTAGCGCGTCTACCAATTCCGCCA
>NZ_JBPCZK010000003.1:0-328434 GCF_051251145.1 Carnimonas bestiolae | reverse complement strand
TGTTCCGGTTGTGATGCCAATTGCATTGCCGGGTAGCTATGTTCGGACGGGATAACCGCTGAAAGCATCTAAGCGGGAAGCCCCCTTCAAGATGAGACTTCCCTGGGGCCTTGAGCCCCCTAAAGGATCCTCGAAGACGACGAGGTTGATAGGCACGGTGTAGAAGCGCTGCAAGGCGTTAAGCTAACGTGTACTAATGGTCCGTGAGGCTTGACCATATAACCCCAAGTGGTTATGTCGAGCCGATGAAAGCGAGTTAATCCGGATACGCAGAGACGCATCTCGCTCAGCATGATTTACCGAATTCGTTGTTATCCGCGCGCGTAGAGCAGGGCACTAGCCACTAGTGAGTCGGATAGCAGCACCAGTTTTGCCTGACGACCTTAGCAAACGGGCACCACCTGATCCCATGCCGAACTCAGAAGTGAAACCGTTTAGCGCCGATGGTAGTGTGGGGATTCCCCATGTGAGAGTAGGTCATCGTCAGGCATTTATTCCAAACCCTCGATTGGTTAACACCAGTCGAGGGTTTTTCTTTGGCTGAGGGAAAGGCCGCACAGCGCGGAAAGCCGGCTGGCGAGCGGCCACCACCGACCGGGGCCATTCTTTCCTAAACTGCTAGAGCACCGAGGCGCGCGTGAGTACCAGGCACGCTCCACGGCTCACTCTAAAGACTCCGTCAACGTCACTCGCCACGGTCGGCGAGCGCAATATAGATCTTTTGCCCACTTCTTATCCTATAACGCCCCATACCCGGTAGGCCTGTCACATAGGTGTCAGATAATAATCTCCATCGATTAACGATCACGACCGCAATGCCTCCTCATCGAACGTAACTTCGGTGATTTCTATACATAACGGTGTGCATTTTTCAGGAATGGCAGCTATTGCTTTGATGTTTTTCGAGAGTCTGGACGAAAGCTTCTTCTATCGGCCTTGAATATGCTATTGAGCGATAGCTCACTAAATAAATTTTGTGGATATCATGTTCGCTGAGTTTTATCGTGGCTCGTAGTCAATCATGCGGTGAGATGTCTGCTGGTGGCGCGTGAGTGACTTGTATTTTCGACACTTGTGTTACTTTTTTGTAACTAATATTTCCGACATTTGTCAGCATTTTAATTTCTGTGAGTTATTGGGTTATAGCTCAGCAAGATCTCATTGATGATCTCGATCGAAGGGGAGGTAAAAGTGCTTTTTTTCTTGCACTTTTGGTCAGTTTATTACTATATAGAGAACGCTCACATGGATGACTCATGTGATATTGAATTCGTACAGAAGAGAGTCTCGACATGAAAAAAATCTTGGGAATGATGGCTGCCAGTGCTCTGGTGATTACTGCACTGACTGGCTGTGACAACGGATCTTCTGACGCAGCTAAAAATGCTTCCGACGCGGTAGGCAACGCTGCCGACAAGGTTTCTAACGCTGCCGATAGCGCGAAAGAAAAGATTTCTGACCTCACTGGCAAAGCTGGTGACAAAGCTTCCGATGCTGCTGACGGTGCCAGCGACAAGGCTTCTGACGCTGCTGACAGCGCTTCCGATGCTGCTGACAGCGCTAGCGACAAAGCTTCCGACGCTGCTGACAGCGCTAGCGACAAGGCTTCCGACGCTGCTGACAGTGCTAAAGACCACGCCTCTGACGCTACCAGCGAAGCTGACAAAGCATCTGACTCTAGCAACGCTAGCGACAAGGCCTCTTCTGCTATTAACAGCGCTAAAGAAAAAGCATCCAATGCTGTATCGCACGCTCGCGACAGCGCTCGTGAAGCCACCGACAAGGTATCTCACGATACACTTCACAACGGTGAGTAATCACAAGGTCTGATTGCTGCTGACTCAGCAGCATCGATCAAAAGCCCGGCACTTTTCAGTGTCGGGCTTTTTTCATTGCGGGGGAGGTTGGATGGAGCACACCTATTCACCTAAAAGTCGATCTCGACACGCGTTGCGCTAGCGTTGAGAATTGCCGTTCGGAGTTGGTTTCTCAATAAGTGACAGACTACACTACATTCGTTACGTTAGTTTACTCACGCCGCTTCGCCCTTTGCTAATATGGGTGGACACGTTAGTAATGAGTGACGCACCTTTTCTGTCTTAAGGGAGTATTGTAATGAAAAAGCTGCTGGGAATGATGGCTGCAAGCGTTTTTGTAATGACAACTCTGGCGGGCTGCGACAACGGCTCCCCGAGCGATCAGGCATCGAACGCCGCCGACAGCGCAACCGACGCAGCTAACAGTGCTGCTGATAGCGCCTCTAGCGCAGCAAGCGACGCGTCTGACGCAGCGGGTAATGCTGCCGATAACGCTGCCGATAACGCTTCTGATGCCGCTCACAACGCTGTAGACAAAGCGTCTGACGCTGCTGGCGATGCGACCGACAATGCCTCTGACGCTGCTGACGACGCTAGCGACAATGCTTCTGACGCTGCTGACGACGCGAGCGACAGCGCTTCTGATGCCGCCGACGACGCTAGCGACGATGCAGCTGACAGCTCCGATGCTGGCGATAGCGCTAAAGAAAAGGCATCTGACGCTTGGAACAAAGCAAAAAGCGCCGCTAGCGATGCTAAAGACAAAGCATCTCAGGCGATCAACGGCGATAACTAATCGATCCTTGACCGCGTAGCGTGGTAGGGCACCATGGAAGGTGCTTCGAGATCAATATTCGATTGATCGGTAAAGCCACCGCCCCCAATACAACTCACCGTTGTATTGGGGGTTTTCTTTTGCGAGACGGTAATGCTTCGGTTAGCTAGCTGATTGCCACCGAGGATATGGACGTTGCCTTGCCGGCGTAACGGCGGCCGGCTGGTTTGTTCTAAGCAATAAAAAACCCCGCCGTTAAGGCGGGGTGATTGCGAGCACAAGGCTGAGTAGCGGCGTTAGCGCTGCTCGATGCCCTGAATATACCAAGGAGCCTGATCACGCACATCGCGGACCAAATGCCACACTTCGCTGAATTCGTTCTGCTCGCCGTTCTCTTTGATAACGCCGTGGAACAGTACGGAAGCTTCAGCTTTTTGATCAAACTGCTGAATATCGCCCAGCTCTGCGAAGAGCTTGATCACCTCAGTGCTGTTGTCATCCGGCTGCTTGGCGCGCTCCTGGCGTAGCAGGTTATAAAGCTCCGGTGTTACATAGTCCTGGATGTCGGACAGGCTATTGTCGTCCCACGCTTTCTGTAGCGTCTCGAAGTGCGCCTTGGCATCTTCCAGGAAGCGCTCACGATTAAACCAGTCAGGCGTAGTCCCGTAGCTGCCACCGCCGCTCTGAGCCGTATTGAACTGCTGGGCGTGCTGCTGGCTTTGCTGCTGCTGATACTGTTGGTTTCCCTGCTGCTGATTGGCATAGGCATGTCGGCGTGAGCGCATGAATAGATAGATGCCGAAGATCACCAGCGCGATCAACAGAATGTCAGCGAAACGCAGACCATTGAACGCACCACCGAAGAACAGGGCCCCAATCAGACCGCCAGCAAGCAGTCCCGCCATCGGACCCATGAAGCGATTTCCTGCCGCTGCCGGACGCGACGCCGGCGCTTGGCGAGGCGTGGATGCCTTCTGGCCGCTGGTGGCGCTACTGGAACGCGAGTAATGGCCCATGCTGGCGCCGCCCCCAAAACGCCGCGCGTCGGCGTTATCTACCGCGATTCCAAACGTCATAAACCCGACCAGCAGGGTAATAATCAGCTGTCGCATCATTTGGCAACTCCTGGTTAATTCACGCCATATAAGGAGTCTATATCGCGAGAGCTTATTGCTCGCCGCGCGTAAAGACCCACTCGTTCTCGGTAGATAGCGCCGCATTGAATGCATAACCGGCGCCATCAAAGTGTTTCAGTTGCTCTGGATCATCCACGTTATTGTTGAGAATCCAGGCGGCCATCAGTCCCCGCGCTTTTTTGGCGTAGAAGCTGATGATCTTGAGTTTGCCGTTCTTCTCATCCTTGAAAACAGGCGAGATGATACGTCTATCCAGGCGCTTGCGATCAATTACCTTGAAGTATTCATTCGACGCAAGGTTGATTAGTACCTGGCTACCGCTGGCGTCGATTGCCTTTCTTAGATCGTCGGTCAAACGTTCACGCCAGAAATCATACAGCGTATTGCCCGCAGGATTGGGTAGCTTGATACCCATTTCCAGACGATAGGGCTGGATAAGATCAAGCGGCCTGAGCAAGCCATAAAGCCCCGACAGTATGCGCAATTGATCCTGACCACGCTCTATCACTTGCTGCGATTGGGACGTTGCGTCAAACCCTGTGTATACATCGCCCTGAAAAGCGAAGATCGCCTGCTTGGCTGGGTTTTGTGTGTCATCCAGCTTGAACGGCGTATGCCATTCAGCGTAGCGAGCCGTGTTCAACTGAGCCAGCTTGTCGCTGATGCCCATCAGCTTCGATAGCTGTGCTGGCGTGAGCTTGCGCAGGTGTTCAATCAGCGTTTTGCTCGACTCCAGATAATCTGGCTGAGTATGAGTATCGAACGGCGATGAACTATCGAAATCCAGCGATTTTGCAGGCGAAATAACGCTTAGCATACGCATGTCCTATCAGCGTGAAGATGAAAGATTACCACTAGTCGCTCACGCTCCCATTAAGGGAGCATGAAATGGAAGTGAAATAGTTTCTCACACTCAGGGGCAAGGGTTAGGGAAGCGACGATGGATATTCTCGATAGCGTCGATAACATCATCAGAGAGCTCTAGTGACTCACTGGCGATATTGCTGTCGAGCTGCTCGAGCGTGGTTGCTCCGATGATATTACTGGTCAGGAACGGGCGCGTGTTCACATAGGCGAGCGCCATCTGCGCCGGATCGAGCCCATGCTCTCGGGCGACGCCTACATAAGCCGCAGCGGCTTCAGCGGCCAGTGGCGAGGCATAGCGCTGGAAGCGTTCGAACAGCGTCAAGCGCGCGCCCTCCGGACGCTTGCCATCGAGATACTTGCCGCTCAACACCCCGAATGCCAGCGGTGAATAAGCCAGAAGCCCCACATTCTCGCGATAGCTAACTTCTGCCAAGCCTACTTCGTAGCTGCGATTGAGCAGGTTATAGGGGTTTTGCACGCTGGCAACGCGCGGTAGACCGTGCTCTTTGGCCAGTTCCAGGCATTTCATGGTGCCCCAGGCAGTTTCGTTCGACAGGCCGATGGCGCGAATCTTGCCCGCATCCACCAATGTCTTGAGCGCCTCCAGCGTCTCGTGCAGCGAGATGGCTTCTTCGTCCTGATCAGGCGTAAACCCAAGTTTGCCGAAGAAGTTGGCCGAACGTTCGGGCCAATGCAACTGGTAAAGATCAAGATAGTCGGTGCCAAGACGTTGCAGGCTGGCGTCGAGCGCTTGAGTAATCTGTTCCTTGTTAAGGCGTGGACCGCCGCGCAGATGCGTCATATCACGATTAGGGCCGGCTACCTTGCTGGCCACCACAAGGTCACTGCGATTGCCGCGCGCCTTCAGCCAACTGCCGATGTAGCGCTCGGTGAGCCCCTGCGTTTCTGCTTTCGGAGGCACTGGATACATTTCCGCAGCATCAATGAAATTGATACCGGCTTCTACTGCCCGATCCAGCTGCTGATGCGCTTCCTGTTCGGTGTTCTGCTCACCGAAGGTCATGGTGCCAAGGCACAGGCGGCTCACCTGAATACCGGTATCGCCCAGGGAAGAAAACGTCATGATCGCTCCTTGTGTGCACGGGAAAGTACGTTGGAAGAGGAGTAGGGCCAACCCGTCACAATAGCTTCATTGTGACGAGTTGGCGTAACGCCAGACATAGACAGCTTGTCTGAGCTCTGGTGCCGCTATTGCTTGCAGCATGAACGGACCAGCAGCCAGCAATCGCTGCCTTGGCGAGCAGGTGGCGTGGCAAAAATAGTCGGGCTTATTGCTCGCCAAACATGGCATCAAGCAGCGTATCAATGTTATCGCCAACGTGCAGGCTGTCCATGGTGCTCCGACTCATGAATCCATGCTGTGTGGTGTTTTCCAGAAACTCGAGCAGCGGTGTGTAGAAGCCGTCACTGTTAAGCATTGCCACCGGCTTACTGTGTAGCTCGAGATACGACCAGGTCCAGATTTCGAACAGCTCCTCGAAGGTGCCGATACCGCCAGGCAGCGCGATAAAACCATCGGAGAGGGCGCTCATGCGCGCCTTGCGGGCATGCATATCAGGCACGCGGATCAGTTCGGTAAGGCCGCTGTGGCCCACTTCGAGCTGTAGCAGACTGTCAGGGATAATGCCGATCACCTCGCCGCCAGCAGCCAATGCACCGTCGGCACAGCGCCCCATCAGGCCCACATGGCCGCCACCGTATACCAGTCGCCAGCCGCGCTCGGCAATGCGTCGACCCACCTGCTCGGCAACTTCACCCCACCGAGGAGAGTCGCCGTCACGAGAACCCATGTATACACAAACGCTGGTCATGAGCGTATTCCTTTTTGCTTTTTCGTGCGGCGTTGCCGCGAAAGTATCGGTAAGTGCGTCTATCAGGCGATGGAGGCAGCTACTTCAGGATAGTGCTGGTCGATCCATGCGCCGATCGCGTTGTGGGTGCTGAGATGATGCGCGTACTGGGTATGCAGGCAGCGGACCTGCTGCCAGTTGCTGATGCCGCCCACGCCGCGCTCCTTGAGCAGTGAGTCAAATCCCAGGGCGTTGACATCGGCTTCGATATCAGCGGTCATGAAGCGCCAACGGTCGGCCACGTAGTCTTCGTGGCTACGACGGTAGGCCGTCATCAGCTCTGGAGTTTCGAGCAAATGGGCTTCAAGCGCCTTGATCACACCTGCCGCCTCAAGGTGGGAAAGCTCTACTTTCAAGCGATCGCTGCACAACCAATAGAGCGTCGGGAAGGGGGCCTTGTCCACCAGCGAATGCATGCGAAGGGCCAGCGGCGTACCGTGACTATCGACGGCGGTAACGGCCTGAATGCCCTTGGGTTTTCGCCCGAGTTGCTCAGCAATGATCTCGAGCTGCTGTGGGCTGGGAGGAAGGTCGACGCGGGTAAGCATGAAATGTCCTGAAACGCTTGGATAAGGTGAAGTAGAGCTTGTGTGAACCATCGGTGCCACGCGCATTCAACCACTAATGGCTGCCACCGTGGTATCGAGCAAATCGATCAGCGCCTGTGGGGCTACGGCGATCTCAAGACCGCGCCGACCGCCGCTGACGAAAATTTCATCGAATGCCAGCGCACTTGCATCAATAAGCGACGGCGCGCGCTTCTTCTGCGCCAATGGGCTGATGCCTCCCACTACATAGCCGGTGGCTCGCTGCGCATCCTGCGGATTTGCCATCCGTGCCTTGCGTGCCGCAAACGCCTGCGCGACTGCTTTCAAATCAAGCTGACCAGCCACTGGCACCATCGCAACGGCGAGCCGTTTGCCATCCAGCTCTACCATGAGGGTCTTGAACACCTGCTGTTCGCTCTGGCCTAGCTCAGACGCTGCAGAGCGTCCGTAATCGCCGGCATGGTGAGCAGAAGAGAATTCGATTATCCGGTGTGCAATACGATGCTTTTCAAGCAGCGCGATGGCTGGGGTCTGCGCCATGGTTGCCTCTGGTTCTACGATCTTTTCAGTGACTATATTACCAGACCGTCACAGCAAGCGTTGTCTTTGGATATCGCTCCAGGCATCTTCGAGATAGGGGCGTAGTGGGAACCGAGCAGGTTCCGGCAGCGCTGCCAGCGCCGTATCCAGTGATGCATGGGAGCGAATTCGTAGCCAGGTATAGGCCCATGCCGCGCGTTCTTCGTCGCTGTTGGGTAGCGGGTGCCCCGGCATCTGTACCAGCAAGAACAGTGCGGTTTTAGCTATCCACAGCGGCGGCTTGTGCTGCCGCCACTGATCGACTTCCTGTGGCGTTGGATTGTCATCTGCAGGGCCGCCCAGCCCGGCGATGCGGGCAGTATCGCCAAGAATAATAGCGAGCCGCTCGATGGGCGCATCGGCATTATCGATCAGCCGTGCGACCAACTGCGGTAGGCCAGCCATCGCCTTGGCATAAAAGGATAGGTGGGTCATAGTCTGGGCAACTGATCACTCACTGGTTTGAAGGTAGTAGCATGGGATTTGATTTTACCTCGCGCTGGGATAGGCGGCTTCATCCTGCCAAAAAGTGGACGCGCTACGCTAGTGATGTGCTGCCATTGTGGGTAGCGGACAGCGATTTTGCGGTAGCACCGGTCATTGCGAAGGCGCTCGAAGAGCGCGTCAGTGAACATCCACTGTTCGGCTACACCGCGCCGCCCAAGGCGCTGATGGACTCACTCTGCCACTGGAGTCGTGATCACTACCAGTGGTCGATAGAGCCCAGCTGGCAGCAATGGCTGGCAGGCGTGGTGCCGGCGCTGCATGTGGCTAGCCTGGCATTAACAGCGCCCGGCGACGAGTTGTTAACCGTAACGCCCATCTATCCTCCGTTTCTCGACGTGGGTAAGCATACCGGGCGCAACACGCTAACGGTGCCGATGCTGCCGCCTACCGAGGAAGTTCCGCGCTGGCATTTGGATCGCGAAGCATTTGAAGATACCGTGACGCCGCGCACCCGCATGCTGTTGTGGTGCCATCCGCATAATCCCACCGGGCGCGTATTTGATCGCGAGGAGCTTGAGTGGCTGGCCGATTTTGTTGAGCGCCATGATCTGCTGGTCTGCTCTGACGAACTGCATTGTGACCTTATCGTGGAAGAAGGCGGTCGGCATATTCCGTTAGCGTCACTTAATGCGCGTATCGCGCAGCGCACCATCACGCTATGGGCCGCCACCAAAACGTTCAATATCGCGGGGCTCACAACCGCCTGTGCGGTTATTTCAGATCCTCAGCTGCTTCAGCGTTTTCGTGAAGGCTGCGACGGGCTGATGCCGTCGCACAACGTGCTGGGCCTGATCGCTACTGAAGCGGCCTACCGTGAAGGTAACCCGTGGCGCGAGGAGATGATTGAGGTATTTCGTGAAAATCTGGCGCTGCTGGGTCGTTACATCGAACGATGGCCGGGCGTTAGCTGGGTGCCTCAGCAGGCAACCTTCCTATCGTGGCTCGATTGTCGTGAGGCAGGGCTGGGCGATAACCCTCAGCAGGCGATACTCGGTAAGGCGCGAGTGGGGCTCTCGGACGGTGCTGATTTCGGCTGGCCGGGATTTGTTCGCATTAATCTGGGCGCGCCGACCGCAGTGATTAACGAGGCGCTTGAGAGAATGGACACGCTGCTAGCGCGTCACGCGTAGCGTTAGCGACGCAACAATAAAGCGCCCCGTGCAACGAGACCTTCATTGCACGGGGCGCAGGCGTTCAGTGGGATTAGTAGAGCAGGGCGAACATCTTGCGGCGATAGTCGATCGTTAGCGGATGATCGTTGCCCAATGCTTCAAACACCTTCAGCAGCGTTTTACGCGCGGCATCGTCGCCGTAAGCCCGATCCGTTTTCATGATCGCCAGCAGCCCTTCCAGACCTTCTTCGTAGCGCCCGTCTGCAATCTGGCGGAAGGCGCGTTTAAAGCGTGCCTCGCTGTCATCCTGATCGCCGAGAGCTGCAATCTCTTCGTGGGAAGGTGCTTCTCCCGCGAAGCCCAAGCGGGCTTTCAGCGCTTTGGCACGGGGCGAGCCTTGCTGATCTGCCGACAGTGAATCGAGTATCTCCTGCGCTTGAGCGGTATCGCCCTCAGCGGCAAATACCTCGGCGAGGCCAACGCGGTGCTCAGCATTGGTGGGCTCTGCTTCGATCAGTTGGGTGTAAAGCTCGCGTGCTTGTTGGGTTTCGCCGGCTTCCAGCGCCTGAGCGGCCTGTTGGTCGAGCGGCACGCCGGCGTCGGCAGGCGCTTGAATGTGCTGGCTGAGCCACTGGCGAATCTGGCTTTCCGGGAGGTCGCCCTGAAATTGATCGTAGAGCTGGCCCTGTACGATCAGCTTTACGTCAGGGATTGAGCGAATCCCCAACTGCGCGGCCACCTGGGGATTGGCGCCGGCATCCAGCTTCGCCAGCAGGAAGCCGCCGTGATATTCGCGGGCCAGCTTCTCAAGCGTGGTGACGAGCGCAGAGGAATCAGCCTGCGTGCTCCACGAAAGCAGCAGTACCGCGCCCTTCATCGAGCCTTCCAGAACCACCTGCTGAAAGTTTTGCAGATCAACATCGACAATCACGTCAGCGCTGGCGGCACCGCCCTGAGCAGCCCCGGCTGCTGATCCTTGGGTGCCAGTCGTATCGGTGGTAAGCGGCGCGCCGGTGCGCGGATCAACAATGGCCATGTTGGGTACCTGTATAGCAGTGCGTAAATGCGAAAACGGGCATTTATCGAGAATGTATCTGCCCTTGGTTATGCTGTCACTGAGCGCAGAATTCAACCCTGACACAGCGTAAGAATAGCTGAGCAGCAACAAAAAAACGGGGCACCGTAAGGCGCCCCGTCGTTATTGGCGATGTCGAACCCTGCTGATTAGTGACTTAGCAGGCTACGCAGCACGTAGTGGAGAATACCGCCGTGGCGGTAGTATTCCAGTTCGTTGCCGGTGTCGATGCGACTTTTCGCATCAAGCTCGAAGGTTTCACCATTTTGGCGCTCAATCGTTACCTTGATGGTGCCGCCGGGTTCCATGCTGGCGAGACCGGTAATGCTGAACACTTCGTCGCCGGTAAGGCCCAGACTGTTACGATCCTGACCTTCCGGGAACTGCAGCGGCAGCACGCCCATGCCGATCAGGTTAGAGCGGTGGATACGCTCGAACGATTCGGCAATAACTGCACGCACGCCCAGCAGGTTGGTGCCTTTGGCGGCCCAGTCACGCGAAGAGCCAGTGCCGTATTCCTTACCGGCCACTACTACCAGCGGCGTGTTGCTCTCAGCATATTTGACCGCAGCATCGTAAACCGCCATTTGCTCGCCGTTTTGCGGACCGTCACCCACATAGCGAGTGTAGCCGCCTACTACGTCGTCGAGCATTTCGTTGCGAATGCGCACGTTAGCGAAGGTGCCGCGCGTCATCACCTCAAAGTTGCCGCGCCGTGAGCCGTAGGAGTTGAAGTCGATAGGCTCGACGCCGTGCTCCTGCAGGTAGCGACCGGCAGGGCTGTCCTGCTTGATCGCGCCGGCGGGCGAGATGTGGTCAGTGGTGACAGAGTCGGCCAGTTTCAGCAGTACGCGTGCGCCTTTGATGTCGCTGATGGTGCTGGGTGTTGACTGCATGCCGCTGAAGAAGGGCGGGTTCTGGATGTAGGTCGAGCTGTCACTCCACTGATAGCTTTCAGAGGGCGTAACGTCGATCGAACGCCAGCTTTCGGTGCCTTCGAAGACCGCGGCATATTCCTTGCGGTACATGTCGGTTTTCACCTGCTCGACCGCATCGGCGATTTCTGCCTGAGAAGGCCAGATATCCTTGAGGTAGACCGGATTGCCGTCGCTGTCGTGACCAAGGGCATCCTTCGACAGATCAACCTGAAGGTTGCCGGCGAGTGCGTAGGCTACGACCAGGGGCGGTGACGCCAGCCAGTTGGTTTGGACCAGCGGGTGAATGCGTCCTTCGAAGTTACGGTTGCCCGACAGTACTCCGGCAACCGTGAGGTCGTGATCCTGAATCGCCTGTTCGATAGGCGCGGCCAGCGGGCCTGAGTTACCAATACAGGTAGTACAGCCGTAGCCGACCAGGTTGAAACCGAGCTTGTCGAGGGAGTCGTTGAGACCGGCGGCAGAAAGGTAGTCGGTGA
Organism: Carnimonas bestiolae; assembly: GCF_051251145.1. Lineage (NCBI taxonomy): Bacteria > Pseudomonadati > Pseudomonadota > Gammaproteobacteria > Oceanospirillales > Halomonadaceae > Carnimonas > Carnimonas bestiolae. The sequence goes on along the minus strand of NZ_JBPCZK010000003.1, from coordinate 316,733 downwards.
CCACCTTGGAGCCGGGGGCGAGCGAGGTTTTTACCCAGGGTTTAGTGCTGAGCCCTTTGGCAACCGCCTTCTGTGCCAGCAAACCTGCCGCCAGCATGACGCTGGGGTTTGAGGTGTTGGTACAGGAGGTAATTGCAGCGATCACCACGGCGCCGTCGTCAATACGGTAGCGCTGACCTTCGTGCTCAACGTTGGGATTCTCGTAGTAGGCATCGATTGCGTAAGGTGCAGTAGAACCGCCTTCGTCGGCCCATTCGCTTTTTGACTGCTGCGATGCGTCAGCGCTGGAATCGGCAAGAATCTTGCGGAAGGTTGACGTCATGGCGCTTAGCGCAACACGGTCCTGCGGGCGTTTCGGCCCTGCCAGGCTCGACTCGACATCGCCCATGTCGAGCGCCAGCGTGTCGGTAAATACCGGCTCATGGCCCGGCAGACGCCACAGCCCCTGTTCTTTGGTATACGCCTCGACCAGATCAATCTGCTCTTGGCTGCGGCCGGTCAACTGCATGTAGCGCAGGGTTTCTTCGTCAACCGGGAAGAAGCCGCAGGTAGCGCCGTATTCAGGTGCCATGTTGGCGATGGTGGCGCGATCGGCGAGGGGCAGGTCTTTCAGACCGTCGCCGTAGAATTCGACAAATTTACCGACCACGCCTTTTTCGCGCAGCATCTGCACCACGGTCAGCACCAGGTCGGTGGCAGTGATGCCTTCCTTGAGCTTACCGGTCAGCTTGAAGCCTACTACTTCAGGAATCAGCATCGATACCGGCTGGCCGAGCATCGCTGCTTCCGCTTCGATACCGCCAACGCCCCAACCAAGAACGCCAAGCGCATTGATCATGGTGGTGTGGGAGTCGGTGCCGACCAGAGTGTCGGGATAAGCGATGGTTTTACCATCGATATCACGCGTCCACACCGATTTGCCGAGGTATTCCAGATTGACCTGGTGGCAAATGCCGGTACCGGGAGGAACAACGCTGAAGTCGTCAAACGCTTGCTGGCCCCAGCGCAGGAACTGATAGCGCTCGTGGTTACGCTCCATCTCGATTTCGACGTTATCGTCGAAGGCTTCAGCGTTGCCGAAGCGGTCAACCATGACCGAGTGGTCGATCACCAAGTCAACAGGAGAGAGCGGGTTGATGCGCTTGGGATCACCGCCAAGCTCTGCTACCGCATCGCGCATGGCAGCAAGGTCAACAACGGCAGGCACACCAGTGAAGTCCTGCATCAGTACACGGGCTGGACGATAGCCGATCTCGCGGGTGGAGCGGCGCTGCTGCTGCCACTCTACCAGTGCTTTTGCGTCTTCTTCGGTGGTCGTGGTGCCATCGATATTGCGCAGCTGGTTTTCGAGCAACACCTTCAATGTAAAGGGAAGTTTGCTGATATCGCCGTAGGCTTCTTCTGCACGAGCAAGGCTATAGTAACCATAGCGCTTCTCTCCTACAGGAAGCTCGGCGAAGGTGTTAGCCGGATCTTGCGAACTCATCTCGCGCCTCCTTCATCAAGATGCCGCCTGTGTCATCAGACGGTCGTTTTTGAGCCGTTGGGCGTTATTCCATCGCCAAGATCAGGGGAAACGCTGATCGTTCCAACCTGAATTCATGGATTCGCTGCCAACGACGTGATTGCCTTCCTCAAGTGTAGACAATTTATTGCTACGACGATTGTGTCAAAAACGATTAAATTTTTGCAATTACCCATAGGTGCCACTGGCGCGACCTGTAACACCGATATTGGTTAGATCGTCGATCGTTGGAGGGTAATGGTCTGCTGCAATCATCGCTATAGGTTGCAGTTGAGCGGCGGCTTGGATACCTTGCGTAGAATTTCCGAAAGATTGCTGGGTGGACTTGGCGTCTGGGATAGCGTGGCGCTTAGTAGCGTTAACGGCTATCGCGCACCAAGCTGACGTGGCGATCTTCTCACCATTTTTTTGCTGTGCTAAGCACTTCGAGGCATTCATGTCAGAGGTTATTCATCGTTCGCTTATTATCCTTGGGTCCGGACCGGCGGGCTATTCAGCGGCTGTCTACGCAGCGCGCGCCAACCTGAAGCCAATGCTGATTACCGGCGTAGAAGTGGGCGGCCAGCTCACTACCACCACTGAAGTCGATAATTGGCCCGGCGACGCCGACGGCGTGCAGGGACCGGAATTGATGGAACGCATGCGTCGTCATGCGCAGCGCTTCGACACCGAAATCGTTACCGACTTTATTACCGAAGCCGTGTTGACCGAGCGGCCCTTCACCCTGAAAGGTGGCGAAACTACCTACAGCTGTGATGCGCTGATTATCGCAACAGGTGCTTCCGCACTTTATCTTGGCCTTGAATCCGAGAGCCGCTTCCGCGGGCAGGGCGTGTCGGCGTGCGCTACTTGCGACGGTTTCTTCTATCGTAACCAGCAGGTGGTAGTGGTTGGTGGCGGCAATACGGCGGTAGAAGAAGCGCTCTATCTTTCCAATATTGCGTCCAAGGTTACCCTGGTACACCGTCGCGATTCGCTACGTGCTGAGAAAATCATGCAGCAGCAGCTATTGGAGAAGGCCGAGAACGGCAACGTGGATATTCTGTGGAATCACGAAGTCGACGAAGTGCTGGGCGATAATTCCGGTGTTACCGGCGTCAGGGTGCGCTCGGTCAAGGACGGCAGCGTTACCGAACTCGACGCACCTGGGCTGTTTGTTGCCATCGGCCACAAACCTAATACCGATATCTTCGCTGAGCAACTAGCCATGAATGGCGGCTATATCGAGATTGCTTCCGGTACACAGGGCAACGCTACCCAAACCAGCATTCCCGGCGTATTCGCTGCGGGTGACGTCGCTGACTCGATCTATCGTCAGGCAATCACCTCGGCGGGCAGTGGCTGCATGGCAGCGCTAGACGCCGAGCGCTATCTTGATAAGCTCGACCCCACTGTGCCGCACGCCTAATGCGCAACTGACAGCGCGGCACTATCGTCGCGTGATTGTGCGACGTAAAAATATCCCGCAAACGAGACTATCGTCTGCGGGATATTTTAATGGCTGACTGGCTGAATCGCTTACTTCGGGGCAAATGCCATGCGGTAATAACGGTGTATCAGTAGTGGGGCGGGCGCTCGTCCATGCTCTGCCACTCGTGATCGCCTTCCTGTGCGTCGCGCGCTTCCTGTAATCGTTCGATCAGAAGCCGCTGACCGTGCTGCAGCTGGTCAATCAGGTGCTGCTGTTCCAGTAGACGAGTATCGAGCTTTTCGAGCCAGTCTTCCTGGTAGGTCACTCGCATTTCCAGCGTCTCGATACGCGCACTCTGTTGTTCGAGCAGTGTGTGAATTGGCATGTTACTATCAGCCCGATGCCTTGGGTCGCTCATGTGTGGGAGTCCTGCAGGTGTTTTTTTATTGAGTGAAACATTATTAAGCCCGGCCGTTCCGCGTCTTTCGAAGTGTTACGACACGCGGCACTGCTTGATTAGAGAGAATGGTAGTAATGAGTGCTAAATCGCTTCTACGTTGTATCATTATTAGTGTGTTACTGGCACTGTTGGCGCCGCCGTTAATTGGTTTTTTCGTGTCTCTTTCAGATAGCGAGTATTACTCCGCGCTACTGAACGACATTGCCTCCAATGGTGGCTTGTTAACAGTTTACCTGCTGGCAGTTGCGGGCAGCTTTATCGTACTGATTATTGCTACCCTGGCCATGCAATTACTGACGCCTCAATTGGCGAACATCGCGCAGATCGAAAACGATGATCGCGAAGTGGGCGTGGTGAAGTGGTTCAATGTCAACAAAGGCTACGGCTTTATTACCCGTGAAGGCGGCGAAGATGTGTTTGTGCATTTTCGTGCCATTCGCGGTAAAGGGCACCGTACCTTGGTAGAGGGGCAGCGCGTTCGTTATCACGCGATTGAAAATGACCGTGGTTTGCAGGCAGAAGATGTCACGGTAATTACGTAACTTTCAGCTGTCGATGTATACCAAACGCCTCCTTGGAGGCGTTTTTTTGTGCTTGTCAGCTTGTTTAGGCCACCGCATCAGCCGCCGTGATGATCGGGCCACTCGATAACGCTTTCCTGACCGTCCCGTTCAATGCGCAAGAAGCGATCCGGCGCATCGCCCGGGTGCCAGCCGCCCAGCGAGCAGCGTACTTCAACGCCTAATGCTGTATTCAGGTCGCGAGCGAGATCGATGTCTCTTGCCCAGGGGGACTCTGGACTGTCGATCCATAGACTGGCGAAGCCATCGGCCACGGATTCCATCAACAGTACCGGCAGTGGCTGCTGTTTCTCGGATAGCCCCGTGCCTGCCCACTGGCGCTTGCCGGTGCTGTCTAATGTAACGTGCAGTCGTTGCTGCAACCACTCGTTCAGCGCGGTAATTTTCAGAGGCGCCAAGTACACCTCGATATCCGGGTAGCGCTCTTCGCTCATCGAGACTCCTCGCTGCCAAGCAGGCGTGTAATGATGCCTTCGTAAATACGGGTAAGCGTATCGATATCGCGGGCCAGCACGCGTTCGTCCACCTGATGGATAGTGTCGTTGTTAACGCCCAGTTCGATGACCTGTCCTCCCAGGGTAGCGATGAAACGTCCATCGGAGGTGCCACCCGAGGTGGACAGCTCCGCCTGGGTGCCAGTGAGCGCCTGAATACTCTGCTGGGCGGCATTGACCAAATTGCCCGGCTCGGTCAAAAACGGCTGGCCCGACAGCGCCCAGTCCAACTGATAGTGTTCGCCCTTATGCAGACCATGGCGCTGCAAGATGGCTTCGGTGCGGGTCATCAACTGTTCGGCACTGCTTTCGGTGGAAAAGCGGAAGTTGAAACGAATATCGGCGCGTCCCGGTACCACGTTGGTGGCGCCGGTGCCCGCGGTGAAGTTCGATATCTGGAAGGTGGTGGCGGGGAAGAAGTCGTTGCCATCATCCCAGCGTTCGCTCACCAGCTCCGAAAGCGCCGCGCTGATCATATGAATCGGATTGCGTGCCTTGTCGGGATAGGCGACATGTCCCTGAATGCCGTTAACCACGAGGTGTCCGCCCAACGATCCACGCCGACCGTTTTTGATGGTATCGCCCAGCGTCAGGCTGCTGGACGGCTCGCCGACCACGCAGTAATCGATACCTTCGCCGCGCGCGCTTAGTGCGTCGATGACTAGCCGCGTGCCGTCGATCGCTGGCCCTTCTTCGTCACTGGTCAGCAGCAGCGCCAGCCGGCCGGTGTGCTGCGGACTGCGCTCGACGTACTGGGTAACCGCGGTGACGAACGCCGCCACGCCCCCCTTCATGTCAGAAGCACCGCGCCCGCGCAGATAGCCGTGTTCATCAATCACAGGCTCGAAGGGGGGCGTTTGCCACTGCTCAGCGGGCCCTGCGGGCACCACATCAGTGTGTCCCGCAAAGGCCAGCGTAGTGCCTTTACCGTGGGTCGCCCACAGGTTGGTAACACCGTTGTGCTCGAACCATTCGAGTTGGAAGCCCAAGGCGTTCAAGCGTTCAGCAATCAATTGCTGGCAGCCCTGGTCGTCAGGGCTGACGGAAGGGCGTGCAATCAGCTCGAAAGCGAGCGCGAGCGCTGGAGATAATGACGGCTGCGGAACGGATGGCGACATGGTGCGCTGGGTTTCCTCAGTAAGCGACGCCCGCCATGGTTTGGCAGGCGTATGTGTAGCAGGTCGGCCGACAGTAGCGCCGGCCCTCTCCATGAACGATAACCCATGCGTTTGGGCTACCGTCGGATTAGTTGTGCGCGTGCAGCGCTTCGTTCAATGCGATGGCTGTTTTGTTGGTGCGGCACTCAACACGGCCGGTAACCGAATGACGAATGAACAGCAGGTCGGAGTGTCCCGCAAGCTCGCGTGCGCTGACGGTGTTCGCCTCGTTACCTTCGTTGTCGATGACCGTTACCTTGGTTCCCGCAGTGATATAGAGCCCGGCTTCGATGGTGCAACGGTCGCCCAACGGAATGCCGCAACCTGCGTTAGCGCCTATCAGGCAGTTTTCACCGAAGGAAATCACAATATTGCCACCGCCCGACAGGGTACCCATGGTTGAGCAGCCGGCACCCAAATCAGAGTTGGCACCTACGAACACGCCTGCCGAAATGCGGCCTTCGACCATGCCGGGGCCTTCGGTGCCGGCATTGAAGTTACAGAAGCCTTCGTGCATGACGGTAGTGCCTTCACCGAGATAGGCGCCCAGACGCACGCGCAGTGCATTGCCGATTCGCACGCCAGATGGCATTACGTAGTCGGTCATTTTGGGGAATTTGTCGACGGATTCGACGTCTAGCGCACGACCTTCAAGACGCGCTTGCAGACGGCGCGCGGCCAGCTCTTCTACATCGATGGGGCCTTCGTTGGTCCAGGCGATGTTCTTAAGCACGGCAAAGATGCCGTCAAGGCGCGTGCCGTGTGGTTTCACCAGTCGATGCGAGATCAGCTGCAGTTTTAGATAGGCTTCGGGAACGCTTTCAGGGGCGGAATCCTCGTCGAGGATAACCGCCACCAGCGGCCGAGTAGCTGCCGCCAGCGACTCGGCCAGCTGTGCCTGATCATCGTGTCCGGCCCCGCGCAGCGCGGCTGCCAGCTCTTTGCACTGTGCGCTCTGGAAAGGAATCACACGCGCATCGTCAGCGGCGCCCAGTGCCTGGCGGGTTTCCTTGCCGAGTGCGACAGCGGGGGAGAGCAGCGGAGTCGGGAAAAACACTTCGAGCCACTCGCCCTTGCTATTCTGAGTGCCGGTGCCGAGAGCAAAACTGAACATACTGAAATCCTTCAACGAGAGGTAACTAAAGAAAGGTTAGCGCTGAGCAAACTGCTCATAGGCGTGCTGATCGAAGCCTACCAATAGCTGCTTGCCTGCAACGAGTAGTGGTCTTTTCAACAGCGTGGGGTGACTGATCGCGAGTGAGCGCGCTGAATCAGCGTCCAGCGAGTCACGCTGCTGCTGGTCGAGCTGGCGCCAAGTGGTGCTGCGACGATTGATCAGGGTGTCCCACGATGCATGGTCGAAGAACCAGTCCGCCAACGTTTTGTCGAGTTTGCCGTCGCTATCAGTGGCTTCTGCGCGCAAATCCACGAAGGTGTAGTCAACACCCAGCGAGTCAAGGAAGCGACGCGCCTTGCGGCAGGTGTCGCAGGTATTAAGGCCGTAAAGTGTGGCAGTCATGGCAGCGTCCTAATGTCGAAAAGCGAATTCGGGCAGATGTTACCCGTCGCAGCGATAGCGCGAGAGTGTATCAGACAAGCGTTGTTCAAGCCTCCGCATCCAGTACTTCGCGTAGGCGTTGCATAAGTGCCTGCGCTTCATTCGCCTCATCCAGCGGTTGCCCGTCGCGAGTGGTAATGAAAAATACGTCTTCGACGCGCTCGCCGAAGGTAGCGATTCGCGCATTGACGATGGAAACGTCAAATTCAACGAAGATGCGGCCTACTCGCGCCAGTAGTCCAGGTCTGTCAGCGGCCACAATCTCAACGATACTGCGCTGGTGGGCTTTATCCTGGCTGAAGTGGGTTTGGGTGGGCACCCGAAAATGCTTCAACTGGCGAGAGGTGTGGCGACTGATAATGTGGGGATACTCGTCGGGATCAGTCAACGCCTCGGTTAGCACCTCGTGAACCTCGCGCAGCGTCCCCGGCGCGCGAATCGCCTGGCCTTGATCATCCAGCAGCAGGAAGGTATTGAGCGTCCAGCCATCTTCGGTAGAAATAATGCGCGCATCGTGAATGGACGCATTGAGCTGATCAATGGCGGCAGCGGTAGCGGCAAACAAATGGTTGGCTTCGCGGGTGTTGATAAACACTTTCGTGCCGCCATCGGCAGCATCGCTTTCAGGCGTTGAAATCAATACCAGCGGGCGCTGCTGGGTTTGCAGTATGCCCAGGGTTTGCCAGACGATTTCCTGTGGTGAATAAGACAGGAAGTAATCGGCGCCAAACGAATCCCACAGTTCTCGATAGCTTTCTTCCTCGACATGGCGCGCCGCCAGCAGCTGACGCGCTTCGGTGCGAGTATCGTCAATCCAGTCGGCGCGCTCGAATGGGTGTTCCAGTCCTCTGGAGAGCGCTCGCCGGGTTTCGTTGTGCAGGGTTCTCAAAAGCGCCGCACGCCAGCTGTTCCAGAGCGTTGGGTTGGTCGCATCGATATCCGCCACGGTTAACAGGTAGAGATAGTCGAGGTACATCTCGCTGCGCACCCGCAGCGCGAAATCGCTGATCACATCGGGTTCGGCCAAATCGCGCTTCTGGGCGGTCCACGACATCAACAAATGATGCTCAACCAGCCAGCTCACCAGTTGGGTGTCGCGTGGTGACAAATCGTGACGTTCGCAGAAGCGCTGAACATCGATAGCGCCCAGCCGCGAGTGATCGCCGCCGCGTCCTTTGCCCAGATCGTGGAACAGGCCGGCGATCCACAGCAGTTCGAGCTTGGGAATATGACGGATAAGCTCGTGGGGCAACGGGAAGTCCTGCGCGGTATCCGCCGAGCGGAAACTTTGCAAACGCGACAGCACTCGCATGGTGTGCGCATCGACGGTGTAGATATGGAAGAGATCGTATTGCATCAATCCTTCGATATTGCCGAATTCAGGCAGGTAATTGCCCAGCACGCCGTAGCGTGCCATCAGTGCCAGCTGGCGCGCGACATTGCCGCCGCTACGCAGCAATTCCATAAAAAGCGTGCGATTGCGCACGTCACGGCGGAAGCTATCGTCGATCAGATGGCGATGCTCGCGAATCAGCCGAATGGTCTGTGCATTCACGCCTTTGATAGAAGGGTGCTGGGCCATCAGTAAAAACAGCTCCAGCAGTGCGCTGGGGCGCTGCTTGAAGACGCTGGCAGAACGTACCTGGATGAGATCGCGCTGGACGCTGAAGCGCTTGTTCAGCACTTCTGGTGGTGCTGCGGAGGCCGTCGCCAGCACTTCGTCGGCGAAGTGCAACAGCAGCATATCGTTGAGTTCGGCCATTGCCCCGACCATCACGTAGTAGCGGTGCATCAGCTGTTCGACGGCCAGACTGCCTTTGCGATCGCGATAGCCTAAAAGAGTTGCCACAGAGCGCTGATGATCAAACAGCATGCGGTCTTCGGCGCGATGCGTCAGCATATGCAGGGCGTAGCGTAGCTGCCACAGAAATGCCTGGCCGTGGCTGTAGATGCGCAGGTCGGAGTCCGTCATCGAATCGCGCTCAACCACGTCGTCCAGTTCTTCGGTGCCGAAGAAACGCTTGGCAATCCACATGATGGTGTGCAGATCGCGCAGTCCGCCGGGAGAGCTCTTAAGGTTCGGCTCGAGGCCGTACTCGCTATTATTGAATTTGAGGTGTCGCTGCTGCTGCTCTTCGAACTTTGCCCGGAAGAACACGTCGATAGGCCACATCTGCGTAACGTCGACGCGCCGCATCAGTGCTTCTCGCAATTCATCGCTGCCTACCAAAGTGCGCGTTTCCAGCAGGTTGGTCATGATCGTGGCATCGTTGCGTGCTTCTTCAGCGCACTCATCGAGCGTGCGAACACTGTGACCAATAGCAAGGCCGAGATCCCACAATAGCGTAACGAAAGCAGACAGCGGTGCCTGTAATGCGCTGTCGTCGCTGCTGCCAAGCAAAATCAGCAGGTCGATATCCGAGTAGGGGTGCAGCTCACCGCGCCCATAGCCGCCGACCGCGATCAGGGCGATATCCGTGTGATTGGCAGGCCACTCCATACGCCGCCAGGCGATGTTGAGCAGCTTGTCCATCGCCCAACTGCGTCCGCACACCAGATCACGGATATCGTTGCCTTGCAGAAAGCGTTGATCGAGCGTTTCCGACAGATCGCTAATGCGCTGTTTGAAGGCGGCAATGTGCTGCGGCGTGACGCGCTGTCCCGTTTGCTTATCGAGGGCGTCGAGTTCGGCTTCCAGCCCAGCGTCATCAAGGATGTCGGAGGCAGGCGTAAACCGGTAGTGATGCAACAGCATGACAGGAACCCCTTCACTAGCAGCCAGCTTGTTGGTGTATTGACGGCAATGGACTAAACGACGCGGCCACTTGTGTCAGGCGTATTCGCCGCCAAGGAAGGAAAGGTCTTCGTCTTCCCGTTTGGTTGTCACGATAACGCCGTCTGCACTAACGATTAGCGTGTGTTCCCACTGCGCCGAGAGGCTTTTATCGCGGGTAACGGCTGTCCAACCATCCTTCAGTACCTTGGTTGGCCAATCGCCGGCATTGATCATCGGCTCGATGGTGAAGCACATGCCTTCTTCGAGCACCGCGTCAGTGGAGGCGTCGTAGCCGTCATAGTGAAGGAACTGAGGGTCCTGATGAAATTCAGTACCAATGCCATGCCCACAAAAATCACGCACAACGCTGAAGCCGTTTTTTTCCGCGTGCTGTTGGATGCAGCGACCAAGCTCCGACAGTTTCACCCCGGGGCGAATCATCTTCATCGACTCGTAAAGGCACTCTTGGGTAACGCGTGACAAGCGCTGCCCCTTGATGTTTTCGCCTACGATGAACATCGCACTGGTGTCGCCGTAGTAGCCATCCTTGATGATGGTGATATCAATATTAAGGATGTCGCCTTTTTTCAGCTTCTTGTTGAAGTCAGGAATGCCATGACACACCACATGGTTAAGCGAAATACAGCTGGCGTGCTGGTAGCCGTGGTAACCGATGGTCGCTGAAACACTCTCGATATCATCTTCAATATAGCGGTGGCACAGGCGATCCAGCTCGCCAGTGGAAATGCCTGCCTTCACATGCGGCTCGATCATCTCCAATACCGAAGCCGCGAGGCGGCCGGCAATGCGAAGCTTGTCGATTTGTTCTGGCGTATGGATGGGAATGTTCATGGCGCTGCGGGGCTCCTGCGTAGTGCTCATTAGGTGGTAAGGAGTAAACGGGTTATCGGCCGCCGATGACCTTGCGAGTGCGCCGGTTTTGCGACCAAATGGAATGGCGCAAGCATATCGCCTCAGCCGCTTCTTGGCGAACGCAGAGGCAGCAGATCAACGCCGGAAAGCGGGATGTAGAAAGGTCGGCAATGCTTCTTTTTCGCCCTGTATTGTGGTATAAAGCCGCGCCTGAGATTGGTAGAGCGATGTTCTCCAATATCAGTCATGCGTTTGTCCAATGGGCAGGCGCTAAATCAAACGGGCGCATTGATTAATGCGTCTGATACTGAAATTAAAACACCACACACGTTCCGGCACATGGTCCCGGGTGCCGCGCAAGCGGTCGGATCCATGGGGTGCGTGGAGGCGTAACCCAATTCAAGGAGAAGTTCCATGGCAGTTAAAATGATCGACCTGCTCAAGGCAGGTGCGCACTTCGGTCACCAGACCAAATTCTGGAACCCGAAAATGAGCCAGTACATTTTCGGTGCGCGCAACAAGATTCATATCATCAACCTCGAATACACCCTGCCTGCGCTGAACGAAGCGGTTGCAGTGGTCGAGAAGATGGCCGCCAGCAACAACAAGATTCTGTTCGTTGGTACCAAGCGTGCAGCGGGCAAAATCATTGCCGAAGAAGCGTCTCGCGTAGGTCAGCCGTACGTCAACCATCGCTGGTTGGGCGGTATGCTGACAAACTACAAAACGATTCGTCAGTCCATCAAGCGCCTGCGTGAGCTCGAGCAGATGCACGAAGATGGCACCTTCGACAAGCTGACCAAGAAAGAAGTACTGATGGCTACGCGCGAGCAGGAAAAACTCGAGCGCTCCATCGGTGGTATCAAAAACATGGGCGGTTTGCCTGATGCACTGTTCGTGATCGACGTTGACCACGAGCGCATCGCCATCAACGAAGCCAACAAGCTTGGCATTCCCGTTATCGGTGTTGTTGATAGTAACTCCAACCCCGACGGCGTTGACTACGTTATCCCCGGTAACGACGACTCCATCCGTGCGATCCAGATTTACGTTAAAGCCATCGCTGATGCGTGTGGCAAAGCGAAAGAAGGTCGTCCTGACGAGTTCGTTGAAGTCGAAGAAACAGCCGCTGGCGAGTAATCGCCAGGGTGGGCTTGCCGCACTGGCTGTGGCAAGCCCCGATAACGACTTGCTGCTCCTCATCAACGTCTCTTGCGGGCACTTCGCCGGAGAGATAGTCAAACGCCTCAGGGCGTCCGGCGCGGGTGATGAGGCATCAGCGTAGCGCTCGCTGCTCTTCTTCACGGCGTTTCAGCCAAGGGTGGCGAGCCTTTCTAATCCTGACCAAGCGCATCCAGCGGTTGGTTGTTAGATAATCACGGAGATTCCCGACATGGCAGCGATCAGTGCTTCTCTGGTCAAGGAACTGCGCGAGCGTACCGGTCTCGGCATGATGGAGTGCAAAAAAGCGCTTCAGGAAGCCGACGGTGATATCGACGTAGCGATCGATAACCTGCGTAAAAACGCAGGCCTCAAGTCCGCCAAGAAAGCTAGCCGCGTGGCTGCTGAAGGCGTAGTAACCGTACGTGTGGCTGACGATGCCAGCTATGCCGTACTGGTAGAAATCAACTCGGAAACCGACTTTGTTGCGCGCGACGATAACTTCAAAGCGTTCGCTGATCGTGTTTCTGACGCAGTTTTCGAAAGCAAAAACGCAGATGTTGCTGCGCTAATGGAAGGCGAGCTTGAAGAAGCGCGTGCTCAGCTAGTGCAGAAAATCGGTGAAAACATCTCGGTTCGCCGCGCCGCTATCGTTGAAGCTCAGGACGGTGGTGCTGTAGGTGGTTACGTTCACGGTGCTCGCATTGGTGCTGTTGTCTCGCTGAAGGGCGGTAACGTTGAAACTGCACGCGACATCGCGATGCACGTTGCAGCAATCAACCCGGCCGTTGCTCTGCCGGAAGATATGCCGCAGGAGCAGCTTGATCACGAGAAAGCGATCATTCTTGCCCAGCCTGACATGGCAGGTAAACCGACCGAAATCGCTGAAAAAATGGTTCAGGGTCGTCTGAAAAAATACCTCGCGGAAAACAGCCTGGTAAATCAGCCGTTCGTTAAGGATCCTAACCAGACGGTTGCCAACTTCGCCAAGGACGCTGGCGGTGAAGTCATCGGCTTCGTACGTTTCGAAGTGGGTGAAGGCATCGAGAAAGAAGAAGTTGATTTCGCGAAAGAAGTCATGGAACAGGCGCGTCGCTAAGCGCGATGGCGTGTTCTCTCGGCGTTGCGCTGGCGCAGCGCCGAATTTTTATCGACAATGGCGTGCATAACTCTATGCGCGCCATTGCATGTCAGGCGTCCACCCAGAGTAGTATGAGACGGCTGACCTAACACTCGCTGATCTTCACCGGTGGCCAGGAGAAACAGATGTCCGCGAACAACGATCGCAACGCCAAATACAAACGAATTCTTTTGAAGCTATCAGGCGAAGCGCTGATGGGGGAGCTCGATTTCGGTATCGACCCCAAGGTGCTTGATAGGATGGCGTTGGAAATTGGCCAGTTGGTGGGTATTGGCGTTCAGGTTGGTTTGGTGATTGGCGGCGGAAATCTGTTTCGCGGCGCAGCGTTGAATGCAGCAGGGATGGAACGTGTTACCGGCGATCACATGGGGATGCTGGCAACCGTAATGAACGGTCTCGCCATGCGCGACGCGCTGGAGCGCGCCAGCATTCGCTCGCGCGTCATGTCGGCCATTCCCATGAGCGGCGTCGTCGAGCACTACGATCGTCGTGCGGCCATCCGCTATCTAAGCAGTGGCGACGTTGTCATTTTCTCGGCCGGTACCGGCAACCCATTCTTTACCACCGACTCGGCAGCCTGCTTGCGCGGGATAGAAATCGACGCTGATGTTGTCATAAAAGCGACCAAGGTAGACGGCGTGTACGACAGCGATCCGGTGAAGAACCCGGATGCCGTCAAGTACGACAAGCTCGACTACGACGCAGTGCTTGATCAGAAGCTCGGCGTCATGGATTTGACCGCGATTTGCCTGGTGCGTGACCATGACATGGCGGTGCGCGTTTTCGATATGACCAAGCCCGGCGCGCTGCTCAATCTGGTGATGGGTGGGCGTGAAGGTACGCTTATTCATGGCGGCAAATAGAGCGTTTTGCCGTAACCAATAATTTCTTCAACGCTGGCGCAAGTGCTGCCAGCGTATCTCTTCGCTTTAGAGGAAAGTCTTCGTGATCAAGGATATTCAGAAGGACGCCGAAAATCGTATGAAGAAGAGCGTCGAGGCGATTAATTCGGCGTTTCACAAGATTCGTACCGGGCGCGCGCATCCCAGCATTCTCGATGCAGTATTAGTCGACTACTACGGTGGCGACGTGCCCATCAACCAGGTGGCTAACGTCAACGTAGAAGACGCACGCACGCTGGCAGTGGTGCCGTGGGAAAAAAGCATGGTGCAGAAGGTTGAGAAAGCAATCATGACCTCTGACCTTGGTCTCAATCCTTCTACGGCGGGCACCGTTATTCGTGTGCCCATGCCGCCGCTGACCGAAGAAACTCGCCGCGGCTATACCCGTCAGGCGCGTGCCGAAGCTGAACAAGGCAAGGTGGCTGTACGCAACGTTCGTCGCGACGCCAATGGCGATATCAAGTCGCTGTTGAAAGAGAAGGAAGTCTCCGAAGACGAAGCGCGTCAGGGCGAGGATGCCATTCAGAAACTGACCGATAAGTACATCGCTGAAATCGATCAGCTTCTGGAACAGAAAGAGCATGACCTGATGCAGGTGTAATAAACGCTCATGTCATCAGATTCTCATCCAGTGGATGAAGTGCCGTCTGCTTCATCGCCACTACCCGGTCACGTTGCCATCATCATGGATGGCAACAATCGCTGGGCGCGCGCACGCGGGCTTTCAGCGATACGTGGCCACCATGCTGGCGTTGGTGCGGTCAGGGCAGTCGTACGGCGAGCAGCGGAGCGCGGGGTTGGCACGCTCACGCTGTTCGCTTTCTCCAGCGAAAACTGGCGGCGTCCGAGGGACGAAGTCAGCGCACTGATGGAGCTGTTTGTGCTGGCGCTTAAACGTGAGGTCGGCAAGCTTCATCGCAACAACATTCGGCTCTCGATTGTGGGTGACCGCTCCGCCTTGCACGCTTCTCTGGTGCGGCTGATTGAAAAGGCAGAAGCAAAAACTCGCGACAATACTGGGCTGCATTTGATTGTGGCGGCTAACTACGGCGGTCGCTGGGATATCGCTCAGGCGGCGCGTCATTTGGCTGAACGCGCCGCAGCCGGTGAATTTCCTCCCGATCAGATTTCCGAGCAAATGCTGGCCAGCGAGATGGAGACGCATGTTCCTGAAGTGGATCTCTGTATTCGCACCAGCGGCGAACAGCGCATCAGCAATTTTTTGCTGTGGCAGCTCGCCTATGCCGAACTATTTTTCTCCCCCGTGCTCTGGCCCGACTTTGGCGCCGAGGCCTTCGACGAAGCACTGGGTGCCTATGCATCGCGCACACGCCGGTTCGGTAAAACGGACGAGCAGATTGAGGTAGAGCGTGCTTAAACAACGATTTTTGACCGCCTTGGCGATTGGTCCAATCTCATTAGTGCTGCTGTTTACGCTAACGGGTGGTTGGTTTGCCAGTTTTGTTGGCATTATTGTCGCGCTCTCCGCGTGGGAGTGGGCCAATTTGGCTGGGTTCTCGGAGCAGCGTGACCGTCTGCTCTTCTCGCTAGCGATTTGCTTCGTCATGGCGCTACTGTGGTCGAGCGGCATCGTGTGGCAACGCTGGCCGCTGTGGTTGGCATTCTGGGGCTGGATTATCTGCTCTTTCTGGGTGATGCGTTACCCCTCGCTGCAGGAACAGTGGTCGAGTAGAGCGGTGCGCATCATCATGGGCGTAGGCGCGCTGTTGCCATGCTGGATGGCGCTCAACCAACTGCGCACTGAACCGTGGTGGCTGCTGTACGTGCTGTTCGTGGTGTGGGGTGCCGATATTTCTGCCTACTTTTCAGGGCGCGCCTTCGGTGGTCGTAAACTGGCGCCTAACGTGAGCCCCGGCAAGTCATGGGCGGGCGTGTACGGTGGTCTGGCGGGTACGGCGGTATTGGCAGTGCTGATGACCTTCATTCAGGGAATCGGTTTCGGTGGCTTCGTGTGGCTGCTGATCGTTACCTGGATCATCACCTTCGCCTCGGTAATGGGCGACCTGGCTGAAAGCATGCTCAAGCGTGCGCGCGGCATCAAGGATTCCAGCCAAATGCTGCCAGGGCATGGTGGCATGCTCGATCGCATCGACAGCCTAACTTCGGCGGTGCCTCTGTTCGCGCTGCTCGCGGCCTGGTCTGGTCACTAGCACTAGAGGCCCCAGCCGATGGGTATTATCGAAAATATCATCGCGGTGATTGTCGTGCTCGGGGTATTGATTACCTTCCACGAGTACGGCCACTTCTTTGTAGCGCGCCGCTGCGGTGTCAAAGTGCTGCATTTTTCGGTGGGCTTTGGTAAGCCGCTGTGGTCGATTCATGATCGTCACGGAACGCGCTTCTCGATTGCCGCCATTCCGCTTGGCGGCTACGTCAAAATGCTGGATGAGCGTGAAGGGCCGGTTGCGCCGGAAGAGCGCCATCGGACATTCAACCAGGCATCGGTGCTGCGACGTATCCTGATTGTGGCGGCGGGGCCGCTGGCCAACTTCCTGCTGGCGTGGGTGATCTACTGGGCGCTGTTCGTTTACGGTATTTCAGCGCTGGTGCCGGTGGTAGGGCATATAGCGCCCGATTCTCCCGCGAGTCGCAGCGGTATCGCGGAAGGCGAGCAAATCTCTCGTGTGGAAGGGCGCGAAGTGCTCACCTGGGAAGATATCAATCTGCGCCTGGTGGATCTCATTGGCCGCAGCGGCAGCGTGTCCATCGACACTACCGAACATCATTACGAGCTGCCCGTGGAACGCTATCTGGTCGGCGAAGATCCGTCGAATCCATTGCAACCGCTTGGCATGTCGGTATGGCAGCCCAAGGTCGCGCCACGTATTCAGCGGGTAGTGGCGGATAGCCCAGCAGCGCAGGCCGGCCTCAAGGCGGGAGACGTGATCACGCAGGTGAATCATCAGTCGGTCAGCGACTGGGGAGCCTTTGTTGCACAGGTTCAGCAGGCGGGTGGTCACCCCTTGCAACTGCACGTCGAAAACGACGGCGTGAGTCGTGAAGTGAAACTGACGCCGCAGCTGAAACAGGCCAGTAACGGTAAGAATATCGGCTATATTGGAGCGGCAGCCGAAATGCCGGCCTATCCCTCTCAGTATATTCGCGATATCAGTTTTTCACCGTGGCAAGCTGTTCCGCGCGCCGTTGGTAAAACCTGGGACATGATCCAATTGACCACGGTGTCGATCGGCAAGATGGTGGTGGGGCTTATATCGCCGAGCAATCTGTCTGGCCCCGTGACCATTGCGCGTGTCGCCGGTGATTCAGCGCGTGGCGGCGTTGAAGCGTTCGGCAGCTTCCTGGCGTATCTATCGATCAGTTTGGGTGTGCTGAATTTATTGCCGATTCCCATGCTTGATGGGGGACATCTGCTTTATTTTGTTGTCGAAGCGGTACGCGGGCGGCCATTGTCCGAAAAGGTACAGATCCTTGGCCTGAAAATAGGCATGCTGTTAGTGGGTACTTTAATGGTGCTGGCTCTGTACTTTGACCTAATGAGGCTGTAGCGTCGCGGTTTCGCACAACGCGTAAGAAATAAGTAAGCGTATCGCGGTTATCAATGGTGGTGTGGGTTGCCATCAATAGAAGCAATTAAGCAAATGTCAGCGTTTTTTACCGCTGGATATGCGCAACTGCGCTTGTCAGGTAGGGTGGCTTGTGTATAAGGTGCAATGCACATTTCACAGTCATTCGTCGGCTCGGTGTCGCACTGGTAGCGACATGATTCGATCCTGGTGATCCGAAAGAATCTGAATTAAGCGAAAGGACGGCATGAAGATCAAGACCCTCGGTTTGGCAGCGATGTTGTTGGGCTCGTCCCAGGTGGTTCACGCTGCGTCTTTTCAAATTTCTCACATTCGTGTCGAGGGGTTGCAGCGAGTTTCTTCGGGAACCGTGTTCAACGTCTTGCCTTTCAATGGCAATCGTCAGCTCGACGAAAGCCAGCTGAGCCAAGCGGGCAAAGCGCTATACGGCACGGGATTGTTCGACGACATCAGCTTTGAGCGCCAGGGCCAGAATCTGATCTTGCACCTCAAGGAGCGCCCGTCGGTTGCCAAGATCAATATCAGCGGCAACAAGCAGATCTCATCTGAAAACCTTAAAAAGGGTCTCGCCGACGCGGGTATCCTCGAAGGTCAGGTGCTGCAGCGTTCTACCCTTGAGGAAGTGCAGCGTTCGCTCGAAAACGTTTATCAGGATCAGGGACGCTACAACGCATCGATCAAAACATCGGTGGTGCCTCTCGATGCCAACCGAGTCCAGGTTAATATCAACGTGAATGAAGGCGGCAACGCGCGCATTCGCCAGATTAACTTCGTGGGCAACCACGCCTTCAGCGACGATCAACTGCTCGACGAGCTCGATATGGCCGACCATCCCGGCTGGTTTTTGGGCTGGTTCTCGCACGATAAGTTCTCCACCGAAGCGATGTCGAAGGATCTCGAAAAGCTGCGCGCCTTCTATCAGGATCGCGGCTACGTCAACTTCAACGTTACTTCCAATCAGGTGTCGCTATCTCCCGACAAGGCGGATATCTACATCAACATCAATGTGGATGAGGGAGAGCGGTATCGCATCAGCAACATCAACTTCGCCGGACAATTGGGCGGGCTTAGCGAGGAACAGGCACGCGGCCTGATCCAGGCCAAAGAAGGTGATGTTTATAACCAATCGAAATTGACGGCGTCGGCAGATGCGATTCGCGAAGCGCTGGGTAACGAAGGCTACACCTTCGCCAAGGTAGATGCCGTACCGCGCACCAGCGACAGCAACGACACCGCAGAAGTCACGTTTAATATCGATCCCGGCAAGCGTGCCTACGTGCGCCGTATCAACTTCAGCGGAAACACCACCACCTCCGACGAAGTGCTGCGTCGTGAATTGACGCAAATGGAAGGCGCGCCCGCATCGTCTTCCAGCATCAAGGACTCGCAAGCGCGCTTGCAGCGCTTAGGGTTCTTCAGCGATGTGAAGGTCGATACCCATCCGGTGGAAGGTCACCCTGACCAGTTGGATGTCGATTATTCGGTGAAAGAACAGCCTTCCGGCAGTATCTCGGCGAGCCTTGGTTTTGCTCAGTCCGAGGGGCTTATTTACGGTGCGTCGCTGTCGCAGAGCAACTTCCTTGGCACCGGTAATCGTGTCGATATCGGCGCGACCAAGAGTAACTATTTCACCAACCTCAACTTCTCCTATACCGATCCATACTGGACGTTGAGCGGTATTTCGCGCGGCTTCAACCTGTACTATCGCAAGTCCGATTACGACGATAGCGATATCGATATCTCGTCATACTCAAGCGACGCGATTGGCGGCGGAGTTAACTTCGGTTATCCGATCAGCGACCTGTCGCGCCTGAACTTTGGTATTGGGGGCGAGCACCTCACCCTCGATACCTACAGCGATACGCCGTGGGAAATTTATCAGTACGTCAAGGATGAAGGGGATACCTTCGACTCCTACAAACTGTCGGTCAGTTGGACGCGCAATAACCTCAACCGCGGTATCATGCCCACCGACGGCAGCTATCAGCGTCTATCGCTTGAAGGCAATGGCCCCGGTAGCGATGCCCAGATCTATAAGCTACGCTATCGTGGCGATAAGCTGTTTGAACTCAACCCTGAGTGGTCGCTCAAGTTCAGCACCAATCTCGGTTATGCCAACAAGTATGGCAAAACCGATGTGTATCCGTTCTACGAAAACTTCTACTCAGGTGGCTTGGGCTCGGTGCGCGGTTTCCGCAGCAACTCGCTTGGTCAGCGTACGACGCCGCGCGGCGACAACGACGACGACTACACCCTGGGTGGTAACATCCAGTTGGAAGGTTCTGCCGAGCTGATCTTCCCAACGCCGTTTATCGAAGATCATCGTCAGGTACAAACGTCGCTGTTCGTCGATGCAGGTAACACCTATCTGTCGCACTGCTATTCCACCGGTAAAGGTCCTGACTCGGACTGCGAATCCGGCGTCGACTTGGGTGATATGAACCTGTCGGCAGGTATCGGGTTGTCGTGGCTTACACCGGTAGGTCCGCTAACCTTCAGTGTCGCGAAGCCGATTCACAAGGCGAGCGGTTCGGAAAGCCAGTTCTTCCAGTTCTCACTGGGTCAAACCTTTTGATGCTGGCTAGTTGATAAGCAGTAAAACTTTTGTTCTCAACGGGCCAGTCAAGGCCTGCGGGTCCAGGTCATTCAGGAGAAAGAAACATGCGTAAACTTGGTATCGCTTTAGGAGTAGCAGTAGCGCTTGGTGGTGCTTCTTCCGTTGCTAATGCTGCCGGTATTGGTGTGATTGATTGGCAGGAAGCGCTGATGAGCACCAGTGCCGCCAAACAGTCAGTCAACCAGTTGAAAAGCCAGCTGGGTAACAAGCCGCAGCAGGTTCAGTCCTTGGGCCAGGAAGTGCAGCAGCTTCAGCAGCGTTTGCAGCGCGATGGCTCGACCATGTCTGAATCCGAGCGCAACGGTCTGATCAAACAGCTGCAGACCAAAGGCCAGCAGTTCCAGGAGCAGCGTGCCGAAGTCGAACAGGCACGTCAGCAGAAAGAGCAGGGCTTCCTGAAGCAGGCTCGTCCGCGTCTGGATAAAGCGATTCAAAGCGTAGCGAAACGCCATAACCTCGACATGATCATCGATCGTTCCGCCGTGATCTACGGTGATGACGCGATGGACCTGACGAAAGAGGTCACTGCTGCGTATAATAGCGGCAAGTAATTTTCAGCTATTGCATTAACGCATAGCTTCACACGCCGGTAGCGGGTTCAATCGACCTGCTACCGGCGGTCGTCAAGTGGATGCACATGACTACTACGGCTAACTCCGGCTGGACCCTGGGCGAGCTTGCTGAGCGCGCAGGGGCTGAATTGAAAGGGGATGGATCTCGTCGCGTTACGGGATTTTCCACGTTAACTGAAGCCGGCAGTAACGATCTCGCCTTTTTGGCAAATCCTGCGTACCTGAAACACCTCGCGACAACCAAGGCGGCCGCTGTGCTGGTAAGTCCCGAGCACGCAGGCGAATGCCCAACCAACGCGCTGGTACTGAAAAATCCCTACCTGGGGTTCGCAGTGCTCTCCAGCTGCTTTGCGCGCTCGACTCAACCGCCTGAAGCGGGAATACACCCCAGCGCCTGCGTCAGCGATAGCGCGGTGATCGGCGACAACGTAGCCATCGCGGCTAATGTGGTCATCGGTAATAACGTACGCATTGGCGACGGTAGCGTTATTGGGCCCGGTTGTTTTATCGGCGATGACACCGAACTCGGCGCAGATGCTCTGCTTTACGCTAACGTGACCATTTATCACGGCGTGATGATCGGTGAGCGGGTCATCATCCACAGCTCTGCGGTGGTTGGCGGCGACGGTTTCGGTTTTGCCCACGATGGTCGTCACTGGGTTAAAATTGCCCAGATTGGCGGTGTCACCATCGGCAACGATGTCGAAATCGGCGCGAGCTCCAGTATCGATCGCGGCGCTCTTGGCGACACTATCATCGGTAACGACGTAAAAATCGATAGTCAGGTGCAGGTCGCTCATAACGTTCAGGTTGGCGATCACAGCGCATTGGCGGGCTGCGTCGGGGTCGCAGGGTCGACCAAGATCGGGCGCGGCTGCCTGCTGGGCGGTGGGGTAGGCCTTGGCGGTCATATCGAAATTGCTGACGGTGTTACGCTGACCGGCATGAGCATGGTCACCAACTCTATTCCCGAACCCGGTGTATACTCTTCCGGCACGGGTGTTCTTCCGAACGCTCAATGGCGCAAAAGCGTCGTGCGCTTCAGGCAGCTTGATTCGCTGGCCAAGCGTATCGGGAAACTGGAAAAGTCATAAGCAGTTGGGATGCGGTGCGTGGCGCTGCATCCCTCGCTTTCTTTCCAAAATGTTGGGGGCCAGGGCCGACCAAGCCTTGGTCCCGATATTCTTTGGAAAAAACGCGGTTTATAGAAGTGCTGTTGCAAGGTGCAGCCTTCTTCAACACCAATAAAGGCTGTCGGCTGCGGCTCGGTCTTAAGGTTATCTTTTCATTCGACTGTCATCGTTTTGGACGATCGCACTGTTATATTGCGAGGCTTGAGCCTCAGAGGTTTCTGCATGGTCATGGATATTAAGGAAATCCAGGAATTCCTACCCCACCGATACCCGTTTTTGCTGGTTGATAGGGTGTTGGAGCTGGAGCTGGGAAGCTATATCAAAGCCTTCAAGAATGTCAGCGTCAACGAACAATTCTTCAACGGCCATTTTCCTGATTATCCCATCATGCCTGGGGTCCTGATCATCGAGGCACTCGCTCAGGCATCCGGTATCCTTGGCTTTAAAACCGGTGATAAACGTCCGCGCGACGGGTACGTTTACTATTACGTGGGCAGCGACAACGTGCGTTTGAAGCGCCCCGTTTACCCCGGCGATCAACTTACGCTGGAATCCTGGATCGTCAAGTCGCGTCGCGGCGTGTGGAAGTTCCAGTGCCGAGCTCACGTAGGCGACGAGCTAGTGTGCGAAGCTGATATCATGTGTGCAGAGAGGAAAGTCGCTTGATCCATTCCACCGCGATCATCGATCCCAGTGCGAAGCTGGCCGAAGATGTCGAGATTGGACCTTTTTCCATTATTGGTCCCGACGTTGTTATTGGCCCGGGGTGCAGGATCGAGTCTCACGTTGTTATCAAGGGTCCTACTACCATCGGTGCCAATAATCGCTTCTTCCAGTTTTGCTCGATTGGAGAAGAGTGTCAGGACAAGAAGTACAAGGGCGAGCCGACGCGTTTGACCATCGGCGACAATAACGTGTTCCGAGAAAGCGTTACGGTTCACCGCGGGACTGCGCAGGATAAGTGGAGCACGGTGATTGGCAGTGACAACCTGCTGATGGCGTATAGCCATGTTGCGCACGACTGCGAAATCGGCGACCACTGTATTCTGGCCAACGGCGCTACCCTGGCAGGGCACGTTACCATGGGCGATCACGCCATTATTGGCGGCCTTGCGGCAGTGCACCAGTTCTGCAACCTGGGTGCTCACTGCATGGTGGGCGGCATGACGGCGGTCAGCATGGATATCGTGGCGTACGCGATTGCCAACGGCAATCCAGGGCGCCTGCACGGTCTCAATGTGGTGGGCCTGAAGCGTCGCGGCTTCTCCGCCGACGCGGTAGCCACGCTGCGCGACGCGTACAAGGTGGTTTTCCGCAGCAATCTCAAACTGGCGGAATCGATCGCCGAGCTTGAGAAGCGCGACCCCAGCGATGAGCTTCAAACCTTCATCGATTCTCTCAAGCGCGCGGAGCGTGGTATCACCCGCTAACGTCGCGTTACTCGCTGCACGTTCGACGTGCAGCGATGCCTTCCTGTCGTCCCACTTTCTCGGCTGATACTCCCCACTATGACCACGCCTGCTCCTGCGTCCTCTTCTTCCGCTTCGCCTGCACTCAAGGTGTTTGTCGTGGCCGGTGAGCTGTCGGGCGATGTATTGGGTGCTGGGCTGATACGCGAGTTGAAAGCACGCTATCCGCAGGCTGAATTTCGTGGCGTTGGCGGCCCCGGCATGATCGCGCAGGGGCTTGAAAGTCTGGCGCCCATCGAGCAACTGTCGGTGATGGGGCTGGTGGAAGTGCTGAAGCATTTGCCTTCGCTACTGGCGTTGCGTAAACGACTCAAGCAAGAAGCCATCGAATGGCGTGCCGACGTCATGATTGGCATTGATGCCCCCGACTTCAACACCGACCTTGAGCTGGCGCTGCGCAACCGCGGCATAAAAACGCTGCACTATGTCAGTCCATCGGTATGGGCCTGGCGACAGGGTAGGGTGAAAAAGATCCGGCGGGCCGTCGATCGAATGCTGACCTTTCTTCCGTTCGAGGCCGACTTCTATCGACAGCATCAGGTGCCTGTCAGTTTTGTAGGCCATCCGCTCGCCGACGACCTGCCGCTGGATGACGATCAAACGGCGGCGCGTCGTGACCTTGGCATTGATCCGCACATTCCGCTACTGGCGCTACTGCCGGGTTCCCGCCACAACGAAGTCAAGCTGATGCTGCCGGTGTACCTTGAAGTATTGCGCCAGCTAAGAGGGCACCACTTCGAGTTGGAAGCGGTTATTCCAGCGGCTTCCAAGGCGCGCCGTGATGAGATTGAAGCGTTGATCGAACAGGCGAATATCGATCCCGGCACGCGTCAGGCCATCCACCTCATTGATGGGCAAGCTAGCGCGGCGATGACAGCCTCCGATGCCGTGTTGCTGACCTCAGGTACTTCTGCATTGGAAGCGCTGCTGTGTCACCGCCCCATGGTCGTCGCCTATCGCATGGCGGCCACTACCTTCTGGATCGCGCAGCGGGTCGTGCATACCGAGTGGATATCGCTGCCCAATTTGTTGGCGCAGCGTACCCTTGTGCCGGAGCTTATCCAGCACGATGCCAGCGTCGAACGCATTGTTAGCGAGCTGGCACCGCTGCTGTTTGAGGGGGCCGGTGCTCCACTGGTAGCGCGTTTCAAGGAGATGCATCAAGCATTGGCGCAAGACGCGAGTGTTCGTGCCGCCGCCGCGGTAGCAGAGGTCGTTGAAGTGGAGCGCGCCTGCGAGAACGGAGAGCCTTCCTGATGGCACTGAAGGCAACCGATTTCCCTGCGCTTGATATCCCTTATCGCGGTACGCTGCTGGCCGGCGTCGATGAAGTAGGCCGTGGCCCTTTGGTCGGCGATGTCGTGGCCGCGGCGGTGATTCTCGACCCGACGCATCCCATTACCGGGCTTACCGATTCCAAAACGCTGTCCAGCGCCAAGCGAGAAGCCTTCGATCAGCTGATTCGCTCGGGCGCATTGTGCTTTGGCATAGGCAGGGCAAGTCCTGCCGAGATCGATGAATTGAACATTTATCACGCCACACATCTGGCGATGCGGCGCGCGATCGATGCACTGCAGCCAAGCGCAGAATTTTTGCTGGTCGATGGAAATCGGTTGCCGGGCCACGCGCTGCCTGGCATGGCCGTGGTAAAAGGGGATTTGCGTCATCCGGCAATCAGCGCTGCGTCGATCATTGCCAAGGTGGCGCGCGATGCCGACATGCTCGCGCTCGAGCAGCGCCATCCCGGCTATGGCTTTGCCAAACACAAGGGCTACCCGACTCGCGAGCACCTTCAGGCGCTCGCACAGCGTGGCCCCATCGCTGAACACCGGCGCTCGTTCGGGCCTGTGCAACGAGCGCTGTCATCCTGACCTACCGCCTATCGCTTGTGCACTAAACAATCGCGGTATAGCAACTGAATCCAGCGCTGCGATGTTTTATGATGAACGCATCGGCGCCACACATTTCTATTCACCGGCCACCCCGTGGGGCGAGCAGGATTTCTACACCTATGACTCCTTTCGTACATCTACGTGTTCACAGCGAATATTCGTTATCCGATGGACTGGTTCGCCTGAAGGCGCTCAATAGCGCTACCGAGCAGATGGGCATGCCCGCAGTAGCGGTCACCGACGAGAGCAATATGTTCGGTTTGGTCAAGCTGTATACGGCCGCACAGGGGGCGGGTATCAAACCGGTTATTGGCGCTGATTTCTGGATGTACAACGCGCAGGACGAGGCGCATCCGTATCGAATCACGCTGTTGGCGATGAATAACGTCGGCTATCGCCATTTGATCGAGCTGATTTCACGGGTATGGCAAGAAGGCCAGCATCTTGGCCAGGCGTTCGTGCACAAGGAGTGGATATTCGAAGCCGCCGAGGGGCTGATCGCACTATCGGGTGCGCGTGAGGGGGAAGTCGGGCGCTTGTTGTTGGGCGGCCATAAGGAAACCGCGCGCACGGTGCTGGGAGAGTGGCAGCGCTTCTTTCCTGAGCGTTTTTATCTGGAGCTACAGCGTACCCAGCGCGAAAACGACGAAGAGTGTCTGCATTTGTCGGTGGAGCTGGCAGCCGCTACCCAAACGCCGGTGGTCGCGACGAACGACGTGCGCTTTATACACCGCGATGACTTCTGGGCCCATGAAACACGGGTGTCGATTGGTGAAGGCCGAGCGCTCGACGATCCGCGTCGCGAGCGTCGTTTCAGTGAAGAGCAGTATCTAAAGTCGCCCGACGAAATGGCCGAGCTGTTTGCGGATGTCCCCTCCGCGATCGAGAACACGGTGGCAATAGCCGCGCGCTGTAGCGTTGACGTGCGGATGGGCGAATACTTCCTGCCTGAATATCCGATTCCCGATGGCATGACCATCGAGGAATTCATCTCGAAGATTTCTCATGAAGGGCTGGATGAGCGACTCCACCAGTTGTTCGACGCACCCGATGCTATCTATAGCGGTCGCCAGCGTGCCGAGGAAGAACCCGCCTATCGCGAACGGCTCGAGTTTGAGCTCAATATCATTAATCAGATGGGCTTTCCCGGCTACTTCCTGATCGTGATGGACTTCATCCAGTGGGCCAAGGATAACCAGGTGCCAGTAGGTCCCGGGCGTGGTTCCGGGGCGGGCTCGCTAGTGGCCTACTCGCTCAAGATTACCGATCTTGATCCGCTCGAATACGACCTGCTGTTCGAACGCTTTCTTAACCCTGAACGTGTCTCGATGCCCGACTTTGACGTCGATTTTTGCATGGAGAAGCGTGATCGCGTTATCGATTACGTGGCGGATCGCTATGGGCGTGATGCGGTGTCGCAGATTGCTACCTTTGGCACTATGGCGGCCAAGGCGGTGGTGCGCGACGTGGCACGTGCCCAGGGCAAACCGTATTCGCTGGGCGACAAGATCTCCAAGCTGATTCCTTTCGAAGTGGGCATGACGCTGGCAAAAGCGGTCGAGGCCGAACCCGCACTTAAAGAGTACATCGAGAACGACGACGAAGCCGGTGAAATCTGGGAGATGGCGCTCAAGCTTGAGGGCATTACTCGCGGTACCGGTAAGCATGCAGGTGGGGTGGTGATCGCCCCCACCAAGTTGACTGATTTCTCACCGCTGCTGTGTGATGAAGAAGGGCAGGGGCTGGTGACGCAGTTCGACAAGAATGACGTCGAAACCGTGGGATTGGTGAAGTTCGACTTTCTTGGTCTACGTACGCTCACCATTATCGATTGGGCACTGGAAATGGTCGATACGGTACGCGCCCGCGATGGCGAAGAACCGTTGGATATCAGCACCATTCCCCTTGACGACAAGCGCACCTTCGATCTGCTGAAGAAGGCTGAAACGACCGCGGTGTTCCAGCTTGAGTCGCGCGGCATGAAAGAGCTGATCAAACGCCTGCAGCCCGACTCCCTTGAGGACATGATCGCCCTGGTGGCGCTGTTCCGTCCCGGGCCGCTGCAATCGGGCATGGTGGATGACTTTATCAACCGTAAGCACGGTCGCGCTGAATTGGCTTATCCACACCCGGATTATCAGCACGAGTTGTTGAAACCGGTGCTCGAACCCACTTACGGCATCATCCTGTACCAAGAGCAGGTTATGCAGATTGCCCAGGTGCTGGCGGGCTATACGCTTGGTCAGGCCGATATGCTGCGTCGCGCCATGGGTAAGAAAAAGCCCGAAGAGATGGCCAAGCAGCGCCAAGGCTTCCTGGATGGGTGCGCTGCCAATGGCATTAACAATGATTTGGCCGGCAACCTGTTCGATCTGGTAGAGAAGTTCGCCGGCTATGGCTTTAACAAGTCGCACTCGGCGGCCTACGGGTTGGTTTCCTATCAAACCGCGTGGCTCAAAACGCACTACCCGGCGCCCTTCATGGCGGCGGTTATTTCTACCGAAATGGACAACCTCGACAAGGTAGTGCCGTTGATCGAGGAATGTCGGCGCATGAAGCTGACCGTCACGCCGCCGGACGTCAATTTGGGTAGCTATAAGTTCAGCGTCAACGAAAACGGCGAAGTGGTGTACGGGCTTGGCGCTATTCGCGGCGTAGGCGAGGGCCCCATTGGTGCGATCGTCGAAGCACGTGATGCGGGCGGTCCCTTTGTGGATATCTTCGATTTTTGCGAGCGCATCGATGCCAAACGCCTCAATAAACGCACGCTGGAAGCACTCATTCGCGCCGGCGCACTCGATAACATCGGGCCTAACCGCGCAGTCATGATGGCAGCGCTCGACGATGCCATGAAGGCAGCGTCGCAAAGTCACGCTAACCAGAGCGCTGGTATCATCGATATGTTCGGCGACGTGTTCGGCAGTGACGAAGCCGCCGGTGATAACTACGCCAACTATCTCGATGCTCGCCAGTGGACCGACCGTGAACGACTAGGCGGAGAGAAAGACACCCTGGGGCTCTATTTGACCGGCCATCCCATCGATGAGTACGAGCCCGAAATCAAACGCTTCGTTTCAACACGCATCAATGAGCTCAAGCCGTCTCGCCAGCCCCAGCGCGTGGCAGGGCTAGTGGTGGGTACGCGTACCATGAAATCGAAACGCGGCGATACCATCGCCTTTGTTACCTTGGACGATCGTACGGGTCGCATTGAAGCCTCACTGTTTGGTGAAATGTACGATCAGGTTCGCGGTCAGTTAGAAGATGCGCAGGTGTTGATTGTCGAGGGAGAAGTCTCCACCGATGATTACTCCGGTGGTCTACGCATGCGCGTCAAGGAAATAACACCGATGGTGGATGCGCGCATGCGCTATGGCGAGGCGGTTGAGGTAAGCGTCGATGGCAGCCGCTTGGACGCTCACTTCGCCAAAGCATTGCGTGAAGGCCTCAGCGCTCATCTGGACAGTAATGGTTTGCCCGTGCGCATCCACTATCGCAACAGCGCCGCCAGCGGTGCGCTGCAGCTTGATGAATGCTGGCGGGTAGCGCCCAGTGATGACTTGCTGATCCGCCTTGCTGAAGTGCGAGGGCAGCAAAATGTGCGCCTTTGCTATCGCTAATTCCTACTGCTTCGACGCTGCACGGCTTTTCGTTAAGTGTCAGGCATGGGATAATGTTTCACTTTGTGTCCGGGGGAGGTTGTATGGCTCCCTCAAACATGCCGGTTTGGCGCTGCGTTCGCGCGGCTATCGGCCCTTTGTCAGAGCTTTTAGACACGCCCTATGAATCCCAATTATCTGGACTTCGAGCAACCTATCGCGGAACTTCAAGATAAGATTGAAGAACTCCGTCTGGTAGGTAACGACAGCAACATCAACTTGTCCGAAGAGATCGGCCGGCTGGAAGATAAAAGCCGCAAGTTGACCGAGCAGATTTTCCGCGAGCTAACTCCTTGGCAGGTGTCGCAGCTGTCGCGCCACCCCCAGCGCCCCTATACGCTGGATTACGTTGACAACATTTTTACCGAATTCGACGAACTGCACGGCGACCGTGCCTTCGCCGACGACTACGCGTTGATTGGTGGCATTGCGCGGCTTGATGACAAGCCGGTAATGCTTATCGGACATCAGAAAGGGCGTACCGTTAAAGACAAGGTGAAGCGTAATTTCGGTATGCCGCGCCCCGAAGGCTACCGTAAGGCCATTCGCCTGATGGAAATGGCTGAGCGCTTCAAAATGCCGGTGCTCACCTTCATCGATACGCCTGGCGCTTATCCTGGTATCGATGCTGAAGAGCGCGGTCAAAGCGAGGCCATCGCCTATAACTTGGCGGTGATGTCGCGGCTCAAAACGCCGATCATCTCGACGGTTATCGGCGAGGGTGGCTCCGGTGGTGCGCTTGCCATCGGCGTGTGCGATGAGCTGATGATGATGCAGTACTCCACCTATTCGGTTATTTCGCCGGAAGGCTGCGCTTCCATCCTGTGGAAGAGCGCCGAGCGCGCCTCTGACGCGGCGCAGGCAATGGGTATCACTGCCTCGCAGCTCAAGGAGCTGGGCTTCGTTGATACACTTATCAAGGAGCCGTTGGGCGGTGCGCATCGTCGTCCGCAGGGCGCTGCGGAAAGCCTCAAGGAATCGCTGACGGCTACCATTGATAAGCTGCAAAAGCTTGATCACAGCGAGTTGCTCGATCGACGCTACCAGCGCCTGATGAGTTTCGGCGCTCCCGCCTGATTTCAGCGCCGCCTCATGACCTTCCTTCACGCTGCCCCAAGTGACATTTCGCTTGAGGCAGCGTTGTTGTCTGTGGCTGAGCATCCCAGAGTATGGCTGGCGCTGTCGGGTGGGCTAGACAGCGTTTGCCTGCTGCGGTTGAGCATCGCTGCCCGCCAGCGCTTACAGCAGCAAGGCCGACCGGTGCCAGCACTGGCAGCCGTTCACGTTAATCACCAACTGCAACCGGCGGCGTTAGCGTTCGAGCAGTTTTGTCGCCAGCTCTGCGAAGAGGTCGGCATTGCGCTGACGGTACTGCACCCAGAGGTAAACGAGAGCGGACAAGGGCTAGAAGCGGCCGCTCGCGAGGCGCGCTATCGTGCGTTCAGCGACTGCATGGCTGCCAACGAGGTTATCTGGCTGGCCCACCATCGCAACGATCAAGCCGAAACTTTCTTACTGCGTAGCCTGCGCGGTAGTGGATTGAGTGGGCTTGCTGCGATGCCGCATCAGCGCCCGTTGGGCGAGGGAATCTTGCAGCGCCCCTTGCTTGCTCACAGCAGGGCTGAATTGGAGGCGATCGCGCGCCAGCTCGGGTGGCTGTGGATAGAAGATCCTTCCAACGATAGCCTGAAGTTTTCCCGTAATTATCTGCGCCGTTGCGTGATTCCTGCCTTGGAAAAAGAGTGGCCACAGGCGGTAGGCTCTTTGTCGGCCTGTGCCGAACAGCTTGGCGAGCAGCGCCAACTGCTGGCCGAATACGCGGCACAAGATCTGGTCGATATCGAGTTGGCTGCAGGAGTGCTCGATCAAGCCGCTTTGCTGGGCTTAGGCAACGCGCGCGCAGCGCTGGTGATTCGTCATGCGCTCACCCTGCTGCGTTTCGCAACGCCGCCCCGCGTGGTGATGGCGCAATTGCTTCTACAGCTGTCGGCGCGGTCCGATAAAGTGGCCGAGGTTAGATGGGCCGATGTGGTCGCCCGGGTGTGGCGGGGGCGGCTCTATCTGGAACGCGCGGGTGCAGCCCCAGCGAGTGATCATTGGCAGCGGCTGTTGGTGCAGTGGCAGTTAGAACGCAAAAACGCGCATGAAGGTGAAGGCGCGGTTTGCCGCGAGCTAATCTGCGTGCCGCGACAGGGCGGTGAGCGGTTGCGGATCAGGTCGCATCGCCGACGTGTCAAAAGCCTGTTGCAGGAGGCTGATATTCCGCCCTGGAAGCGTTGTTGGGTGGGGGTGGTATACTGTCAGGGGCAGAGCGATGAGCCCATCGCATTGCTGAGCGAACAGTGGACGTTGTGTGCCGATGGATGGAAAGCCAGCGCTGTAGCAGACATTGATGAGTAGCGTCTGGCGTAGTGGTAGGGCGCAATAAGAGTAGCTTTAGGTAATTTTCGTTTTTCCTCTTGCGTTGTGTTTCTGTGTTGCATACTATTCCTGCAGTTAGCCCGCTCTGGTGCTCCCAACGGCCTCTGCAGCCGATTTCACCTGGAATCTCCCTGACGCGTTCAGTCAGTCGATATCCCAATTTATCGTTCGCTTCTCGCTAGTTCCCAGGTCCATCCGCTTATTTGCCCCTGTGTTGTTTGAGGATGCGCAATTGCAGATAGAGCGTTTATCGCTATGTTTTCCATCAGTTCCAATGTCGCGGGTAAATCGATGCCTGTAGGCAATGCAACGTGCTAAATCCCCTGCCTCTGATACTCGCAGCCGATGCACGTTCTGCCGACATTTCGCGCGTACCTAACGAGCGTGAAGGCCAATTCCCTCAATGTTTCTGTAGCGTGCCAAGCGGCACGAATCTTCCCAATATGCCTCGCTGATGAATCAGCCCTTTCTCTCTTTGAAACAAGCCAATGAATCTAACTGAACTTAAGCAAAAAACCGTTCCGGAACTGCTCGAACTCGCGCAGAGCATGGGCATTGATAACGTCGCCCGCTCGCGCAAGCAGGACATTATCTTCGCCATCCTCAAAAAGCACGCTAAAAGCGGCGAGGACATCTATGGTGACGGCGTTCTTGAAATCCTGCAGGACGGGTTTGGGTTCTTGAGAAGTGCGGACAGCTCTTATCTGGCTGGTCCCGATGATATTTACGTATCGCCTTCCCAGATCCGTCGCTTCAATTTGCGTAAGGGCGACACCATCTCCGGGAAGATTCGTCCGCCGAAGGAAGGTGAGCGCTATTTCGCGCTGCTGAAAGTCAGCCAGATCAACTTCGATCGTCCCGAAAACTCCAAACACAAGATTCTCTTCGAGAACCTGACGCCGCTGTTCCCCGATGAGCGGCTGACCATGGAAATTGGCAACGGCTCGACCGAGGATTTGACCTCGCGCATCATCGACTTGACCTCGCCAATCGGCAAAGGCCAGCGCGGCCTGATTGTTTCGCCGCCCAAGGCTGGTAAAACCATGATGATGCAGAACGTGGCCAATGCCATCGTGCGCAACAATCCTGAGTGTTACCTGATTGTGCTGCTGATCGACGAGCGCCCCGAAGAGGTGACTGAAATGTCGCGCACGGTGCGCGGAGAAGTGGTTGCGTCCACCTTCGATGAGCCGCCCGCGCGTCACGTTCAGGTAGCAGAAATGGTGATCGAGAAGGCCAAGCGACTGGTCGAGCATAAGAAAGACGTTGTCATCATGCTTGACTCCATTACCCGCTTGGCGCGTGCCTACAACACCGTAGTGCCTTCTTCTGGCAAGGTGTTGACCGGTGGTGTCGATGCGCATGCGCTCGAGAAGCCCAAGCGCTTCTTTGGTGCGGCACGTAACATCGAAGAGGGCGGCAGTCTGACCATTCTCGCTACCGCGCTGGTCGATACCGGTTCGAAGATGGACGAAGTGATTTTCGAGGAGTTCAAGGGCACCGGTAACATGGAAGCCCACCTCGACCGCAAACTCTCTGAAAAACGCGTCTTCCCGGCCATTAATATCCGTCGTTCGGGCACGCGTCGCGAAGACCTGCTGTGCTCGGAAGAAGAAATGCAGCGCATGTGGATTCTGCGCAAGCTGCTGAACCCGATGGACGATGTTGCGGCAACCGAGTTCCTTATCGAGCGTCTGAAGGATACCAAGACCAACGATGAGTTTTTCGAGGCAATGAAGCGCCGCTAAGCGTTAGCGCTTATACGCCGAACAGCCGTGCTGTAGGCGCAGGAAGGGGCGAATGCTATGATGCTTCGCCCCTTTTTATTTGCAGGGTAACGTGCCCGCAACGTGATGTTGCTAAAGGCGTGAAAATCGCTGTGCCGCGGCGGACGATATCCGTCGGGTACGCTGGGTTGGATGGAAGGCATGCAATACAAGGACCTACGCGACTTTATCGCGCGTCTCGAGGAAATGGGCGAACTCAAGCGGATTTCGGCTGAGGTGGACGCCCACCTTGAAATGACCGAAATTTGCGACCGAGTGCTGCGCGACGGCGGCCCTGCGCTGCTGTTTGAAAACGTGCGCGGCCACGATATGCCGGTGCTGGCCAATTTGTTTGGCACGCCGCGTCGCGTTGCGCTGGGCATGGGGCAGGAGGATGTGTTCAAGCTGCGCGAAGTAGGCGAGCTGTTGGCCTTCCTGAAGGAGCCTGATCCGCCCAAGGGCATGCGCGATGCGTGGGAGAAAGCGCCGCTGCTGAAGAAAGTGCTCAGCATGGGCCCCAAACGTGTGCGCAAGGCCGCTTGTCAGGAAGTGGTGCTAGAGGGCGACGACGTCAATCTCGACCGTTTGCCGATTCAGCACTGCTGGCCGGGCGATGCCGGTCCTTTGGTCACCTGGCCTTTGGTGGTAACGCGCGGGCCGCATCGCAAGCGCCAGAATCTGGGCATTTATCGTCAGCAGAAAATAGGCCGCAATCGGCTTATCATGCGCTGGCTGTCTCACCGCGGTGGGGCGCTCGATTTCCGCGATTGGCAGCAGCAGCATCCTGGCGAGCCCTTTCCTGTTGCAGTGGCGCTGGGCGCCGATCCCGCAACCATTTTAGGGGCCGTTACCCCTGTGCCCGACACTCTCTCGGAGTACGCCTTCGCTGGTTTGCTGCGTAACAGTAAAACCGAGTTGGTGAGCTGCGGGCATGCCGATCTTGAGGTGCCAGCCTCCGCCGAGATTGTGCTCGAAGGCTTTATCTACCCTGATGATGTTGCCCTCGAAGGGCCCTTTGGCGATCACACCGGCTATTATAACGAAGTCGATACCTTCCCCGTGTTCACGGTGACGCGCATTACCCATCGCCGCGAGGCGATTTATCACTCCACCTATACCGGCAGACCGCCGGACGAACCGGCTGTATTGGGGCTGGCGCTAAACGAAGTATTCGTTCCCATTCTGCGCAAGCAGTTCCCTGAAATCATCGACTTTTATCTCCCTCCGGAAGGCTGCTCCTATCGGATGGCCGTCGTATCGATGCGAAAGCAGTACCCTGGACACGCGAAACGGGTGATGATGGGCGTTTGGAGCTTCCTGCGCCAGTTCATGTACACCAAGTTTGTTATTGTGGTAGATGACGATATCAACACGCGCGACTGGAAAGACGTTATTTGGGCCATTACCACGCGTATGGACCCCGCTCGAGATACGGTTATGGTCGAAAACACCCCCATCGACTATCTTGATTTCGCCTCTCCGGTAAGTGGGCTAGGCTCCAAAATGGGCATGGACGCCACCTCTAAATGGCCTGGAGAAACCAGTCGCGAATGGGGCGTCCCCATCGAGATGGATGAGCAGATAAAAGATACTGTAACGCGGCGCTGGAGCGAGTACGGGCTCGAGCGATAGCGCGTTGGTTGGACCCCGCATTGGTAAGCCGCTGCGGCTATCTGGCTAACGCATTCACCCAATCAGACGGATATGCAGCATGAGCGTGACAACCACCAACGCGACAATTGACAGCATTGAAACTCTCGCTCCCGATGTGCTGCGCATATTCCTGCGCCTCGAGGGAAAGGGAGTCGCCCACGCGCCAGGGCAGTATCTGGAAATATCAATAGAGGTCGACGGCACGCCGAAATGGGTGCCGTTTTCCATCGCCAACGCCTATCGTGGCGACGGCCTGATCGAGCTACATATCCTGCGCGTTGAAGAGAGTAAAAGTAATACTGCGCTGCGCAAGGTGCTGGAAGTGGGCAAAACGCTGGATATTCGTCTGCCCAAGGGCGATACGGTGTTCCGCTTGGGGGATTCAGCCCCGCTGCTGTTAGTAGGTGCCGGTACTGGCTTCGCTCAAATGAAGGCGATTACTGAAGCGGTGCTGGCCCACGACCCAGATCACCATATTGATTTATGGTGGGCCGCGCGCAGCTCGCGCGACCTGTATATGGATCATCTGCCCCGCGAGTGGGCGCAGCGCTACCCTAATCTTCACTATCACCCTGTGGTAGAGGAGCACCAGCCCGGCGCCGATGAGCAGGACGAACTCGAATTTCTGGTCGAGCGCATCGATCAGGCATTGGCGAATACCCTAACGGCTACCCAGCACTACAGCGTTTACATTTCGGGATCGCCGGGCATGGTGTACGCGGTCGTTGATGCGCTCGAAGCCATCGAGCCGCTCACTGAGCGAGTCTTCTCCGACGTCTTCAGCTATGCCCCAAGACCGGCGGCTGAGGACTCAACGCGCTAATGCCTCAATCGCCTGTTCTGATTACCGGCGGCGCGCAGCGGCTCGGTCGCTACATCGCCGAGCGTCTGCTCGATGAGGGTTCGCCCGTTATCATTACCTACTTGCGCGAGCGCGATGCAGTGGACGCAATGCGCGCGCGAGGCGCTATTGCGCTTCAGGCTGATTTCTCAAGCACCGCGGGTATTATCGATTTTATCGAGCGTTTGAAGGGCTGCACGTCGCGGTTACGCGCCATCATTCACAACGCTTCGATCTGGCAGCCTGATAGTCCCGACGATATCGAGCAGAGTGCCAAAGCCTACGAGCAGATGTTTCGCGTGCATATGCAAGCGCCCATGCTCATTAATACCCACTGCCGTGAGCTACTGCTGGCCGGACCAGAGCCGCTGGCTGATATCATTCACATTACCGATTATTCGGCCGCGCATGGCTCGCGTCGGCATTCAGCCTATGCGTCATCGAAAGCGGGGCTTGCCAATCTTGCCCAGTCATTTGCCACCCGCTATGCGCCTGATATCAAGGTTAATTCGATAGCGCCAGCTTCTATCATGCTGAATCGCGGCGACGACGCCAGCTACATCGAGAAGCTCAAGCGCAAGTCGGTACTCGACGTATTGCCGGGGCCTTCTGCG
Organism: Carnimonas bestiolae; assembly: GCF_051251145.1. Taxonomy (NCBI): domain Bacteria; kingdom Pseudomonadati; phylum Pseudomonadota; class Gammaproteobacteria; order Oceanospirillales; family Halomonadaceae; genus Carnimonas; species Carnimonas bestiolae. Next base: position 280,491 of record NZ_JBPCZK010000003.1, on the reverse strand, counting down.
GTGTGGGATAGCGTACGCTATCTGCTGGATGCTCGATTTGTGACTGGCACCGTACTGCCGGTTGATGGTGGACGAGGCGTAAAATAGCCGGGCTGATTAACCAGATCACATGGCGGTATGGGTGGGGGTGTTATCAGGCAATCGCCATCGCTGGCCGAATACTTCTTCGCCATGGGGCATCGGCGTTCAGTCAGTGTGAGAAGCGTTGATACCGCTCAGGGGACTGTCGTAACCCAAATGCCGCGGCAATTTGGTGATCGCCCGGCCTCGTTAATGTGGGTGGGCAGCATTCGCCTGTAGGCACTTCCGGTGGGGTAGCGAAGTTATTTCAGGCTGAATAAGTTTTAGAATCTGCTTGCTCTGGAAAGTGTTCAGAGTATTATTGGAATCTCATTGCCTAGCGCGGTAGGTAGCGGTGCTAGCGGCAATTACTCAACATCAACGTAAACTAACGCAGAGTACACTATGGCAGCGTCAATTTTGCTCCAGAGTCCCATGCTTGGTTCGTGCCTCCAGAAGGAAGCGCGCACTGTGCTCGCGTTGTGTAACGAGAAAAGCGCTGCCTCCGGCGGCGTTAACTATTTTGGGTATTGGTTTAGCCACAGGCACGCCTAATACCCACAGGCGTGCCCACTAGAGGCCGCCTGATACCGTTACAGCAAAACCCCGGTCAGGCTTCCTGACCGGGGTTTTACTTTTGGTGCAGCCACTGCCTGATTCGCTAGATAGGAGATCACCATGACTTTTGCCACTGCTTATTATTTTAACCGTCTTCTCGAATTTCGATTCAGCGCGCATTGGCGGCCTTACGCAGTCTCGTTGCGTGGCCAACGCTCCTCCGCTCCTTCTTCACGAACACGACATTGAATCCAGCGGCGCCTGCAAAGCGCTGATATCAAGGAACCGAACTTATGACCACCGACACCACTGAACCTGTTACGTCAATGCCTGTCCAGAATGGGCAATTGCCTAGTATTGATGGCTTGCGAGATCAGTTCCCGCTGAGCACTGAAATGACGCGGCGTATTGCCCAGCAGCGCGAGCAGATTCGCGACATCATTAATGGCCGCGATTCACGCATGCTTGTCGTAGTAGGGCCATGCTCGCTGCATGAGCGCCGTTCAGCCATTGAATACGCCGAGCGTTTGGCGTCGTTGTCGCAACAGGTCGATGATCAACTGCTATTAGTGATGCGCGCCTATGTTGAGAAACCGCGCACAACAGTGGGTTGGAAGGGGCTGGTGTACGATCCGTTCCTTGATGGCAGCGATGATATGGCGTCGGGGCTTGAGATAAGCCGTGCGCTAATGATCGAGCTGTTGGAGCGTGGTGTTCCGCTTGCCAACGAATTGCTGAATCCGATGGTGGCCGGCTACTTCTCTGATCTGCTGGCGTGGGGCGCGATTGGGGCGCGCACGACTGAATCGCAGATTCACCGTGAGCTTGTGAGCGGGTTACCGTTCCCGACCGGTTTCAAGAATGGCACTGATGGTGCCTTCGGTGCTGCGTGCGATGCGATTGGTGCCTCCGCCAACGCCCATCGCTACTTCGGTATTAGCGATGCCGGCGTGCCCGCTATGCTCACTACCCTGGGTAATCCGGATACTCACATGGTGCTGCGCGGTGGACGCAGCGGCCCCAATTACGACGAGCAAAGTATCGCGCTTGCGCGCTCGGCGCTCGAGCAGGCGGGCTACCTTCCCAGCATTATGGTGGACTGTAGCCATGGCAACAGCCTCAAGGACCCCGCACGACAGCCGTCAGTGTTCGATGATGTTATACGTCAGCGTTTGCTCGGCGAAAAAAGCCTCCATAGCGTAATGATCGAAAGCCATTTGGAAGAGGGCAAACAGTCGATCTCAAGCGATATGCGCTATGGGGTATCCGTCACCGACGGTTGTCTGGGCTGGGAGAATACTGCTGCGCTGTTGCTGAAAGCGGCGGATCGCTTGCGCGCTGCTGGCTAGAAGAAGCATTCTCCTTCAGCCAGCGAAACGCATAAAAAACCGGAGCCAGGGGCTCCGGTTTTTATTGGAAAGCGTGTCAGCTTTCGCGTGCAGATTACTTCTGCAGGTGTGCTTCGATGAACCAAAGGTTCTTGTCGAGGCCACGAGACACTTCGGTGAACAGGTCAGAGGTGTCCTGATCGCCCAGTTCGTCGGTGTCATCAATTGCCTTGCGCACCAGGTTGGCTGAATCACCGTAGTGATCTGCCAGCGCTTTCAGGTGGTCTTCTACCTGATGGATGGTGGTGGGGTAGGCATTCAGGCTAGTGCTCTGGCTTACTGCCTGAACGGTACCGAAAGCAGTACCGCCCAACTGGGTAGCACGTTCTGCTACGGAATCAACGAAGCCGTCGATTTCAGCGCGGAAGCCGTCGAGCATTTCGTGAACGCCGATGAAGTTGGTGCCTTTGAGGTTCCAATGAGCCTGTTTGATGACCAACTGAAGATCGATAAGATCGGCCAGACGCTGGTTGATGATAGCCACTACCTTGGCGCGGGTGTCATCACTGAGGCCGATGCGTGTTGCGAAGAGATCGCCAGCTTTTACTTCATTGATATTGCTCGGATTTGCACTGCTCATGTGAATTATCCTTCTCGCTTGAGAATGAGGTGACAGCTTGTGCGACCACCCTGCCACAGTTAGAAAGTTGCCTATCCCCTAAACTTGCGCCCGATCAGCTGCAATTTCAAGTAGTAGAGGTGACTTTCTTTTGACGTGTTCGAGCAGTGTAGCCGCGCACTGAAGAATTCGCTAGCGAAGCCCGCCCAGAGCCTCTTTCCGCCCCTCTATGGGCATCTATCGGCCATGTTATTGCGCAAAAAACCGGAAGCTTTTGGGCTTCCGGCAAAATGACAGCGGGGTCATAGAGAGAGGAAACAGACGGCGTTTAGTCCATTGTCATTAGGCTGGCGTTACCACCGGCCGCGGTGGTGTCGACACTGGTGGAGCACTCGGCCATCAACCGTTCTGGCGGTACCAGTGCAGTGCCTTCGCCCATCGAGGTGACGATGACAATGGCGCCATCGCGCTCGGCGAGCGCCTGTTGCAGCGTCAATAGCGACTCCTTGCTACCGTGGTGAAGCGCAATCTCGAAGTCTGCCTTGAGCGGCTGGCGGCTTAGCGTGATGAATTTCTTCAGCGCTTCCGGCAGATCCTGGTACAGCTTGGCAGGTACTCGGCTGGATGCGTCCCACACCAGATGCGAGCCTGCCTTGACCACCGCTTCGAGCTGGATCAGGTACTGCTCCTGAGTGTCAGCGACGCTCAATACTGCCTCGCGTGGCAGTGTGCGGTAGGTGTTGCCTTCACCGGTGGGGCCAGGCAAGCCATACACGTCGGGGCCGAAGAACGGCTCGTCTGCCTTGGCAAAGTCGATGCCTTTGTCAGATGCCCAGTTGCGCAGTTGGGTGACTTCTCTTTCCGAGCGCTGGTCGTGAGACGTAGGCGTTGCATAGGTGCTTTCACGAGTGCCGAATGGCCATGCCAGCACGCCTTCAGGGCGCTCAGCAAGCAAACGGTAGAGGTAGAGCGGGCCGCCGGCTTTGGGTCCAGTACCGGAAAGCCCCTCACCGCCAAACGGCTGTACGCCAACAATAGCGCCTACCATGTTGCGGTTAACGTAGAAGTTACCCACGTGCGAGTGGGTGGCAACATAGTCGATGGTTTCGTTGATACGGGTATGCACGCCCATGGTCAGGCCGTAACCGGTATCGCGGATCTGCTTCAGCAAATCACCCAGATGCTCACGTTTGTAGCGCACAACGTGCAGTACCGGGCCAAACACCTCGCGCTCAAGATCGGCGATAGAGTCAAGCTCAATCAGCGTGGGCGGCACATAGGTGCCTGCGCCGTCGGCAGCGCGCTGGGCGCTTTCACCATTAAGGTTGAGCTGATGCACGGTGCGGCCTTTGCTACGCATGGTGCTGATGTGGCGATTGATGTTGTCGCGCGCTTCGGCGTCGATAACCGGGCCGACATCAGTCGCCAGCTGCATGGGATCGCCCAACTGCAGTTCTCGCATTGCCCCCTTGAGCATATCGAGCGTGCGTTCGGCTACGTCTTCCTGCACACACAGCACGCGCAGCGCAGAACATCGCTGGCCGGCACTGTCGTAGGCAGACATGACGACGTCACGAATGACCTGCTCTGGCAGTGCTGACGAATCGACAATCATCGCGTTTTGGCCACCGGTTTCGGCGATCAGCGGTACGGGTTTGCCGTTATTGCCAAGACGCTTGGCAAGCGTACGCTGTAGCAGCCGAGCAACTTCGGTAGAACCGGTGAACATCACGCCTTGAATGCGCTCGTCGTCGGTAAGCAGCGGTCCTACCTTGCTGCCTTCACCGGGAATCAGCTGCAATGCTTCGCGCGGAATACCCGCTTCAAGGAATAGCTCAACCGCGCGGATGGCAATCAGCGTGGTCTGCTCGGCGGGCTTGGCAAGTACGGTATTGCCGGCGGCCAGTGCCGCTGCCACCTGGCCGGTGAAGATTGCTAGCGGGAAGTTCCATGGGCTGATACAGGTAATCGGGCCCAGTGCCTTGTGCGAGGCATTGTCGAATGAGCTACGTACCTGCTGCGCATAGTAATAGAGAAAATCGACCGCTTCGCGAATTTCCGCCAGTGCGTTGGAGTAGGTTTTTCCTGCCTCACGCACCACGATGCCCATCAGCTCTTCGCGTTTTTCCTCAATCAGCGCGGCGACGCGATCCAGTATTTCAGCACGCTTTTCAGGCGCATAAGCGGCCCATTCCGGTGCGAAGTCGGCGGCCGTCTGAACGGCGCGCTCAACGTCGGCCGAGGCGATCTGGCGCACGCTGCCCACTTTATCGCTGTGATCGGACGGATTGATAACGTCGATGCGCTCGCCTTCGGTTGAAGTGAGCGAGGCGGCGACAATCGGTGCACCGTCGATCTGGCCGGAAGCACTTTCAATCAGGCCTTTTTCCAGCGCTTCCAACTGATCGTCACTGGTAAGCTCCATACCGCGAGAGTTGGGGCGAACATTGCCGTACAAGGTGCCCGCGGTAGTAATGTGGGGATGAGAGCGACCTAGCTGACCTTCTTCTTCCGCCCAGCGTTGTGCTTGCGCGACAGGGTCAAGAATCAGCGATTCGAGCGGCAGGCTGGGGTCAGCCACCTGGTTAACGAAGGAAGTGTTGGCGCCATTTTCAAGCAAGCGACGGACCAGGTAAGCGAGCAGCGTTTCATGGCTGCCTACCGGTGCATAGATACGACAGGGGCGATCAAGTTTGTCGCTGCTGACGATCTGGCCGTAAAGCGGCTCGCCCATTCCGTGCAGACACTGGAATTCGTACTGGCCACGATAATAGGTGGCTGGGTCGGCCATTTCATAAATGGTCGCGACGGTGCGCGCGTTGTGGGTCGCAAACTGTGGGTAGATGTATTTCTGCGCATCGAGCAGCTTGCGTGCACATGCGACATACGAAATATCGGTGTAAGGCTTGCGGGTGAACACCGGGAAGTCGTCGATACCTTCCACCTGAGTGCGCTTGATTTCAGTATCCCAGTAAGCGCCTTTAACCAAACGAATCATCAGGCGATGGTTGCTGCGTTTGGCAAGATCAACAATGTAGTCGATGACGTAGAAGCAGCGCTTCTGATAACCCTGCACAACGAAACCAATGCCTTCCCAGCCTTGCAGCTCAGGTTCGAAGCAGAGGCGCTCAAGCAGATCAAGCGACAGTTCGAGACGCTCAACTTCTTCGGCATCGATATTCAGGCCGATATTGTGCTGCTTGGCCAATTTGGCGAGACGCAGCAGCACTGGGTAGAGCTCTTTCTGAACACGGTCGTACTGGCCGCGGAAGTAGCGCGGGTGGATCGCCGACAGTTTGATCGAAATACCGGGGCCTTCGTAGACGCCCTTGCTGCCCGAATCCTTGCCGATCGCTTCGATGGCGGTCTCGTAATCCTTGATATAGCGCTGAGCGTCGGCGTCGGTCATTGCCGCTTCACCCAGCATGTCGTAGGAGTAGCGGAATCCTTTCTGCTCAAGGCGCTTGGCGTTGGAGACGGCCTTTTCGATGGTTTCGCCGGTAACAAACTGTTCGCCCATCATGCGCATGGCCATATCCATGCCCTTGCGAATCAGCGGCTCACCGAACTTGCCTAGCGCGCGAGTTAGCCCTGCGCCGAGGGTTTTATCGCTGGGCGGAGCCACCAGCTTGCCCGTGATCATGAGTCCCCAAGCGGCAGCGTTAACAAAGGTCGAGCTGCTTTTGCCGAGGTGAGCCTTCCAGTCGCCTTCGTAAAGCTTGTCGCGGATAAGCGCGTTACGGGTAGCAGCGTCAGGTACGCGTAGCAGTGCTTCGGCCAGGCACATCAGGGCGATGCCTTCCTGCGAAGAGAGTGAGAACTCCTGCAGCAGTCCCTGAATCAACCCTTCCTTACCGCGCGCAGACTCGCTGTTACGCAAGCCTTCGGCAATTTTGTAGGCAAGATCATGGACGCGTTTGGTTTGATCTTCGGGAAGCGCGACTGAATCAAGCAGCGTCGGAATTGCTTCGGTTTCCGGCAGGCTCCAGGCGCGAGTAATCGCCCGTCGTAGCTCGGAGCGATCGGGGAACGTTGTTATGTGCGCAAAGGGCTGATAGTCACCATTGGCGGCGTTCTTATCGGCACTATTGGGGAGTTGATCGGAGACGGACATTGCGCAAACTCACGGAAATTGGGTGAATGGTAGGCCTTTCTTTGTTTATTTGCCTATGATCAAGCAATATGTGGTGAATTATTCACTAAAATTTGAGTAGTTTTTAAGGAAAAATTCGTGAGCGATGAGCAGGATTACCAACTTGATCGCAAGGATGTCCAGATTCTTAACGAATTGCAGCGTGATGGGCGTATTGCCAACACCCGTCTGGCCGAGCTGGTTAATCTGTCGCCGAGCGCCGTGCTGGCCCGGGTTCAGCGGCTGACGAGGGAGGGCTTCATCCTGGGCTACGAAGCGCGCTTGAATCCCAACAAGCTGGATGCGGCACTGCTGATTTTCGTTGAAGTGTTTTTGGATCGCACGGTGTCCAACGTGTTTAACGATTTCAAATACGCGATCAAGGACCGCCCTGAAATTCTCGAGTGTCATATGGTGGCCGGTGGTTTCGACTATCTTCTCAAAACACGTCACCGCAGCATGGAGGGTTACCGTGAGTTTGCCGGTCGGGTGCTATGGGATATGCCCGGCGTTCGGGAAACCCGTACCTTCGCGGTGATGGAGGAGGTCAAGGACACGCCGCTGCTGGACATCCGGCCGACTCGGGTGTTGCGATAGTGGCGTAGCGCACTAACCACGCTGGTCGGGTGGTTTTACATAGGGAATCGTCTTCATGCACTTTTACAAGCCGAAAGATGGTCATGGGCTGGCTCATGACCCCTTCAACGCCATTATCGCGCCGCGTCCCATCGGCTGGATCTCGTCGCACAGTAGCGATGGCACGCTCAATCTCGCGCCTTACAGCTTCTTTAATGCCTTTAACTACGTGCCGCCGATTATTGGCTTCAGCAGCGTTGGGCGTAAGGACAGCGTGGCAAACATCGAGGCGACCGGTGAGTTTGTCTGGAATCTGGCCAGCGAAGCGCTTGCCGAACAGATGAATCTGTCATGCAGTGCAGTGGGGCCGGAGGTCGATGAGTTCGCGCTGGCGGGGCTTGCGCCAGCAGCTAGTCACGAGGTGGCGGTGCCAAGAGTTGCTGAGGCGCGGGTGGCGTTTGAGTGTCGTCTAAGCCAGTTGGTGCAGCTGAAAGATAGCCGCGGCAGTGACATCGAGAGTTGGCTGGTGCTTGGTGAAGTGGTGGGCGTGCATATAGATCAGCGCTTAATCGTCGATGGTGTTTTTGACACCGTCGGCGCCAAACCGCTAACGCGAGGCGGCGGTCCGGGTGATTATTTTACGATCAGCGAAGCGGCCCGTTTCGACATGCGGCGCCCGCAGTAGCACTTCTGATTCAAAGGTGCCTGATGACATGAAAAAACGCTGCGCTCAGATGAGGCAGCGTTTTTGTGTTTGGCAGGCGCTGTGAGTAGCGAATCAGCGGTGTTCGGTTCCGCCCACCACGCGCAAGCGAGTAGGTTCGGTGGTGTCGAGCCACTGATTGATGCGGCGTGGGCCGAATCCTTCGGGAGCATCCTCGAAGCCCAGCAGATAGAGCGTGTCCTGGGCCAGGCTGTGCATGCGCAAACGAAGGAACAGTTCGCGTGAGCTGAGAGTGGTTGCGATCAGCCAGGTACCATCGGTGACTGCGGTACAGGTGCCGCTTTTCTCAAGCGCAGCATTTACCTTTTCGAACCGCTCGGTGTCGGCAGGGATGTCACATACAACGACGTAGCGTTCCATGGTCGAACCTCTTGATTCATTCAATTCGTACTTTTTTTAAGCACGAGGTTGACGTGAACAGGAAATCCGACCACTATCAAAGCCATGAAGCGGGGAGGTCGGATACCTGCCTGAATTTCGCTCCGAAGGCTGCAACCTTCGAAGCTGTTGGAAACGCCCGGTGCTGCAACACCGGGCGTTTCTCGTTTATGCGTTGTCAGTTTATTCTTGGATATTCGATCGCATGATGTCGATCCTCTTGCGACCGCCTGCGTGAAGCAGGCGATCGGCACTGGTATATGGGGCTGGCTCGCTGTGTGACGATATCGGCACGTTGAGGCGCCGCTTTAGCACCCCCTGCAAGGGGCACGTGGCGCGTGCACATACTGTCCTTTGCCACTTGAAGCATGCGCGGCCTATCTTGCTGCTTTGAGTCTATACCGGACGCACGCTTAAGCCTTACGATAGTGGCCTTCGGCTACGCCCACAAGTGGATAAGATGTGACTAACTTGTGTAATTTGGTGTACAAGCGCTCTGGAGCCCAGAAGTCAACGCAGTAGCGCCGCTAAAAAATTTTCTATTGGTTTGCTTTTTTCGATTATTCGGCAAGAACTAAATTGCCTTTTCGATGGTCATGGTTATATTCCGCATAGGTCATGATGTTCCTCGCAAACGAGATTGTTTGAGTCGAAGATGAAGAGGCATACCTGAGGCTGTGATAGGGTAATGCGGCGGCGCTTGCCTTGCTTAGTGCCCTGATGAGGCAAAATTTTGGGGCAGTCGCGTTGCACGCGGCGGCTCGGTGGCCGTTGGGCATCGCATCGATAGCGCCATGGGGCGTTGCGGGCGCATGCTCCGCTTTTTGGACGGTTAGAAAAGCATAGCGGTCAACGGTACGTAATTGTTTGGGAGCATGTTTTGGAGAATCACCAAGACCATATTCTGATCATCGAGGATGATGATCGTCTGGCAGCACTGACGCGTGAATACCTGGAAGGTAATGGTTTTCAGGTAAGCGTGGAACAGGATGGTGCGAAGGGTGCCGAGCAAATTCTTGCGCTGCGCCCAGACCTTGTCATTCTCGACCTTATGTTGCCGGGCGAAGATGGCCTCTCGATCTGTCGGCGCGTGCGCCCTCAGTATAGCGGCCCAATCCTGATGCTCACCGCCCGCACTGACGACATGGACCAAGTGCTCGGCTTGGAAATGGGCGCCGACGATTATGTGCCCAAGCCAGTGCCGCCGCGCGTATTGCTGGCGCGCATGAGGGCGTTGATGCGCCGCTCCGAGGGGCTGGAAGGAGGCTCGTCGGAAGGGCGTCTGGAATTCAAGGATTTGGTTATCGATTCGGGCACGCGCGAAGCATGGCTGAATGCCGAGCGTATCGATTTGACCAGTGCAGAGTTCGATTTGCTGTGGTTTTTGGCCTCCAATGCAGGGCGCGTTCTCTCTCGCGAAGAAATATTCTCGGCACTTAGAGGTATCAAATACGACGGTCAGGATCGCTCGATCGACGTGCGGGTGTCGCGAATTCGTCCCAAGATTGGCGATGACCCCAATCACCCTCAGCGTATCAAGACAGTTCGCAGCAAAGGCTATCTCTTCGTTAGAGAGCTCTGATGTCCGCCCGGCCCCGCTCCGTCAACCAACTGCTGACCATTTTCGTTTGGCAAATGGTCGTCGTTGCTATCTGTGCACTGCTGCTGTGGGGCTATCAGGCGATACGCGACCTTCGCTATCGCGAGCAATTGGCAGCGTTGCCTACCGCCGTTATCTCCTATCTGCTCGAAGACCAAGAGCCGTCTGATCGAGCGGGTTGGCTAAACGCCAACGAAGAGAAGCTGGGGGTAGGGCTGTCGCTGTTCAACGCTCCGGCTTCCAATCTTAATTTCCGCGAGCGCACGCTGCTGCGCTGGACCGGCGTATCGGCGTCGTTCAACGGCTCCAATTGGTCGTTTTACCGTAGGATCAACAATGGAACGGCGGTGTTGGCCATCTCGTCGGTGTCGGCTTCCAATGATTTTCCCTCTCATATTTTGCAGATGTTGCGCAGTTGGGTAGAAGGTGTGCCGCCGGCGGCGCGAGAAGCACGTCTTACGCGTCTGATTGCGGCCAGCGGCCTGCCCATGACGATTGGCAGTGGCCGACCCACGGCCCTTTCCGACCTTCAGATAGAACGACTGAACCTGGGCGATCCCGTGGCGCTTATCGACGCGCATGCCCACGCCAGTTTTTATATCCTTCTTGATGATCACCGCTGGATAAAGATTGGTCCGGCGTCATTCGCCAATGGCGTGTCCTTTGGGATCGCAATACTGGTGCTGGTGCTGGGAGGAATCGGGGCAACGCTGGTAACGCTGGCATTGTTCTGGCGCGATAATCGCTCAATGCGGCGACTCGCGGCCAATGCGGAGCTGTTTTTCCAAGGCAGCTCCCACTCTTTCTCTCCCGATGACGTTAGCCTTCGCTTCCGACCAGTAGCACGTCGCATGAACGTGATGGCCTCTCAGGTACAGGCGGCGCTGCATTCTCAGCAGGAACTTATTCAGGCGGTGTCGCACGAGTTTCGCACGCCGTTGTCGAGAATTCGCTTCGCATTGCAAATGATCGGCGATGTCAGCGGCTCTGATGCCATTCAGCGCCAGTTGCTGGAAGTGGATGGCGATATCGAGTCGCTGGACAAGCTGATCGACGACATTCTCACCTACGCGCGGGTTGATAGCGCGACGCGTGGCGGGCTCGGCAGTTTTTCCGAGTCGGTCGATTTGCGTTCGGTGGTCGAGGGCATCGTGCAGCAGCTTGAGCGTGTGACCAACGGAATTACCTTCACAATAAGCGGCGGTGACGAATGCCGCATGCAGGGTGATGTGCACATGCTCAAGCGTGCGCTTCAAAACGTTATCGAAAATGCCGTGCAACACACGGTCGACAGCGTGAATATCACGCTTTGCAAGCGTCATCATGTCAGCATAGTGGTGGTTGAGGATAACGGCGAAGGCGTCCCTCAGGACGAGCGTAAGCGGATTCTCAAGCCCTTTACCCGTGTCGATGCGAGCCGCGCACGTCCTTCTGACGGGCGCTTTGCGGGAGGTGGATTTGGCATGGGGCTGGCGATTGTTGAGCGCATCGTGCTGTGGCACGGCGGGCGGGTATCGGTATCTACCTCACCCGCGCTGGGAGGCGCGCGTTTCGTTCTGCTGCTGGCGGACGACGATAGCGAGGAAGCGGGCAAGCGCTGAAGTGCTTGCGGCCGCGGGTTAGTGGTTGAGCGGCGCGGTAATTCCGCTCAGCACGCGCGCTGTGGTAGAGCGTGCGGTTTCCAGAAAGGCCTTCATCCAGTCAAGTTCGAACTGCTCGCGCCGTATCGCGGCGTATAGCGTGCCCCACACCCCTTGCTCACCCAACTTCACCGCAGCAACATAATTCCGCTCCAGATATTCTGCTAGCGCCCAGTTGGGCAGCGCCGAGACACCGCGTCCGCTTGCGACCAACTGCATCATCATCATCGTAAGCTCGGCAGTGCGTAGTTCCTGCGGATAGACGCCGGCAGGAGTTAGAAACTGATTGAATACGTCGAGACGATTTTGCTCAACCGGATAGGTAATCAGCGTTTGGTCACGCATCTGCTGAGGGGTGACGAAGCGCTGCGATGCCAGCGGGTGGTCGGGAGCCACGGCGAGCAGGCTTTGATAGCCGAATAGCGGTTCGTAGTGGATACCATCGAGCGGCAGCGGGTCGGACGTAATCACTAGATCGAGTTCTTCGCGGGTCAGGCTCGCCAGCGGCTCAAACACGTTACTGCCAAGAATATCGATTTCGACATCGGGCGCATGCTCGCGAAATTCGTCGAGTGTAGGCATTAGCCACTGGAAGCAGCTATGACACTCGATGGCAATGTGCAGGCGTGCGCTACGTTTTGCTGCCAGCCGCACGATATCTCGTTCCGCGAGGCGCACCTGGGGCAGTATCTGCTCGGCCAGCGCTAGTAGGCGTTGGCCGCTGGGAGTAAATTGCAGCGGACGCGTCTTGCGCACAAACAGCGAATCGCCGAGCCGATTTTCCAGCTCCTTGAGTTGATGCGATAGCGCAGATTGAGTGAGATGAACGCGTTCAGCGGCTTCTACCAGTGATCCCGAATCGCGCAGGGCCACCAGGGTGCGAAGATGACGAAGTTCTAGCATTATATTTTTGGCGTCTGCGTGAGGATCGTTAACAGTAGAGGTCTCGCAAGCGTCGGGCAAGTTCGCCAGTGGTGCAGCATGCCCTGCGACGACAACGCTAGCCCTTGGACGAGTGGGTAGACGATGGCGAAGGGGTGGACCACGGCGGCGACTGCTCAAGGGCCTGTTGATACACGGGACACTCCTCGCGGTGCGCACCGGGTAGATAACCGGTGCTCATCAGGAATTCATTGACTATTTCAGGCCCGGTAAAGCGAAAGGTGCGTTTGAACAGCGCTGTCCATTCATTCAGCGAGCGTGGGTGCTGAGCGTCCAGCCATCCCTTGAAACTGCCGTAATTCTCTTTCAGTTTGAGAATAACGCCAGCATTGTGAATAACGGCGTTTATCTTCAGGCGATTACGGATGATACGCGCATCGTTGAGCAGTCGAGCACGCTCTTGGTCGCCGTAGTTAGCCACTGTCGCGATATCGAAGTGTTCGAACGCGTCGCTGAATGCAGCGCGCTTTTTCAGTACCGTCAGCCATGAAAGACCGGCTTGATTAATCTCGAGCACTAGTCGTTCGAACAGGGCGTTGTCGTCCTGCACCGGAAACCCGTATTCATGATCATGATAAGGGCCGTGCCAGGGGTGATCAGGGGCTGAATCGCAGTATGAAGTCACGCGTGATCCTTAAGCTATACCTGACTCCTAGGGTATCATGGCAATGAGTCGGTCGCGCGAGTACCGTGGCCACCTTCGGTTTGATGAGGAAGGAATCTACTATGCGTTATCTACATACCATGGTGCGTATCAAGGACATCGACGAGTCACTGCATTTCTACTGCGATCTGCTGGGCTTGAAAGAGGTGCGACGCAAGGACAACGAGAAAGGGCGCTTTACGCTGATTTTTCTTGCGGCTCCTGAAGATACCGAAAGCTCTCAGCAGGTGCAGGCACCTGAGCTCGAGCTAACCTGGAACTGGGACCCCGAGGAGTACGACGGCGGCCGCAATTTCGGTCATCTGGCTTATCGCGTTGATGATATTTATGCACTGTGTCAGAAGCTTATGGATAATGGTGTTACCATCAATCGCCCGCCGCGCGATGGTCATATGGCATTCGTAAAGTCCCCTGATGGTATTTCCTTTGAGCTGCTGCAAGCGGGTGACGCGCAGCCACCGCAAGAGCCGTGGGCATCCATGGAAAACACCGGCAGTTGGTAAGTCAGGCAAGCGGCCTGGCGCAGCGTTGGTAGCGCTCCTGCACTTCTCTTTACTAGCGCCCCTTGGGAGGGCAGCACGCCATGAATACAGATCGCGTTGATTTAACGGTGGTAGGGCTTGGTAGCGTGGGGCTTGCTACCGCACTGGCTGCCGCTCAGGCCGGGTTAACGGTTGCCGTTGTCGATCCTCAATCTGCGCAGCAGCTGCGCGGCGGCGACTTCGACGGGCGCGATGTGGCGATCTCCAATGCCAGCTTGCGCTGGCTCGACTCACTGGGCATTACCCGCGAGTTGGAAAACGATCAGCGCTCATCCATTCGCGGCGCCCATGTTATCGACGACGTGATCGGCAAGAAGCTGGCATTTGGTCCGGCGGCGGGTGAGCAGGATATCGGAGCCTTCGTGCCCGAATATCGGCTGCGCCAACTGGCGTTCGGCGAACTTGAGAAGCAGGCCAATTGTCGATTCTTGCTGGGTAACAAGGTGGCGATGCTCGATCACCGCAGCGACGCGGTGGTGCTAACGCTTGATGACGGTCAAGAGCTTGGCACTCGCCTGCTGGCCGCTGTTGATGGTCGCCGTTCACCGCTGCGGGGCATGCTGGGTATCGGTGCCGCAACGCAGGAGTATGGCACTCATATGCTGTGCTGCCGTGTTGAGCACGAAGTGGCGGGAGATGGTTGGACATCGCAGCGCTTCGTCGCTGATGGCTGCATGGCGATTCTGCCGCTGTCCGAGCATGTCAGCTCGCTGGCGCTGATGGTCTCGGCAAACGATGCGGCTCAGGTTGCACACCTCGACGATGCTGGGTTCGAGCAGTGGCTGAACCGGCGTCTCGGTGATTCGCTTGGACAGGTATCGTTAGCCTCGCGTCGCTTTAGCGTGCCGCTGGGCAGTCACTATGCTGATCGCTTCGTGGCCGAGCGTGCTGTACTGCTGGGGGATGCTGCCGTCGGGATGCTGCCGATTACCGCGCATGGGTTGAACCTTGGACTGATCGGTGCACGCTCCTTCATCGCTGAAGTGCTGGCTGCGCGCAGCAAGGGCGAGGCCTTTGATGAACCTCAGGTGCTCAAGCGCCACGCGCGCCGAGCTCACGCGACGGCCAAGCCGCTCTATCTGGCCACCAACGAGATATGCCGACTGTTCAAGCGCGCTGATCCTATCTCGCTACAGGCGCGGCGAGCGCTGATGCAGCTGTCAGGGCCTTTCGAGCAACTGGTGGGGATGAACTGTGAGCAGGATAATCCGCGCGAGGTACCCTGGTTGGGCGTGCTGAAGTCGTTGCCACGCGCCCTGATCAGCCGCGGGCTGGCAAGCTAACGAAAGAGCTAGTGGCGCCCAGGTGCGAAAATGATCGCGTAACACAAAGCGGCCTCATGATGAGGCCGCTTTTTTGTGGCGGGGAGTCAATAATGGTGGCCATTAACCCTTGATAAGGACGTTAACGCTTATTGGCCATCGTGCTCTTTTGCGCTGTCGACGTCGGTAGTGTCTGTACCGGCCTCTGATTCTGCTTCTGATGCTGTGTCCCCCGTACTACCACGTCCGCCGCGTTGGCGTTTGACCAAGCGACCGGCCAGCAAGCCCACCTCGAAAAGCGCCCACATGGGTACTGCCAGCAGCGTTTGCGACATAACGTCGGGGGGGGTTAGCAGCATGCCCACCACAAAGCAGCCAACAATCACATAGCCGCGTTTCGATGCCAGGGTCTGTACCGATACCGTGCCGGTGAGTATCAGCAAAAACGTTGCGATGGGTATTTCAAAGGCCACTCCGAATGCGATGAAGAGCTTCAGCACAAACGATAGGTAGGCGCTGATATCCGTCATGACCTGCACGCCCGCAGGAGCGGTGTGCGTGAAGAATTTGAAGATCAACGGGAACACGACGAAATAGGCAAAGGCGGCGCCCGCGTAAAACAGCACCACGCTGGAGGCCAACACCGGCAGCGCCAGGCGTTTCTCTGAGCTATACAAGCCGGGGGCAACAAAGGCCCAGGCCTGATAGAGCACGTAGGGAATAGCCACGAACAGTGCCAGTATCAGGGTGAGCTTGAGCGGCGCCAGAAACGGCGAGGTCACTTCGGTGGCAATCATCTGTGAGTGCGCAGGCAGCATCGACATGAGCGGCTCAGCGACAAACACATACAGTCGATTGGAGAAGGGATACAAACACAGGAAAACCACCAAAATGGCAATCAGCGCTTTGATCAGTCGCGAGCGAAGCTCGACCAAGTGTTCGATGAGCGGAGCCTGCGGCTGCTCTTCCTGTTGATGGTGTTCGGACACGTTTATTGTTCCTGCGCCGATGATGGGGCGGTCGGCGATTGGTACTGCGATGAAGTGCGCTGCTGAGCGGTGCTGGGCTGCAGCGATTCGAGCGGATCGTTGAGAGCGCCTACGGCGATAAGCGGGCGCTTACCGGAGGAGGGCGGGGCCGGGGCTTCTCGCACCTCAGCCGGAGCAGGCGGGACCCGAGGGTCGGATGTTTCGGCGGCTACGGTGGATTCGCTCGCGGTGCGAGACGACTGAGCAGCAGCGCCGCTGGTATCAAGCGCCTCACGCACTTCCTGGTCGGTGCTTTGAATGCTTTGGCGCAGTCTGGACAGCCCGCGATCGACCTTGCTTTGGGTTTCGCGCAGCTCACGGCGTAGCTCTTCCGCCTCGAACTGGGAAGTCACTTCGTTTTGCAGATCGCTCACGGTGCGCTTGATCTTGCCGATCCAACTGCCCGCCGTCCGTGCGGCCGCAGGCAGCTTGTCTGGCCCGAGCACTACCAGCGCGATGGTGCCAATCAGCAGGAGCTCGCCAAAGCTGAAATTGAACATAGCGTGTTACTTCCGCGAGTCGTGCTGCTCGCTGTGTTCAGGATGATCTTCATGGTGGGCGGCCGGTTTGGCATCGTGCTCAACACGTGACTGAGGCGCGTCTTTCTCTTTGCCTTCGTCATCCATTGCGCTCTTGAAGCCCTTGACCGCTCCGCCGAGATCGCCACCGATGTTGCGAAGTTTTTTGGTGCCGAAAATCAGCACAATGATGCCGAGAATGACGAGAAGCTTCCAGATACTGATGCCTGCGATCATGAGGGTCTCCTGCTGCCTTGGCAGCACATTAGAATAGTGGGGGTGTCAGGGCTTTTCAGCGCGTGACGCCTTTTCAACCAGCCCGGAAGTGCCCTCGCGGCGCTCAAGCTCGGCGAGGACGTCATCAAAGGGCACGTCGAGATGCGATAGTGCCACCAGCGAGTGAAACAGCAGGTCGGCGGTTTCCTTGACCAGCTCCAGACGCTTTTCTTCATCGCCGGATGCCTGCTCGACATCCTTGGCAGCAAGGATCATCTCGGTGGATTCTTCACCTATCTTTTCAAGAATCTTGTTCAATCCCCGGTGATGAAGCTTCGCCACGTAAGACGTGTCAGGATCAGCGTGGCGGCGCGTATGAAGGGTTTTGACAAGACGTTCTAGCGTATCGTTCATAAGATTCTTAACAGGTCGTTTGGACGCGGGAAGGTGGCTTATTGGCAGCATCATTCCCACCGTGTATCCAGTCTAACGCAGCTGCCATGGTTGACGCACTTAGCGCCATAAAATCAGCACAACACCCAGTGCACAGGCGGCCAGCGCCGGCCATGGTTGTTGCTCAGCCCAATGGGCAAGCGGCTGCCAGAATAGCCCGGCCACCAGCAATACGCCGCCGTAGCGCAGCAGTCGGGAGCGGCGTCGCGTTTGCTTCAGCCCGGTGCGAATGCTGTGCATGGCGCGACTGTTATTGTGCCGCTGGCGTACTTCGATTTCATTCTGGCGCATGACCTGATGGGCCAGTACCGGCAGCTCCGGCATTCGATACACAAGATCGGGCGCTTGACGCTTGATCGATTCCCACAAGCCTTTGGGGCCGGCGCGATCCTTCATCCACTTTTCGAGGTACGGCTTGGCGGTGTGCCACAGATCGAGATCGGGATAGAGCGTACGCCCCAGGCCTTCGATATTCAGCAGTGTTTTTTGCAGCAGCACCAGCTGTGGCTGTACTTCCATGTGGAAACGCTGCGCGGTCTGGAACAGCCCCAGCAGCGCCTGACCGAAGGAAATATCCTTGAGCGGTTTTTCAAGCAGCGGCTCACATACCGAGCGCACTGCCGCCGCAAATTCGTTGGCGCGCGTGCCTTCGCCAACCCAGCCCGACTCGATATGCAGGTTTGCTACTTCGTAGTAGTCCTGATGGAAGAAGGCGAGAATGTTACGCGCGAGATAGTCCTGATCCTCGCGAGTCAAACTGCCCACAATGCCGCAGTCGATAGCGATATAGCGGGGGTCTTCCGGCGTTTCTGTCGATACGAAAATGTTGCCGGGGTGCATGTCGGCATGGAAGAAATTGTCGCGAAACACCTGGGTAAAGAAGATTTCAACGCCGCGTTCGGCTAACTTGTGCAGGTTGACGCCGGCATCTCGCAGCGCATCGACATCGGCGACCGGAATGCCATAGATGCGTTCCTGCACCATCACGCGTTTGCGCGTCATTGGCCAGTGGATCGCCGGCACATAAAGCAGCGGAGAGTTGTTGAAATTGCGCTTCAGCTGAGAGGTGTTGGCCGCTTCCTTGTTGAGATCCAACTCGTCGAAGAGGGTGGCCTGGTAGTCGTCGACCACTTCCAGCGGGCGCAGTCTGCGCAAATCGGGCACCAGCGACAAGCAGCGGGCAATGGCGCGCATCAGCGCCATGTCGCTGCGCAGCACCTTATCGATGCCGGGGCGAATGATCTTGACCACCACCTCGCTGCCATCGTGGAGGCGCGCGGCATGCACCTGGGCAATAGAGGCCGAGCCCAGTGGCGTTGAATCGAACTCAGCGAACAGATTGGTAACGTCGGCGCCCAGTTCGCTTTCGATGATCGTCCGCGCCTGATCGACTGAAAACGGCGGCACGCGATCCTGCAACTGCTTGAGCTCCTTGGCGATATCCGGCGGCAGCAGATCGCGGCGCGTTGACAGCATTTGGCCAAACTTGACGTAAATCGGGCCAAGCGCTTCCAGTGCCAGCCTGAGTCGCTCGCCGCGCGGTCTATCGCCGCGTGGGAACACCCAAATGGGGATCAGGCGAAACAGTGGTCGTGCTAGTGCTGGCAGGCGATTGACCGGCACCAGCGCATCAAGACGGAAGCGCGCGATTACCCACAGAATACGTATCAACCGCCACAGCTTGATCACGCCTGGTGCCCTCCCAGCCGTTCGGCAAGGTGACGCTTGATGCGCTCAAAGCGTGCTTCGAGCCGATCGGTCGAGACTTCAAGCTGGGTAAGCTGATCCCGCGCTCGCTCCAGCTGATCCTGACCGGCCAGCCAGCGGCCTTGCTCAAACGTATACTCGTAAAGGTCGGCGCGCAGTTGCTGGCCGCTACGCACGCCGAAGCTGGTGAGACGCCGAATGCCGGTTGCCAGCGCGTGGGCAGGGCTCTCACCGAGCTTGCTAGCGAGCGCGCCTTCCCAGTCGATATCCAGATCCATCAGCAGTGTTTGCACTTGCTCAAGCACATGGATGTCGCCGCGTACGGCAAGGCTACCGTCAAACATCAGCTGACGTGATGGTTTTCCGGCTAGCAGCTCGGCAAGGGTTTCGGCAGACAGTTCGACCGTTGCGTCGGCATCGCCTTCACTCGGATCGTCCAAACGCGACAAGCTAATGCCGTCGGTTCGAAACAGCGCCATGCAGCAGATATCAGGATGCTCAAGCCTTACGACAATGCGTTTGTCAGATAGGCGGGCGAGCCTGCCCGGCGCTGCCGGGTCGCGTGCGATAACCCGATTCAGAGTGGTTTCGATACAGGCCAACGCCAGCGGGGCAAACAGCGTCATCG
This sequence comes from Carnimonas bestiolae, assembly GCF_051251145.1. NCBI lineage: Bacteria > Pseudomonadati > Pseudomonadota > Gammaproteobacteria > Oceanospirillales > Halomonadaceae > Carnimonas > Carnimonas bestiolae. The sequence continues at coordinate 260,916 of NZ_JBPCZK010000003.1, read as the reverse complement.
GTGACTCTTCGACATGTTCCATGGAGAAGCCGGTATCTTCCCGGCTCAAAGCTTGATTCCGCGATGGAGTGCTACCACACCACCGGTCATGTTGGTGTACTCAACACGCTCAAGCCCCGCGTCTTCCATCATCGCCTTCAAGGTCGCCTGGTCGGGGTGCATACGAATCGACTCGGCCAGATAGCGGTAAGAGTCAGCATCGTTAGCGACCAGTTGGCCAACGCGTGGCAGTACGTGGAAGGAATACTGGTCGTAGACCTTCTCAAACAGCGCGTTGGTGGGTTTGGAGAACTCCAGGACCAGCAGTCGACCGCCCGGCTTGAGCACGCGGGCCATAGAGCGCAGCGCTTTGTCCTTGTCGGTAACATTACGCAGACCGAACGCAATGGTAATGCAGTCGAAGGTGTTGTCGTCGAAGGGAAGCTCTTCGGCGTTCGCCTGAACGTATTCCACTTCGTGACCAACGCCTGCATCGATCAGCTTGTCGCGGCCGACATTGAGCATCGAGGCGTTGATATCGGCCAGCACCACGCGGCCGGTCGGGCCCACACGCTTGGCGAACTGGCGGGTAAGATCGCCGGTGCCACCTGCGATATCGAGCACGGCATTGCCCTTGCGCACGCCAGAACGCTCGAGCGTGATGCGCTTCCAAAGGCGGTGAACGCCGAACGACATCAGGTCGTTCATTACGTCATAGCGTTTGGCGACCGAATGAAAGACGTCAGCAACACGGCCTGCCTTTTCTTCGACCGGAACATCCTGGAAGCCGAAATGAGTGGTTCGTTTGTCCATGCCGTTTTCCTATGGATTGCCAGTGGGGCCAGCGTCAGCGACGTTCGTCGGGAAAGTGCCGCCGACGCGTGGCCCACGACCACCCGGCGCAGCAATCAAGATGGCCGAGTGGCGTGTGAATTCGGGAGCAACTGCACAAAGCAGCCACAAGAGCTGGCAGTTTAGCGCTGCGAGGCGCTCTTGTCTTTGGTCTGGATAGGTTTCTTTGGTGCGCACGGTGCTAATGATCACCAGCACGTGCCAAGTAAAGCCTTGCCGACGCCCTAGAGTAGAGCGGTGCTGCCGTATAGCGACCGGAAGCTGGCGTAGAGGAGTGCCGGCAGCGCTGTTTCTTCAGCTAGACGCAAGCGCCGCCGGCGGCGATCAGTCAGGGATGTTGGCCGGATGCGCCGGTTGATGAGCGTCGGTGGGAACGCGCAGTTCGCGGCGTAAAATCTTGCCAACGTTGCTGCGCGGTAAATCGTCGCGAAATTCAATATAGCGCGGCACTTTGTAACCGGAGAGATGGTCCTTGCACCACGCCCGTAGCGTTTGTTCGTCGAGATCAGGATCGCGCCGAATCACAAACACCTTCACTCGCTCGCCCGAGTTATCATCAGGAACGCCAATCGCGGCCGCCTCGCTAACGCCTGGGTGGCGGGTGATTACTTCCTCGACTTCGTTGGGATAGACGTTGAAACCCGACACTAGAATCATGTCTTTTTTGCGGTCGACCAGAAACACGAAGCCCTTCTCGTCGATGCGCGCAATATCACCGGTGCGCAAGTAGCCATCATCGAAGAAGGTGGTGGCATTTTCTTCGGCATGTTTCCAGTAGCCGCTAACAACCTGCGGGCCTTTGACACATAGCTCACCGGTCTCGTTGAGCGCTAGCGGCTGCCCGTGTTCATCGCGAATGCTGACATGGGTAGAAGGTAGCGGGAACCCTATCGAGCCATTGAAGGGCGCGGCGGGTGTGGTGAGCGGCGTAACGCACACCACCGGAGAAGCCTCGGTGAGTCCATATCCCTGGATAATAGAGGTGCCGGTAGCCTCTTCCCAGCGCTGCGCCACGCTGCCCTGCAGCGCCATACCGCCAGCGATGGCAATCTTGAGTGGGCTGAAGTCGACCTCTTTCAGTTCGGGCCGGTTCAGTAGCCCGTTGTAAAGCGTATTCACCCCTGAGAAACAGGTAAAATGGTGCTTTTTCAGTACCTTGATAAAGCCTTTCATGTCGCGAGGGTCAGGAATAAGCAGGCTGCATGCCCCCAGCGAAACGAACAGCAAACAGTTCACCGTGAGCGCGAAAATGTGATAGAGCGGCAGCGCGGTGATGATCGTCTCGGGAGATTCATCGCTGATGATGTGATGAATCCAGACGCGCAATTGCGTTAGATTGGCCAGTAGGTTGCCGTGAGAAATTATCGCCCCTTTGGCGAGCCCGGTGGTACCGCCTGTGTATTGCAGGCACGCGGTATCCTGATGGGTCAGGGTGGGAGGCGTGAAGGTCAGTGATTTCCCTTGTTTGATAGCGTCAGCCAACCACTGGTGTCCTTCCAGCGACCAGGCAGGAATCATCTTCTTCAGCGAGCGAGCAGCAAAGTCGATGGCTCGTCCTTTCAGCGGCCCCATAAACTCGCCAATGCGGGCGATAATGGTCTGCTCAAGGCTATCGATCCGGCCGCACTTCTCAAGTGTGGCGGCGACATTTTCGGCGACCACGATGCCTTTCGCCTCGGCATCTACCAGCTTGTGCTTCAACTCGTCGAAGCTATAAAGCGGGTTGCAGTTGATGACCACACAGCCCGCGCGTAGTGCCCCAAACAAGACAACGGGATAGGCGAGGAAATTGGGCATCATGATGGCTAGCCGATCGCCTTTTTCAAAACCTTTGTGCTGCAACCACGCGGCAAACTGTCGAGAAAGCGCATCCAACTTGCGATAGCTGAGTCTGGTCCCCATGCAAATGTAGGCGGTGCGTTCAGGGAAGCGTCGACAGGACTGATCGAGCAAATCGGCTAGCGATTGGTAGCGATCGATATCAATCTGAGCGGGAACGCCGTTGGGATAGTGATCGAGCCAAGGAGCATCCATAGTTCGCCTCCAGTCAATGCGGGGAGTCACGGGTGGTTGAATCAAGCCTTGCGTTAATCAGTGGTCGTGCGCCGGTCAGATATCATCCTTTGCAGCAATGCGTGAGTCGGTCAGCGGTCCGCCGCTGAAGGGCGCATAGCCAGTGCCGAAAATGACGCCCGCGTCGGCCAGATCGGCGCTTTCCACGATACCGTTGTGCAATTGCTGGCGGGTTTGTTCTACCAGTGGCGTAATTAGCCGCAGCGCCAACTGGCGATCAGCGGAAACGTCGCCGCTTTCCTGATCGGCTCGTTTGTCACGTTTGCCCTCGGGCCAGTGGTAGAAACCGCGGCCGCTTTTGCGCCCCAGATGCCCTAGCTCGAGCCTCTCGGTCAGACAGCGCGGCACTTGAGCGGCATCTTGCAAAGCGCTGCCAGCTGCGTGAATGACATCGAGCCCCACCGTGTCGGCCAATGCCAGCGGCCCCATCGGCATACCGAATGCTTCCATGCTGGTATCGATGGCTGCCTTGCTGGTGCCTTCATCGAGTGCGCGCATTGCCTCAAGCAAGTAGGGCGCCAATACCGCATTGACCAAAAATCCAGGGGTGCTTTTTACCTTCAGCGGTAGTTTATCGATGGCCCCCACGAAGGCGCAGGCGCGCTGCACGGCATCGCTGTCTGCATCGCCGGTGTGGACGACTTCGACCAGCGGCATCCTGGCCACGGGATTGAAGAAGTGAATGCCGATCAAGCGTTGCGGCTGTTCGAGCCCTTCACGCAGCGCCTCCAAGGCGAGGCTGGAGGTATTGGTGGCTAGAATGGCATCCGCTTTGAGGTGTGGCTCCAGCGCTTGGTAGAGCGCGTGCTTGGCCTCTAGTTGTTCACCGATGGCTTCGATCACCACATCGGCACCGGCAACACCTAACCCTTGCGGATCAGCAATAAGGCGATCGAAAGCGGCGGTAATGGCGCGCTTATCGCGACGCAAGCGGCGCTTGAACAGCTGCTGGGCGCGGCCAATGGCGGGCGCAATGCGTTCGATATCCTGATCCTGCAGCGTGACCCTGAACCCTTTCAGCGCACACCAGGCGGCGATATCACCACCCATCACCCCGGCCCCCACCACATGCACTCGCCGCATGGGAGCAACGTTTGGCTGGCGTGCCGTGCCTTTCAACTGCTCCTGAAGTCCAAACAGCCGTATCAACTGAGGCGTCACCGGCGACTGAATCAGCGCGTCGAGCTGCTGCGGGGCCTCTAGCGGATTGCCATCGTGTTTCTCCCATACTTCCGCAATGATGCGCGGCGCTGGGTAATGCTGGTGTGGATCCTTGCGCTCGATATCACGGCGTACCCGTTTGGCAATCAATGGCTTAAGCATCGCGGTGTTGGAGGCGCGCGCCAGCCACGAGCGTTTGCGCGGTGCGATGCCGTTGAGCACAACGTGGGAGGCAGTGCCTTCAGCCACGCGCTCGGCAACCACCAGATCGACAATGCCGAGTGACGCCGCGCGTCGCGGAGCCAGCTGTTTGCCGCTGAGCAGCAGCGGCAGTGCTGCCGCAGCGCCAATCAATTCAGGCAAACGCTTGATACCGCCCCACGCCGGCAGGATGCCCAGCATGACTTCCGGAAGTCCCAGCTTTGCGCTAGGACGATCAACGGCAACGCGGTAGCGACATGCCAGCGCCAGCTCCAGACCACCGCCGAGGCAGTGACCATCAATCAGTGCCAGCGTTGGGAAAGGCAGCTTCGCCAGTTGAGAATAGGTGTCCCATCCGCTGCGAATCAGCGGTTCTAATGCTTGATAGCTGTCGACCGCGGCGAACTGGTCGATGTCAGCGCCGACGATAAAACTGCCGACCTTGCCAGAACGAATGATCAGACCTGCTGGGGGGTGCTGTTCAAGCTCACTGAGTAGCGTTGAAAGATCGCCCAGCACGATCGGCGTTAGAGTATTAACCTCGCGCCCCGCGCAGTTAAGGGTCAGTAGGGCGATGTCGTGTTGGTCGCGGCTGAGTGTCCAGTCGCCCACTGTGTTGGGTGCGTGATCATGGCTCATGCGGCAACCCCCTGGCTAAGATTCTCAATCAGCATGGCGCCGCCTTGACCACCGCCGATGCAGATAGCCGCAATGCCGCGCTGCTGCTGGCGATGCCGCAGCACGTTGAGCAGATGCAGGACAATACGCGCACCGGACGCGCCGACCGGATGTCCCAGCGCAATCGCGCCGCCATCGACGTTCAGGCGCTGTGGGTCGATCGGCCCCGGCGCCGCATAATCGAGCGCGCTCTCGCAGTAGTGCTGGTCCTTCCACGCCGCCTGACACGCCAGTACCTGTGCAGCGAAGGCTTCGTTGATCTCCCATGCGTCAAGATCATTGGGGGAGAGCTGCTGGCGTTTGAGAATGGGGGTAGCGGCATGGACGGGCCCAAGCCCCATTTGCGCAGGCGAGAGGCCGGCCCACTGGCTGTCGGTAATTTTTCCTAATGGCGTGAGCTGGTAGTCGTTGACGGCTTGCTCCGATGCCAGCATCAGCAGCGCAGCACCGTCGGTGACCTGTGAGCTGTTGCCGGCGGTAACGTTACCCGCAGGCTTATCAAACACCGGCTTCAGCTTGGCTAAACGCTCTACGCTGGAATCGTCACGAATGCCGTCATCGTGCTGATAGACCTTGCCGCTACCATCGATCAGCGCAGCGATTTCGTGATCGAAATGCCCGCCATCGCGAGCGGCCATGGCACGCTGGTGGCTTTGCACCGCAAAGCGATCCATGGCGGTTCGGTCGATGCCGAAAGCGTGCGCCAGATTTTCGGCGGTTTGGCCCATGGAAAGGCCCACCACTGGATCAGTAAGACCTTTCAGCAGCCCAATCACCGGGGCCAGATAGTGCGGTTTGAAGGCCGACAGCGCGCGTGCTCGCTCGCCCACGGAGCGCGCCTTGTACCACTGCGCCAGCCAGCGCACCATCGCGTTGGAAAATAATAGCGGCGCGTGCGAAAGGGCATCGACGCCGCCTGCCAGCACTAGCTGACTGGTGCCGCGCTGAATATTAGCGATGGCACTGTCGAGTGCCTGCATTCCCGAGGCGCAGTTACGCATCACGGTCCAGGCCGGAATACGCTCGTCGAGGCCCAGCCGCAGGGCAATTACGCGCCCTATGTTGACTTCGTCGGGGGAGGGCGCCGCACAGCCGATGATCACTTCATCGAGATGGCGGCCAAGCTCGCCATTACGCAGCAGCAGCGCACGGCCTGTTTGTACGGCAAGGTCAGCTGCTGAAAATGGTCCCGGAGCGCCCGCCGCTTTCAGGAAAGGCGATCGCATGCCATCGACAATATAGACAGGTTGGAATGTCATCGAAGCTCCTTCCGAACGGCGATACAGTGCCATCGTGGTGGGTTCAGGGCGTATTGCCATCTACTTCAGGCAAAGGTGTGCGCAAGCCGCCCAGCAGGAAGCTCATCAAGCGTGGTTCCAGGCGGGCCAGGCTCTCTTCATGAGACTCTTCGACGTCAAACAGCAGCGCCAACTGACTCGAGCCGTAAAGTGCATAGGCGGTAGCGCCCAGCATGAACTGAAAACGCCAGCTCACTTCCGCCTTGGGCACCTGCGGTAGCGCAGCATGGAAAGCGTTACGGTAGCGCAGCACCACCTGCTCGAACTGATCGGCGACGATGGCCTGAGTAAAGCTATTGGGGTTGGTAACGCTGCGCTCAATCAGTGCGACAAAGGCTCGCGCATCGGAATTTTGCTGACTGGCGAAGGTAATCAGCGGGCCGAAGTAGGCTTTGATAAGCTGCGAGGGGCGCGGCGATTCATCGCCGCTTTCCAGCTCATCAAGACGGCGCAGTCGCTCGCGGTTAAGCTCGCCCATGCGGCGCTCGAGTACTGCCTTGATCAGGCCATCCTTCGAGCCGAAGTGATAATTAACGGCAGCGATGTTTACGCCCGCATGACTGGTAATGCAGCGCAGCGAAGCGTGCGTGTCACCGTCGGCGGCGAAAACGGCCTCGGCAGCATCCAAAATGATCTCAGCGGTGGACGCTGATACGGCGAGCGGTTCACCCATTATTTACCCCGTTTCAAATAACTGTTTGAAACGAGTGTAATCGCTTACAAGGGCAGTTGAGTCGTTATAAGGCGAAAGGATAAGGCGTCCAGCGAGCGGTTACCGGGGGGAACAACAAGCGAGAGCAAGCCGATGGAGTAGCGTAGCGCTCAAGCAGAGGAAGAGCGCGCGCTTGCCGGGCGGAGCGATATGCAGCAGCGCAGGGGATCGCCTGGATCATGCAGGGATGGAAGATGTTCGAGCTCGAATCCACGTGGTCATGGCGCCGAGGCACCGCACAATCATTGTGTTGGGCACGCTAGAGCTGCTTGATTTGAATGCCCTGCGGCGCGCGCGAGGCCCCTGCGGTGTCGAGCTCTTTCAGATAGTGCTGCCACCACTCGTTGCGGTGAATAGCCAGCTCGAACAAGAATGCCCAACTGTAGATGCCGCTGTTGTGCCCGTCATCGAAAAACAGCTTGAGTGCGTAGTTGCCCACCGGCTCGATATTCAGCAGCGTGACATCGCGCTTACCGGTTTGCAGCACCGCTTGATCGGGGCTGTGACCACGCACTTCGGCCGAGGGCGAGAACACGCGCAGCAGTTCCACCGGCAGGGTGAAATGGGCAAGTCCTTGGTCGTCTGTGAGCGCGTTGGCTAATTGATCGCCTGCGTATGGGGGCGTGATGGCATCGGCGTGGTAGATGAGTTCCAGCGCCCGCTGATCACGGTGGTAATGAACATGTTGCGGTACAGGAGCGGGTTGCTCGGCTGCGCTATCGAAACGTTCGCGAGGGTCAGACGACACGGTGCGCTCCCTGAATAACGGTAATTTGACGAAAAGACGCCATCGTTAGGCAGCCAAAGTAACCTGCGGGCTGGCTAGCGATGGCGTCCTTCCTTTGCGAGAGTAGGCGCCTTTGCCTTTTTTCGGTTTCACGACGCGCTGTCGGAAAAGTGGGGTTTTAAGCGCTGCCTTGAGCGCGTTGTCGTGAATGACTCGGCCGGATTTGCGGCTTTGCTTAGCCATGGTGCTCTATGCTCCTTTGATACCTATCAGGGCGTCTATGGTACGTCCGCTGCCACGGACGAAACAAGGAAATGAAATGTGGCGAGTGGGTTTGCCGTTAGCCGCCTGCAAAAAAGCCCCGACCGTGGTCAGGGCTTGGCGTACAAGATGTTAGCGGGGCGTCTTAGAGAATAAAGCGCGACAAGTCTTCGTCGCGGGCAAGCTCACCAAGGCGCTCGTCCACATAGGCCGCGTCGATGGTCTGCTCCGCCATTTCTCCACCTTCGAACAGCGCTTCTTCCAGCAGCCGCTCCATCACGGTGTGCAGACGGCGGGCGCCAATATTTTCGGTGCCTTCGTTGACCTGATAGGCAATTTCGGCGATTCGCTTGATGCCATCGTCAGTGAAGCTGATCTTCAGGCCGTCGGTGCCCAGTAGCGAAGTGTACTGCTTGGTCAGCGATGCCGAAGGCTCCCTGAGAATACGCTCGAAGTCTTCCGGAGTCAGCGCACTCAGTTCAACACGAATGGGCAAGCGGCCCTGCAGCTCAGGAATCAGATCCGACGGCTTCGACAGGTGGAAAGCGCCCGAGGCGATGAACAGGATATGGTCAGTTTTCACCATGCCGTATTTGGTCGATACGGTCGATCCTTCGATCAGCGGCAGCAGATCGCGCTGCACGCCTTCACGCGAGACATCGCCGCCGCTGGCGTTATTGCTGCCTTTGGCCACCTTATCGATCTCGTCGAGGAAGACGATACCGTTTTGCTCGACGGCTTCGACCGCACGGCTTTTCAGATCATCGTCGCTGATCAGCTTGCCAGCTTCCTCATCAATCAGCAGCTTACGGGCTTCCTTGACCGTTAGCTTGCGCGATTCGGTCTGCTGCTTGTTCATATTGGAGAACATGTTCTGCAACTGGCTGGCCATCTCTTCCATGCCCGGTGGCGTCATGATTTCCATGTTCTGACCGGCAGGGGTAACGTCGATCTCTATCTCTTTGTCGTCCAGTTCGCCTTCACGCAGCTTCTTGCGGAAAACCTGACGAGTGTTGCTGTCCTTGCTGCCGCCGCTGTCGTATTCAGAACCGCGGGCCGGGCGCAGCAAGGCGTCCAGAATGCGCTCTTCGGCTTGATCTTCGGCCTTGTTCTTGACCTCTTCCTTGGCCTGATCGCGGACCAGCTTGATAGCCATCTCGACCAGATCACGCACGATCGATTCGACATCGCGGCCGACATAGCCCACTTCGGTGAACTTGGTTGCTTCTACCTTGAGGAAGGGCGCGCCGGCCAGCTTGGCCAAGCGGCGGGCAATTTCTGTTTTACCTACCCCGGTTGGGCCAATCATCAGAATGTTCTTGGGGGTTACTTCGCCGCGTAGATCGTCATCCAGCTGCATGCGGCGCCAGCGGTTACGCAGCGCGATGGCAACGGCGCGTTTGGCTTCTGCCTGGCCGACGATGTGCTGATCGAGGGCGGTTACGATTTCGCGAGGGGTCATCTGTGCCATGGGATCAGTCCAGCGCTTCCAGTTTGATGTTGTGGTTGGTAAATACGCAGATATCAGCCGCGATACTGAGGCTCTTCTCGGTAATTTCTGCGGCAGATAGCTCGGTGTTTTCAAGCATGCCGCGTGCCGCCGCCAGCGCGAATTGACCGCCCGAGCCGATGGTAGCGATACCGTGCTCTGGCTCAAGTACATCGCCAGTGCCGGTGATAATCAGCGATGCCGTTTTGTCGGCCACTACCAGCATGGCTTCGAGTTTGCGTAGCGCACGGTCGGTGCGCCACTCCTTGGCTAGCTCCACTGCGGCGCGGGTAAGGTTGCCCGAGTTCTTGTCGAGCTGCGCTTCGAAACGTTCAAACAGGGTGAAGGCATCCGCCGTGCCGCCGGCGAATCCGGCCAATACCTGGCCTTTGTGAAAGCGGCGAATCTTGGCAGCGTTGCCTTTCATCACGGTATTGCCTAGCGATACCTGGCCATCTCCGGCCAGCGCGACCTGGCCATTTCGGCGCACCGATACAATCGTGGTCATGCGGTTCTCTCATCTGCTTTGGTGGTATGCCGTTGGCGAAACCAACAAAGGGTGAATGGGTGAGCACTACCGCCTGCGATGACGTGCGATAAGCTGCGGTAGCGCCATGCATCGCCGAGCATGCCGTGGGCGCTGCTTGTGCGATGCGTTACTTGTGGCTAGGTGTGGGCAGCCGAGGGGGAAATCAAGAGAGAGCGATGTGGGAAAGTGCCAATGGCATTTGGCATCCGGCCAGGATGCTATCGGGGAAGTGGCGGTTATACGAAACGCTGCGCCGCGCGTGCAGCGGCCGTGCCATAGCCGCTGCCAAATAGCACCGCATGCACCAGCAGTGGATAGAGCTGATGAAGGGGGAGCCGCTGACGCCACTGGTCAGGTAGAGCGGTGCTGTGCTCGTAGCCCGCGTAGATGTCATCAATAAACGGCGCTGAAAACACCCCGAGCATGGCCAGATCGTCCAGCGGATGACCACCGTGCGCAGCGGGATCGATCAGCACAGCGCCGCTATCGCTCCATAGCAGATTGCCGCTCCAAAGATCGCCGTGAATACGCGCAGGCCCACTATCGTCGTCGAAGTCGCCAGCGGTCAGCCGTGCGGCCGCTCGCTCAATGGTGCGAGCGTCAGCTGCGTCGAGTGATCCATTATCGCGCGCCATGCGCAGGAAGGGGAGGACGCGTGCTTCGGCGAAGAAGCGGCCCCAACTGGCCCAGTCACCGTATGCCATCGGGAGGGGAGAACCGGTTGGGCCGATAAAGCCCTGTGGGCCGGGGGCATTGGGGGGCTTGGCGCCGAACGCTGGAGCCCCCGCCGCGTGGGTGGTCGCCAGCGCTATACCGAAGTCGTGCGCTTTGGCGCGGTCGGGCTGCCCGGGAACAATGCGCTCGATCGTCAGCGAGGTGGCGCTGTGGGCAATCACGCGGGCAACACGCGCTCCTTGAGCTTCGGCCAACCACTCAAGCCCGGCGGCCTCTGTGGCAAATAGCGCTGGGTCGGCCTGTTGATCGCTTTTGTGAAACACATCGCTATCAGGCATGACCGCTGCCCATTAACGTTGGCGAAGCGTAAGCGGCTCGATGCCACGCGCTTTCATCAGATCGCGCGCACGTGACAGCTCAGCGGAAGTGCTATAGGGCCCAGCCTGAACGCGGTACCAGGTGGTGCCATCACCGGTTTTTACCTGCGATACCTGGGTCACTAGCCCGAGGTCGCGGAACTTGCCCGCCATGGTGTCGGCATCGGAGCGGTTGCGATAAGAGGCTGCCTGCAGCAGGTAGCGCGCGCCGCCAAGATCGGACGACTGCTGCTGGCTACGGCTTTGGTTAGTGTTAGCCTGCTGGCGTTCGCTGCTGCTATTGGTGCTGGCCGCCTGCTCGTTGTTAGCGCGGTGCTTGGTCGGCGTCGGTGGCGGGGTGCTGATGGTGGTGTCATCGCCTTTCGGATCGGAGGGGGCGATAACTTCAGATTTTGGCAATAGCGTATAGAACTCGAAGGATGGCATACGATCCTTCTCTTTCTGCTGCTGGGCATCATCGGCGCTTTGACTATTGGCCTGCTGCTTGCCGCTGCTGTCGCCTTTCTGCTGGCTGGACGCACTGTTTTTGGACTCGTCGCCCTTGGAAGCGCTGCCTTTGGCTGCATCCTGCTGCTGACTATCATTAGTAGGAATCGGGCGCGTTACGATAGCGGCATCGTCGCTATGATCGCTTGAGCCAGAGCCGCCCATCAGCACTTTGGTGGCAATCACGCCTACCGCCAATCCAATGATAATCCACGCCCAGCCGGGAATGTGCCAGCCTCCACCAGAGTGCTGAGACGCACCGCGGCGTGCATTATTGCCTTGATGTCCACCGTTGGCACGACGCTGTTGCTGTGCCTGACTAGGGCGACGCCCCTGATTGGATTGGCGTGGTGGCATTACATCTCCTCCGGAGCACCCAGGCCCAGCAGATTCAAACCGTTGAACAACACCTGACGAACCGCTTTACAGAGTGCCAAGCGTGCATTGCGCTGGTTCTCGTCGTCAGTCATCACCTTGACAGCGTTATAGAAGGAGTGGAAGTCCGACGCAAGCTCTTGCAAGTATTGCGCAACCTGATGCGGCTCGCGGGCATGCGCGGCACGCGCCAACTGCTCGGGATAGGCCGCGAGACGATTAAGCAGGTCTTTCTCACGCGCCTCGGTCAGCTGATCGAGATGCGCAAGGCCAATCTGCTCATCGAACGGTATGTCGTTTTCAGCGGCACGTTTGAACACGCTGCACAGGCGCGCGTGAGCATACTGAAGGTAATACACCGGGTTGTCGTTGGACTGCGCCAATGCCAAATCGATGTCGAAGGTAAGCTGAGAATCAACCTTGCGCGCAACCAGGAAGTAACGGGTGGCATCGCGGCCCACTTCGTCGATCAAATCGCGCAGGGTGACGTAGCTACCGGCGCGCTTGGAGAGCTTAACCTCCTTGCCATCGCGCACCACCATCGCCATTTGATGCAACACGTACTCAGGCCAGCCCTCGGGGATGCCGGCATCGAGGGCCTGTAGCCCGGCGCGTACGCGGGTCACGGTAGAGTGGTGATCAGCGCCCTGTTCATCGATAACGGTGGTAAAGCCGCGCTGCCACTTATCGAAATGGTAAGCGACGTCGGGCAGGAAGTAGGTGTAAAAGCCATCGCGCTTACGCATCACGCGATCCTTGTCGTCACCGAAGTCGGTCGTGCGCAGCCACATCGCGCCGTCGGACTCATAGGTGTGGCCATTGTTGACGAGCTGTTCGACGGTCTTTTCGACCTTGCCGTCGCTGTAGAGCGAAGATTCAAGGAAGTAAACGTCAAACTTCACGTCGAACGCCTTCAGGTCGAGATCCTGTTCGCGACGCAGGTAGGCCACCGCGAAGTCGCTAACGGCCTTGCTGTCGTCAGGGTCTGCCTTGGCGGTCACTTCGCGATCATCGGCGCGGACGGTAACGCCTTGCATGTAGTCTCGCGCGATGTCCTTGATGTAATCACCACGATAGCCATCTTCGGGCCACGCCGGATCACTTGGCTCGAGGCCTTTGATACGCGCCGACACCGAGCGCTCCAGATTAACGATCTGGGCACCGGCATCGTTGTAGTAAAACTCTTTGGTAACCTGATAACCGGTGGCGTCGAGCAGGCGCGCAATACAGTCGCCGACTACCGCGCCGCGCCCGTGGCCCACGTGCAGCGGGCCGGTAGGGTTGGCCGAAACAAACTCGATCTGGACCTTCTCGCCTTGACCGTGATCACTGCGGCCGAAGGCTTCTCCTTCGTTCAACACACGCTTGATGATTTCGGCCGCCGCAGAAGTAGCGGCAAAGAAGTTGATAAATCCTGGGCCCTTGATTTCTACCTTCTCGACGGCAGCCGATTCTGGCAGGGCGGCGACCAAGGCGTCGGCAATCTCGCGCGGCGCCTTGCCGGCCGGTTTTGCCAGCACCAGCGCCAGATTGGTGGCGTAGTCGCCGTGCGACTTGTCACGGGTGGCATCGATGCGGATGTCGACATTGAGATCGGCGGGTAGCACACCCTCACTCTTGAGCGTTGCGAGGGCGTGATTCAGAAGCTCAAGGAGCGTTTCTTTCATGAGAAGGAGACCATTATCGGGCTGGAAGCGCTGCCGGACCGCGAAGTCGGAAGGGGGCGCAACACGAGGTAAAAATTCGTTAAGGCTGGCTATTATGGGCCAGCGCTGCGGCGCTCTCAAGTACTGACGGGATTAGCTCAGGGTGATCGGGTCAACATCGATCGACCACCTGACGCGACGGGCATCGGGGGCTTTTTCAAGCCACTGGATCAGCCAGTCGGTGGCGGTATGCAGCAAACTGCGCTTGTCGCTTTGCAGCATTAGTTGAGCGTGATAGCGATTCTGGCGACGTTCCATGGGGGCGGGCACCGGCCCCAGGCAATCCACCGCGAGCTGTTGGTCGCCTAGCCATTGCCGAAGTTGCTGGCCGGCATCGGCAAGCAGGGTTTCAACCGCTGCCTGTTGAGCACCTTCCGCGCGCAGCAAGGCGAGGAAACGGTAGGGCGGTAGCCGTGCGCTGCGCCGCTCTTCGAGTAGCTGTAGCGCGAGGGCATCATAGCCTTCGTTCGCCAAGAGCCGCAGGTTGGGATCATCGGGGTGCATGGTTTGAATCAGCGCACGGCCAGGGCGAGCACCGCGCCCAGCGCGTCCGGCCACTTGGGTAAGCAGCTGCGCGCTTTGCTCCAGTGCTCTGAAATCGCTGCCGTAAAGACCGCCGTCAGCGTTTACTACCACCACTAGCGTTACATGGGGGAAGTGGTGCCCTTTGGCGAGCATTTGAGTACCCACCAAAATACAAGGCTCACCGCTTCTGATATCGGTCAGCGCCTCATCCATGGCGCCCTTGCGGCGCGTGCTATCGCGGTCGATGCGTAGGATTCGGGTGTTCGCAAAGCGCGCCGCCAGCGTTTCTTCGGTGCGCTCGGTACCGCTGCCCAACGGATGCAGGTCGCCACTGCCACAGCCAGGACAGGCATCGGGTAGCGCGGCCACGTGCTCGCAATGGTGGCACACCAACTGAGCGGGAGAGCGATGCAGCGTCATGTGTGCATCGCAGTTAGGGCAATCGAAAATATGCCCGCACTGGTGGCAGGCCAGCGTAGGGGCAAATCCCCGGCGATTGATAAACACCAGCACCTGATGCTGTTGTGCCAAATGCTGCTCGATCGCTTGCATCGCGTCTTCGCCAAGGCCGCCGCGCTTTTGTTTGACGCGAATATCGGTCAGTTCCAGTTGGGCGAAGCTGGCGTTGGCGGCGCGCTGGGTTAGTTTCAGGTGCAGATAGCGACCTGCCAATGCGTGAGCAAGTGTTTCCAACGACGGTGTGGCGCTGCCCAGCACCACCGGTACCTGCTCTCGATGCGCCCGTACCAATGCTAAATCCCGCGCGTGGTAGCGCAGATTGTCCTGCTGCTTGAAGGAAGTATCGTGCTCTTCGTCAATAATAATTGCGCCCAGCGCGGCCATCGGCGTGAACACGGCGGAACGCGTGCCGATCACCACTCGCGCTCGACCGGCGCGAGCGGCTTCCCACACATCAAGCCGATCGCCATCGCTGACCCCTGAATGAAGCATCGCCACCGGTACGTTGAAGCGGCGCTTGAAGCGCTGCAAGGTTTGCGGCGTTAGTCCAATCTCGGGCACAAGTACCAGCGCTTGTTGGCCGCGCGCGAGTACCGCTTCGATCAGCTGCAGGTAAATTTCGGTTTTGCCGCTGCCGGTAACGCCATGCAGCAGTGCAGGCGAAAAGGTGCCCAATTGCTGGCTCAGCGCTGCAAGTGCGGTGCCTTGCTCGCGGTTAAGCGTGAGAGATGGTTCGGCCAGCACTGGCCCTGTGCTCGCTTCTGCACAAGTAAGTGGCTCAAGAGTGGACGAGATCAAACCTTTGGCGGTTAATCGATCGAGCTGATCGCGGCTGAAGCCGTGGGCCAGAATGGCAGAGGTAACAACGCCACCAGGGTGCTGTCGAAGTACCTTGAGCAGTTCAGTCTGCTTGCGCGCACGTCCCATGTCGGCATCGCTGATAACGCGGCCGGCGTCGGTGCAGTGCCAGCGCTCTCGGGTGCGTGCTTCCAGCGGACGCCCTTGACGCAGTAACACCGGCATCGCTTGGGCAAAGGTGTCGCCCAAAGAATGCTGGTAATAACGTGCGGTAAATCGGCACAGCCACAGCCATTGCGTGGGAAGGGGCGTGCGGTCAATTAACTCGACTATCTGCTTGAGCTTGTCGCGCTGCCACTCGCTGTCGCTGGCTACTTCAGCCACGATCCCTACCACTTCACGCTTGCCGAATGGTACCCGCACCCTGACACCCGCTACCCAGCCTTCTTCAGGAGCCTCGTGGGCGGGCAGATAGTCGAACAGCTTTCTCAGTGGTGAAGGCACGGCCACGCGCAGAACGGGCGAAACGTTGGCGGTACTGCCGGAGGGCGTTGCGGGGCGAGCGTGTGACAAGAATTGGCCTCAATACAAATGTGCTGCTAGAATACGCGGCTCTCGTCCGGTGGCAAGCCATTGCATTATCGCCGCCGGTGTAGAGTATCTCTATCTTCTATTCTGTGTGCGGTACCTGGCAAGGCGCGACGATCATTCCGCGCAGTTAACTTGATCAGGCAGCGGCATGCTTCGCGAGGTTTCTCATGAAAGCGTCAATCCATCCCGAATACCACACTGTTTCCGCTAGCTGCTCTTGCGGTGCCAAGTTCGACGTTCATACTACGTCCAACGAAGGCTTTAACCTGGACGTATGCTCCAACTGCCACCCTTTCTACACTGGCAAGCAGAAACAGGCGACCACCGGTGGCCGCGTAGAGCGTTTCAACAAGCGTTTCGGCGCTGCCATGAAGCGTTCCTAAAGGCTGAGCCCGGAATTTCCGGGCTGCGGTACCCAAAGCTCCGCCTCGCGCGGAGCTTTTTAGTTGTCTGAAAAACGTGCGCACGGCGGTGCGACGCTCAGCACGCCTCAACCATTCTCGCGACTTCCTGCACGGTAATTCCCAAACGTTAGCGTTTCGACGGCGCTGATTCGGTCTGGCGGTGTCTCGAACGTTTATGCGTCGCTCGCCTAGAGCGCATATTCCAGACTGACGGTGGTGGTGGTGTCAGTGGTGTAGTCCGCCTTGGGGGGCGGGTTGGTGGTGTAGTTGACCAGATACGCCAAGCGCAGATTCAGCTTCTCGCTCATGCCTAACTTCAGTGATGTCTCGGTACGTATGGTCAGGTCAATGCCCGCCGCTTCAGCAGAAGCACGTTGTTCGAAGCTCGCGGTATCAGTGAATTCGTAGGTGTAGTCGAAGCCCAGATAGCCCAGCGCGCGGTATTTGGTTGCCCCTTGCTCCAAGGCATCTCGACGTACGCCAGGCCCCATGTCGATGGACAGGTTTTGGTGTTCGCTGTTCAGCAGTTGGCGACCATAACCGCCCGCGAGTGTTAGCTGGTTAGAGTAACCGCTGAAGCGATCGACGGTGAGACGCAGTTGGCTGAACAGATAGCTGTCGTCGTTAAGGTCATAGCGCATGCGCGCTGCCCCTACATAGTGCTCGGCGGTAGTTTCATCCTTGTTGGCCGAGCTGTAGGCGTAAGCATAAAGATTGTACGACCACGGCAGATTGTACCAATTGAGATTGGTCCTACCGTTGAGCGTATGGGTGGTGTCATTGCCGCTGGCGGCGGTCAGCCCGAACTGCACGCTGCCCTTGAATAAATCATCGGTATTTTTGGGCGGCACGAAGGTAGAGAAGTCGGCAATAGGCGAATAGTTGCCGTTATAGGTGCCGCTGTTAGCGCCACTACCGGTGGGGATGTCGTAGTCTCTGACAATATCGCCCCAAGCGTTGCTTTGAACGGCACCTGACAGTGCCAGCAACACGCCTGGAGCAATCCGCATGCCCAAAGCAGAGCGCCGGCGCCTTGTAGGCTCCGGCGCTCTGCTAGGGTGATCAGAAGATCGAGTCATAGGACCCGGTTCCCTGGGAACCTGACCTGTCCTCGAGGTCAGGACTGACCGATGGTTGCTGATATCCCGGCAGATTGTCGCTGCGGAAAATCTCAGGCAGCCCACCCGGCGAACCGTCGCGCAGCAGCAGTCCTGACTGCGGATCGATGCGTCGCGTCACAATGTTGTCGGGCTGCGGCGGATTCTGACTGGGCACACCCTTCAGCGCCTGTCCCATAAACTGCATCCAGATGGGGAGGGCAGCCTGAGCGCCAAATTCGCGCACACTGGTGTTGTTGTCGTTACCCACCCAAACAGTCGATACCAGGCCAGAGTTAAAGCCTGAGAACCACGCATCGCGACGATCGTTGGAGGTACCTGTTTTACCCGCCAGGTCATCACGGCCTAGCTGCTGGGCACGACGGCCGGTACCTTTGCGAATAACGTCTTTCATCATGTCCTGAACCTGGTAAATCGATGCAGGATCTGCGATTCGCTCGGCGACTGGATAAGTACGGCCATCAATTTCAACGCTGGTGGTGCCTTCATCGCAGTCGCGGCAGGCGACGGGCGGGGTCGGCTCATCCAGCAGATTGTCGCGACCGTTCTGACCTCGGGTAATCTTGCTGATGTACCAGGGGATCACCTTGAAACCGCCGTTGGCGATTTCGGCATAGCCGCGGGCCATCTCCAGCGGGGTCAGCGAAGCACTGCCCAGCGCCAGTGAGAGTCCGTCGGGCAACTGGTTACGTGAAAAGCCCATGTTGACCAGCATATCGAGCGTTTTATTGATACCGGTCGAATTCAGCGCACGGATGGTAACCAGGTTACGCGAGCGATAGAGGCCAACGCGCAGGCGGGTAGGGCCGTTGAAGCTCATGTTGTCGTTTTCAGGACGCCAGTTTTTGCCGCCCGCTTGTGCCTGCACGATGGGAGCATCGTTGATCACGGTGGAAGGCGTCATGTTGCCGTTTTCAAGCGCCGACAGATAAATGAAGGGCTTGAACGTTGAGCCTGGCTGACGGCGTGCCTGGGTCGCACGGTTAAAGCTTGATTTAGAGAAGCTGAAGCCGCCCTGTAGGGCTCGAATAGCACCGTTATTGGGGTCGAGTACCACGATAGCAGCCTCTGCCGTGGGCACCTGAGACAAACGCCAGCGCGTGTTGTCGCCGGAGCCGCGCTGCATGATCCGAACCATGTCGCCACGCGACGCAATACGCGAGGCCGAACTGCCGCCGCGTGCCGCCCAGCGCAAATCGTTCCAGCCGATGGTGGCCAATTCGCCATCACGTCGCAGTACGCGCATCTGCTGGCCTTCACTGCTTACCACGATAGCCGGTTCGAGCGGGCCAAGTTCAGGCGTGCCGCGTAGCACGTTCACCCAGTTGGAAACGTCTTCGTCGATGCCTTTGATGCGGGTGGAGCTGCGTTCGGCTGCCTGATGAGCGGTTTCGGCCACTTCCGGCGAAGCTGAAAGCTCTTCTTCAAGCCCGCGATGATCGGCATTTCCTTTCTTCTGGGTCAGCGTAGGTGCGATGTCCTTGCGCTCCGCGCCGCGCCATCCGTGACGTTCATCGTAAGCGATCAAGCCATCGACCAAGGCGCTGTGGGCAGCCTTCTGATCCTTGCTGGACAGCGTAGTAGTGATCGAATAGCCGTCGGTGTATGCCTTGCGACCAAAACGGGATACCGCGTACTGGCGCGCCATCTCTGCCACGTAGCGAGCCTCGACTTCATTGCGATGATGAGCGGGGCGCACGTGGATGGGGGCCTGAATGGCTTCCTTGTACTGATTTTCATCGATGTAGCCGAGATCGCGCATGCGCAGCAGGATCCAGTTACGACGAATCAGCGAGCGCTCAGGGTTGGCAATCGGGTTCAGCGTAGAGGGGGCCTTGGGCAGTCCAGCGATGGTCGCGGCTTCCGGCAGGGTCAATTTATCCAGCGACTTGCCGAAATACACCTCGGCCGCAGTGGCGGCGCCATAAGCACCCTGGCCCAGGTAAATCTTGTTCACGTACAGCTCGAAGATTTGCTGCTTGCTAAGGATTCGCTCCATCTGCAGGGCGAGCAGAATTTCCCTGATTTTACGGGCGAAGGTCTGGTCGAGCGTTAGCAGGTAGTTACGTGCCACCTGCATCGTGATGGTACTGCCACCCGAGCGTATTTCGCCGCTGCCTGCCAGCTCGACAGCAGCACGTGCCAACCCTTTAGGGTCGATGCCGTTGTGATGGAAGAATTCCTGATCTTCAGCGGAAACAAAGGCGTCTACCAGCGTGGACGGAATTTGATCGTACTTGACGATTTTACGCCGCTGTTCGCCGTACTCACCGATCAGCTTGTGATCTTCAGTGTAAATGCGCAGAGGCGTCGCCAGTTGATAGTGCTGCAACCCGTTAACGTCGGGAAGGCTTGGCGAAAAGTAGATGCTGGCCGCCACAACGGCTAGCAGTACGGCTGCCGCAACGGATACGAACAGCCAGAACAGGTGGAAGATGCTGCGTTTAATCAACTTCATTCAAAACAGCCCATCGCTGGTGGGAAACGCCGCCGAACCCAGCCGCGGGCGGGCGATACGTAAGAATATTCGCATCTCGGGCAGCATCGCCTGAGATGTTGAATCGATGCAAAACGTCTGAAAACAGTCGCGCATTATAAGTAGCGCGCCTTGGAGGAGCCAGTGATAAAGCATGTCAGCATGTTGCGTGATAGTTACCAAGCGTTTGGCAGCTCTCTGGCCAGTACCATCAGACACCGCTTTCAGCGCGCTGGTTCCCTGCGCTGCGATGTTGGTGTGGCGCTTGAAGAGCATCAGATTGCGCTGGTTCAACTGATCCGACACGGCAACTCGATTCTCTCTAGCCTAGCTGACCGCGTTGCTACTGCAAATGATGAAATTCACCAGTTTGCTCAACTGTCCCAACTGCTGGGTCACTATCATCGTCAGTTGCCCGTGAGCAGCGTCTCGGTTGCGATCTCAGGAGCACGTGTACTTCGCGAGCCATTTGATGTGCCGAGCGGCGTTACGATGCTGCAGATAGAGCGCTTTTCAGCGACGCGTGCCGAACAGCTGGGGCGGCAATTGGGCGTTGATGTCTGCCATGATTTTTATCTTGTCGGAGAAGAAAGAAACGCTAGCGCCGTTAGCGGCAGGCGCGGCGAACTGGTGGTGTGTCGTCGCAGCACGGTGGATGCGCTTAAATCAGCCGTTGTGCGAGCAACCTCTGCTGAGCTGCGGGTGGTGCCGGAGTGCATCGTCTTTTCTTCTATCGTTCGCGAAGCAGAGGGCGGCTGGCTATGCTGGCGGCGCGGTCGCTGTTACGAGCTGCTGGCGAGCGGCACCGAACAGCGCTTTGTTGCTACTGCCAGCGACAACAGCCCCGAGCAGGAGCATCGCACGCTTAACGTCTTGTTACAGCAAGCGGCAGTTCAGTTAGGCACCTGTGTTATCAGCGTGGCAGGTGAGCCCTTCCTTACCGCTATCGAGCAATTAACGCACGCAACTGGTCACCGTTTTGCACCTTTCGATATGGGGCGAATATCACCTGCCTCGGGCATTGGCCCATCGCTGGACGGAACGAGTGTGGTTGCGCTGGCGCTCGCCAACGACGCTGCGAGCTCACGTTCTCTGGTAAGGGCAGGAAAGTGCTAAGCACACGCCACGTCAATCTGCTGGCCTGGCGGACTGACGCGCGTCGTCGTGTGGTAATGGGCTTGATGAAGCGCTCGGTGCTGCTGGCGATCTTTAGCGGACTGACAATGGCGCTGCTCTCTTCAGCGCTTGATCAGTATCGTGAGTATCGCCAGACCACCTTGCGAAATTCGTCAGGCTCAAAAGTGCTCGATGCTGAGTGGCGAGCTGCGCTGCCGGGCCTCGAACAGCAGCTGCAAGCGCGCCAAACGGAAGCGGGACGCTACCAAGGCTGGCTGAACTTCCGCGACGGTCAATTGCTGCTGTGGTCGCTACTAAGCACTCAGACAGCGGCTCTGGAAGCGCTTAAACAAGTGCGCTTCAGCGAAGGTCGCTGGGAAATGTCGCTAGGACTGGAGCTCGCCGACGCCGCCGAGATTGCACGTCAGTGGCAGCAGCGCGAGCCTGAGGCGATTATCGAGGTGCTCGACCGACGCGCAGAAGATGGCGGCTTTACCCGAATTCGGCTCGCTCGCAGCGAGGCTGACAGTACAGCGACATCTATGCGAAGCACGCAGCCATGAGCGGCGGGCTTGGGTGGCGGCAGATAGGGCAATTGCTATCGGTATCGCCGCGCGCGATATGTCAGCGCGCTTATCGCCTTCCGAATCAGCATGCCTGGGAATGGCGCGATCCGCTATCGTGGCCGCAATGGCTGCGCAGCACCGTTGTTCTCGCGCCCGCTGCGGCGGTATTGGTAGTGGGGTCAGCGCTGCTTGCCGCCCAGCAACTGCCACTATGGCGTTTGGCGGCACAGTCTGCGCGTCTCGCGCTTCAGCAAAATGTGGATCTACAGCGCTCTTATCAGCGCTACCTGGAATTGAGCCAAGCCGCACCGCTCCCTGCGAAGAGTTGGTATCCCACGCTCGCCACGCCCTCCAAACCGCTCGACGCACTTGCAGCGCTAGCCGATGCAAGCGGCGTGCAGATTCGTCAGGCAGAGGTATCCGGAGAGCAGGGCAATCGCACCCTAACGCTGGTGGTAGAGGGCGAATTGGCGGCGCTTGCGCGGTTGCTATTAATTTCCAGCGAGCTTGGGGCCTGGTACAGCACTGACTACCGCATCGAAGCGCAGCAGAGCGGACGGTTCTCGCTTTATCTCACCGCTCGGTGGGATTTGCTCACTCCCCCTACCGATGTCGATCGAGAAACGCTTGGCACGAAAGCTGAAGCGCAAACATTACGCGCTGAGGAGATTATCCAGCAGCTAACCAGTGAGCACGAACCGCCCGCCCAATCGCAGGTGGCATCGGTTCGCTCGGGTGTGGGGCTAGATACCGAGCCGGTCGGAAGCCTGCAATTTCGTGGTCTCTGGCGCAGCGCAAAAGGGCACTTCGCATTGCTCGAGTCGGAAACCGGCCATGTGTATCGCGTTCGGCGTGGTGACAAGGTCGGTGTCGAAGCTGCCAACGTGAGCGCCATATCCGCCCAGGGCGTAACGCTCACCTTGGGCGCTGCCGATCAACAGCGCGAGCAGATTCTGCTAACGCCGGCCCCGCGGGGTATCGCGCCATGAAGTGTCTAATCGCTTTTATGCTGTTATCGCTCATCGCAATGGGTAGCGCGCATGCCGCTACGCTTGAAGACGTTAGCTGGCAGCAGCGCAACGACTCGCTGTTAATTGCGCTCACCTTCGATGCACCACCCCCTGCCATTGAGACGATTTCCCTGGGGCAGCCGACCCGAACGCTGCTGCGGATGAACGGCACACGCACGCGGCTTGCCTTCAAGCGGGAAGGGAAGGGGGCGCTGAAATGGATATCGGTCGCTGCAGTGCCGGGCGGCAGCCAATTAATGGCACGGCTTGAGTCGCCGCACATTGCGCAGCTTGAGCAGGATGGTAAGCACGTTAACATCCTCCTGACGCCTATCGTCGCTGACTTGCCACGAGAGGCAGAGCCGCGCATTCAGCGCATTGATGCCATGCCCATTGCGCGGCAGTCACCTGATAACACCTCAGCCAACGGGCGAGTCAGCGTTGATTTTCAGCAGCTTCCTGTACGCGCCGCGTTGCTGGAACTGGCCGCGGCAGGTGGTATCGATTTACTGATAGAAGATCAGGTGGCAGGTGATGTCACCCTGCATCTTGAGGACACCTTCTGGCGTAACGGGCTGGACATGATTCTGCGCAGTCATGGCCTCGACGCTCAGCAGGTGGGGGATGCGCTAGTGATCACCCAACGGGGCGCCAAAGCTAATGCTGAAGACGACCGCAGCCCGTTGATGGTGGAAGTAGTGAAGCTTGGCTACGCGAACGGCAGTGATATCGTCGAAGTGCTAAAAGGCAAAGAGAGCGGCGCGCTATTATCGGAGCGCGGTAGCATTAGTTTCGACAAGCGCTCTAATCAGCTGGTGCTACGTGATACCGAAGCAAGACTGGCGCAAATCGAGCCATTGATCGCGCAGTTGGATCACCCGCTGCGGCAGGTCCAGATAGAGGCGAAAATAGTCATCGCGCGCGAGCAATTGGCGCGTCAGTTGGGAATCCGCTGGGGAGCGGCTGGCGGAAGTGGTGGCGCGGCGATCACCGCGCCGCGCGCTGGAAACACCGCCGAGCACAGCGGCCATGGCCCATTTCTAGGAATCGGCATCGATTTGGGTAGCAGTAACGCAACCGGTGCCAGCACTGGGGTTGGCTTCCTCGATAAAAACACCTTGTTGGGGCTTGAGCTAACCGCGCTGGAACAGGAAGGCATCAGCCATACGCTGTCGCAACCGCGTATCATGACGCTAGACCGCGAGCAGGCATCGATTCGGCAAGGGCAGGAAGTGCCGTATCAGGAAGCCGGGTCGTACGGATCGACCAGCACCTCATTTCGCGACGCGGTGCTGGCGCTCAATGTCACGCCGTATATTACCGCGCAGGATACCGTGGTCATGACCGTCGATGTCCAAAACGATAGCGTTGCCGCCGACCGTTTTAACGGGCTGCCTGCCATCAATACCAGCCGTATTACCACGCGAGTTATGGTTGAGAATGGCGAAACGGTGGTACTTGGCGGTATCCTGACCAAAGAACAGGCCCGCAACCTGAGCAAAATTCCCTGGCTTGGCGATATTCCGGGAATTGGCAGGCTGTTCACGTCGGCGGGACGTGCACAGGAGCAGGTCGAACTACTGGTGTTTATTACCCCCAGTATCATCGAACAAGAGAGAGCGCCCTGGTAGCCAGCGCGTGAAGAACAGTTGCACCGGTTGAACGGAGTGCAATCCGATAAATCACCGCGCGGCCAGGGGTTCGCTAATGAGTAGTGATGTCATGCAAGACGCACCCAATATTTTTCTGGTCGGTCCAATGGGCACCGGCAAAAGCACCATAGGTCGCCTGCTAGCCGCTGAGCTGGGGCGGCCCTTCGTCGATAGCGATCACGAAATAGAACAGCGCTGTGGTTGCAATATCCCGTGGATATTCGATTTGGAAGGGGAGAGCGGTTTCCGTCAGCGCGAAGCAGCGGTGATCGATGAGCTGACCGGCCAGCCGGGCATCGTGCTGGCAACAGGCGGTGGTGCCATTACGCATCCGCGCAGCCGTGAGCTGTTGCATCAACGCGGGCTGGTGATCTTCCTGAAAACGTCGGTTGCACACCAGCTCAAACGTACTGCCCGTGACCGTAATCGCCCGCTTCTACAGTGCGTTGATCCGGCGGCGAAATTGCGCCAGCTCATGCACGAGCGCGAGCCGCTATATAGAGAAGCAGCACACGTAATCATTAATACCGAGCGGCGCGGGCCAAAGGGCGTGGTAATGGAAATCAAACGCCAAATAGAACAGCGCGAACGATCGACGGTATAGCGCCAGTCGTGCGCGTAGTTGCGCGAATATCCTCGGCACGGTGCCGCCAAGCGCGGCGATTTGATAACACTCGTTTCACAACAGAGGCTAAGTAATGCAAACCCTGACGGTCGAGCTAGGCTCACGCAGTTACCCCATTCATACAGGCGCAGGCCTGATTGAAATGCCTGTGCTTTATACTCAGCACTTCGCCGGCCGTCAGGTAATGATCGTCACCAACGAGACCATCGCGCCGCTGTACCTTGAGCGGTTGAAGGCGCAGCTAGGTGATTATCAGGTGGCAGAGGTTATTCTTCCCGACGGTGAACAGTACAAATCCATCGAGTATCTCGAGAAGATCTGGGATGGCCTGATGGCGGCGGGCTTTAATCGACGCGCTACCATTATCGCCCTCGGAGGCGGTGTTATCGGCGATATGGCCGGCTTCGCTGCGGCCAGCTATCAGCGCGGTATCGGCTTCATTCAGATGCCCACCACGCTGTTGTCGCAGGTGGATTCATCGGTAGGCGGAAAAACCGGCGTTAACCATCCGCGTGGCAAAAACATGATCGGTGCTTTTTGGCAGCCGCGTGCCGTGATCATCGATACCAATACCCTCAATACGCTTGACCAGCGCCAGCTTTCAGCGGGCCTGGCCGAGGTCATCAAATACGGCTTTATCCGCGACAGTGATTTTCTTGCGTGGCTGGAAACGCATATCGATGCTCTTTTGGCGTTGGATACTGCCGCTCTCAATCACGCCATCATCACCAGCTGTCGCACCAAGGCTGATATTGTCGCTGAGGATGAAACCGAGCAGAGCGTTCGTGCGTTGCTCAATCTCGGACACACCTTCGGCCATGCCATCGAAACCCACCAGGGTTACGGCAACTGGCTGCATGGCGAAGCCATTAGTACCGGTATGGCAATGGCTGCCAAGTGGTCGCAGCTTTGTGGCGATATCAACGAATCTGATGTGCAGCGCGTTGAGCAGGTGCTTAGCGCTGCCCACTTGCCCATCAAAGCGCCCACCAACATGAGTGCCGAACGTTTTATCGAGCTGATGAAGCACGATAAGAAAGTCCTGGACGGCGGCATCAGGCTGGTATTGCTCGACGCACTGGGCAAAGCGCGAGTAGAAGATCAAGTTGATGAAAAAGCGCTGGCGCAGATGATCAACGATTACCCGCGCGCTAACTTGCCCCAATAACGTCGTGGTCATATAGCTATATAGCCACATGTCAGATCGTTGCCCTGAGTCAAAGCGGTTTGGCCCGCTAAAAGCCTCGCTTAGCGAGGCTTTTTTGTTGGTATCGGCACCGTTTCCTGCTGCTGCGATGCACGTTAACAGGCCACGCCTGCTCGTCTTGGCTCCTGCTTATCGATAGACGAATACCGTCTGATGCCATGTGTCGAGAGGGCTATCGAGGGATGCGTCGTTGCACGATGCGTAGTTATGTTATTTGCATGGGGTATGCAAAACTTGCATAACTAATTTGGGCTCAAATTGGCCCAAGGTTGTCCTGGGTACAGGATGCTTAGTCGTATTTATCTAATTGAAAAATAGGATGTTTTATACAGAAGGCGTGCTTCAGGAAGGGGCGGTGGCGGATTTTACTGTGTTTCAGATAACCATAAGGTTATTGCGCGCCAGTGAGCATCACCGCTATTCTCTTCCACCCGCTGGAAAGGTGGCGCTAGAGGCTGCTGTCACCGTTTTCACGGTTTTGAGAGAAAACCAATAAAAATACTCTCGTTTGATTTCGGTGACAAGTATCTCGAGGGGCGTTTCATGAACGAGGGTTTGTATCAGCCCAGTGATTTCCGTGACAACTGTGGCTTTGGCTTGATCGCCCATATGGAAGGGCAGCAAAGTTTCGAGCTATTGCAGTCAGCAATTGGCTCGCTGGCATGTATGACCCACCGTGGCGGCATCAACTCTGATGGTAAAACTGGTGACGGCTGTGGCTTGTTGTTCTCTATGCCTAAAGCCTTCATGCGCGACATCGCACGTGAAACGCTAGGTGTTGAGCTGGGCGAGCAGTTTGCTGTGGGCAGCCTGTTTTTCAGCGACGACGATGCGCGCGAAAACCACGCCCGCGAGGTATTTGAACGCGAGCTTGAGAAGCGTGGGCTAATCCTTCACGGCTGGCGCGACGTCGATATCGATGCCAGCGTGTGTGGCCCCATCGCACTGGCTTGCCTGCCGCGCATCCGCCATCTGTTTGTAGGCCCCGCTGAAGGACGCGAAAGCGATCAGCTGTTTGCGGTTGATCTATTCATGGCGCGCCGTCTTGCCGAGCAGCAGTTGGCCGACGACGAAGAGTTTTATGTCTGCTCGCTGTCGCCCAAGGTCATCTCCTATAAAGGGCTGATGATGCCGGCTGACCTGCCTACCTTCTATCGCGATCTCAACGATGCGCGCATGGAAGCATCCATCTGCGTATTTCACCAGCGCTTTTCTACCAATACTGCGCCGCGTTGGGAGCTTGCACAGCCGTTCCGTTTTCTTGCTCACAACGGCGAAATCAACACCATCGAAGCGAACCGTAGCTGGGCGAATGCGCGTCGCAAGCGTTTTCAAAGCGAACTGCTGCCCGAGCTGGGTGAGCTTGAGCAAATCGTCAGCACCAAAGGTTCAGACTCATCGAGCATGGACAACATGCTCGAAGTGCTGCTTACCGGCGGCATGGAGCTGCACCGCGCTATCCGTTTGATGGTGCCGCCTGCATGGCAAAACATGCAGACCATGGATGCCGATTTGCGAGCATTCTATGAATTCAACTCGATGCACATGGAAGCCTGGGACGGGCCGGCGGGTATCGTCATCACTGACGGGCGTCACGCTATCTGTACGCTTGACCGCAACGGGCTGCGTCCCGCGCGTTGGGTTATCGACGAGCGTGGCTTTATCACCCTGGCATCGGAAGTCGGCGTTAATCCGGTCGCTCCTGAGCTGGTGGTCGCCAAGGGCAGAGTAGGGCCGGGCCAGATATTGGCGGTGGATACCCACACCGGCGAAGTACTGCATACCGATGACGTCAGTAACCGGCTGAAATCCGAATGGCCGTTCAAACGCTGGCTGCGCGATAACGCTCACTATCTTGAGTCCGCTCTGACCGAATTGGCGCCGTTCGAGCCGATTCCGCGTGAAGAACTGCTGGCCTATCAGAAAACCTTCTTGGTGAGCTTCGAAGAGCGCGATCAAACGCTCAAACCACTAGCTGAGTTTGGTCAGGAAGCGGTCGGCTCGATGGGCGATGACACGCCGATGGCAGTTTTGTCGCGCCAGCCACGGCTGCTTACCGACTATTTCCGGCAGAAATTTGCCCAGGTGACCAACCCACCTATCGACCCGCTGCGTGAGTCGATCGTGATGTCGTTGGAAACGTGCTTGGGGGCTGAGCGCAATCTATTTACAGCCACACCCGATCACGCGCACCGCTTGATTCTCACTACACCGATTTTGTCGCCGCGCAAGTTTAGCGCGCTGACGTCGCTTGAAGATCCGGCATTCGCCAGTGCGGCGCTGTCGATGAGCTATGACCCGGAGCAAACCGGGCTGCGTGGCGCGATCGAAGCGTTGTGTCAGCAGGCCGAACAGGCCGCGCGTGATGGCAAGGTTATTCTGGTATTAAGCGATGCCGAGCTTGGCGAAGGTCAGTTGCCCATCCATGCCGCGCTGGCAGTGGGAGCGGTGCACGCACACCTCGGTAAGCTGGCGCTGCGCCCCAACGTCAACCTGATTGTCGCGACCGGCTTTGCGCGTGATTCCCATCAAATGGCAGTGCTGTTTGGTGCAGGCGCAACGGCGGTGTATCCGTGGCTGTCGTATCAGGTGATGCACGAAATGCATCAGAGCGGCGACTTGCAGGGCGATCCGGCCGAACTGCGCGAGAATTTCCGTAAGGGGCTGCAAAAAGGGCTACTTAAGATCATCTCCAAGATGGGCATCTCGCATGTTGCTTCCTATCGCGGCTCGCTGCTGTTTGAAGGTGTCGGTCTGGGCGATGAGGTGATCGAACTGTGCTTCCCCGCCATGGCGTCGCGAGTGGGCGGGATTGGCTTTGCAGAGCTGCAGTTGCAGCAGCAGATGCTCAGCCGCGAAGCCCATATCAAGCGCAAAGGCATTCGTCATGGCGGTCTGCTCAAGTATGTGCACGGCGCTGAATACCACGCCTATAACCCCGACGTGGTGAAAACACTCCAACTGGCGGTGCAAAACGGCGACTATCAGCAGTGGAAAGCGTTCGCACGGCTGGTTAACGAGCGTCCGGTGGCTACCATCCGCGATCTGCTGACGCTTAAAAAGGATCTCCAACCGATTGCGCTCGAGGAAGTCGAGCCGATCGAGGCACTGCTGCCGCGCTTCGATAGTGCTGGTATGTCGCTTGGCGCGCTGTCGCCGGAAGCGCACGCCAGCCTTGCGCAAGCGATGAACGAAACCGGCGGTCGTTCGAACTCCGGTGAAGGCGGCGAAGATCCGCAGCGCTATGGCTCGATTCAGAATTCAAAAATCAAGCAGGTAGCCTCAGGGCGCTTTGGCGTTACGCCGGCCTACCTGGCCAGCGCCGAAGTTATTCAGATCAAGGTTGCCCAGGGGGCCAAACCGGGTGAAGGCGGGCAGTTGCCGGGCACCAAAGTAAACGGCCTGATTGCGCGGCTGCGTTACGCCGTGCCGGGCGTCACCCTGATTTCACCGCCGCCGCACCACGATATCTATTCAATCGAGGATTTAGCCCAGCTGATTTTCGATCTGAAGCAGGTTAACCCATCTGCGCAGGTATCGGTGAAGCTGGTGTCCGAGCCCGGTATCGGCACTATCGCTGCTGGGGTAGGCAAAGCCTATGCCGACCTGATCACGGTATCAGGCTACGACGGCGGTACCGCTGCCAGTCCGCTGACCTCGATCAAACACGCTGGGTCGCCGTGGGAGCTGGGGCTTCCTGAGGTGCATCAGTCGCTGCGTATCAATGGTTTGCGGCACAAGATCAGACTTCAGACCGATGGCGGTCTGAAAACCGGGCTCGATGTCATCAAGGCGGCGATTCTGGGCGCGGAAAGCTTTGGCTTTGGCACCGCGCCGATGGTCGCATTGGGGTGCAAGTACCTGAAAATCTGTCACCTCAACAACTGCGCTACCGGCGTCGCAACCCAGGATGAGCGGCTGCGTGAAGAGCACTTCCGCGGCACCGTCGAAATGGTCAAGCACTACTTCCGCTTTATTGCTGAAGAAGTGCGCGAACTGCTGGCATCGCTGGGCGTGCCCACGCTGGCTGAGCTGATTGGTCGCACCGATCTGCTGGAGCAAATCGAGGGCGAAACGCCTGCTCATGGGCAGCTCGATCTCAGCCGGCTGCTGCACAACGACCATATTCCCGCTGATGCGCCTCAGTACTGCACTCAGCACCGCAACCAGCCGCACGATCCCGGCGCTAAAAACGCTGAGATGCTCGACGCCATGCGCTCTGCTATCGAAAGCGGTGAAGGCGGTGAGTTCAGCTTCAGCATCAATAACTGTGACCGCTCAGTGGGCGCGCGCATTTCCGGTGAAATCGCCTCACGCTACGGCGAACAAGGCTTGCGTCAGC
This sequence comes from Carnimonas bestiolae, assembly GCF_051251145.1. NCBI lineage: Bacteria > Pseudomonadati > Pseudomonadota > Gammaproteobacteria > Oceanospirillales > Halomonadaceae > Carnimonas > Carnimonas bestiolae. The sequence goes on along the minus strand of NZ_JBPCZK010000003.1, from coordinate 230,448 downwards.
CGCTCAAGGTGCACCTTGACGGTATCGCTGGGCAAAGTTTTGGCGTGTGGAACGCGGTTGGCCTGGAAATGTACCTGCAGGGCGACGCCAACGACTATGTCGGGAAAGGCATGAACGGCGGCAAGTTGGTGATCAAGCCAGCCGCTGGCAGCCGCTGCATCACGCAGGAAAGTGCCATTATCGGCAACACCTGTTTGTACGGCGCCACTGGCGGCAAGTTGTTCGCAGTAGGTCAGGCGGGCGAACGTTTTGGTGTGCGTAACTCGGGGGCTCACGCGGTGGTCGAAGGCGTAGGTGATCACGGCTGTGAATACATGACCGGCGGCGTGGTGTGTGTGTTGGGCCGTACCGGCGTGAACTTCGGCGCAGGCATGACCGGCGGCTTCGCCTATGTGCTCGACGAGGATCGCGGGTTTGTCGATCGCTACAACCATGAGTTGGTCGAAATCTGCCGTATCAATACCGAGGAAATGGAAGCGCACCGCCGCCATCTGCGCGAAGTGATTCAGGAATATGTCGAGGAAACCGGCTCCGAGTGGGGGCAGCACATTCTCGCTGAGTTCAATGACTTCCTGCGCAACTTCTGGCTGGTCAAACCCAAGGCATCCAGTCTCAAGTCGCTGCTAAGACTTCCTAGCCGCAGCGCCGCGTAGCGCAGCAATACATCACGGGCGCGGTGTGGCGCGCCCAACCGAATTGGTGAGGTCTGTCCGCGAGGGGCAGATTGACAAGGGAGAGACATCCCATGGCGCAACAACGTTTAGCGAACAATTTTCAATTTCTCGACGTCGGACGGCGTGATCCCGAGAAGAAGGACGCCCGCACGCGCGCGCGCGAGTTCAGTGAAATTTACGCGCCTTTCCGCGCGAATGAAGCGGCCTCTCAGGCGCATCGCTGTTTGGCGTGTGGTAACCCTTACTGCGAGTGGAAGTGTCCGGTTCACAACTATATTCCCGACTGGCTGAAGCTGGTCTCGGAAGGGCAGATTCTGGAAGCGGCTGAGCTGTCGCATCAGACCAACTCGCTGCCTGAAGTGTGCGGCCGCGTGTGTCCGCAGGACCGGCTGTGCGAGGGCGACTGCACGCTTAACGACGGCTTTGGTGCGGTAACCATTGGTTCGGTAGAGAAATACATCACCGACACCGCCTTCGCGCTGGGCTGGCGCCCCGACATGTCGAAAGTGGTGCCGACCGGTAAGCGTGTCGCGGTCATCGGGGCTGGGCCCGCGGGTATTGGCTGCGCTGATGTGCTGGTGCGCAACGGCGTTGCGCCTGTGGTGTTTGATCGCTATCCGGAAATTGGCGGCCTGCTCACCTTCGGTATCCCTGAATTCAAGCTTGAAAAGCAGGTGATTCGTCGGCGTCGCAAGGTGCTCGAGGAGATGGGCGTCGAATTTCGCCTTAATACCGAGATAGGCCGCGACATCCACATGCATGAACTGATCGCTGAATACGACGCAGTGTTCATGGGCATGGGCACCTACAAATATATGGAAGGCGGTTTCCCCGGCGAGCAGTTGCATGGCGTGCATAAAGCGCTCGATTACCTGATCTCCAATATCAACCACAACCTTGGTTTCGACACCTCGGAAGAGGGCTATGTGTCGATGCAGGGTAAACGAGTAATTGTGCTGGGCGGCGGCGATACCGCGATGGATTGCAACCGCACGGCGATTCGGCAGGGCGCGCACAGCGTTATGTGTGCCTACCGGCGTGATGAAGCCAATATGCCCGGATCGCGTCGCGAAGTGAAAAACGCGCGCGAGGAAGGGGTTGAGTTTCTGTTCAATCGTCAGCCCATTGAGGTGATCGGCGACGAGCAGGGGCGGGTGCGTGGCGTCAAACTGGCGACCACCCAAATGGGCGAGCCGGATAGCAACGGGCGTCGTCGCGCAGAGGTAGTCCCGGGCTCGGAAGAAGTCGTCGATGCCGATGCTGTTGTGGTGGCCTTCGGTTTCGAGCCCAGCGAGGTCGACTGGTTTAACGACCACAGCGTCGAAATTGATGCGCGCGGGCGCGTGGTGGCCGCTGAGCACGATCTGAAACGCGACCTGCATTTCGCCTTCCAGACCAGCAACGAGAAAATCTTTGCCGGCGGCGATATGGTGCGCGGTTCCGACCTGGTGGTGACGGCCGTTTACGAAGGTCGCAAGGCCGCTGAGGGCATTCTGGATTATCTGGGCGTTTAAAAACGTCCAATCAGCCAACGAGGTCGAGCAGCACCGAACGCTGTTTGCGCCTTTCGTTAGCGGCACTTCATGGCTTTATGACTCAGGGCGCTTCGGCGCCCTTTTTCGTGGGCATTGGCTCAGACCGTAGTGATTCATGGCGCGGCTGCGGCGGTGTTTGGCACGCGTGAAGCACTGAAACTCTGGTTTCAATCTGAATTATGAAATTGGGTATTTGTTTTTTCGCTTCAAATTCAGGCGATTGAGAGCCAAAAGGAAGCTAAATGATAAGAAATTCTTAATAACGCGCCTTGAAAGGATGACATTTCGATGACGGCTGCTAGGGTTAAAGGTGCAGTTCCATATTGATGCAGAACCTACGATCACAACCATAACGAATAATTGTTAGGAGACGTCACATGGCAACACGAAAACCCCACGAGTACGATTCGGCACTATCGTCGGATGCAAATGACGTGCTCGATGTTTTGACGCGAGACTTCCGCGGCGGTAACAGCGACTCCGGTTTACCCTCTTTCGATAATGAGGAAGCAGGCGCTCATATTGGTCGTGAAGACCAAACGTTAAATGGTTCTGGCGTGCTTGGGCGGCCTGTCGAGGTAACCTATTCGTTCCCTGATTGGTCGGGCGTACCAGTCAACGCCGCCGGTGACCGCAATCTGAGCGGCTTCGATCAGAATCAGCAGCATCAGGCGCGCCTGTCCTTACAGTCGTGGGCAGATGTCGCTAATATTACCTTTGAAGAAGTCAGTCCGAACGACAAAAGCGCGGATATCAACTTCGGCAACTTTGTCCAGTATGGCTCGGCATCATCTGCTTACGCTTTCCTGCCGACCGGCCCGGGTGATTCCATCGGTACCGACCTGACCGGGCGTGAGATATCCAGCCAGGTGTGGGTCAATCAGGAGCTTTTCCAGGACTACAACGTCCATCCCACGCTTTGGAATTACGGGCGCGAAACCCTGACTCATGAAATTGGCCACGCGCTCGGCCTCAGCCATCCCGGTGACTACAACGCGGGAGAGGGCAGCCCTTCGTATGCTGACTCCGATTACGTTGAAGATTCGCGTCAGTATTCACTGATGAGCTACTGGAGCGAAGGCGAAACCGGGGCTGACCACAAGGGGTTCTCGCCGGCGGCTCCGATGCTTGACGATATCGCGGCGATTCAGCGTCTGTACGGTGCCAATGAAGATACCCGTACCGGTGATACGACCTATGGTTTCAACTCCAACGCCGATCGCGACTTCTATAGCGCTGAAGATGGCAACGATCCGCTTATCTTCGCGGTGTGGGACGCCGGTGGTATTAACACCTTCGACTTCTCCGGCTATTCCGACAATCAGGTGATCAATCTCAATCAGCTGAGTTTTTCTGATGTGGGCGGTTTGAAGGGCAATATCGCGATTGCTGATGACGTTGATATCCATAACGCTATCGGTGGCAGCGGTAACGACCTTATTATCGGCAACGATCTGGATAACGAGCTGAGCGGCGGTGCCGGTAACGATATTCTCTATTGCGGCGCAGGTGCCGACACCCTGACCGGCGGTAGCGGGGCAGACACTTTTGTCTATCTCGATGCTGGAGACTCTACCGCTAGCGCAACCGATCTGATTACCGACTTCACCTCTGGCGAGGACGTTATCGATCTGACGGGTGTTGCGGAGGCATTGGGTGGGCTGTCGTTCGCTGACGACTTCTCTGGTCAAGTAGGAGACACTGCAGTTGCCTACGACGAAGGCCAGAATCTGAGTGAGTTGGGAATCGACACCGATGGAAGCGGTACGCCATCGTTCTTGATCGACATTGTCGGCGCGGTCAATCTCGACACCGACGTGGTTGCTTGATCGTTAGGCAAGGTTAAGCAGCAGCGCCGGAGGCCATTGCCTCCGGCGTTTTGCATTGAAGCGATAGTCGCCACTGGTGTTAATGCGTGGCCTGCTGAGACATTGCCGTTTTCGGGAGAGGAAACAGCCAGTCGTAGCCCAGGTTGTAGACGAAGGCATAGCACATGTAAAAAAGCGCCAATGTTATCGTCATCCCCAGCGTATCCAGTGCACCGCTGCCCAGATACAGCATGATCAAGGGCTGTAGCACCAGCAGTAATCCCACCTCGAATAAAAACGCATGCAGCACGCGCTGCGGCACCGTTTTAGCGACCCGCCCATAGCGGTGCTTCAAGGCGATATCGAACCCAAGGTTGTAAATGTAATTCCACAGCGTGGCGACAATGACGCTGATTACCGCAACGCCACCCATGTGCGCGAGCGATATACCAAACAGCCAACTACCCAGCGGCAGCACGATCAAAAGCCCGATAATTTCGAAGGCGAGCGTGTGTCGAACGCGATCCCAAAAGGTACGCATGTGCTTTCTCCGTTAAATCCAAGCGTGGCCATAAATGAATTCTTGCCGGCATTGGATCACCCGTTAGCGCGGGCAAGAGATTTCGTGGGCGCACCTTCTCTTTTTTTGAGTGATAATAAAAGTTGGAATCCATCGCTAATCAAGATAGGTGAAGCGTTATGATGCCGACGCTTGAGCAACTCAATGCCTTCGTCACAGCGGCTGACTGCGGCTCGTTTTCAGCCGCCGCGCGTCAGCTCTCGCGGGCCCAGTCACATGTCAGTACCCAAGTGGCGCATTTGGAAATCACGCTGGGGTTTGCGCTGTTCGATCGTAGCGGGCGAATGCCTCAGCTTACTGACAACGGTCGGCGGGTGCTGATAGAAGCACGGCAGCTACTGGCGCAGAGTGCTCATTTGATGGGCGTCGCGCAGCGCTTGGATGAGGGCGTGGAGGCGCGTATTCGGTTGGCGCTTGATGAGTTTTATCCCGAGCGCTTGATTGGCGGCGTGCTGAGCGATTTTGCCGAACGCTTTCCGAGCGTTGAATTAGAGCTGCACTTTCCCTTGCTTGACGACGTTAGCCAGATGATCGAACAGAATGAGGCCGACCTTGGCGTTCTGTGTCGCACGGCGGTGCCCGATAGTGCGATAGAAGCACGGCCGGTCGGGCGTGTACCGCTGCGGCTGGTGTGTGCCAAGGAGCATCCGCTGGCGCAGCAGCCCATTACCTATCAGCGGCTGGTGCACTACCGACAGCTGATTGTCGCAACGCGTGGGCGGCGCATCTCGCGCCAGAGCATGCGTATCGCTGCCGACGCCTGGTGGGTCGAAAGCCATTACGCCATGCTCGAGCTGGTGAAGCACGGAGTGGGGTGGGCGTTGATGTCTGATCATGTCATTGCCTCATCGCCGACACGCCCTTGGTTGACCACTCCCGATGCCCCTGGCATCGAGCACAGCGTTGAGCTGGAAATTGGTTGGCATCGTCAGCGCGGCCTCGGCCCGGCAGCGCAATGGCTGGCCGAGCGTTTCACGCGCGAGCCGTTGCCGCAGCGCTGGGAGCCGCTGCTGCGAGATATTCCTGAAGCCCACTAACGGGTCCGGGGTGGTTGCTGTCGTCGACGCAGTGCAGGGCGTTTGGCAGGGGTGAGTTAATGCTTGCGGTAGCGGAGATATAACTGGTTATAATCGCTGCTTATAATTTAAATAACGTTATATACAGGACCATCGCCGATGACTTCGATAAACGACGTACTCACTGCCATTAGCGGCATTATTTGGGGCCCTTTCCTGCTGATACCGCTATTGATGGCGACAGGCGTTTATCTGACCGTCAGGCTAGGAGGCGTGCAGTTCAGGCTGCTAGGCCATGCGCTATGGCTGGCGTTTATTAAGCGCCGCGACGGTACGGGTAAGGAAGCGGGCGATGTTAGCCACTTCGGCGCCCTGATGACGGCCATGGCAGCAACGATCGGGATTGGCAACATTACTGGGGTGGCCACTGCCATTTCCATGGGCGGTCCCGGGGCAATCTTCTGGATGTGGCTGATGGGCCTGTTAGGCATGGCAACCAAGTATGCTGAAGCCTTTCTTGGTAACCATTTTCGTCATCAGGACCAAAACGGTGAGTATTCTGGCAGCGCTGCTTACTACTTGCGCGATGGCGTGGGCGGTAAACTGGGCGGGCTGCTTTCGATCGCGTTTTGCCTGTTCGCAGTGGTAGCAAGCTTTGGCATTGGCAACATGACGCAGGCGCATACTGTCAGCCACACGCTGGAAGAGCAGTTTCGTATTCCGCTGTGGTTTTCCGGGGCCGTCATGGCGCTGATCGTGATGGTGGTCATTATCGGCGGTATTAAAACGATCGCGTCCTTTGCCTCGCTGGTAGTGCCCATTATGGTGCTGCTGTATATGCTCTCGAATATTGTCGTGCTGGGGTATCACTGGCAGGGCCTGGGCGACGCCTTTCACACCATTGTTGCTGACGCATTCAGCGGTTCGGCAGTGGCGGGGGGCTTTACCGGCGCAACCGTGATGATGGCCATTCAGTACGGCGTGGCGCGCGGTATTTTCTCCAATGAATCCGGGCTTGGCTCCGGCGCGTTTGCTGCAGCGGCGGCGCAGTCCTCTCATCCGGTGCGTCAGGCAATGGTGTCGATGACCCAAACCTTCATCGATACCATCATCATGGTGTCATTAACGGCCCTGATGATTGTCGTGACAGGGGCGTACAAGGTAGAAGGGCTTGAAGGCGCCAGTATTACCGGGTTCGCGCTGGAATCTGTTTTTGGGCCCGCTGCGGGCGGTATTCTGGCGGTGGCGGCGCTATTTTTTGCGCTGACGACTATTCTGGGGTGGAGTTATTACGGAGAGCGCTCGTTACAGCAATTGTCCAACAGTACCCGTCTGTCGTTGGCCTATCGCGTGGTGTTTTCATTTATTGTATTTATCGGCTCTATTACCCAATTGGAAGCAGTATGGACATTCTCAGATATTGCCAACGGTCTAATGGCGTTGCCTAACCTGGTGGGGCTGTTGGTGCTAACCGGGCTAGTGGCGCGCGAGACGAACGCGTATTTATCACAGCCTGATTGGAAAAAAGGTTGATAATCAGCTGTATACGAAAACTTTGAGCGGGAGAAAACGGCGTTTAAACAGGCGTTTATTTATCTCCCCTCGAAGGACGTTAAGGCGTATTATTAGCGTGTAAAAAATTAGAAAAAATATAGAAAATAGTTGCGGTGAGAATAATAAAAAGGCGTGTAAGCGGGCAAATTGAGCCGTAGTTAGCAGCCTATTTATTTACCTTCTACGCCTTTAGTATTATACTCTCGACCAATATTTATGACGTTCTCGATAGCGTTCGCCGTATCTTGTTCACTTGTTTCAGCCGCTTTTTGATAAGTGCTATTGGGCTATTCGATGACAACCGCTATCTTTGTTGGCGCGTGTCAAAGTGAACTCCTTCTGCATGGCGGTGAAACTTAAGATGAGTTGGGGCTCTTAGCCGATAAGGCGCAGGGCGCCGGCTCGCACAACAATCAGGAGTTGCTCCATGAGCATTCAATCTCAGCATCAGCTGCGTGTTCAGTTTCGTGAATTGATGAAAGGCGACACTTGCTTCGATGCAGGTTCGGTATTCGATCCCATGTCGGCGCGTATCGCGGGTGACCTGGGTTTCGAAGTGGGCATTCTAGGTGGTTCTGTCGCTGCGCTGCAGGTGCTGGCCGCGCCCGATTTCGCACTGGTCACGATGAGCGAATTTGTCGAGCAGGCAACGCGCATTGGCCGTGTCGCACAGCTGCCAGTGATTGCCGATGCCGACCACGGCTATGGCAATGCGCTCAACGCCATGCGTACGGTGACCGAACTCGAGCGCTCCGGTATCTCAATGATGACGCTGGAAGATACCCTGCTGCCTGCGCAGTACGGTCATAAGTCCACCGATCTGATCGGTACTGACGAAATGGTCGGCAAACTGCGCGCCGCTATCGAAGCGCGCATCGATCCTGATTTCTCCATTTTTGCCCGTACCAATGCCAATGTGCTCGACGACGATCAGCTTATCGAGCGCATCAAACGCTATCAGGCGGCAGGTGCCGATGGTATTTGCATCGTTGGTATTCGCGACGTCGAGCACCTTGAGCGTGTTACCGCCGACGTAAAACTGCCGATCATGCTGATTGCCTACGGCAACCCCAAGCTGCGCGATCTCGATCGTCTGGCGTCGCTGGGCGTGCGCATCGTAGTGAACGGTCATGCGGCTTACTTCGCGTCGATCAAGGCCACCTACGACATGCTGCGTGAGCAGCGCGGTATCAAGGCTTCTGATCTGTCGGCGTCCGAGCTGTCGTCCAAGTACTCCACGCTTGAGGAATACCGTATTTGGGCGCGTGAATACATGGATGTGAAAGAGTAAGTGCTTCCGTTGTGAGGAGGCTGGGCGCTCGCTTTTTAGCGGGCGCTTTTTTTTGCGCGCTTGAGCGCAAACGAGGCGACTCCCTTGCGCCAAAAACTTCTTACGCCATTCCGTTGCGTCATTTCAATCAGCCCCGCGCTTTCATTATGGTAGCTGAACCATGCGGCGCTTTACGTAGCGTAGGGGCGGTGTCTACTGAGCTGTTTTAGCAGCAGGTTTAGGCGCTGCCGCAGGTAGCCTCTCTCGGGGCTAGCCGTTGGCATTCGATACTTTTCAGCCATTGCCCAGTGCCTGTCACCGGTGCAGTGGCTATCGCGGTCAAGGGATAACCATGAGTACCAGCAACAGTGAGTCTATTGCGTTCGCCACTGAACGCCCGCTTCAGCAGCAGCTTGAGGTGGAGGAGGAAGCCCTGGCCACAGCGCGCGCGCTAAGTGAAAAATTCGCGTCCATACTCGATAGCCAGCCGGAGCAGCGTCAGGTATTGCCGTGGGCGCAGTTGGCCGAGCTGAAGGAAAGCGGTTTGACGACCGCGGTGATTCCTCCATCGCGGGGCGGGTTGGGGCTGCGCTGGCCGGCTATTGGCAAAGTGGTAAGAGAAATTGCTGCCGGTGACGGCTCGGTGGGTGCGGTGCTTGGCTATCATCTGATGCAGCTGTTCCATTTACGCCGCGAACCCCTTGAGCGGTGGCACGCATTAGAGCAGCGAATCGCCGAGCAGCGGTTATGGCTGGCGGGCGTGGTCAATCCGCGTGACGACGATGTGGTGGCGCGTCGTGAGGGCGATCACTGGGTATTGAACGGACGCAAGAACTTCTGCACCGGCAACGGTTTTGCCGATTTGTTAACGCTTAGCGTCACCCGTGAGGAAGACGGCGCCAGCGGCGCGGTGCTGATTCCCGCCGATCGCGAGGGAGTAACGCGGCTGCACAACTGGGAAGCCATTGGGCTTGAGCGCAGCGAAAGCGGCAGCGTGGTGCTTGATAATGTCGAGATTTCCGCTGAGGAGCTGGTGTTGGACAGCGATTCACCTGGCGGCAATTTCGCGGCGGCAGTGAAGGGACCCGTTAACCAATCGCTGTTCGTCAATTTCTATACGGGCTATACCCAAGGCGCGATCTTCGCCACCAAACGCTTCGTCCATGAATACGCGCGCGCATGGCTGCGTTCCAGCGCTGATACTGCCAGTGACGACATCCTCAATCGAGCACGCTTTGGCGAGATGTGGGTAGAGTTTCAGGCATCGGTGGCGCTTGCTGACAGTGCGTTGGAAAAGGTACAGACACTGCTGGCTGCCGGTGAGTCGTTTTCGCGCGCGCAGCGAGGCGAGGCTGCCGCTGCGGTGGCGACGGCCAAGGCTCACGTGGCGCGCAAGGGACTTACGATCTGTTCGGAAGCCTTCGAACTGATGGGCGCTCGCGCAACGGCAAGTCGCTATGGCCTGGACCGCTACTGGCGTGATCTGCGTACGCATTCGCTGCACGACCCAGTGGTGTATAAGTTTGTCGAGGTGGGAGATTTCGCGCTTAACGATCAGTACGCGGAAGTAGGGGCTTACCAGTAGCGGTTGCGTGCCGCTAAATGCAGAAAAAACGCTGGTTAGCTTGCAAGAAACTCAGGTTCCGCTAGGCTGCTGCTGCCGCTCACTGATGAATGTGCGCAGCGCTGCATAACTCTTCTGATTTCTATCTACTTCGAGAACGTCGCTCTTGATGTCTTATCTTCATCAACTGGGGCTTTGGCTTCAGCAGCAGGAAATTGTCTATCCCGTGGTCATTGTGGTGGTGCTGTTGGCACTGCCGTTAGTGGTGTACTGGCTGGCATGTACCTTCCTGCGCACTAGCGTTAGACGCTTCATTTTGCGCCACAAGAATGTGCTGTCGAAAGATATCGCGGTAACCCGCCGAGTCGCGCTGGTGTTTGCGGCGCTGGCGTTTTCCAGCACGTTGGCGGTAGTCAACGATTTGCCTCCCACACTGGATAAGGCCCTGTCGATCATTAGCTCGATTCTGTGGATTGTGAGCGTGGCGCTGCTGCTGATGGAAATGCTCGATACGGTCAATATGTTTTGGCTGAAAAAGAGCAAGGCAACGTCGCAATCAATCAAAGGCTACCTGCAGATAAGCAAGCTGATTATCAGTGCGCTGGCCTTGATTCTGATTATTGCCTCGCTGACCGGGCGGCCGCCTGCGATCATCATTTCCAGTTTTGGTGCAGCGGCGGCGGTGCTGATCTTTGTCTTCCAACACACGCTGCTGTCATTTATTGCCAATATTCAGATTTCAGCCGCGCGCGCGATCAACATTCGTGATTGGATCAAAATGCCCGGCGGCATGGTTGACGGCGAGGTGATGGATATCGCGCTGCACACGGTTAGGGTGCGGAACTGGGATAACACCATGGCGCGCGTGCCAATCCGCAACTTTATTACCGAGCCGTGGATCAATTGGCAGCCGGTGTTCAACGATGGGCGCGGTAGACGCATCAAGCGCAGCTTCCATATCGATCAAAACAGTATCGAATTTGCCAATGAAGAACTGCTGGCTCATCTGCGCGATACCTTTATTCATCATGACGATATCGATACCGGTGACGATATCTCGCCGGCCGAGCTGTTCGCCATGAACAGTCAGCAACTGCGTGAGTCGGCAATTACCAATATGGGGCTGCTGCGTGCCCACATCCTGCACTACCTGCGTTCCAACAAGGATATCCGCAACGATATGTTTGTGGTGGTGCGCTACCTGGAGCCTACCTCAGAGGGCGTGCCGATGGAGCTTTATTGCTTTTCGGCGCACCCCAATTTCGATGATTACGAACGGGTGCAGGCGAAGGTCACCGAATACGTGTACGCAGTGGCGTCGCATTTCAATATTCGTATCTTCCAAACGCCTTCCGGTCAGGATCTGACGCGCGGCATTGGGTCGCTGGCGCAGCGTAACGAGCCCAGCGCTTCTGCCAGTCACAACTCGGATGAGCCGCGCTAAGAGCGCCGGTGTGGCGTGCTGAATCCTGCATTAGCAGCGCATAAAAAAACCGCCGTCCGAGCAATCGGGCGGCGGTTTTGTCATTCACGCTAACACGTCAGCGTTGGGCAGCGTTTACTACACCGTTTCGGCTTCTTCAGCCGATGTCTCTTTAGGTGCGGTAACGCGAATCAAGTGATCGAAGGCTGACAGCGATGCTTTAGCGCCTTCACCGACCGCAATCACGATCTGCTTGTAAGGCACGGTGGTCACGTCACCCGCAGCGAATACGCCGGGAATGGAGGTGGCACCACGTTCGTCAATCTTGATTTCGCCATGCTGACTCAGTTCTACCGTGCCTTTCAGCCAGCTGGCATTGGGCACCAGACCGATCTGTACGAAGACGCCGTCAAGATCGATGCTGTGCTCGCTGCCATCGGTGCGATCCTTATAGGCAAGCGCGGTGACTTTCTTGCCGTCGCCTTGTACTTCGGTGGTCTGAGCGCTCTTGATCACTTTCACGTTGGGCAGGCTTTCAAGCTTGCGCTGCAGCACCGCATCGGCGCGCAGGCTGTCCTGGAACTCGAGCACAGTAACGTCTTTGACAATACCGGCCAGATCGATAGCGGCTTCTACGCCCGAGTTGCCACCGCCGATAACGGCCACCGGTTTGCCTTTGAACAGCGGGCCATCGCAGTGAGGGCAGTAGGCAACGCCACGGGTGTTGTACTCGGCTTCACCCGGCACGCCCATTTTGCGCCAGTTGGCACCGGTCGCCACGATGACTGATTTCGCTTTCAATACTGCGCCGCTTTCGAACGCTACTTGATGATCGTCGCCTTCCTGTGCCGCAGGAATCAGCTTGGCCGCACGCTGCAGCTTCATTACATCAACGTCGTAATCCTTGACGTGTTCTTCAAGCTCAGTCACCAAGCGCGGGCCTTCATGGGCCTTTACCGAAATGAAGTTTTCAATCGCTGCGGTGTCCTGTACCTGTCCACCAAAGCGTTCAGCCACCAGGCCAGTGCGTACGCCTTTACGTGCGGCATAAATGGCCGCAGCAGCACCCGCAGGACCGCCACCAATCACCAGCACGTCGAAGGGCTCTTTGGCATTCAGCTTGTCGGCTTCACGCTGCGCTGAACCGGTATCGATCTTGCCAACGATCTCTTCGAGCGTCATGCGGCCCTGACCGAAGTGTTCACCGTTCAGGTAAAGGGTGGGCACTGAGAGAATCTCTTTGCGCTCTACCTCTTCACGGAAGGCACCGCCTTCGATCATGGTGTGGCTGATGTTCGGGTTGAGCACTGACATCAGGTTGAGCGCCTGCACGATGTCAGGGCAGTTCTGGCACGACAGCGATACGTAGGTTTCGAAGTTGAATTCACCGTCGAGCGACTTGATCTGGTCGATCAGCTCTTGGCTGGCCTTGGATGGGTGGCCGCCCGTTTGTAGCAGTGCCAGCACCAGCGAGGTAAATTCATGGCCCATGGGCAGCCCAGCAAAGGTAATACCGATCTCTTCTCCCGGCGTACCCAGCGCAAATGAAGGGCGCCGTTCGTTGGTGCCTTCAGTGCTCAGACTGACCTTGTCCGACAGGCTGTCGATATCTGCCAGAAGGCCGTGCATCTCGCGCGATTTATCGCTGTCATCGAGCGATGCCACGATCTCGATGGGGCGTGTCGCTTTGGCCAGATAGGCCTTCAGCTGTGTCTTAAGGTTGTCGTCCAACATGGTAAAACCTCGGTCAGATGAAAGGGGGAAGAGAAAAACGGCGCCGCTGTGACGACAACGCCCGCGCAATCTCTTACGCGGGCGCTGAGAAGACTAACAAGCGGTGCCGCGAGGGCTGGGCCTGTTAGATCTTGCCAACCAGGTCGAGCGACGGAGACAGTGTTTCTGCGCCTTCTTCCCATTTGGCCGGGCATACTTCACCGGGGTGAGCGGCAATGTACTGAGCGCCTTTGACTTTCTTGAGCAGTTCTCCTGCTTTACGGCCAACGCCTTCATCGCTGATTTCAACAGCTTTGATAACGCCTTCCGGGTTGATCAGGAAGGTGCCACGCTCAGCCACGCCAGCTTCTTCGATGTAAACGTCGAAGTTGCGAGAAATCTGCGCAGTCGGATCGCCGATCATCGGGTAATTGATTTTGCCGATGGCTTCGGAGGTGTCGTGCCATGCTTTGTGGGTGAAGTGCTTGTCGGTAGACACGCCGTAGATTTCAACATCCAGCGCCTGGAACTGGTCGTAGATGTCAGCCAGGTCTTCGAGCTCGGTGGGGCACACGAAGGTGAAATCAGCGGGGTAGAAGAATACGACTGCCCATTTGCCTTTCAGAGTTTCTTCGCTGACGTCAACGAACTCGCCCTGATGGTATGCGGTAGCGGTAAACGGTTTGATTTCGGTATTGAGAAGAGACATTAGCGTGGTACCTCGTGCTGAGAATGACTGTTAGTTAACGATATTAAACCTTGCGGTATCGGCATAATTGATTGGCTGAATACATTTGATGCGGTAAACCTATGGAGACATCCTTGTGCGCGCTCGGATGGTTTTTTTAATTACCATCAGCTATAAAAAAATCATTTTAAATTTCTTTTTAAGCTCTTCGAAGGCGCTTATGATGATCTCAACCCAGCCAGCTTTATAGATGGATGCGCTAATGAACAATCTCAACGCCCGTGCCCTTGATTCAAGCTTATCTTTTGATGAGTCGGCGGCGATGATGGCGTGCTATCCGCCCAGGCTGGGGCAGGTGTGCCTTAACAGTGACGAGCAGTTGGAGGCCTCCATTGCCGAAACGCTGGCACGCCGTAAAGAGAAGGATATTTGGCTGTTTGCCTATGGCTCGTTGATTTGGAAGCCAGAGGGTCCCTCTGCGGAGCGCGCCAACGCTCGTATTAATGGCTACCATCGCGGCCTGAACCTGTGGTCACGTATCCACCGCGGCACCCCTGAACGCCCGGGTCTGGTGCTGGGGCTCGATCAGGGCGGAAGCTGCCAAGGAGTGGTGCATCGCCTTCCCGAGCACAACCTCGATCAGCATTTGAAGGCACTGTGGCAGCGTGAAATGCCCGACGACTCCTACCGTCCTGAATGGCTCGAATGCCGTCTGGCCGATGGTCGCAACATCGAAGCGTTGGCCTTTGTGCTGGAATCCGAGCGTCCCAACTATGCGGGAACGCAGCCTGATTCGGTGGTTCGTCAGGTGATTCGTCAGGCGCGCGGTCGCTGCGGCAGCAGTCGCGACTATCTGCGCAACACCCTGTCGGCGCTGCGTGCTCAGGCGATGCCTGATCACGCTCTGGAAGCTACCTGGGCGCGCTGCTCAAGCTGAAGTAGGCCGCCCCTCGCTGTATGCTGACGCAATACGAGACAGAGGAGTGTCGGCCACGCCCGCACCGGCTGACATAGCCCCGACTGAATCAGTACACACATGCGAAAGGCCCCTCGCTTCACAGCGCTGGGGCCTTTTGCGTACTGCGTCGTTACATCCTAGTGATGCAGGGGTTCAGAACAAGTAGCTCAGCTGAGCGCCGAAGGCATGGGCCTTGTTATGGTAGCGCGCTGAGTAATCGGCAGAGACGCCTGAGCCAAAGTCGCGAGATTGATCGATATCGGTGTGCGGTTCGTACAAGAACGAATAGGCAACATCGAGTTTCCAGTGCTCATCAGGCTGCCAGCCCGCACCCACCGAGATAGCGTAGCGATCGTCGGAGGGAATGCGCACGCTGCGGTAAGCATCTCGCGACGGTGTGCGGTCGTAGGAGAAACCACCCCGCACCACCCAATCGCTGTTGAGCTGATAGGCCGTTCCCAGCGCGAACTGCCATGAGTTCTTATAGAACTGATCTTCTTTGATGTTGGGTGCACCGTCGGAATAGACGTTAATGTCCCTGAATTCGCTCCAGTGTACCCAAGTAACGCCTGCCATCACGCGCCAATCATCGGTAATCAGCTGCGTTACCGAGAAGTCGAACAGTTCAGGCGTGCCAACATTCAGTTTTCCGTCGCGTCTGATCGAGCCAACGCCCAGTGGATTGCCCGCAGCAGGCTGACCTTGCCCGGGAACGTTCGAATAATAAACGTCTCCTTTAAGGTGATAAGACACCTTGGAGCGCCATTTCAGGCCCAGCGTTGTGGTCGTGGTGGGGCGATACATTACGCCAAGGTTCACGCCCCAGGCATCGTCATCACCCTGCACGTTAACGCGTCCTTCGCCCATCGGCGACGCGCCCGGTAGGCCCGCCATACCAGCTAGCCCGCTGGCATCGGGGCTGAAGGCGCGCACTTCACCGTCAATGTGGTTGTAGGTAACGCCAACGCCCACCGACCACTGCTCATTGAATTTGTAAGCGATGGTTGGCTGAACAGTAATGACTTTGACCGAGGTAAAATCGCCGAAGTAGCGGCCCTTGAAGTCGTTGCCGTAGTCGGTTTGCAAGCCGAAGGGGCTATAGACACCTAGGCCAGCGGCCCAGTGATCATCAATGGGAGTGGTAAAAAAGCCAAACGGCACCATGGTGCCAGGCACCGGGTTACGCCCTGCGGACCCTTGGGTTGGCTGAATAGGACGGCCGTTCAAATTGAGCGATCCTTGCGAGTCCGATATCGACGTGTGGGCGTCGATGTAGGTTCCACCGACGGTAATGACGGGCCGATCCAAATGAGTGATACCGGCGGGGTTGCCATTCAGGATGGTTGCATCGGAGACATTGGAGCTGCGTCCTGCATAACCAGTGCCCTGGCCGCTAACGCTTTGTTCATTCAACTGGAACCCGCCTGCCCAGGCGGTAGGTGCTGCGCCTGCAGCAACCAGACCAGTGCCCACTACCAGGTATCTTCTGAGGCTTTGTTTCATCGCCATTCCCCCTCGCCGAGCACAACGGCTATCGCAGCCGCATCGTGGTAACGTTCTTTTTCTGCGTGTGGTTCTTATGTAATTAAAATAGTTGTTTTAAACGATCTTTTGGCGACGCTTTGGTATAAGCGACATAAGTAGTATGAGGGCGGTTAATATTTTTTAATCAATTGAATTTGCGAAAGAAATAATAATATTTATAACCAGGAGGGAATGCTGCTGCGACTAATGTCGAGCGTTATTATTTATGCGCAGGGAAGCAATAGCGCCGAGCAGCGCAATCACTACGGCATCTCGATGGCGAGTGCCAAGACAGTGGCAAACAATATTACTGACGCAAAAAAGCGCCACGGCAACAGTGTCGTGGCGCTTGGCGTTACGGGCGCGGCGCTAGGGTGCGCCGGCAGTATGGCTTAGCCGTCGATTTTAACGACCCAGCCAGCGGGACCTTCGCGGTCACCGTACTGAATGCCGACCAGCTCGTCGTAGAGCGCTTTGGTGACGGGGCCGACATCACCTTCGCTGTAGAAGGTATGGAAGTGCTCGCCGTTCTGAATGCCGCCAATCGGTGTGATGACGGCTGCGGTGCCGCAGGCACCGGCTTCGGCGAAATCGTCCAGTTTGTCGATAAAGATATCGCCTTCTTCAACCTCAAGGCCCTGACGCTTGGCCAGCTCCAGCAGCGAGTATTTGGTGATACTCGGCAGGATGGACGGCGATTTGGGCGTAATGAAGCGGTTATCGCGGGTAATCCCGAAGAAGTTGGAGCCGCCAGCTTCTTCGATTTTAGTGTGCGTTTCCGGATCAAGATAAATGCAGTCGGCGAAGTTCCGATCATTTGCCTCGTGGCCCGGCAGCAGGCTGGCCGCGTAGTTTCCGCCAACCTTGGCTGCGCCAGTGCCATGGGGAGCAGCGCGGTCGTAGCTGGACACCATGAAGTTGACCGGCTTCATGCCGCCTTTGAAGTAGGGGCCGACCGGGGTACAGAAGACCGAGAAGATGAATTCCGGTGCCGGATGAACGCCAATGTTGTCGCCAACGCCAATGACATAGGGGCGCAGGTAGAGCGAACCTCCGCTGCCGTAAGGCGGAATGAAGTGCTCATTGGCCTTCACGACCTGCTTGCACGCCTCGATGAATTTCTCAGTGGAAATGGCCGGCATCATCAGGCGAGCACAGCTGCGCTGCATGCGTGCGGCATTCTGGTCGGGGCGGAACAGGTTGATGCTACCGTCCTTGCAGCGGTACGCCTTGAGTCCTTCGAAACACTGCTGGCCATAGTGAAGGGCGGTGGAGCCTTCGCTGATATGCAGCACGTTGTCTTCTGTTAGCGTGCCGTTGTCCCACTCGCCATCCTTCCAGTAGGAGATGTAGCGCAAATCAGTCTTGATGTAGTTAAACCCCAGCGAGTTCCAATCGATCGTTGCACTGCTCATTCGTGATATCCAGTTGGCTAAAAGCTAAAAAATCCCCACCTGCTGGCGGCACTGTCGAGAGTGGCGGCTTGTGGTGGGCGCTGGTAAACGTTGCCAATCGCTAGATAGCGACGTCCCATCGCAAGGGGTGCACTTACGTCTGGCGGTAGCGATGGGTCGAGGATGCCTTGAGGAGTAGTACAGAAGGCGGGTCGACGCATGATGCCATCAACGACGGGCGGCACTTGCCCTTGAAACGCAGGGGCGGTGAGCCCAAAAGGGGCGACGGACCTTGTGGGTCGTAACGCGATAGAACCCTATCATACCGCTTGTCGAAGTGGTGGGCCAACGCTTGGCGATATCCTGATAGGAAAACGCACTATTCAACGGCTGGAAGTTGTGCCGTTATCGCGTTAATAATACCCCGAAGAGTTTATTCATCTAAGCAAGGATATTGGCGATGGCAGTGGCAATTATCGGAGTAACAGGCAACGCGGGGGCACTGATCGCGATCGAACTGGTGGCGCGGGGCTACGAAGTCACCGGTATCGCGCGCTCGCTTCCACAGCAACAGCAGCAGGGTGTTACCTACAAGCAGGGCGACGCAACCGATGCAGAAATCCTGACCAGCTTACTGGAAGGGCACGAAGCCGTTATCCATGCGGCTAAATTCGAAAGCTCCAATGCGCATTCCGTTATTGAAGCGACCAAGCAAGCACAGGTGCCGCGCCTGCTGGTGGTCGGTGGTGCCGCTAGCCTGCTTACGCCAGATGACAAACCGCTGATCGAGAGTCCTGAGTTTCCCGATGCGTACAAGCCCGAGGCGAGTGCGGGTATTGAGTTTCTGAAAGCGTTGGAGCAGTCATCAGGCGTGGAATGGACCTTCCTGCGTCCGCAGGCGGAATTCATCCAGGGTGAGCGCACCGATAACTTCCGACTGGGCAAAAACCACCTGATTGTCGATGATAGCGGTCGTAGCTGGATTTCCTATCAGGATTACGCCATCGCGCTGGTCGATGAATTCGAAACCCAGCAGCACGCCAACCAAGCCTTCACCGTTGGTTATTAGCAGCGTGCCGAAGCGGCTCGCGTTCTAGTGCGCGAGCCACGGTCAGAGTGCGCGGCGTAATGATGCGCGCTTATAACGGCAAAGCCCCGCCAATGATGGTCTCATGGCGGGGCTTTCTGTTGCTTGCGTACACCAGATTCGCTTAGAAACCGTATACCAGTGAAACGTTGGTGGTGGTATCGGTTTTATGGTCAACCTGATTAGGCGGCTGGCTGTTGTTTTCGATGGCGTAAGAGAGTGCCAGCGTGAAGTGGGAGTTGATCGCCACATTAAGCGACGTGACCGAGGTGCTGGTGGTGTTGTCTGAGGCGACCAAGGTAGCCAGCTTCTGCGAGAAGGAGGCGGTGTCCGATATCTTGTAGCCGTAAGTTGCGGATGCATAGCCGACCAGCTTACTGGAGCTGCCGCCATCATGGTACTTGTCGTAGCGGAAGCCGGGACCGGTTTCGAGCGTTAGCGATTGGTGCTCGGTGTCGAGAATTTGACGACCATAACCCAAGTTGAAATTAACGCGGCTGTCGTAACCGGAATAGCGGTTGTTTTCCCATCCCAACTGGCCAAATAAATAGTCTTTGTTGGTCAGGTTATAACGGTTCCTTCCACCAACACTGTATTTCTCGGCGGTTTGATCACCGTCCGACGATGCGTTGTTGGCGTTCGCCCATAGGCTGTAGGACCAGGGATCGTTAAACCAGGTGCCCGTTAACGCTGCATTCAGGCTTGAGTCATCGCTGTTTCCCGAATGACCGGTGTAGCCTGCTTCAGCCTGGCCTTTAAAGGGCGTCTTGGCACTGGAGGGGTTATCCAACACGGTGAAGTCGGTGATATCGGCCAGTGCAGGGCTGGCAACGGTAGCCATGGAAAAACCTACCGCGAAAAGTGATGGCGTACTGAAGCGAATGGGCTTCACTGTTGATCCTTTTTATAAATTCAAGACATATGTGAAGAGCGAAGAATAGTGAATTGAAGAAACCCCCTCAAGGCATGCGGAATAATTTATGTCGTCAATAGCGATGGTGGTATTCATTCTCAGCGGTTAAGTGCGTAAAAAGGAGTATCATCACGACGCTGTAAACGTGGCAGCCATATGCCGTGATTACACAATGACATATCAAGTTCAACGGCCAACGATTGAGGGTGCTATGCTGCAGCCGGTTTCTCCTCGTAATGATCTCCCTCTCGATCCTGAAGGTGACAAGGCCTCCAAGCAGAAGCAGCGTCACGGCACGCTTGCGCCGCTATCGGTGCCTGCTTTTCGGATTATCTGGATCGCTAATCTCTTTGCCAATCTTGGCGTATGGGCGCAATCGGTTGCCGCCGCCTGGGTAGTGACCTCGGCGCAGGCAAGCCCCTTGATGGTGGCGATGATTCAGGTGGCGGCGTCTGCGCCCTTGGTGGTGCTGTCGATCATTTCAGGCGTTGTAGCAGACAACTATGACCGTCGCCGCATCATGCTGGTGGGCATGGCGCTCGAAACCTCCGGCGGCTTTTTCGTGACGCTATGCGGCTTCGCTGGGTATCTGACGCCGATGGTATTGATTCTGTCCATTCTATGGATATCGATTGGTGCCGCCATCACGATTCCGGCATGGCAGGCCGCAGTTAACGAGCAAGTGCCGAAACGCATGGTCGGCAGCGCGGTGCTGCTCAATAGCGTTAACTTCAATGTTGCGCGTGCGCTTGGTCCTGCGTTGGGCGGCTTGCTGCTGGGGCTGGTAGGGCCTGCGTGGGTATTTCTCTTCAACTGCGCCTGCTATTGCCTGCTGATTTGGGCAATCTGGCGCTGGCGGCGTGACGTGCCGAAGCGTCAATTGCCCCCCGAGCGGTTATTTGAAGGCGTTATTGCGGCGCTGCACTTCACCCAGTATTCAAGCGTTACCCGGTTAGTGATGGCGCGCTCATTCGCGTTTGGTATTTCTGCCAGTGCAGTGTGGGCACTGCTGCCGCTGGTGGCACATCAGAATCCCCGCGGTAGCGCCTCGCTCTATGGCTTGTTACTTGGTGCTTTGGGGGTGGGAGCCATTGTCGGTAGCACGCAGGTGGGCCGCTTTAGGAAGCGCTTCGGCAGCAGCCGTTCGATCAGCTTAGCGGCCGCGCTATTGGCCGTGATGATGATGGCGGTTGGCGCGTTTTCAACGCTATGGGTACTGTTTGTGGCGCTGCTGCTGATAGGCGGCTGCTGGATCGCCACGCTGGCTACCTACAACACTTCAGTGCAGTTGCTGGTGCCCGACTGGGTCAAGGCGCGCGCGCTGGCGCTTTATCAAACGGCGCTGTATGCCGGCCTGGCGCTGGGCTCATTCTTGTGGGGCCACCTCGCTGAAACGCTGGGCGTTGGCGGTGCGCTGGTGGGGGCGGGGTTACTGCTGCTGGTCTCTGTCGGTATCTTCTGGTCGTCGCGGTTACCGGAGTTAAACAGTGAGGGCAGTGCGCAGATTCCTTCAACGCCCATGGATACGCCGCTGTTTGAATTCAATCCCAAACGCGGGTCGGTGCAGGTCAGCATCGATTATTACATTCCGTTGGAGCGCACCCGTGATTTCGTGCGCGCTGCTCGGCGGGTACGCAAGCTGCGCATGCGCAACGGTGCCGAGCGCTGGTCACTTTATCGCGATACTCAGCAGCCGGAACTGTGGCAAGAGGTGTTTGCGGTGGGCAACTGGCTGCAATACTTGCGCATGCAGGACCGCATGACCATCAGCGATAAAGCGATCCTTGATGCGATGATGACACAGCACAGTGGGGATAAACCGCCGCGGGTGCGGCATGGGGTGAGCTATCGGTCGTCGATCGAGCGAAATGAAAAAGCGCCGCCCCATGCTGGAGACGGCGCTAGTACATCAGGTGAGGACGCTAGCGGTTAGACGAAATCGTCGCCGCCGAAGTCGTCGTAGCCCGCGTCATCGCTGAAGCTGTCTTGCGAGTCAAAGCCTTGATCGCCATCGCTGGGCGACGGGTCCTGATAGGCAACGTCATCGTAGCCAGCGTCGTCTTGCATGGCCTGATCGTAGCCCTCGTCGTAACTTTGCTCTGAGAAGTTGCTGGCATCGTTGTTGACGATTTCTTCACCGCTGTGGCCTGAAAACATGTGGCTGAGCATGTTACCGAGCACGACACCGCCGGCCACACCAGTAGCTGTTTGCAAGGCGCCCGACAAAAAGCTGCGGCCACCGCCCGCCGCCTGTGGTTGCGCATTATTGGCGCCCCAGCCGGGCTGTTGGGCGGCCGGCCCAGAGCGTGCGGGCGCCGCTGCCGAACGAGCTGGTCGAGCGCCGCCGCTATTATTGCCAGCGTCGTTGCCGCCGAACAGGCCCGACAGGAAGCTGCCGCTTGAGCGCTGCTGTTGCGCTTCGGACAGCTGTTTTTCCAAACGCTCGACGCGCTCGTTCAGCCGCTTCAGCGCTGCTTCCTGAATCAGTATGGTTTGTGCCATGTAGTAGGGCGCCGCGGGCTGCTGCTGCACGCGTTCATCGATGCGCTGAGCGGCGCTTTGATCGCGTTCGCCGCTTTGCTGCTCAGCTTGCTGCAAGCGGTCGAAAAGGCCGTTGATCAACTGAGAGTCGTCGGTAGAAGACATGGGCGTAACCTCTTGGGTAAACGATGCATAATCCGCTG
This sequence comes from Carnimonas bestiolae, assembly GCF_051251145.1. Taxonomy (NCBI): domain Bacteria; kingdom Pseudomonadati; phylum Pseudomonadota; class Gammaproteobacteria; order Oceanospirillales; family Halomonadaceae; genus Carnimonas; species Carnimonas bestiolae. Next base: position 208,063 of record NZ_JBPCZK010000003.1, on the reverse strand, counting down.
GATTAAGTGCCGCTGGCGGTGCGGCGGTGAAGCACTTTAGCTGTGGGCGGCGATAATTTTTTCAACCACTGCGGGCAATTCGGCCATGGTGTGAATTTCGTAAGCACCGTCTGGAGTGCGTTCGCGCTCGCTGAAGCGGTTGATATGGATGACGTGCATTCCTGCTGCCTGACCCGACGCCAAGCCAACCGAGGCATCGTCAATAACGATACAGTGCTCGGGCGCGCTATCCAGCGCTTTCGCTGCATGCAGAAATAGCCCCGGATCCGGCTTCCACACGCCAATTTCGTAAGCCGAATAAAGATGGTCGCCGAAGTAGGGGGCGAGACCGCTCAGGCGCATCGACAGACTGATCTTCCGCAATGGGCCATTGGACGCCACGCAGCGCGGATAGTCAGATAACGCATCCAACGCTTCTTTGATGCCGTCGATCGGGCCAAGTTCCCGCTCCATGCGCGTTTCGAGGTTGCTGCGCATTTCCTGTTCGAGCTGCTTGCGCGTTTCATCGTCGTCTACCTTACGACCATGCGCGGCCTCCAATGCGTCGAGTACGAAGGGAAATGCCACCCCACGGAAGCGGGTCATGTAATCCTCGGGCTCGAACGGTAGGCCCAGCTTGTTCATGGTGATGGCGATTTCCTTGGCCAGCAGCGGCTCGCTATCGACTAGCGTACCGTCGGCGTCAAAAATCAGGCTCCAGCGTGTACTCATTATGGCTCCAATGCGGAAGGTGGGTGCTAACCTCTGATGATGGCAAGCTTGCCTTTCAGCGTGACTTCTACGGTGAACATGCCGACGTGGCAATCGAGGCTGTCGTCGCTGCGCAGTTGCTTGCTGTAATAGCTCGAAATATGGGTAACGGCGTTGGCACCGATGTCGTTGGCACGTTTTTGTAAATCAGTGAGTGCCTCTAGCGCCGCCCCACGACACGCTTCTTCGCCAGACTTGAAGGCCTTGTTGGCACGTCGGGTAAAGTAGAAACCGCCTTCTTCACGGTCGGGCTTAGGATACAGCTGATTGCCGAAGTAAAGGCGTACGGCGGGGCTGAGTTTCTGCTTGGCAGAAGGCACTGCGAGCACATCGCGATAAGGCACGGCGATCATTTCTTCAGCCTGAGCGACGTGCGGCACTGAAGTGGCAGCGCAAAACACGGTTGCAACGCCCAGCAGGGTTCGGGTGAAGCGTGACATTATTGGTATCTCCTTTATGTAGCGTCGCGCCTGTTGTGCGAGTCGGGACAGCTACAGCCGTCACAACAGCGATCAAGACTAATCCTCTATACGCAGTCGGGCAACGTACGGATGCCGAGGCTGCTTCCAACACTGCGTGAGGCCAAGTGATTGTGATGGCGATAGCGTACGGCGCAAACGCGTTGATATTGCCCAATAACGGTATTTCTTTAGCGAGATTTAAGGTTCAGTTTGGCGTACTCTTGTGCTGTCTTCGATTGCTTTGACAAGGATAATGCCTGTGCGTTTTGCTCGATATCGGGCTCAGTGGTCTGAAAACCCCGCGCGTGAAGTATTGGCCGGCATGGTGGGTACCTTTGCGCTAATTCCCGAAGTGATTGCCTTCTCTTATGTGGCCGGTGTACCGCCTGCCGTTTCGCTGTTTGCTTCCTTTGTCATTTCTGTGTGCATAGCACTGTTTGGCGGCCGGCCTGGCATGATTTCAGGCGCAGCGGGATCAGTAGCGCTTATCGTGGCGCCGCTGGTGCATAGTCACGGCATCCAATACATGTTGGCGGCAACGCTATTGGCGGGGGCGCTGCAAATCGTGTTTGGGCTATGCAAGCTGCACGTGGCCATGCGTTTTGTCTCGCGGGAAGTTAAAACGGGGTTTGTGAACGCGCTGGCGATTCTGATCTTTTCTGCCCAGCTGCCGCAGATGCTGGGCGTCGATTGGCATACGTACCTGCTGATTGCGCTGGGGTTGATCATTATCTATTTGCTGCCGCGGGTGATGTCAGTGATCCCATCACCGCTGGTATGTATCGTGGTGTTGACTGCCATTGTGGCGTTCCATCCCATGCCGGTGGCGCAGGTGGCCGATTTGGGCGAACTTCCTACCGGTTTGCCGTCGCTGGTGTGGCCTTCGGTGCCGTGGAATTGGGACACCTTGCTGACGGTTGCTCCCTACGCGCTGGCAATGGCAGTAGTGGGGCTGCTGGAATCGTTGATGACGGCCGAAGTGGTGCAGGATGCCACCGATAGCCGTACTAGCCCTCGTATGGAATGTACCGGCCAGGGCATATCGAATATCGCGGTAGGCTTGTTTGGCGGTATCGCAGGCTGCGGCATGGTCGGACAAACGGTGGGTAACTTACGGTACGGCGGCGTAGGACGGTTATCGACGTTTACCGCCGGCGCGTTTCTGTTGATTCTGATGGTGCTGCTGCACGACTACGTTGCGATGGTGCCGATGGCGGCGCTGGTGGCGACCATGATCATGGTATCAATCAGCACCTTTGATTGGCGCTCGCTGAAAGGATTAGTGGTAGCGCCCAAGCTATCCAGTCTGGTGATGGTGGCGACGGTTGTTGTGACTATCCTGACCAAGGACCTGGCAGCGGGGGTCGCGATAGGCGTGCTGTTGAGCGGTATCATTTTCGCTTGGCAAGCAATGAAGCAGGTGCGCATTACCCATCAGCGCGACGGTGATAGCGATGTTTATGTGATTACGGGCCAGCTCTTCTTCGCGTCGTCCGACATGTTGCGTGAAGCGATTGATCTGCGTACCGATGCACGGCGTGTTGTAATCGATATCCGCCACGCGGTGGTGCACGATATCACTATGGTCAGCGCGCTGGACGATATCGTGGCGCGACTTCAGCGCCACGACGTGATGGTCGAGGTACGTGGCACCAGTACCTTGAACCATGCGATGCTCGATCGTTACGCAAATAGCGACGTGTTTGATATCAAGGAGTGAGCAAATGGCAGCCAATCAAGGTGGTGAAGCACTGGAATGGGGCAATGGCGATCGGTTGGTAGAAGTTTTTCTAGAGCCCACCTGTCCATTTTCAGTCAAGGCATTCAACAAACTCGCGGACTTCGTCGAGCAGGCTGGCGAGGACAAGGTGCGCGTGCGTATCTGGCTGCACTCGCAGCCCTGGCACATGTTCTCGGGCGTTATCACCCGTGCAGTGTTGGCCGCCTCCACGCTTGAAAACGGTAAGCAGCAAGCATTGCAGCTGCTAGCAGCGATTGGTCAGCACCGTGAAGCATTTGAGTTTGACGATCACGCCACCGGACCCAACCGTGATGCGACGCCTAACGATATTCTCAAGCGCCTGGTGAAGGTCAGCGGCGTGGATATGCTAAAAGCCTTCGATGCTCCAGAACTGCAGCAACTCGCCAGACGCCACACCAAGTACGCACGCCAAAACGGCATCCACGTCTCACCAACCTTTATGGTGGATGGCTTGGTTGATAGCAGTATGGGCAGTGGTGACAGCGTGGCTGAGTGGGTGGAGAAGGTAGGAGCGTAAGGTGGGATTTGCGGGTGGCTGATTCTTAATGCTACGCAAAGCTCCGGTGTTGGCGTCCTTGCCGGGTGGCTGATTCGAGAGCCTGCGCAGTTCTTCACTGTTAGCGTACTTTCCGAATAGCTGATTCGAGAGCCTGCGCAGGACTTCACTGTTAGCGTCTTTTCAAACGTTATTTTATTAATATCGAAGGGGACCTTGCAGGCCCCCTTCACCCCCGCCTGCGTCAGGCGCGTCAGACCATCCACTTGCAAAACCACGCTGCAAGCGGATGATTCCGCGCCTTCCTTACGAAGTTTGCATATGTCGGTAGCTAGTCACGCTAAGCGTTTTATTTGCCAAGGCATGACAGCCCATTGAATGTGTGCGCTGTGCGTGCACAGCGACATCACATTCGGGGCGCATCCACGAGCGGGAGAGCGCGAGAGGGACAAGGTTCCTCTCGCATTCAAAATAAAGGTTAGGTTTGAAAGTACGCTAACAGTGAAGTCCTGCGCAGGCTCTCGAATCAGCTATCCGATAAAGCCGCTAACAGTGAAGTCCTGCGCAGGCTCTCGAATCAGCTATTTGGTAAGGACGCTAACAGTGAAAGACTGCGCAGGCTCCCGAATCAGCCATCCGATAAAGCCGCTAACACCGAAGTCCTTCGCAGGCTCTCGAATCAGCTATTCGAAAGGACACCAACAATGCAGTTGCTCACCGGCCCTAAAATCCGCCCCAATAACCCTCCAATCTCTTATGCCCTCTCTCCCTCTTTCTCTCTATTCACCCAGTAACGCCTCACCAGAAACGGTAGTCTGAGCACCATCCCCAGCATCAAGCGGGCACTGATGGCGGCGGCTTTGCCGAGATCGAAGCGAAGCGGGGGGACTTCTCTCTCGATATGGAGGGGGTAGCCGACGGTTGGCAAATTTCGCCAGTACCAGCGCACGGTAAATTCGTTGCTGAAGCCGCGGCCGCTGCTACAGGTACAGCAACTGAGCAGTTGGTTTGCCAGGGCGGTGGGGTAAAGGCGCAGTCCGGTGCGCATTTGCAGGAAAGGGCGATGCAGCGCGGCAATGCGAGCCACAATAGAGACGAACAGCGGGATTTTTAGCCGCGTCCCGTCGGTAGAAAGATAGAAGAGCGTATCCGGGTGCAGCTCGCTCTCTTTAAGCAGCGCGGCTAGTTCGTCGGCGTTGAATTCAATGTCGACATCGCATTGTAGCGCGTGGGTGTAACCCAGCCGTTGAGCCTCATCGAGACCTACTTTGGTTGCCGTACCTTGGCCGCTACGGCGCACTAATCGTATTAATTCGATGTTGTGCTGCGACGCTGTATCGTTCAAGCGCGAGGCTTCCATGGGTTGGCTACCATCGTCAACCGCAAGAATAGGCAGGTTCAGCGGCCGCAGTCGCTTGAGCGCGCTGGGCAGCTGTGACTCCTGATTACGCAACACCAGTAATAAGCAAGTGCGCATGCCTAAGCCTCTGGGGGTTATGCTTGATACCATAAATGATAATGGTTTCGGGGTGTAGAAAGCTAATCGCGCCGTTAATTCGCTGTTAGCCCGCAATTACTGTGTGGACGGTAATGGTAGGTAACGCTTGGACGAGGCCAATACCAGCTCAGCGATCGATCGAATCATCGCTGTCATACTGTCGACAACACGCCCGGTATTATAGGACAAAAAAACGCTGGAGCGTGGTTCGCCCCAGCGTTGTGGCATTGGTTTTCACTATCAGTGAAATTATCTACCGATCTGACGCAGTGGTTTTCCGGACATCAGGTTGCGCTCGATATGTTCAAGCGAAACGCCTTTGGTTTCGGGAATAAACGCCCACGTGAAAACAATGTAAAGCAGGTTGCACACGCACATGATGCCGAAGGTGACCGGACCGCCGAGGTTGTTCAGCATCAGCAGGAAGAACGCACCTAGCGCCATGTTCGAGGCCCAGTTGGCGAAGGTTGAGCAGCTAATGCCGAAATCTCGCCCGGCCAGCGGCTGTATTTCGGAGCAAAGCGTCCATACCAGCGGGCCTGCTGACATGGCAAAACCGGCGACGAATACCAGCAGTGCGATAAGCGCAGTGAACTGCAGGAAGGAAGTGCTCGCCCCTACCGCCATGATGGCGGCAACAACCGCGAGTCCTGCCGCCATCACGGTGAAGCCAAGATAGAGAATCGGCTTACGTCCAATGCGGTCGACGAAGCCTATCGCGATCACCGTCGCCAGCACGTTGACCAGTCCTACCAGCACCGTGCTCCACAGCTGAGCCTCGCTGCCGAAGCCGGTCTGTTCGAATATGCGCGGAGCGAAATACATCATCGCGTTCATGCCGGTGAACTGCTGCACTAGCTGCAGCGCAATCCCCAGCGCCACCGAGCGTCGAAAATTGCTGTTGCGAGCAAGCAGTTTCCAGCCGCTGGTGTGATCGTCGCTGTTTACCGCAGCGGTAATCTCACTCATTTCCTTCTCGACTTCCGCCCGCGAAGCGCGCAGCTTGCCCAGCATCTCCTTGGCTTCATCGAAGCGATCACGGGATGCCAGCCAGCGTGGGCTATTGGGCACCAGTAATACACCAATGAAAAGCACCGCGGAAGGTACGCATAGAATGCCGAACATACCGCGCCAGCTGTGGATATAGCTGAAAGCGAGGCCCGATACGAAGGCGGCCAGAATGCCTACCGTGACCATCAGCTGATAGAACGAGATCATGGTGCCGCGAATACGCTCAGGAGCGATTTCGGAGAGATAAAGCGGTGCGGTGAAAGAGGCAACCCCGACGGCGAGCCCCAGCAGTACGCGACCAACGATGATGATATCGACGTTGGGAGCCATTGCGACCACCAGCGCCCCGACAAAAAACAGTACGCTGGCCGCCAGCAGGGCGTTCTTGCGCCCCCAGCTGTTGGATACCCAGCCCGCGCCCAATGCGCCCACCGCTGCACCACCCATCATCGAGCTGACAATCCAGCCCTCGGTCAGTGTGCTGACGTGAAATTCTTCCTTGATCAGTCCGAGGGCGCCGGAGATAACACCGATATCGAGACCGAACATCAGGCCAGCCAAGGCGGCTAGTGCTGCACTGAGCCATACCAGTGGAACGATGTCGACACTGGACGAGTCGGACGACGTTTGATTGCCGTCCAATGGGGTATTGACCATTGGTTTTCTCCAGATAGCTTGCCTTGCACCGTTGCCGCTTCTGCCAGTCAGAAGCGGGCGGTGCATCAAGTGCTGCTAGCTTGCACCTAACTCGGTCGCTAGGGAATTGCTAACGCGCTGTTTTGAGGACAATTTCGACCAAAGTAGAGCGTCGCTTTTGTGCTAGGGCTCCTGCACTATAGCGACTCGCCACGCGCGTATTTGGTGGGCTTCAGGCTATCTTTAATTTTCTTGAGATGAGGCAGGAAATCCTCGCCACGTCGCAGCGTTACACCGGTTGCCAGCACGTCAATCAGGGCGAGGTGCACAATGCGCGAGGTCATGGGCATATAGAGCTCGGTATCTTCAGGCGATTCGACGCCCAACACCGCGCTGCACTGCACCGCCAAAGGCGAACCTTCTTCGGTAATACCAATCACCACCGCGCCGTTTTCGCGGGCACTGGCAGCGATATCCACCAGTTCACGGGTGCGTCCGGTATGCGAAATCACCACCACCACGTCGCCCGTTGTCATTGCCGCCGCGGCCATGCGCTGCATTAACACATCTTCGTAAGCGATGACCGGCATGTTGAAGCGGAAGAATTTATGCTGAGCATCGATGATGACAGGGGCGGAAGCGCCCAGACCGAAGAAAAACAGCTGGCGCGCCTGGGAAATATGGTCAACCACCCGTTCGATCAATTCGGTTGGAAGCTGGCGGCTGAAGGTGTCCAGCGCCGCAATGGTGGCGCCAAATATCTTGCTGGTGTATGCCTTGGCGTCGTCGTTGCTCTCCACCGAGCGCGTAACGTAGGGGGTGCCGCCGGCGAGGCTCTGCGCCAGTTTGATCTTGAAGTCGGGATACCCCTTGGCATCGAAATTGCGGCAGAAACGGTTGACCGTCGGCTCACTGACGCCGGCGGATTGTGCCAGCGAGGCGATGCTCATGCCGGTTGCCGACGCGGGGTCCTTGATAATGACTTCGGCTACTTTGCGCTCCGACCGGTTGAGATCAGTCAAGCGTTCACGGATCTTGCTCAGTAAATCGTGTGCCACCATGTGGGTCGTTATTCCGCTTTATTGGTATATGAGATGGAAACATTGCTGCTTTACCATCGCCGTCATGCCGCAGTATAGAGCGCCGAGCCTAACAAGGGCAGCCCGTCGTATCAGGCAATACGTTACCTGACGGGTGCGTTACATGCGATGGCAGTGCGTGTCGATGCGGTGTGATATTCTTAGCCAAGGTCGATGGACAATTCGCAAATGTTGTAAATTTACATTTAGTAGAGTTGTTTGCAGTCGTGGCGATGATTAATGTTGTCGCTTACTACCCCGTATTTATTAAGGAGAGCTCGCAATGGCAGTAGAACAGACGCCGGCGGTGGATGTTGCGTTATTTGGTGCGCTTGGTGACCTGGCCGTGCGCAAGCTCTATGCCGCAATGTACTTTCTTGAGCATGGCGGCCTGCTTGCGGATAACACGCGTATTCTGGGTCTGGCGCGTCATGAGCACGATACCGCCAGCTTCACCAAGCTTGTCAGCGATGCTCTGCACAAACATGTCGACAAGAAATCACTCGACGATACTGTGCTTGAGCGCTTTCTAGCTCGCCTCGAGTATCTGAAACTCGACTTCTCGGATACCAAGGGTTATACCGCCATCACCAAGTGGAACAAGGAGCACGGCTCGCCCTTGATGGTGTATCTGTCGGTGCCTGCCAGCATCTTCGGGGTTATTTGCGAGAACCTTGAGAAGAGCAAGGTCCTTAACGATGACAGCCGCGTGATCGTTGAGAAGCCTATCGGCTACGATCTCGATACCTCCATCGAAACCAACGATGCCATCGGCAAGGTATTCGCTGAAAACCAGATTTATCGCATCGACCACTACCTCGGTAAGGAAACGGTGCAAAACCTGCTGGCGCTGCGTTTTGCCAATCCGCTGTTCGGCAATCAGTGGAGCCAGGCCAATATCTCGCACGTTGAAATTACCGTGGCAGAAACGGTCGGCGTAGAAGGGCGCTGGGGCTATTACGATCAGGCCGGTCAGGTGCGCGACATGCTGCAGAATCACCTGATGCAGCTACTGTGCATGATTGCCATGGAGCCTCCCACCAGTCTCGACGCCGACAGTATTCGCGACGAGAAGGTCAAGGTGCTGAAGGCGCTTCGTCCCATCGAAGGTGAGCGGCTGGCGACCGACGTCGTGCGTGGTCAGTACACCGAAGGTACTTCCGGTGGCAAACAGGTGCCCGGCTATCTTGATGAAGAGGGTGCTAACGTCAATTCGCACACTGAAACCTTCGTTGCCCTGAAGGCAGAAGTGGCCAACTGGCGCTGGGCGGGTGTGCCGTTCTACCTGCGCACCGGTAAGCGCATGCCGGAGCGACTGGCGCAAATCGTCATTCACTTCCGCCAGCAGCCGCACTACATTTTCGATCCCGATCAGCGTGGTTTGGCCACCAACAAGCTGGTGATTCGCCTGCAGCCCGATGAAGGTATCAACCTGCAAATCCTGACCAAGGATTCCGGTCTTGATAAAGGCATGCGTCTACGCCCTGGGCCGCTTGATCTCGACTTCCATAAGGCATTCCCGACCGAGCGCATCCCTGATGCATACGAGCGTCTGATTCTCGAAGTGATGAAAGGGCGTCAGTATCTGTTTGTACGCCGCGACGAAGTAGAATGGTCATGGCGCTGGGTCGACAAGCTGATCGACGGCTGGACCTCGCGTGGTGTGCCGCCGCAGCGTTATCCTGCCGGTAGCTGGGGCCCGGTATCGTCCATCGCGATGATTACGCGCGATGGCTATTCCTGGTACGAAGAGTATTAAGCGCTACGCCGCTTTGGGCTGGCTAAACAGCGTTTTTCAGCCCTGGTAGCAATAGCCCCGACCAGTGATGGTCGGGGCTTTTTTGTGTGCTCATTTTGGGTATTTCTTGTGATGGAAGGCAGCAGAGTGGAGCGGGACACGGGGCAGCAATAAAACGCTTCAAAGGCAATCGCGAGACACTACCTGTGGCATATGGTCGCAATTAGCAAAAAAGTTGCAAGGTAGGATTGTTACTACACAATTCTGTAGCTACAATTTTGGTCATCAACGTCTTGCACCGTATTGTGCTTAGCACTATGTGGTCAAAGTCTCTCTCGACAGCCTCGGCTGTTTTTCTATACCCGCCTCATTGAGGCGGGTTTTTTTGTTTTATTTACATACCTTTTTGCTGCCACGAACCGTGCTGCACGGGGGTGTCGCGCCCAATAAGGCGAACAATCGCAGGCGCGCGATAAACATAAAACGGATGAAGGCGGGAATTAATATCATGGCTGCCGCAGCGCCATTGGGCAGCGCAGGGCATCGATAAAACTGCGGAGATGCTCCGCGGCACCGGAGTAACGGTAGGGGCTCAAGCGGCGGGTTAGGCATTTGATCGGCCAGCATGTGGGCGATCGACACCCGAGCCGGCTGCACCACAGGGCGTGGTGCAGTATCCGGCGGCGTACGCTGGTCGCTGAGCGCAATACTACGGGAACGTTGCTCCGCCGCTATAGCGCTCTTCTCGGCCGCCTTGGTTGCCAGTAGACCGAGAGGGGCTAGAGCGAGAAGGGGTTAGAGCACGCGGTGGGCGCGGGCCGATTCCAGCAATGCAAACCACGCCGTGCGATCCAGTGTGAAGGATTTGCCCGAGTCTTCCAGCAGGGCCTGAACTCGCGAGGATTTCAGCGAGCCAATAATGGCTGTTGGGTTACCGGGAATTCGGGTAAGCCACGCGAGCGCGATCCCGGCCGGCGACAGTCCATGCTGCTCGGCAAGCTGGCACAGCATCTCTTTTACCAGCGCGCCTTCAAACAGGCGACCACCGAACAGCGGTGAATAGGCGACCGCCTGCAGTTTGTCCTGACAGGAGGCGTCCCAGCGTCCGTCGAACAGGGCAGCGCTGCGTGCAATGGATAGCTCGAATTGGTTCAGCGTCAGCGGAATGGAGAGCACAGCTTGCAAACGACGCCATTGGGTTGGCAGATGGTTGGATACGCCAACGGCGCCTACCTTGCCTGCGTTTACTGCATCTTCCAGCGCTCGGGCAGTGGTCTCGGGGTCAAGCAGCGGGTCAGGGCGGTGCAGCAGCAGATGGTCGAGCCGCTCGACGCCAAGACGCTTGAGCGAGTCATCGATGCTGCGGGCCAGATAATCAGGCGAACTGTTGTAATGTTTTACGGAGAAGGGGGAGTCGTCGAGCGTGGCGGGGATGATCGACGTTTTGGCAATAATGCCTACTTTGCTTTTCAGCGCCGGGCGTAGTGCAAGCGCTTCGCCGAATCGCGCCTCGGCATCCCCCATGCGTGATCCATCGCCGTAGATATCTGCATGATCGAACCAGTGCAGCCCTTCATCGACGCGCTGCTCGATCCAGTCTGCCAAGGTGGAAGGAGTGTCTAGCTCAGGCCGCAGGTGAAGGTTGCGCATTCCGAGAATAAATGGACTGTCGATTGCCCTGGGGTCAGCCACGCGGAAGATCCTTTATGGAGAAGTCGAATAACGTGCGGGGCGATTACGGTTGCCCCGCGCCACAGCATAACAGCGCGTTAGTCGAGAGTAATCTGTTGGGCGAGCAGATGCTGGCTGCCCGGTGCTAGCCAAATGGGGTCGAGTTGGGTACACGCGGCCTCGACGCACAAAAAACCATAAAGATGATCGGCAGGAATATCGGTGGGCGCTTCATCGCCGGGATGCCAGATAACGCTTGAATCGCTGCCTTCCTTGGCAATACGCAGGCGGTGGTCGCCCTCGGCTCGAGTATCAATCAGGCTCAGCGCGCGGTTGGAATGATAAATCCGGTCGAGCGCGCCGCGCACTGCCAGCTCCCCTTGCTGCTCAGACTCATGATTGCCTTTCAGCTTATCGATGAACGTAGCGCCCGCCAGCCCCTCAACGCGGCTGGCGTGGGTATTGGCAACGGCGAAGTAACTGTGCAGCGCCTGGGTAAAGCGCACCGGGGTATCGCCGGTATGTTCGGTAATCAGCTCCACCCGCAAACGCTGATGATTGGCCTTGATAACCACGCGCGGCGTTAGCTGCTCGTCCAACGGTTGTAGCGGCGACAAGTGGAGTTCGATGCCGTCGTTTTCTTCGTCGCTGGTGTCCAGCCGCCATTCGGCAGTACGTGCATAGCCGTGAGCTGGTCCCTGACCATCTTCACGGTCGGCAAACCATGGCCAGCTCAATGGAATTCCTCCGCGAATGGCCTGGGGCGCCTCTTTCGGTGTTGAGGTTAGCCACAGCCACGGAGACTGTCCGCGCGGTGCGAAGTGAAGTACCTGGGCGCCTTGCAGTGACACCGCGAGGGCTCCCCAGTGCTCGTGGACGACCACCACCTTGCGGCCGTGCCAATCGACCTCGCGCTGACCGTCGGTGGCGGCCACCGCCTCGGCGAGATCGGCAGGAATTGCCCTGCTTAACGTATTGGATGCACTCACGCGACTACCTCCTCGTTATATAGCGCCTCAGCAGCCCCGAGTAGCCCTGTCCATTTGGCGGTAACTACCCAGGTAGCGATTCCTGCAGTGTACTCACCCATGCGCCCCTTGTCGGCGAAAGCAATGCGGAAATCACTGTCATCGAGAATATCGAGGAAGCGTGGTAGTACACCGCCGACAAGATAGACACCGCCGCGCGCGCCGAGGGTAAGCGCGACGTCTCCTGCGGCATGGCCGAGAATGCGACAGAAGCGCAATACGGCATCGCGCGCCGGTGCATCGCCATGCTTGGCGGCATCAGTCACTTCGGCTGGTGTGGTGCAGGTAGGCGTGCGGCCATCGAACTCGGCTAAGGCGGTATACAGATCGAGTAGCCCTTGTCCACACAGTATGCGCTCGACCGAGACGCGATCGTAGCGCTCGCGGAACCACTGCAGGAGCTTTATCTCGATATCGTCGGTAGGCGCGAAGCTGGCGTGACCGCCCTCACCGGTAATCGGAATCCAGTAGCGCTGACTGGGGGCCAATCCCGCGACCCCCAGCCCCGTGCCTGGGCCCATTACCAGACGGGCATAGCCTTCGGCAGCATCACCTTCGCCGACCTGATGGAGGTCATCGCTGCCAATGTGGGGTAGGCCCAACGCTTGCGCAGTAAAGTCGTTGATGGCCTTGAATGTATCGAGCTCAAATTCCTCCTTGAACGCCTTTTTGCTTAGCGTCCACGGATTATTGGTCATTTTGATTTCGTCTTGATGAGTCGGGCAGGCGAAGGCAAGGCAAGCTTCCTTGGGAGCCTCGCAGCCGACCTTCTCAATGTAGGCCCTCAGTGCGTCAGACAGCGTTGGGTAATCTTCAGTGGGCAGCGCTTCGATATGCTGAAGCTCGAATTCGCCGGGAGCGACCAAAGCGAAACGCGCATTAGTGCCGCCGATATCGCCAACGAGGGCCATCCGAGTCATGACTGTTTCTCCGTAACTTGCTTGGTAGGGCGCCAGTGTAAATAGGGGGTAGCTGCCTTACCTGATATTGCAGTGGTTGCCCAATAATGTATCGAGCGCCTATATCGCTATGTTAACGGACTGTAGCAGGCCAGCACCAATGTATTCAGTCATGGCTTATATCTGCGTTAAGGCAGATCAAGCGTTCATAAAGGCGGTAGCGACGTGGCCGCATTAGACTAAAGGCGGGCATCAAAGGGGCTGCCCAATCGTCAGAATGTGCGTAAATTTAGCAATATTTGGCACATCATCAGATTCGTCAGTGGCGCATGGATGCTCTCAAGAAAGCGATGCAGTATGCTAGCGCTCAGCCGAACTCGATTAAGAGAATCAGCAACGCTTTCTATACCTTTTGCGTATAGGAAAGCATCAGGTTGTGTTCACAGACACTCTGCTCAAGGAGATATCAATGACTCTGCGTATTGCCATCAATGGCTTCGGGCGTATCGGACGTAACACGCTGCGCGCGCTCTATGAAAACGGCTATCGCGACAAGCTTGAGGTCGTGGCCATCAACGATCTGGGCGACTCAGCCCTGAATGCGCACCTGCTGGAGTTTGACACGACTCACGGCCATTTCGGTTTCGAGGTCAAGCACGACGGCGATACCATCAGCGTTGACGGCGACAAGATTGCGATTACCGCTGAGCGCGATCCTGCCAAGCTGCCATGGAAAGAGCAGAATATCGATATCGTGTTCGAATGCACCGGTATCTTTACCAAGCGTGCCGACGCTGCCAAGCACCTCGAAGCGGGTGCCAAGCGTGTACTTCTTTCAGGCCCCAGCGGCGATGCCGATCTGACCTGCGTGTTTGGCGTCAACGACGACAAGCTGACCGCCGAGCATCACATTGTCTCCAACGCGTCCTGCACCACCAACTGTCTGGCGCCGGTAGCGAAGGCCATCAACGACGGTATCGGTATCGAAACCGGTCTGATGACCACCATTCACTCGTACACCAACGATCAGAACCTGTGTGATGTTTATCACAAGGACACCTATCGTGCGCGCAGTGCTACCCATTCGATGATCCCGACCAAAACGGGTGCTGCTTCCGCCGTTGCGCTGGCACTGCCTGAGCTGAAAGGTCGTCTTGATGGCTTCGCCATGCGCGTGCCGACCATCAACGTATCGGTGGTCGACCTGACCTTCACTGCGTCCCGCGAGACCACCAAGGAAGAAATCCACGAGTTGATCGACAAGGCTGCGGAAGGTTCCAGCGTGTTGGCGGTTAACGAGCTGCCGCTGGTATCAGTGGACTTCAACCACAACTCGCATTCGTCGATCTTCGACAAGAACCACACCCGCGTATCCGGCAAGCTGGTGAAAATCCTCTCCTGGTACGATAACGAGTGGGGCTTCTCCAACCGTATGCTCGATAACGCGCTGGCAATCGGCAAGTTCCTTTAATCGCAAGTTGCCAATGGATCGGGGCTCGGCAGTGTCGAGCCCTGCGTGAAAGCACCCTGTAAGGGGTGTTTTCTTGCCGGAAGTATATCCAAAAGATAGCGCGCAGCTCCAAGGGACGCTGGGCAGTTGTTTCAGGCCGCGTCGTGCGGTTATTTTTTGGATAGACTTCGCTATCTGAAGCGCTCTATGTTGCCTGGCCGCCAAGCCATGGCCGAGCGCCGCGGGGCACGAGGCTGCCGTCAGGTATTAATGGCCTGAGGTGCCCGTCATCCTTTGAGCGGCGCTGGGCAACGTTGCGGTGCAGTTATGTGAGGCAGAGTACAGCGGTACTCGTGAGATTCCCTTCTTCTGTAAGTGAGAGGCAGCGCACGATGGCTTGATGCGCTTGCCAGTATGTTAAGGAAACCCCATGTTTTTGATTTGTGGCGAAGCGCTGTTTGATGTGTTTGCCCACGCTGGTGACGACGACTCCGCAGCAGCGATCGATTTTCGTGCAGTCGCTGGTGGCTCACCGTTCAACGTAGCATTCGGCCTGTCGCGACTTGGCGGAAAATCTGCCCTGCTGACCGGTGTCTCCAGCGATTTTCTGGGTGAGCGGTTAATCAAGGTGCTAGAGCGCGAAGGCGTGGATTGTCAGTATCTGGTGCGCGAGGGCGACTGCAAGACCACCATCGCGATGGTGGCGCTGGGCCCCAATGGCTCGCCACAGTATTCCTTCTATCACGAGAAGGGTGCCGATCGTGCGCTGGCCTTTAGCAGCCTGCCGGAGCTTGATGACTCAATCAAAGCCATTCACGTAGGCTCTTATTCGCTGGTGGTGTCGCCTACCTCTGAAACCCTCGGCGCGTTGGTTGAGCGGGAAGGCAAGAATCGTCTGGTGACGCTCGACCCCAATGTGCGTCTGAAAATCGAGAAGGACAAGGATCGCTGGCGTGATCGTATTGGCTTTTTCGCGTCGCACGCCGACATTATCAAGGTCAGCGACGAAGATTTGGAATCGTTGTACGATAACGGCGAAGGCAGCGATAAAGCGCAGGAGTGGCTGGCAGGGCGCACCCAGCTCGTAATCGTGACGCGCGGTGTTGAAGGTGTCAGCGTCTTTACTCGCTCAGGCCGCATTGACCTGCCTACTGAACCCGTTGAGGCCGTCGATACCGTGGGTGCCGGCGATACCTTCCAGGCGGCACTGCTGTGCTGGCTTGACGAGCATGACCGCAGCAGTCAGGAAGCAGTGGCGGCGTTGACCGACGATGAGATCAAGCGCATGGTCACCTTCGCCAACCGCGCCGCTGGGGTTACCTGCACGCGTCAAGGCCCTGATCTGCCTTATCGTCGCGAGCTGGCCGACAGCGAATAAGGCCAGCACTGCCTCGCTACCCGTTTGACCAAGGAGATGATCGTGTCACGTTCAATCGCGCGTTTAATCACACTATGTTTGGCAAGTGCTGCTGTCTCCTGGGCAGCTCCAGCGCTGGCGGCGGATGATAGCAGCCACCACGCGATGGAGTCAGCGCAGATGTCCTCGCAGGCGTCGGGGGATACGTCTGCGCCGTCGAGCCAGGCATATGAAGATGCCAACCAAAAGATGCATCGCTCCATGTCGATGGACTACAGCGGCAACGCTGACGTTGATTTTGTGCGCGGCATGATTGCTCACCATCAGGGCGCTATCGATATGGCGAAGGTAGAGCTTAAATACGGCAAGGACAACGAAATGCGTCGCTTGGCCGAGCGCATCATTAACGCGCAGCAAGGCGAAATCAAACTGATGAAGCGCTGGCTTGAGGCTAATCAGGCCGAGCAGGGCGCTGATCACTGATCGTTAAGAGAAGCCTTGCTTGCAGCGGGCGCTGAACGGGAATATTCCGTTCAGCGTCCGCTGCTTTCGTTCAGGCGGTCTGTTCGCTGTTGAGCGTTTCGTAGTGCCGCTCAATCCAGTCGGTTAGCTCGGCAACATGTGCCGCTGCTTCACGCCCCGGAGGCGTCAGGCTGTATTCGACGTGCGGAGGTATCACGTCGTAGGCGGTGCGTTTTACCAGGCCATCCTGTTCCAGAAGGCGCAAGGTCTGTGCCAGCATCCTCTCGCTAACGCCGCCGATAGTGCGCCTTAGCGCGCCAAAACGGTAGGTATCTTCGGTAAGCGCCACCAGCACCAATACCCCCCACAGGCTGGTGACATGACGCAATATCTCGCGCGAAGGGCAGCCGGTGGCCATTACATCGCCGCGGTCCTCCTGTTGCGCTGACGGGGCGCTGCGCTGGGGACTTTCGCGCATCGTCATAGTCAATCCTCACGTTATCAAACGGGTAGAGCGTTTTTGCCTTTGGCACGCGTCGTAGCGCGTCGTCCTTAATCCCGATGCCGGCACATCCCGGTGGCTCGGTAAGTCGCCGGTAAACGGGCTGGCAGCGGGTGTTTGCTTGGTGCGTTAAGGTAGGTCGAATCCCCGCGTTGCACAAGTTCGAAGCGCATACTGAATTCGAAAGACAGCGTTAACGTTCCGTTTACCTTAAGGGGCGCAGCTTCCATATGGATTCAGGCCACCTTCGAGAGTAAACGCTCTGTTGTCACTGCGGCGGTTAAGGTATGTTGGGTGTTCGGAACCCATCGTGTTAGCACGGTGCCGGTTCCGGTAACGACCACAACAATCATGATATGAGAGCACATTCAGCGTGGCTCGCCGCGCCGCTGGCGCAGTCTGCGCATGGCAACGCTCCTCACCCTATAGGAACCGCGTATGAGAGTAGGGCTATTACAGTGTGACGACCTCGCGGCCGAGCAGTTAGAGCGCTTTGGCAATTATCCCGAGCTTTATGGGCAGCTGTTGCGGGGCGTAGACGACACCATTGAGCTTGAAACCTGGCGTGTCCATGAAGGCGAGCTGCCGGACGATACGTTGGCAATGGATGCGTGGTTGATCTCCGGCAGCAAGGCGAGCGTCTACGACGACAGCGAGTGGGTGTCCGGTCTGCTGGGCTTTATTCGGCTGCTGTGGGAAGAACGCCGCCCGCTGTTAGGCATATGTTTCGGTCATCAAGCGATTGCGCAGGCGTTGGGTGGCAAGGTGGAACGTAGCGTTGAGGGCTGGGGGCTCGGTACGGCGCTCAACCATATCGAACGTACCACCGATTGGATGGAGCCGCCGCGCGAGGACGTGCGTCTGGTGGTGGTCCATCAGGATCAGGTCACAGAGCTGCCGCCCGTCTCACAAGTGTTGGCGAGTACGCCCCACTGTATCAATGCCATTATTCAGTACGATGAGTGCTTCTTGGGCATACAGGGGCACCCCGAATTTTCCTCCGAGCTGGCCCGCGAACTGGTCAACGAGCGCCAATCGCTGCTCAGCGCCGATCAGGCACCGGTATGGCTGGCGTCGCTTGATAACCCCACTGATGAGCGCCTGGTCGCCTGTTGGATCGTTGAATTTATCGAGCATGCATTGGTTGAAGCACAAAGCTTCGCGCTGATTCGCTCCGGCTAAGCCAAGGCCGAAAGGGCGTTGGGATCACGCATGTCTAATGCATAGCAACACAAAGGGCTGCCAATCGGCAGCCCTTTGTTATTAATAGCCCAACGCTGTTGGTGAGATGCTTACTGCTTGTCAGGGAAGTAGTGCTGCACCAACTGGTCGTATTCGCCATTTTTCTTCAGTTCCGCTAGCGCTTGGTTAAATTTGTCGGCCAGCGCCTTGTCACGCTGACGGAACGCAATCCCAAAACCGTCACCAAAGTATTTCTTCGGCTCGTTAATCAGCTCACCCACGCGCTTGAACTTGTTTTTGTTATTTTCGACGAAGGTTTCCTGGCCCGTTGCTACGTCGACAAAGGCGACATCGGCGCGGCCTGCCTGCAAGTCGATGGTTACGTCATCGAGACTCGCATAGCGCACCACCGTGTTG
Organism: Carnimonas bestiolae; assembly: GCF_051251145.1. Taxonomy (NCBI): domain Bacteria; kingdom Pseudomonadati; phylum Pseudomonadota; class Gammaproteobacteria; order Oceanospirillales; family Halomonadaceae; genus Carnimonas; species Carnimonas bestiolae. Next base: position 189,664 of record NZ_JBPCZK010000003.1, on the reverse strand, counting down.
TCGGCGCCATACACGTCGGTGATGTAGCTGTCCTGGAGGGTGCCACGCTGCACCGCAATGCGCTTGCCTTTCAGAGCATCGCTCGACACATCGGTAATACTGGAGGATTGCGGCACAAACCAGCCTGACGGTAACACCAGGTAAGGATCAGAGAACAATACCTGCTGGCGGCGCTCGTCGTTGATGGTCATGGCCGACATGATCGCGTCTGCCTTGCGTGACAGCAGACTCGGAATCAGGCTATCCCATGCTTGGGTTTTCCAGCTGCACTGGAGCTCGGCCTGCTTGCATAATGCATTGCCCAGCTCGACATCGAAGCCTTTCAGGTCGCCGTTGGAGTCGGAAAATTCGAACGGTGCGTAAGGGGCATTCAGTACAAAACGTACTTTATTGCTGTTTTCTTCGCCTTGGCTGCACGCGGTTATCGCGCAGGCAGTGGCCAGGCCAATGGCGCTGAGGGCAAGTGGTTTGAGCATCATGATCAGTATCCTCGCAGGCATGAGCGAAAGTCAGGCACCCGCCATGGCTGGCTATCGATATAGCGGCGCATGGCGTGGCTTAACGTATTGTTGTTGATAACGGCGATCTCAGCCGCGCGGGCGTTGATGGACCAGCAGTTTGCGTTCAAGCACTTTGAACAGCCCCTGGATGCCGAAGCTCAACACCATATAAAGTAATGCGACAAAAATAAATGCCGGGAATGGCGTATAAAAGCGTGAATACACGTAATAAGCCGCGCCGGTTAGATCCATGATGGTAACGGCGCTAGCAATAGCGCTGGCGTGCAGCATGAAAATGATTTCGTTGCCGTACGCGGGCAGGGCGCGGCGGAAGGCGCTGGGAAGAATAATCCGGCGCATCATCAGGGCACGCGACATCCCATAGGCACGGGCGGCCTCCAGTTCTCCGCGCGGGGTGGCCTTGATGGCACCGCGGAAAATTTCGGTGGTGTAGGCGGCAGTATTCAGCGTGAAGGCCAGCAGCGCCGGATAGAGCGCATTACTGCTGAAGGTGTTCAGCCAACTGCCTGGTGCGGGATGCATAAAGGCGAAGCCGTAATAGGCAATGTACAGCTGGATCAGCAGCGGTGTCGCGCGAAACAGATAGGTAAACGCCCACATGGGCCACTTCAGCCACGGCTTTTTAGAGCTAAGCATGATGGCGAAGGGAACGGCCAATAGCAGGCCGATAAGCAGCGCGATAAATACCAATTGGACGGTATTGACCAGTCCATGCCAGTACATTGCCAGAGTGTTGACGGTAAACACCTGGTTACCGTTGAGGTAGTCGCCGAGCTGAGAAAGTAAGCTATCCATTACTCGTCGCCCTCTATTACGCCGGTGTTATAGCGACGCGTCAGCCACTGAAAGACAATTTCCGATAGCCCCGCGATAATCAGATAGCCCAATGCTACCGGTATCAGAAACAGGAAGGGAGCGTGGTTAGCGCGGGTAGCTTCATCGGCCACCTGTACCATGTCGCTCAGCCCGATAATTGACACCAGCGCGGTCATTTTCAGCAGCACCAGCCAATTGTTGCCGATGCCCGGCAGCGCGTGGCGCATCATCAGCGGAAAGCGAATACGCCAGAACGCTTGCAGCGGGCGCATGCCGTAGGCTTCCGCCGCTTCCATCTGGCCGGCTTCCACAGCCAAAAAGGCACCGCGGAAGGTTTCCGCCATATAAGCCCCGATAATGAAGCCGATGGTCACGCTGCCAGCGGTAAAGGCATCGATATTGATGTAAATGTCGATGGCGCCGCCGCTCAGGCTATAGAGCCAGTCGGTAAAGGCGTTCACACCAATCTGACCGCCATAAAACAGCAGCATCATCAGCACTAAATCAGGAACGCCGCGAATCAGCGTTGTGTAAGCAGTACCGATGGCGCGTAGCGCGCCTGAGCGCGCCAGTTTGGCGCTGGCGGCCAGCAGCCCCAACACCAGTCCAATCACTAGAGATAGCAGCGCTACTTCAAGCGTTAGCAGGCCACCGCTAAGCAACCGCGGGCCGTAGCCCATGAAATCAAGCCAGGCAGGCAACATAGGGTTCTCCACCGGCTGAATCAGTGTTTGGGCGCCAGGAATTGGCGTAAACGGGGGGAGGTAGGCTGCTCCAGTAGCTGGGCTGGCTTGCCAGCCTCTTCGATCAGCCCCTGATGCAAGAACACCACCTGATCAGACACATCGCGCGCGAAGCTCATTTCGTGCGTAACGACGATCATGGTGCGGCCCTCGTCGGCGAGCTCGCGCATCACCTTGAGCACATCGCCCACCAGCTCTGGATCAAGCGCTGAGGTAGGCTCATCGAACAGCATGACTTCTGGCTCCATCGCCAGCGCACGGGCAATGGCGCCACGCTGCTGCTGACCACCGGAAAGCTGTGCAGGATAATACTGCGCCCGCTCGGCCAGTCCAACGCGCTCAAGCAGCGCCATGCCACGCTCGCGTGCTTCGGCCCTGGGCACTTTCAGCACATGCACAGGCGCTTCGATGACGTTTTGCAGCAGCGTCATGTGTGACCACAGATTGAAATTCTGGAACACCATCGACAGCCGCGCACGCACGCGCTCGACCTGACGCATGTCAGCAAGCTCTCGTCCTCGACGGCTCTCCTTGAAGCGAATTTCTTCGCCGTGTACCTGAATGCTGCCTTCATCGGGGCGTTCCAGCAGATTCATGCAGCGCAGGAAGGTGCTTTTGCCCGAACCCGACGACCCGATCAGGGTAATGACATCTCCCTTGCTGGCAGTCAGGGATAAGCCGCGCAGTACCTCATTATTGCCGAAGCGCTTATGGATATTACTGACCACCAGAGGAGGAGTTGTGTCTGACATCTTCGTTCTCTCGGGGCAGCCTGAGCGTTGCACAGCCGGCCCGGTTAAAGGATTGAGTATGGAGCACGTTGTAATTGTTAGGCACTGCTCGGGGTGCAGAATCGGTTGCACAGCAGATAAATCGCGACGCAAGGGCGCGTAGTTTAGCGTGTGCGAACACGCATTTTAAGGTGCAAGGCGATGTCTTGAATACAGATGAATGTACACGCTAAAGCGCTAATGAACATCGATCAGGCAACAATGGGGTGATTCTATCAAAGCACAGCGCGCAGCGCGCCCGTCGTTACATCTAGCGCTGCCATTCAGCGGTAGAGCACGAAGTCGGCGAAGGGTATCAAAAGGAAGCCGTCGGAGCAGCGAAGGAGCAGGGGGGCTCGGGGCAAATGGCGCTTGAGTGGATAGCCGCCATAACAAGGAAAGGGGCTAAGCGCCCCTTCCATGGTGATGCGTTGCTGACGGCGAGAGGTTAGTCGGCCGTTTTAAGCGACCAGTCGCGCCAGCGCAAATCAAATAGATCGACGCGGCGATCCTTGAGGTTCGTTACCGAGCCTTCATTGCGCACTACCTTCAGTTTGCGCAGATCAAGGTCGGAGAACATCAACATTTCGGTATTGGGCGTCGATTCTGACATCACCGCATCGTGAGGGAAGGCGAAGTCCGACGGCGAGAACACCGATGATTGTGCGTACTGCACGTCGAGGTTTTCAATCGACGGCACGTTACCTACGCTGCCGCACACCACCACGTAGCACTCGTTCTCGATGGCGCGCGCCTGTGCGCAGTGACGTACGCGCAGATAGCCGTTTTTGGTATCGGTCCAGAACGGTACGAACAGCACGTCCATGTCCTGATCGGCAAGGACGCGGGACAACTCGGGAAACTCAACGTCATAGCAAATCAGGATGCCCACACGCCCCGCGTCGGTTTCGAAGACGTTGAGGCTTTCGCCGCCCTGAATGATCCAATCGTCGCGCTCCTGAGGCGTAATGTGCAGCTTGGGCTGGCGATCAATGCTGCCGTCTCGGTGGCATAGGTAAGCAACGTTATACAGCTCGCCGTCGCTGCCTTCCTCGACCATCGAACCCGCTACAATGTTGATGTTGTAAGAGACCGCCATGCGCGAAATCTCTTCCTTGAAGCGCTCGGTAAATCCGGCCAGGAAGCGAATCGCTTCGATTTGATCGCTCTGGTTGGTCAGCCCCATCAGCGGCGTATTGAAAAGCTCGGGCAGCACGGCGAAGTCGGACTGATAGTTCGAGATGGCGTCGACATAGAATTCGACCTGCTCGAGCACCTTCTCGACCGACGCGAATTCACGCATCTGCCACTGAATGGCGCCCACACGAATTTCCTGCTTGCGCCAATTGATAACCGCATCGGCAGGCTCGTACAGGATGTTGTTCCATTCAAGCAAGGTGGCATAGCCGCGCGAGTCATCATCTTCCGGCAGGTAGTTACGCAGTAAGCGCTTGACCTGAAAGTCATTGGAGAGCTGGAACGACAGAATCGGGTCGTGAATTTCCTTGCGTGCCACCTCATTGATGTACTCGGTGGGGGAGAGCTCATCGGCGTACTTGTGGTAATGAGGAATTCGCCCGCCTGCCAGAATGGCCTGCAAGTTGAGCGAGCGGCACACGTCCTTGCGCGCTTCATAGAGACGACGGCCCAAACGATAGCCGCGGTAGTCGGGCGCAATCAGCACATCGAGACCATAGATCGCATTGCCATTGGCATCATTCAGAATGATTTCACGCTGGCCAATCAGGTCATCGTATTTGTGCTGATTCGAAAAACGCTCGTAGTTGACGCGCACGCTGAGGGCAATGCCGACCAGCTTGCCGTCGTCTTCAATCGCGAGCTGACCGTCGGGAAATTCAGCGATCAGGCGATCAATGGTCAGTTTCGGCCACGCCCCACCAATGTCGTCGTAAACGGTATCCATCAGTGTTTTGAGCTGAGGATAATCGGCGGAAATCAGGTTACGGATATTCAGGTGCAGGGCTTCTCGGGACATAGCAAAAAACACCGCTGGTTAAGAGTCGGAAGTTATCGTTCGATGAAGAAAGCCGCATATGATAGCACGTTCAGTGCGGATGCCGTCGTAACCAAATGTAGCGCACGCGGCTAACAAGGCCGGTGAAGGTGCCGCTGAAGCGCGCCGGGCGGCACATTCCTGGGCATTGGTCACTCTGGTCAGGCGTGGGCGCGCCGTCCATGCAGCAGAAACACGCCTGCGGCAAATTGGTTGGTCAGCCAGTGCCAAATCAGCGGCAGCGCTACGCTGGAGGCGAGTACCAGCATATCGACCGCAACGATGTGCCAGTGGCCGAACTGCCACTGGATGAGCAGATGCAAGTACATGATGGTCATTGACCCTTGGCCAATGTAGGCCAACTGCTTGCTGAAGGTGGTCAGCCATGTGCAGCGCACCAGCCACTCGGCGGCATTGACGATCACCACAATCGACGCCAGCGCTGCTATCAGGCTGATAACAGGCACGCCGTAATGGCTGTATTTCATGTTCATGCTGAGCGGCGCGCCTTGATAGATGGCGGTAGCGCTACCCGCCATCAGTGCCAGTGCTGCCCAGATCAGCGTCGGCGAGCGCAGCAGGGTGGGATGGCGCGAGGCAAGGTAGCCGGCGTACATGATCGGTACGCCCAACAGCGCCACGTTAGCGCTTCCCATCAGCCAGGCATCGGCCAGCAAATAGTCGTTGGCAAACGCCAGCGCCGCCATCAGCGCCATTGATACCGCCAGCGGAATCGGGGGCAGGTGCCAACGTAGAAAATAGAGCAACTGCTGGCTAATCCAGAAGCAGGTGATAAACCAAAACGCCGAGAATATGCCGGTGAGCGCCTGTCCTCCCAGAATGCCGGCTTCGACGCTACTCTTCAGCACATCGAGGGTATCTTTCTCGCTCAGCAAATAGCCGACGGCAGGAATACCCAGTAGCACCAGATAGGCAACATAGGGGCGCAGGTGCGCGGCGGTCTTGCGCATGAAGTAATGGCTAGGGTGATCCTTCAGGCGCATCAGATAGCCGCTCAGGAAGAAAAACAGCGGCACATGAAAAAGAAACAGCACATTGGCAGCGGCGCCCGGCTGGTAGTGGCCGAAGGCAATCATCAGGATTCCGGCACCGCGCATCAGGTTAATGGCGGATACGTGGGTGCTGGATGAAGGTGCCGCTGGCATATTGGTCCTGTTAGGTGCTGAATGAGTGTGTTGTTGCGACCATCGTAGTAGCGGACAACGCTGAATCAATGAGGTTCCTCAGCATCGATAATTGTTGACCATTGCAGTCAGCAATGTTTGCGTAGAAGTAGAGTCAGCAGGTTCACCTATATGGGAGAGTCGCGATGATCGATCTGTATTACTGGACAACGCCCAATGGCCATAAACTTACCATTGCGCTTGAGGAGTTAGGGCTTGAGTACCGGCTGCTGCCCATTAACATCGGACGAGGCGAGCAGTTCACGCCCGAATTTTTGGCGGTAGCGCCTAACAACCGCATTCCCGCCCTGGTTGACCACAACGCTGAGGGAGAGCCGCTGGCGCTGTTTGAGTCCGGTGCAATGCTTGAATATCTGGCCGACAAGACCGGTAAGCTGCTGCCCACTAAAGGCAGTGCGCGCTATGTCACCTTGCAGTGGCTTTACTGGCAGATGGCAGGGCTGGGGCCAATGGCCGGCCAAAATCATCATTTTCGTAACTATTCCGAAGAGAAAATCCCGTACGCCATTGAGCGCTACGTCGATGAAACCGCACGGCTCTATCGAGTGCTGGATACCCGTTTGCGTGACGTTGCTTACGTAGGCGGAGACGATTACAGCATCGCCGATATCGCGATATGGCCATGGATCAAGCCGTACGAAGCACAAGGCCAGCGGCTGGAGGACTTTCCCAATCTGGCCGAATGGTTTGAGCGAATCGGCGAGCGCGATGCGGTGAAACGTGCCTATGCGCTGGTGGAGTCGGTTAATCCCGACGACGGCAAACCGATGGACGAAGAAGCGCGTCGGCACCTGTTCAAAGGCCGTTGATTCATCTGCGCCTTAGCGCAGGCGGAATAGCCGTACTGAAGCCGTCACAGCGCATAGCGCGCGCTACAAAGAGAAAGGGGCGAGCACTCCAGTGAGAGGCTCGCCCCTTTTGCGATTCAGTGGGAAGAATGAGCAGGCGCTTTAGCCTTGGCGGGGTCGCTCATGGGCAGGCCCGCCACATTGAGCAGGGTGTCCTCTAGCGAGACCCCAAACATCGGCCCGTGGCTTAACGCGGGGTAGCTGCGGTAATGGGTAGTGAGCCCGTGGATACGCCCCAGTTGCTTGGCAAGATCACGCGCCGCGTTGGGTGATTGCTGTGCGCGCAGTTCTGATCCCTTGTTGCTGTTCGGCTGTGCACGATCCTCGCGGCGGTGGCGTGCTACTTCATCGCCGCCGTGGAAGAGCGTTAGCGAAGCAGGCGCGGCGAGGGCATCACCCAACCGCTGCGCGCGCTCTATGCCCTTGCCTTGGCTCCATCCCAGTGATGGGCTGGCAGCGTAGTAATGCGCATAGCTATCGGGGGCGCTGAATAACGTATCGAGCACGAATAGTCCGCCGTACGAGTGGCCCCATAGTGAGCGCTGCTGCGAATTGATGGACAAGCCCTGCTCAGCGCGCGCTTGGATAGTGTTGAGCAACAGCGCACGGAAGGTATCGCTGCCACCGCTGCGGCGTTGCGGATTCCATGGATCAGAGCCATGGTCCGACGCCACCGGCGGCGTGTAATCGTAGGCGCGGGCGGTAACATCAAAGGGTAAGTCGGTTTGGTAGCCTACCGCCACAATGACGGGCGCGCGGCCCGTGCTCAAGCGCTTGAGCAGCGGCTCATTGAGCTTGTGTATGGCGGAGTTGCCGTCCATCGCGTACACAATCGGGTAGCCGCCTTGTGGCGCTGGCTGTTTAGGGATAGCCACCCACACCCGGTAGTGGCGCTGATGATCCTGTGAGTCGAGCTCAACGCGGCGGAAGCGGTAATAGGCTGAGCCTTTGTCGGCAATGCTAGGGCCAAGCGGTTTCATCTGCGGCTGGGCATCGGCACCCAGGGAGACGGTAGCGGAAACAAGCAACAACACCAGCGATAGCCAGTAACGCACGTGGGGAATTGTCATGGTAGGACTCGTGTGAACATGGGGCAGGGCAGTGTCTATCCAGCATAGCTACCCGCTAGCGTTAGGGTAGCACCGAGCATGAAGCCAACGAATCAGGAGGCTGATGCTTCCATGATATTGATTAACTTCACGTCGGCTGGTGATCGGTTTTATGCTAATAATAAGAATAAGAACCCTTTCGATTGAGAAAAGGATAGCGCTTCAGTAGGCTGATTTCACTTGGATTCGTCGTCGACGAGCTGCACAAACCGTGAAAACGTCTCTAGCGCTAGGCGACGTTTTGGCTGAACTTGATCAATAGGAAGAACACATGTCTGGGATTGCTCAACGCGCGCGTGCTGCGCTTGTGCTGGCAGGATTAACCGCAGCGAGTGGTTCGCTGCTGGGAATGAGTCAAATGGCAATGGCGCAGCCGGCTCAACAGCCCTCTTCTCAACAGCAGCCTTCCGCAAAGGCTTCTTCGGCCATCGCTCATCAAGTGGCATTGAGCGGTAGCATCTACGAAATTGCTTACGACGCGCCCGGTAACGCCGTTTACGTAGCGGTAGGCGGAGCGAAAGGGGAGAGCGGTCAGGGGCGAGTCATCGAACTGGACGCCTCCACCCTTGCCATCAAGCGCTCGATCGTTACCCCGACCAAAAACCACGGTCTTTATTACAGCGACAAGCTGAACACGCTGTTCTCAACCAATTCGCGTAGCGGTCAATTGAGCGCGATCCGATTGGGGAATGAACTAAGCGCTTCTACCGTGCAGTTGGTCGATCATAAGCAAACGCCACAGGGTGAGCGTCCCGCGCAGCCGCGTGAAGTCGTGGCGGTGCCTGATTCGGACTCGATCTACGTAACGGGCGTGGGCTTTGGCGACGATGGCAACAGCTCTATCTGGAAGGTGAATGGCCGCACGCTTCAGATCGAGGCAACCTTCGAGCATCTTGGTAAGGGCCTAACCGGGCTGGCCGTGTCGCCGGACGGTAAACGGTTGTTCGCAACCGCGATGGGTAGCGACGAGGTGCTTACCCTCGACGCGCACGGCAAGGTGCTGAAGCGCTTCAGCAGCGGCGGCAAAGGCCCGCTGAATGTCGCTTACGATGCCAAGGGTGGCCGGCTGTTCGTGGTGAATTCACGCGACAACAGTCTGGCAGTGCTCGATTCCCAAAGCGGCAAACCTATCTATACCTATCCCACTAGCGGCATGCCCATCAGCGTAGCCTACGACGCTGACCACCAGCGCCTGTACGTGGCCAATCGCAAGGGCGGTGATGTCGATGTAATCGATAGCACTACCTATCAGCGTATTGCGCAGGTGTCGGCACCGCCAATGCCCAACAGCGTGGCGCTGGATAGCGAGCACAATCGTGCGTTTGTTACCAGCCGGCCGTCCAACGCTAAAAATGCCAGCGACAGCGAGAAGCACGACCACGTTTACGAAATCGCTGTGCCATAAACCTGCTGCCGCGAAGGCGGTGTCAGACGCTTACATTCGAGCCCGATAGCATGCGCTGTCGGGCTCATGTCGTTAGTGAATATCCTCGCGCGATTTTGATCTTTGGGGTTGAGATTCGGTTATGCTGAACTCATCTGTTCTAGTGATGCCCAACAATCAGTTGAATGGCGAGTGGCCACACCATGGTGTCTTGGCACGCTCGCGCGCCTTTCAACTCTGCTTTACGGGCCTGGATAGTTTCGCCCATCCACAAGGAGCGCACGATGTCTGCAATTCCTACTATTCGTTTGAGTGATGGTCAGCATATTCCCCAGTTTGGCCTAGGTGTTTGGCAAACGCCGGCCGATGAAACCGAGAAAGTGGTCGGCACCGCGCTCGAGCTGGGCTACCGCCACATCGATACGGCGGCGATTTACGGCAACGAAGAGGGGGTTGGTCGTGCTATCGCCAACTCTGGCATTCCGCGCGACGAGCTGTTCATTACCACCAAACTGTGGAATGCCGAACAGGGCTACGACTCCACGCTCAAGGCGTTTGATACAAGCCTCGAGAAGCTCGGCCTTGACTACGTGAATCTGTACCTGATTCACTGGCCGCTGCCTGCCAAGGATCAGTTTCTCGATACCTGGAAAGCGTTTGAGAAGCTGAAAAGCGATGGACGCATCCGCTCAATCGGGGTGTCCAACTTCCGCGAACAGGACCTTGAACGCCTGTTTAACGAAGCCGACGAGCGTCCGGTCATCAACCAGATCGAGCTGCATCCGCTGCTGCAGCAGAAAGCGCTGCGTGAATTTCACCAGCAGCACGATATCGTGACCGAAGCTTGGAGCCCGCTGGCGCAAGGCGGCGAACTGCTGGGTAACGATAAGCTGAAGGCGATCGCCGAAGCACACGGCAAAAGTCCTGCCCAGGTGGTGCTGCGTTGGCATATCGAGCTGGGTAACGTGATCTTCCCCAAATCGGTTACGCCTTCACGCATCAAGGAAAACGCCGACATTTTCGATTTCTCGCTCACGCAGGATGAAATCGCCACCATCGCGACACTTGATGAAGGCAAACGCCTTGGTCCCGATCCCTCCGACGGCTAAGCACGATGGATCGGCTGCTTGAGCCGCTGTTCTCAAGCAACAAAAAAGCACGCCTTCGGGCGTGCTTTTTTATGCGCTAACGATTAACCGTTTGCTGAAACGGCGACGGCCCGCATCAGCGAGCCGTCGACACCACTGGCGTGGTGAGTGAGACTACTTGCGTCCCAACAGATAGCCGATGGCGATGCCGGCAAGCGTGCCCGCAGCAACGTAAGCCCAAGGGTTTTCACGCGCGCTGTCATCAATACGCTTGGCGCTGTCGCTGGTTAGCTCACGCGCGCGACGCGAACCGTCCCCGAGGTACTCAGAGGCGCGCTGAGTGTGATGGCGTGCCTGCTGCTTGAACTGATTCAGATGCTGGAGCCCCTGACGACGGCCTTCTTCCAATGTCGCTCTGACGCGTTTTTCCTGCTCGCGCTGATCGCGTGAAGAAAATAATCCAAACATGGCGTTCTCCTTGGCTCTCGGCCACAGTATGTCATGGTAGCGATTACGTTACGCTAGGCGTTGTCGGCGGGTGTCTGACCGTACCGCGATACACGCTGCGTTGAGTCACCGAACTATCGCTCTCACACTAACGCGAAGTGAGGGACGACGACACGCCCAAATGCGGTATTTAACGTAATAGCGGAGAGTGAGAATATGTCATCGGCGCGCGAATGGGTACAACTGATTGATGCACGCGGTGTGCCTTGCGGGGCGACGTCGCGGGCGCGGATGCGTAAACTGCGATTGTGGCACCTGACCAGTCAGGTCTTTGTGCGCAATACCGCGGGGCTTTTATGCGTGCAAACGCGCACTCTCAGCAAGGATGTATTCCCCGGTGCTTATGATCTCGCCGCGGGCGGGGTCGTTGCCGCAGGCGAGACGGTGGCTTGCGGCGCTCGTCGTGAAGTGGCCGAAGAGCTGGGCATAAAGGGCGTGCCGCTTACCTTCTGTTTCGAGCAGGTATACAAAGACGCGGCCATTTGCGCGCGTGCAGGCGTTTTTCTGACGACCTACGATGGTCCGCTGACACTGCAGCAAAGCGAAGTGGCCGCCGTCGAGTGGCTTGAGCCACGCGAGGCGTTGGCCCTTAAGCCAGTAACACCAGATAGCCTTGCTGCTTTGCAGCGGCTTATAGAACAAGGATGGCTATGATGAATCAGGTGACAGGAAAGGAGCGTATCAGGTGACCTTATTCGACCATTCGTGCGAAACGCTCGACGGCACGCCGTTCAACCTTCATGCGCTTAAAGGCCAGGTGCTATTGGTGGTTAACGTCGCCAGTCGCTGCGGATTTACGCCCCAGCTAAAGGAGTTGGAAGCCCTCTACCAGCACTACCGTGATCAAGGGTTGGTGGTGTTGGCGTTCCCGTGCAATCAGTTCGGTCATCAAGCGCCGGAGGAGGGCGAGGCCTTCGCCGAAGCCTGCTCGATGTATCGCTTGAGTTTTCCGCTGCTGCAAAAAGTGAAGGTGAACGGCAGCGATGCCCATCCACTGTTCAAACAGTTGAAAAAGGATGCGCCAGGATTGCTACGTTCTTCCGCCATCAAATGGAATTTCACCAAATTTTTGGTAAATCGCGACGGTCAGGTTATCGAGCGATTCGGCCCGCGTACGCGGCCAATGGCGATCAGGCGTGCGATCGAGCAAGCCTTGGATGGCGAGGTTCCCGCATCGTAGAACGTACGCTAGAGCGATACGTGCAAAAGAGACGCATGCTTAACCGTTTGTCCTGATCGGGCGGCAAACGGCTGGATTGATAGCCCGACAAGAAACAAGCGAGGTTTTACATGGTGGCTGTTCCTTCCTTTCCTCAGCGTAAGCGCCGAGGCTTTATCCCGTTGGTGGTCGCATGGTGCGCGCTGCTGCTATCGCTAGTGATGATAGTTAGCAGTGCTCATGCGGCGGATAGCGCTTCGGATGCCGCTACGCAGGATAAGCAGAGCTACCAGGCGCTGGCAGATGCGCTCGATAACCCTGAAACGCGCGCGCGATTGGTAGAGCACCTGCGCGAGATGGGGAAGGACTCAAGCGTAGAAGCGGGCAAGGGCGAGCAGGCGTCTTCAGACACTGATGATGGAAGTGCTGAAGATATGATGTGGACGGGGCAGCTGGTCGACGCCACACAGCACTTGGGCGACAGCTTGATGGCCGATCTCCACAAGGCAGGCAACCGGCTCAAGGCGTTATCGCATGGCGAGGGGCTGCGCAACGTCAGCGCACAGCAGTGGTTTGATGTGCTGTTTCATTTGGTGGTGATTGGCGCAGTATCGCTGATAGCCATCAAACTGCTGCGCAGGCTGGGTGCGGTGCTCTACCGACGTGTTAACCAGTGGGCCTTCGAGCAGGTAAAACCGCATCAGGACGCGATCAAGCTTGACCGGCAGCAGCGCCGCAACTTCGCCGCGCTCAGCGCGCTTTATGGACGTGTGGGGGCGATTGTCGGAACGCTGGTCATCGATATCTTCATTGTGCTGTTGGCCGCTTCGATTGGCTATGGGGTGGGCATACTCATGGCCGGTGACGACAAGGGAATGATTCGTTTGGCTTCGGCGTTCGGGTCAGCCTTCTTTGGCGTCGAGATGTGCAAGGCGTTGGTACGTACGCTGTTCTCCAGCCACTATTCCAGCCTGCGGTTGATTTCGATTGAGGATGAAGGCGCAGCGTACTGGACGAAGGTATTGTGCCGACTGGTGTCAACGGTGGGCTATGGACTAATGGTGGTCGTGCCGCTGGTAAGGCTGATGTTCTCTCCGGCCGCTGGGCAAACCGTCAATCTCGTCGTGATGTTGACGGTGTATATCTACGCCCTGAAGCTGATTATCCAAAACCGTCGCAATGTCACCGCACGGTTTCGTCGCCGTGCGCAGCAATCGAGGGTGGCACCCACCGCCCGGTTCGCGTGGTTCCTGGCGCAAAGCTGGTACATTTTTGCGGTTATCTACTTCACCGTGCTGCTGGTCATGTCGCAGCTTGCACCTGCGACGGCGCTGTCGTTCATCATGCGCGCTACCTTGCAAACAGGCATTGCAGTTATTGTAGCGCTGTTTCTGTCGGCGCTGGCGACGGCGCTGCTGGGCAGACATTATTCGCTATCGGACAAGTTTCGGCAGCGCTTGCCGAAGCTCGAGAAACGACTCAACTCATACGCCCCCATTGCGCTTACCGTGATTCGCGTGATCGTCGTGATTGTTGCGTTGGCGGTCGTCCTCGATGGCTGGCACCTGATTTCCATCACGCACATCCTGCACTCTGACGCCGGAGAGGCCATTATCATCAATGGCTTGCACGTGTTAGTGGTGCTATTCATTGCAGCATCGGTGTGGGTCATTTTTGCCAGCGTTATCGAGCACCGGCTCAGTAGCAATGGCAACGATTTCGCGCGTGCGCGTGAGCAAACGCTGCTGACACTGCTGCGCAACGCAATGTTGATTGCAATTGTGGTTATCACCCTGCTGATTGTGCTCTCGCAAATTGGTATCAACATCGGGCCCTTGATTGCCAGTGCCGGGGTGATTGGTCTGGCGGTCAGTTTTGGTGCGCAGAAGCTGGTGCAGGACATTATCAACGGCATCTTCATTCAGCTCGAAAACGGCATGAACCAAAACGACGTGGTAGAGGCCGCTGGCGTGTTCGGGACAGTTGAGCGTTTGACGATTCGCTCGGTGGGTATCCGCACCATGGACGGCGGCTATCACCTGATTCCCTTCTCGTCGGTCAGCACACTGACCAACCACATGCGTGATTTCTCCTATCACCTCGGCGAGTACACCATTGGGCACCGTGAAAACGTTGACGAAGCCATCGAACGGTTGCGCGACGCATTCGAGGAACTGATGACGGATCCAACCCTGGCGCCCGAAGTGATTCGCGAAGAGTTCTCGATCCCTGGCGTAGTAGGTATCACTCAGGAAGGCATTACTATCAGGGTGCTGATCAAAACCACGCCCGGCATGCAGTGGGCGGTGCAGCGTGGTTACGACCGACTGGTGAAAAGCCACTTCGATGCGTCCAACATCGAGCTGCCTTACCCACAAACAGTGGTGCACTTCGCGCAGGATAAAAACGGCGATGCAGCGCCGATGCGCGTGGTACGTGGCGAACAGCCCAAGGTCGAGCACGGGCAGGCGCCTGCGCCTGGCCAAACGCCGCGTCACTTCAAACGTTCCGAGTTCAGCGACGAGGTACTGGGCAACGAACACGAAACCGGCGATCAAGGCCAGTCGGATAAAGGCGAAAGCGAACAACCCGATAGCGCAGAAAGCGAGCCGTCTGATAGCGACAAGGCATCAACGGGTGAGAGCGGCAGCCGAGGCGGTACTAAGCCGAGCTCATAGCGGCGGCTGCGTACGCTTCGCCGTCTCCGGTTAGTCGTGCGGCGGCGGGGCGTTCGAGCCTCTGGCAGGTGTCACCGCTAGCGCCATTGGCAGCCTGTCCAGTGCCTGCTTTCCGGCCGATTGTGTGGCGGCGGCTGCGCACGATTTTTCTTCTTTAGCGTCAGCGTCTAAAATACCCGCGACGTTCATCATTGAGGTACTAACATTGATCATTCACCCCAAGGTTCGCGGTTTTATCTGCACCACCACTCACCCCACCGGCTGTGAGCACAATGTTGCCGAGCAGATCGACATTACCAAGCATCAGGGCGTGCGCAACGACGGCCCAAAAAAGGTATTGGTGATCGGCGCTTCCAGCGGCTACGGACTGGCGGCACGCATCACCGCTGCCTTCGGCTATGGTGCCGATACCCTGGGCGTGTTCTTCGAGAAAGCGGGGACTGAAAAACGCCCCGGAACAGCGGGCTGGTACAACTCTGCTGCATTCGACAAGTTCGCCAAACAGCAGGGCCTGTATAGTAAATCGATCAATGGTGATGCCTTCTCTAACGAAGCGCGTGATCAGGTGATTGATCTGATCAAGAATGAGATGGGCGGCAAGGTAGATCTGGTTATCTATTCGCTGGCGTCACCGGTGCGCAAGCTGCCCGATACCGGAGAAGTGAAACGCTCCGCGCTGAAGCCGATCGGTGAGACCTATACCTCTACCGCCATCGACACCAACAAGGACACCATCATCGAAGCCTCGGTGGAGCCGGCTACCGAGCAGGAAGTAGCGGACACCGTTACGGTGATGGGCGGTCAGGACTGGGAGCTGTGGATCAATGCACTCAGCGACGCCGACGTACTGACCAGCGATGCTAAAACGGTCGCGTTCAGCTATATCGGTACTGATATCACTTGGCCGATCTACTGGCATGGCGCCTTAGGCAAGGCCAAGGCCGACCTCGACGACACCGCGGCACGCTTGAACGAGCGCTTGAGCGCTCAGGGCGGCGGCGCCAATGTGGCGGTGCTGAAGTCAGTAGTTACCCAGGCGAGTGCGGCTATTCCGGTGATGCCGCTGTACATCTCGATGGTGCAGAAGATCATGGAAGAGAAAGGCCTCGACGAAGGCCCGATCGAGCAGCTTAACCGCCTGTTCCGCGACCGCCTATACCGCGAAGACGGCAGTGCTGGCGCGACCGACGAACAAGGCCGCTATCGCGTTGACGATTGGGAACTGCGTGACGACGTTCAGAATGAGTGTAAGGCGCTGTGGCCGAAAGTGACCACTGAAAACCTCTTCGATCTGACTGACTATGCCGGCTACAAGCATCAGTTCCTGAAGTTGTTCGGCTTCGAGATCGATACGGTCGATTACGATCAGGACGTTAATCCGGCAGTAGAGTTCGACGTTATCTCGCTCTAACTCCCTTGGCTGCGGGTGTCATAGCCTTCTTGGCTGTCGGCACCCGGTGGTGGCGCTGCTGATCAGCCCACTCGAACCAGCGCTAACCGCAAGCCAAAAAAGACGCCCGCCGTTTGTTATAACGGCGGGCGTTGTTTTGCCTGTGCGCTAAAAACCTGACTGGCTGATCAGTTCAACTGCGACGGCTTGCGAGCGGGGCGACGGCGCTTGCGCGGCGCTTGGCTATCACGGCGATTATCGCGCTGAGTCGCATCTGCTGACTTGGTCTGAGCGCCTTCTCCCGATTTTCTGCCATTGGAGCGGTTAGGGCGGCCGCCAGCACCGTTACCGTTGCCATTACCGCGACCGCTGTTGCGTCCGCCATTACCGCGTCTGCCATTGCCATTGGAGCGTGGCGCTTGCGCCTGGCGCGGCGGTTCGCTCTGCTGCAGCTGCGCCTCAATGGCGCTGGCATCGAAATCGCGGGGCGTCAGCACGGTGATGCGACGCTTGATCAGCCGCTCGATCTGCTTCAGCTGTTTATCTTCTTCGTTGCATACCAGCGATACAGCTTGCCCCTCAGCGCCTGCGCGTCCGGTGCGGCCAATGCGATGCACATAGTCGGGCGCCGCCTTGGGCAGTTCGAAGTTGATGACATTGGGAAGCTGCGCAATATCAATGCCGCGTGCGGCCACATCGGTGGCAACCAACACATTGATGGTGCCGGATTTAAAGCCTGCCAGCGCTTGCGTGCGGGCGTTTTGGCTTTTGTTACCGTGAATCGCCGCCGCGCTAATGCCTGCGCGCTCAAGGCGCTGGGTAACGCGGTTGGCCATGTGTTTGGTGGCGGTAAATACCAGTACCTGAGTTAGCGCTTGCTGCTTGATCAGATGGATAAGCAGTGCTGATTTCAGCGGCTTATCGATTTTATATACCGCTTGCTCTACGGTTTCGGCGGCCGAGTTGCGCGGTGCCACATCGATGCTGACCGGGTTGTGCAGAATCGACTCAGTGAGGGTGCGAATATCGGCAGAAAAGGTCGCTGAAAACAGCAGGTTCTGGCGCTGCGCGGGCAGCAGTTTCAGAATACGCTTGATGTCGTGAACGAAGCCCATATCCAGCATGCGATCGGCTTCGTCGAGCACCAGCGTTTCGATGTGATTGAGCGATACCGCCTTCTGACTCACCAGATCCAGCAACCGCCCGGGGCAGGCAACCAGCACATCGACGCCGCGCTGAAGGCGTTCGATTTGTGGATTGATCTTAACGCCTCCGAACACTACATCGCTGCGCAGCCGCGGTGAAAGGTGCACGCTGTAATCAGTGAAGGATTCATGGATCTGCGCGGCAAGCTCGCGGGTAGGCGTTAGTATCAGCGCTCGCGGGGACTTGCCCTGGCGCTCCGGCGAAAGTGCCAAACGTTGTAGTATGGGCAGCGCGAAACCTGCGGTCTTGCCGGTGCCGGTTTGAGCAGCGGCAAGTACATCGCGCCCTTCAAGCGCAACGGGAATCGCCTTGGCCTGAATGGGAGAAGGGGTCGTATAGCCGGCGTCATCGACTGCGCGCTTTAGTGCGGGCAGTAAGCCGAGAGAAGCAAAGGACATGTAGAGTCGGTAACCTTGAGGCCCGTGTTAACGGGAAAATCGTGAAAGCTGCTAATAGCGGCAGCACTAAATACGGGCGGAGTGTCGCGCCGCCACCGTTGATCGATGAGGTCGAGTGCGTAGTCGGCAGCGGAGCGCCTTCAGCCTGATGCAAAACGGCAGGCCCAGCGCTCCGCCACAATCAATCATGCCAGTGTTAATGCGAGCGATTGTATCATAGTCGCGTCATTCATCCGTTCTCCTGGGAGTAACGCAGTGATTAAGGTAAAGCGTAAGGAAGGATTTATCCTGCGTGTTACTCGAGTGTTGCGCGAGCCAACCCGAGACTCTCTCGATCTTTATCTTTATGTCCCCGACGAGTTGGGCCTGAATACCAACGTGATCGCCGAGGACGTGTTTTATCATTCAGCCATCCATAGCCGACGCACTTATTTCAGTACCGAACATCAGCTGCCGCTGGTGCGTAGCCGTCTTGAAGGGCGTGGTCATCTGGATCCTGAGCGCTACCGACTGAGCATGAGCCTTTACGCCTTTCAGTTTGTGACCGCTCAGGAGCAAACGACGCGTGACATCATTGAACGTTTTCGCGATGAAGGCAGCGAGAACGACGCTTCGCCGCAAGAACTGCTCGACCATATCGGGCTGATTGAGAGCATTTTGCGGCGTGTCAGGCGTAATCAGCCCACTGAAGATCGTCTGATCAAGTACTTCGCCAATATCGATAACTACATCTCCTGGTTCACTCAGCAAGAGATGCTTGCGATCAGCGCCGAACTGCCCGACCTGCCCAGCTATCGTGAAGTGCGCCAGCAAATTTTTGCGCTATGTGAGCGTGAAGAAAACTATCGCGCCGCCCAGCAGTACAACTCCGAGCGTGCCACCGCCAGCCCGACGCGCATGTCCAACAAGATGCGGCTGCTGCGGCGCTTGATCGAATTTCCCGTTACCTTGAAGGATAAGCCCAAGGAACTGGGCGGTGGCGAACAGCGTGCGGTCAAGGCGCTGGTAACGGGCCTGGTGATGATGGTGATATCAGCGCTAGTGCTCAAACTGCACGTGGTGTTCAGCGATGTCACCATTTGGTTTTTGCTGGCGCTGGCAGTGCTTTACGCCATGCGTGAGGTGTTCAAGGATGACTTGCGTAAAACGCTGTGGCAGTGGTTACGCAAGGGGCGGCCGAAGTGGCGCAGGCGCTATCGTGACCCTGAGCGGGGCACGGTGGTGGGCAGTCAGCGCGAATGGTTTGATTTGAAGAAATCCAGCCGTATGCCCGATGAAATTCGTCGCGCACGACGCTCCAATGTGAGCCAGCGCAGTGAGACAGTGCTGCACTACCGCAGCCGTGCGCAAATGCTGCCAACGCGTTTTTTGAGTGGTTATCATCAAACGCGCGAGACGCTAACGTTGGATCTGGAACTGCTGACCAGCCTGATGCAACAGGGCAGTCACCGGATATTCCTTTTAGAAGATGGCGAAGTGTCTAGTCGTAAGGTTGAAAAGCGTTACCAATTCAACTTGATAGCGCGAAGTCAGCAGGGCGATCACGCGCCTGATATTCAGCGCTGGAAGATCGTCTTGAATCGCTCGCGTATTCTGGATATCGAGGAGATTCCAACGCTAAACGATGAAGCGCCGCGTGCCGGAAAGGAAGCGCCAAAGGCGAATGAGTTGGCCGAATATCCTTGAAGTTTGCGCGATCACCCCGATAACGGAGGAAAGCGCCATCGTCACAGCGTTCACCGGTGTAAGCCGCGCTGCTGGCGATCAGAGGCACGTTACTATTTATAAGGTTAGGTTATGTCCAACGCACAAAGCGCCACTGCGCCTTCGCGCACGCTCGTTCTTTACCATTTCGATAGCTGTCCGTTTTGCGTCATGGTGCGACGTAAAATTGAGCAACTCGGGCTTGATATCGAACAACGCAATATTCTTGAGCAGCCAGCCTACCGGCAGGCGCTGATCGAGGGGGGAGGCAAGCAGCAGGTGCCATGCTTGCATATCACTGAGGGTGACGGTCAGCAGCATTGGCTATACGAATCCAGCGATATTAACCGTTATCTCGAGCAGCACTACGGGTAATACCGACGGCAGTAATAGCAGCGCAAAAATGCCCCGCATCGAGCAAAGGCTATCAGGCCAGCGATCAATGCGGGGCATTGCGTTACGGCAGTGTCACGCTAGCGAGCAATAGGATAGTGACCCGCTAGCGGAGTAAGCCGTGGTTACGCGACGTCTGTGACGATGCCATCGTTGGCAGCAGCCACACCGACAACGTCGGCAGGCGCTTCAACGGCGGTCGGGGCTTCAACGTCGGCAGGGGCTTCTTCGTCTTGGTCGAACAGGCCGCCAATGCCGTCGAGAAGGTCGCTAGCGAAATCGCGCGCAGTGGCAATGCCGTTGTCGATGTCATGAGTGATTTCGATCTGACCGTTCGGGCCTTTGTCGTTGGGGCCAACGTCAACGCCACCCTGGACCTGAACGTAAGCTTTGAAGTCGACGTCAACTGCGTCCCAATCTGCATCCTTCAGAATGGTTTTGGCAGTGAACAGGTCTCTGATACCGAAGCGATCGTCATTGAAGAGCTTTTCGATATTGTCGTTGTGTTCCCACTGAAGGTCGAGGAACAGGCCGGCTTCGGCGCTGGCGGAAGCACCCGCGAGGCCATCAATACCGGCTTCCTTGCCGATAATGTCGTATACCTTGAACTGAGCGCCTTCCGGGCCAACCACGCCAGTGATACCAACGCCATCATCAGGTGTGGGCAGCGGGCCGGGCAGGGGCAGCGGATCGAAGTTGTGAATCAGCTGTGCCACGGTCGAAGCCACGTGCGTAGGCAGCGCCGCGTTGAAGGCAAACACGCCGTCTTCAGAAGTGTGCGCGAGCTCTAGCGAATTAACGATATTGGCGTCGGGAATCAGGCCCTGTTCTTGAGTGCCACCAAATGAGCCGAAGGAGTTCCAGGCAATAAACTTGTCGGGATTACCGATGGTGAGATGTTGAGTGCTATCGATATAGTCGGTAACGCTTTCAATGCCCGATACAATACCGTCTTTAATGTCGCCGACAACATTTAGAGTTGTATCTTTGACATGTTCCAGGCTGTCACCAATGATCGAGGTGATGTCGCCGAAGTGATCAAAAATATTGCCCAGATTTTGCTGGGGATGGAGGTCGTACTTCTGATTGAAAGTGCTCATGGTAACCTCTTTACAGTGTTTGTGTCGTTCGAATAAGCAGGAGGATACAATCGTCCGTGTCGTGCGTGTTACGCGTGGTAGAGCCGTTTCCGGCTGCGCATTAAAGACTATAGTAGGGGGTGGAAGAAACGCACCTTCGACCTTAGGTGAATGAGGCTGGTTAACATCTACCGATATTCTTCGGTAAGAGTTTGTTTTTAAAAAGAAAAGATTAACATGTTAAAGAAGTGTAATAAAAAGTGTCCATAAAAAACCGTTTTCGATCAGGTTATTAGTTTTTAGGACTGTTTTGTTATAAGTGTTCGGCAAGCGGGCTATATCATTATGTCTCGGTTTCGGAAAAGGCCACCACTAGTAAGCGTAGAGTAATAAAAAGGGCGCGAATAATTCGCACCCTTATAAATAATACAATGCACGCTGGAGCATGCTTTACGTCTGGCTATACTTCCTTATAAAGCTCGCTGCCTTCTTGTTTGAAGCGTTGCGCCTGCTCGCGCATGCCCTCGTCGCGCTGTTCGGCTTGTCGCTTGAGCGCCTTCTGGCTGTACCGATCGCGAACTTCCTGGGTAATTTTCATTGAACAAAATTTCGGCCCGCACATTGAGCAGAAATGCGCGACCTTGGCCGACTCCTTGGGCAGTGTTTCGTCGTGGAAGGCGCGTGCAGTGTCGGGGTCGAGACCAAGGTTGAACTGATCTTCCCAGCGGAATTCAAAACGCGCTTTCGATAGCGCATTGTCACGACGCTGAGCAGCGGGATGCCCCTTGGCAAGGTCGGCGGCATGGGCGGCAATCTTGTAGGTAATAATGCCGGTCTTGACGTCGTCCTTGTTAGGCAGGCCCAGGTGCTCCTTGGGCGTTACGTAGCACAGCATCGCGCAGCCGTACCAGCCAATCTGAGCCGCACCGATAGCCGAGGTAATGTGGTCGTAGCCGGGAGCAATATCGGTGACCAGTGGGCCGAGCGTGTAAAAGGGCGCTTCATCGCAGCACTCAAGCTGCTTGGTCATGTTCTCCCTGATTAGCTGCATCGGCACATGGCCCGGTCCTTCGATCATCACCTGAACATCGTGGCGCCAAGCGATTTGAGTCAGTTCGCCCAGTGTTTCCAGCTCAGCAAATTGGGCCTCATCGTTGGCGTCACGAATAGAACCAGGGCGCAGTCCGTCACCGAGTGAGAATGACACATCGTATGCTTTCATGATCTCGCAGATCTCTTCGAAGTGCGTATACAGAAAGCTTTCCTGATGATGAGCCAGACACCACTTGGCGATAATCGAGCCGCCGCGCGACACAATGCCGGTAGTGCGTTCAGCGGTGAGCGGCACGTGATGAAGGCGCACGCCCGCGTGAATGGTGAAGTAATCGACGCCTTGTTCTGCCTGCTCAATCAAGGTGTCGCGGAACAGCTCCCAGGTCAGGTCCTCGGCCACGCCCTTGACCTTTTCCAGCGCTTGATAGAGCGGTACCGTGCCGATTGGCACCGGTGAATTGCGCACGATCCACTCGCGGGTTTCGTGAATGTTCTTGCCGGTCGACAGATCCATGATGGTATCGGCGCCCCAGCGGATTCCCCAGGTCATCTTGTCGACTTCTTCTTCGATCGAGGAAGAGAGCGCCGAGTTGCCAAGGTTGCCGTTGATTTTCACCAGGAAGTTGCGCCCGATAATCATTGGCTCGAGTTCGGGATGATTGATATTGGCGGGAATGATGGCGCGACCGCGGGCCACCTCCTGACGCACGAACTCGGGCGTAATGTCGTCGGGGATAGCGGCACCGAATGACTGTCCCGGGTGCTGATGTGCCATCTCGTGCTCTGCATGCTGGCTGCGCAACTGCTGGCGCTGCTGGTTTTCACGCAGCGCGATATATTCCATTTCGGGCGTAATGATGCCTTGCCGCGCATAGTGCAGTTGGGTGACGTTGCGGCCTGCCTTGGCACGGCGCGGCAGACGCTTTAGCTCGAATTGCAGCGCTGCCAGCAGGGGATCGGCGGCGCGGCGCTGGCCGTATTCCGAACTGAGTCGCTCAAGCTGTTCGGTGTCTTGGCGTTCGTCGATCCAGGCACGTCGTAGCGCTGGCAGTCCCTTGCGAATATCGATCTCGGCACTGGGATCGGTGTAGGGGCCTGAGGTGTCGTACACCAGCAGCGGCGGGTTTTCTTCCGGAGTATCGCTGGTGGTAGTCGGTGTTTGGGTAATTTCGCGCATGGGCACGCGAATATCAGCTCGCGATCCTTCAACGTAAACCTTGCGCGATGCCGGTAGCGGGGCGATAACGGCGCGGTCGACGGTGGCTTTTTCAGCCAGAAAGTGGCCCGTTTTGGAGTCTTTGCTGCT
The DNA here is from genome assembly GCF_051251145.1 of Carnimonas bestiolae. Lineage (NCBI taxonomy): Bacteria > Pseudomonadati > Pseudomonadota > Gammaproteobacteria > Oceanospirillales > Halomonadaceae > Carnimonas > Carnimonas bestiolae. The sequence goes on along the minus strand of NZ_JBPCZK010000003.1, from coordinate 166,293 downwards.
GGAGGATGTTGCTGGTGAGGCTGGCGTAGTCATGGTAGCTCCGCAATGTGGAGAAACCGGTGACCGAACGTAAGGAGGGCGGGTGCCCGCAGTGCGGGAAGTGCGCCGCTAGCCATGGCAGCGCACCGCTTGATTCCTACGCCGGTACTAACCGGATCAGGTTCAGCGGGACTGCATTTGGGCGCTGCCTGAAAAGGCGCTGGCCCGGATGCGATCTCAGCCGGCATTCACCGGCGCCCCGTCAAGCGTTGTTGCAGTAGTGAGTGTGTGGCCTGAGTGGTGAGCGGTCAAGCGCTTGGCAAGCAGAGCGTCATGGTTGGTCAACCATGACGCAGCTACACGGCTGATCACTCACGCAAATATCAATAAAGCCAGGTGGTGAGATTATTCGGCGGGCGCTTTTCGGTCAGGTTCTTGAGGCCGCGAATACAGCGAATAATCAGCCAAATGGGCACTAGCGCAAGAATAATGAAGCCGATCAGAAGCAGTGAGAGGACATAGCCAATCACCATGTAGAACACACTGATCCAAAAGGTTCGTATCAGGAAGCGGTAGTGCTGCTGTTGCCACTGCGGGGCGTCGCCTTTGTATACATAGGCGATGATCACGCCAATAATTGCAGTAAAGCCAGTGCACAAACTCACCAAATAAAGCACGTATACGACCAGAGGCATGTTCATGCTGCTGTCTGAATGAACCGCTGGTGAAGACGATGGTGGCAGTTGATCGCTGGTTGCCATGAATAACTTCCTTAACAATAGGGCGGCGACGCTGAATGCCTCAGCCGCTGAATATCGGTATTGGACACGCTAATGGCAGAGAAAGTGCCCATAGGTGCTGATCTGTCGAACGGTGTCCGCTGCTGTTGGTAGCGTATTCTATCAAAGTCGCCAGTGCTGTAGTGGATCTGCTGCAATCAGCGCTGAGCGTTGAATATCCCGCAAATGGCAATGGGGATCGCCGTCGCCTTGGTTCACGTACTAGAATAATGCTTTATCCGGCGTTACTAGCGGCAGCAGCCTAGGCGCTGAAGATTGACTAACAGACGAGAATAGCCCATGCCATCGTTCGATATCGTGTCCGAATTCGACAAGCACGAAGCCACCAATGCGGTCGATCAGGCCAACCGCGAAGTAGAAACGCGCTTCGATTTCCGCGGCGTCAACGCAAGCTTTGAGATGGAAGGCGAGTCGATTCGATTGGAAGCCGATCAGGATTTCCAGCTCAAGCAGATGCTCGACATTCTGCGCGCCAAACTGATCAAGCGCGGCATCGATGCGCGTTGCATGGATGAGCAGGAAGCGCAGCTGTCAGGCGTGCGCGCGCGACAGGAAGTAAAGCTTAAACAGGGGCTTGAGCAGGCCGATGCCAAGTCGCTAATCAAGCGTATCAAGGATGCCAAGCTGAAGGTGCAGGCGCAGATTCAGGGTGAGCAAGTGCGTGTAACGGGCAAGAAGCGCGATGACCTGCAGACCGCCATTGCGCTGTTGAAGGGCGACGAAACGCTGGAAATTCCGCTGCAGTACACCAACTTCCGCGACTAACGGCCGCGCCACGCGCCGAATACCGCCGCTGATGAAAGCCCATAACGGCGCTGGTGGCGGGCGGTTGCGTGCGCTGTTGGCCAAACGCATTGGCAGCGCAATAATTTTGTTGGCAATTTCAGGGCGCGGGCGTATAGTCCGCGCACTTTTTTACCCCTTCGGTGGGCTAAGCGTCACATGCCATGTGAAATCGCCGCCAGCCGCTATATTGCGTATGTAGTTCGTCGTTTCTAGATGACCGTGTGAGGCTGTCAATGGCGCGTCAGATGCTTGCGTTGATCTTCCCGCCCCTGTTGGGACTCTTCATCATTGCATTGGGCAATGGTTTCCTTTCCACGCTAGTGCCGCTGCGGCTCGCTTCGAGCGGTGTTTCAGTGGGCGCTATCGGACTTATCTCCGCTGCCTATTACGCTGGGCTTTGCATTGGCGCGCTGTTGAACGAACGGCTGCTGCTGCGCATTGGCTATATTCGCGCCTACGCCTGCTTTGCCGCGATTGTGGCGGTGTCGTCGCTCGCGCAAGCGCTGTGGGTAAACGTCTATTGGTGGTTCGCGCTGCGCTTGTTGTGCGGTCTGGCGACGGTGGGCGTTTATCTGGTTATTGAGAGCTGGTTGCTGACCGGTGCTGCCAAGCATCAGCGCGGCCGAATTCTCGCCTTCTACATGATCTCCTACTACGGCGCGCTGGCGGCAGGGCAGTTATTTATCGGGCTGTTCGACGATACCCCCGGTTCGGCGGCAGCAGTCATGCCGTTTGTGGTGATTGGTATGTTGGCGGCGCTGTCGCTGCTGCCCATTGCGATCATTCCGCGCCTTTCGCCGCTGATCGATTTTGCCGAGCCGTTATCACCGCTTAAGCTGGCGCGCTTAACGCCGACGGGAGTGGTTGGGGCCTTCGGTTCAGGCATCCTGATGGGAGCGATATACAGCTTGCTGCCGTTGTATCTGCAAAGCGGCGGAGGCTATAGCCTCGATCAGATCGGCGTGTTGATGGCGATGGTGATCGTCGGTGGTATGGCATTGCAGTATCCGATCGGGCGCTGGTCCGATCATCACGATCGACAATGGGTGCTGATTATCATTGCGGCGGTCATGCTGGCGCTGGTGCTGCTGGCGCCGATAGCCGCCGCTGGCTACGCAACGCTGATGGTGGCGCTGTTTTTGGTGGGTGGCTGTCTGTTTGCGCTTTATCCGGTGTCGATGAGTCACTCGGCAGATCGCGCGCCGCCTGAAGCGCTGGTTGGCATGACCCAGGGCATGCTACTGATCAACTCGCTGGGTGCAGCGGTGTCTGCGCCGCTGATTACCCCGCTAATGAGCGGCATGGGCAACAATGGCCTTTTTGTCGGCATCGGCGCTGTGTTGGTGGTGCTGCTGTTGTTCTTTGGCTGGCGTCGCTCGCAGCGTCCTGCGCCGCAGCCGATGGCACCGTTTTCTCCCGCACCAGCGCATTCGGCGGTGGGCGCTGAGCTAGGCGTTACCCAAGAGCTGATCGAGGCGTCGCAGCAGGCGCAGGCCGAGTTGGATGCGCACGAAGAAGACGCCGAGCGTGAAAGTGCGGAAGAGCAGGCGCTGGCCATCGAGCAACAGCTGGCCCGTGACGGCACTCCGCTGGCAGAACTCAGGCTGTTGCCTGAAGCAGACGAACCTTTCGACGCTCGCGCAGAACATCCGGATTCAGCGCAGCGCAAGCCTGACGCATGAAGACAAAGAAGCGCCCGCTAGGGCGCTTCTTTTTTGTTGGTTGCTTAGAACTCGGGATCGATCGTGCCGCCAATCGACGCATTGCGTCTAAACCAACCGGCGATGCTGAGCCGCGGTAGGCGTGTCGGGAGCACTTCATGGGGAACGCGCTCGGAAAGAAAACACGCCAGCGTGCCGAGTTCCGGTGCAACGATCTCGAGCGGTGTAACGCTGGCATCGGGAAGCTGATCGCTTTGAGGGTAAAGCGCCATCTCACCCCCGCTGCCTTGTGGCCACGCTTCATTCAAATAGAGCACGCTCGATACCACGCGGTTGCTGCGTCCGGCGAAACTATCGAAATGGCATTTATAGAAGCTGCCCGGTGGGTAGAAGGCGAAGTGTGCTTCTAGCTCAAACAGACCTAAAAACAGCTGTCGATTGATCTCGGTCCGCAGCGATTCGATCATCGCGAAATAGTGTCGCTGCGCTTCAGTAGAGCGGTCCAGCCAGTGGATGCGGTCGCCGCGGATATCACTGCGCTGCACGTGCTGGCGGCCACGCCCGATGCCTGCACTGCTCAATTCCTGCTGATGACGCAGTATGTTGAGTTCCAGGGCCAGCGCTCTGCATTGTGCAACCGGCAGGGCATTGCGAATGACTGCATAGCCCGACTCCGCCAAGCCGTCGATCAACTGCTCCATCACTGCTGAATTGAGGGCAGCGGGCAGTTCAAAATCCTGTGTCACATCCAATAGTCCGAAGGGTAACGAGAGGCTCTTACTGAGGGGAGTTCTCTGGTGGGTGCAAAAGAGGGGGCGTTGAGCAGGGAAATATCCATTCCCAGCCCAACGCGCATGAATTCGGCGGTTATCATCGCCGAAAGGCCCCACAAGGTATAGTCCTGATAGCGATAGCGCGGAATGAACAGCGAGTGCTGATTACTGAAGCGCATCACATCGGTGGTTTCACGCGGATCTTGTGCCAGAAACTGCAGCGGAATATCGAAAATGTTCGCCACCTCGCCGGGATTAGGCGTTAGCCGGTAAGTTCCTGTTGCCACCCCAACAAAGGGCGTAACAGCGATCCCGTGCAGCGATACCACGTCGCTCAAGCGGCCAATAACCGTCACGTTTTCAGCACCGAGCCCCGTTTCTTCCCACGCTTCGCGGAGCGCGCATTGCTTTAGTTCTTCCCGCTGGTCCTGCTTGCCGCCTGGGAAGGCTACTTGGCCGGCATGGCTGCTTAGCCCTGAGTGGCGCTGCGTAAATAGTAGCGAGGGAGCGTCTTTATCCAGCAGGCATACCAGTACTGCGGCACGTCGCCAGTTTCCCGCTAATGTGCGCGGCGAGTAGTGCTTGATACGCGAGACAATGTCGTCGAGTGGGGGGAGGGAAGCGGTGCTGGTATGCGTCATGAAAGTAACCTGAGCAGCCTGAGTAACAGCGTTCATGCTACACCGATTGGGTCGCTTTGGTATCAGGGGCTGCATCAATGCAGTGCGCGGCAGCAGATAGCAGGATACGGCTTGGTCGTGATAGACGGCGACTAATAGAGAATCGCGAGATTGCGTGGAGTCTTATCCGCTTGTTGGGTAACATTGGAGCCGGCTTTTCGATCTCATCGTGTCCCTGTGCATACGCAGCCTGATGTTACTCGCCGGCAATTAGCGTGTTTTATGGTGCAAACGGGCAACAACCTAATGGATGTAAATCAATGCTGAAGTGGGTCTCTTTGGCGCTGCTGGTGCTGCTTGCGCTATTGCAGTATCACCTCTGGATGGGGGAAGGCGGCATCTTTGAGCTGCGCAACATCACTGCGCGGGTAGACGTCATGCAGCAAAACGATGATCAGCTTCGCGACCGTAACGATCAGTTGGCTGCCGAAGTCGTCGATTTGAAAAACGGCCTCGATGCGATCGAAGAGCGAAGCCGCAATGACCTCGGCATGGTGCGTAATGACGAACAGTTCATGTGGGTGCCCGACATTGCCAATACTGCACAGGACGCGCAGCCAGATGATAACGAAGGCGATGCGAGTAGCGGACAGGGCGCTGGCAGTAGCAGCGCGAGACGTCAGTGACATCTAGCTGCCTGCCTGAGTGGGCGCATGCGTCAAATAATCCGCCGGCAGGCCATTTCAAGCAAGCGCCTGAGCAGTTTGTGGTAGTCGAGCAGCTCGGCTTTGAGCCTGAACAGCGCGGCGATCACCTATGGTGCTGGATCGAGAAACGGGGCGTTGAAACGCACCGTGCCATTACGCTGTGCGCGAAAGAATTTGGTGTTCGCGAGCGCGACGTCGGATATAGCGGTCTCAAGGACCGTATGGCGTTAACCCGTCAGTGGCTGTCGTTCCCGCTGTCCGAGCCACCCATGCAGCAGAGCCTCGACCGCCTTGCCGAGCAAGGTATCAAAGTGCTTTCGGCGGTGCCGCATCCGCGCAAGCTTAAGCGCGGCAGTCATCGTAGCAACCGTTTCGAAATCGCGATCGAGTTCGATGCCAGCGATGCCGAACAGGTGTTCGAGCGTTGGCAGCGTTTACAGCAAACCGGTGCGCCCAACTATTTTGGCGCGCAGCGCTTCGGGCATGCGGGGCTCAATATCGAGCGCGCGCGGCACCTGCTGGCAAAAGGTTGGCACAAACGTGCTGACAAGCACGGAATGCTGCTGTCCTCAGCGCGTAGCTATTTATTCAATCTTACCCTTGCCGCTCGCGTAAGCGCTGATAGCTGGCACACGCCGTTAGCAGGTGAGGTGGTTAACCTCGACGGCAGCGGCAGCTTCTTTTCCAGTGCCGACGCAGCGCTGGATGAATTGACCGAACGTGCCGCCGTGCAGGATATCCATCCCACTGCGCCTTTGTGGGGCAAAGGACAGCTGGATAGCTTCGCGCAGGCGCGTGAAGTCGAACTGCACAGCGTGTTACAAGAGCAACAGCTAATCGCTGGGCTAGAACGCGCGGGGGTGGCAATGGCGCGTCGCGCACTGCGTCTTCGTGTGTTGGACCCTACGTGGCAGCGCACTGAACGGGGCGCCTTGCTTGGGTTCGGGCTGGTGCGGGGCGGCTACGCGACGGCGGTGCTGCGTGAACTGATCGCCGCACCCGGGCTATAGCGGCGGCACATGCGCTGCGTTACATAATAACTGCTTTAATTAGTGCTCCTTTTGGGCGTTTTTCAGGGACCCACCTTCAATGTCAGGCCGCTATAGTAGTGCCGAAATTTCAGGGATAGGCGTTACCTCTCAGCGTATAAGAGATCGCATGGTCGATGCGCTCAGACAAGAGGGGATCAGCGATGAGTCGGTGCTGGCGCTAATGGCGCAAGCGCCGCGGCATTTGTTTGTCGAGCAGGCGTTCAGCGACCACGCGTACCGGTCAGAGTCGGTGCCCATTGGTTACGGCCAAACGCTATCGCAGCCCTGGATCGTGGCACGCATGACTGAACTGGTGTGTGATGAAGCACCCAAACGGGTGCTGGAAATAGGCACCGGCTCAGGGTTTCAGACGTGGCTGCTGGCGAAGCGCTTCGACACTGTCTTTAGCGTCGAACGCATTGAGGCAATGAGTATTCGTGCACGCAAACGGCTGCATCGTCTGGGTGTCACCAACGTTCGGCTGCGTCATGCGGATGGTCGCGCAGGGTGGCCCTCGCAAGCGCCTTTCGATGTCATTTTGGCCACTGCCTGCGCGCGCGGCATCCACTCAGAGTGGGTCGAGCAGCTAGCCCCAGGTGGAGTGGTGATCGCGCCATTGCTCAATTCGCCCGATGGTGATCCCGCCCACGGCCAGCAGTGGCTGGTGCGCGTACGCAAAACTGACGACGGCATTGAGGCAGAGCAACTCGAACCAGTGAGGTTCGTTCCTCTATTAGACGGTGTGGTTGAATAGTCAGCCATGCTACGACATAAATAAATAGCATGTTAACGTTAGGCCGATAGCGAGTGTTTTGCTGATGGATTGCTTTTTCCTATACTGTTACGCCATCATCGTGACACGATAGATGTGGTTAAGTGATCGAACTGGCGGTCTGACGTGGCGACAAGGAGTGTGTTTTTGATGGCGAAGATGAACGATATGGTTAAGCCAACGTTTGTACAGCAGTGGCGATTGCACAAGGTAGGCGCGGTAAGCGCAATCGCATTGGCGGCAGTGTTGGCGGGTTGTCAGAGCAACATGAACAACCCCTCCATCGAAAACGCTTCTTTCAGCAATGGGGCCGCCGTCGATGAGAGCGGTAGCGATAGTGCAGCGTCTGCATCGGGAGCTGCCACCGATGGCGCTGCCCAGACCGCCGGGACTGCTCAGACGGCTGGCACTGGTGCCTCCAGTCAGCCGAGCACCTCTAACCAGCCAAGCACCTACCAGGTCCGCAGCGGCGACACGCTTTATAGCATCGCGTGGCGTGAGAACATGAAGTACGACGACTTGGCGCGTATTAACAACATCGAGCCGCCTTATGCGATTCACGTTGGGCAGGAACTCAAGCTAAGTGAAGGCGCTCAGCCGGCTAACGGTGGCTCAGCGCCAGCAAACGGCACGCAAACGCAGGGTCTGGGGCAGGAATCAGGTCCCGTTCAGGGCAGCAATAACACTGCCCAAGCCTCTTCAGGCCAGGCGCAGCAAGGCGGAGATAATCAGAACGATAGCTGGTTACTGCCTTCCTCCAACGGCAGCGCCAATAACGGTGGCCAGCAGGCCGCCGCTAATCAGTCGGGCAGCGGTGCCGCGAATGGCGCTGCGGTAGGAGCGGGCGCGGCGGGTGCAGCAACTGCCGTGGGTGCCAGCAACTCTGCGAATAACGCCTCCAACAACAGCGCCCCTGCCAAAAGCACGCCTTCCAATGGTGACTCAGCGAACGCCAGCGCGGGTCAGGTAGCCAAGGCATCACAGGCGCCCCAGGCTGATCCGAAGCGCAAGTATACGCCGGCTAAAACCATCGACTGGCGCTGGCCCGCACAAGGCAAGCTCGTCAAGCGCTTCTCCGATCCGTCCAATATTACTGCGGGTATCGATATTGCAGGGCAACAGGGCGAGCCTGTGCATGCCGCAGGGCCCGGGTTGGTGGTGTACGCTGGTGACGGTGTGCGCGGCTACGGTAATCTGGTCATCATCAAGCATAACGATTCATTCTTGAGCGCTTATGCCCACAACAGCTCACTCAACGTCAAAGAAGGCGATGTGGTGGTCACTGGACAGCAGATCGCTGCGATGGGAAGCTCTGAAGCAGACCAGGTTAATCTGCACTTTGAGGTGCGCCAGAACGGCAAACCCAAGGATCCGCTCAATTTCTTGCCCAAACAGCAGTAACCAATTGAAAAGTGCCTGACAGGCATGTGACGAACACGTAGTCCAGAAGTTTAGTTGTGTAGTTAACGAACACATATGGCCGGAGCATGTCGTTTGTGCTCCTGCTGCTTTCAAGGATGAAGGGGGGCGTTATGTGCGCAATGGCCAAGGGTAGCGACACCAGCAAGCGCGAGTCCGAGTACGCTCATGTAGAGTCGGACGCCTACGACGATGTGGCGGTAGTGAATGATATCGAGGAAGAAGAGTTTCTCGAAGAAGACGCAGAAGTAGAAGCAGAGGCGGATGTAGCGGTAGAGGAAGAGTCGAGTGAGCAAAATGATCGACGCCCCTACCAGGGAAAGCGCAGCGGTAGCAGCGGAAGCCCCGACGCTACGCAGCTCTATTTGAGCGAAATTGGCGGTTCTCCCCTGCTAACGCCGGAAGAAGAAGTTTACTACGGTCGCTTGGCACGTAAGGGCGATCCCAACGGGCGGGCGCGGATGATCGAGTCCAACCTCCGCTTGGTCGTCAAGATTTCACGACGCTACCTCAACCGCGGCCTGACGCTGCTCGATCTCGTCGAAGAGGGCAATCTCGGCCTGATCAGAGCCGTCGAAAAATTCGATCCCGAACGTGGATTCCGCTTCTCGACCTACGCCACCTGGTGGATCAGGCAGACCATCGAGCGTGCGCTGATGAACCAGACGCGCACCATCCGTTTGCCCATACACGTCGTCAAAGAACTCAACGTTTACCTGCGCGCGTCTCGCGAACTGGCACAGCGGCTCGATCATGAGCCTACCGCGGACGACATCGCTGCGCACCTTGATCGCCCAGTCAGCGCGGTAGAGAAAATGCTCAAGTTAAACGAGCGCATTTCTTCCGTCGATTTGCCCGTGGGCAGTGAAAACGATAAGCCGCTGCTCGATACCCTTGCCGACGATAGTGAGCCCAATCCTGAATCCAACCTGGTTGAGAACGACGTTAAGTCGCAGGTAAATGGCTGGCTCGAGGAGTTGCCCGAGAAGCAGCGCGAAGTGGTGGTGCGACGCTTTGGCCTACGTGGCCATGAAGCAGCTACACTTGAGCAGGTGGGCGAAGAAATCGGACTTACGCGTGAACGGGTACGTCAGATTCAGGTCGACGCCTTGAAGAAGCTGCGCCGAGTGCTCGAAAATCGCGGGCTCTCTTTGGATAGTATTTTTGCGCAGTAATACGGCCGGTTAAGCGTGTAGCGATAGTGAGGGGCGCTCACGCATGTTACATGCGCTGATGTATGTAACTGGCGGATCTATGATATATTGACGATAATCAGGCTGCGGATTCGTCCATAGCGATGTTTCGTTTTTGCAGCGGGAACAGCCTTTGCCTATAGTGCTGACAATAATCAAGGCTCATATTCTACAGGAAAGTCTCAATGCTGAAGTTTAGAGTGCTGCCTCTGGTGCTGGGGGTCTCGCTAGTACCGCAGGTGGCGAGTGCTGCGGATCTTATCTCCATCGCTCAGGATGCGCTGACCAACAATGCCAGCTTGCTGGGTGATCAGGCAGGTGTAAACGCGACTAAAGAAGGTGAGGGCGTCGCACGTGGCGCGTTGTTGCCTCAGGTCAATGCGAACGCTTCCGTTTCTCGCAATCACACCTCAAATACCGAGCGGACAGGGGGTGGTGGCGCTTCCCAACTTCTGGAGCAGCTGGGAATGTCGGGTGCTGCCAGCAGCGGCTCGGAAGACAAGACGCATAACGAATCGTCCGTTACCATCCAGGCCACTCAATCGCTTTTCAATGCGACCAATTGGTACTCCCTCCAGGCAGCAAAGCGTCAGACGGCACAGCAAATTCTGAACTTCTCCAATAACCGTCAAACGCTCTTGTTCGACGTTGCCAATGCCTACTTCACCGTATTGCGCGCCAAGGAACTGCTCGACACTGACCGCGCCGCCGAAGCGGCCTACAAGCGTCAGCTTGAGCAGGTACAGGAGCAGTTCGATGTAGGCGTAGTGGCTGCCACCGATCTTCGCGAGGCAGAAGCCTCCTACGACTCAGCGCGTGCCGCTCGAATCTCGCAAGAGAGCACCCTGACCGTCGATTTCGACGCACTTACCGCGTTGACCGGCAAGCAGTACCCAAGCATCGACAAGCTGTCTGAAGACATGCCCATCGCGCCGCCCAAGCCTGCTAATCGCGAAGCCTGGGTCGAAATGGGCAACTCCCAGAACCTGGCGCTGAAAACTGCACGCGCTGGTATCGACTCCGCACGTGCCAATGTTGCCATCGCTCGCGCGGGCCACCTGCCGACTCTCGATGCAGTAGCGTCCTGGAGCTATGGTGGTACCAGTCGCTACCGTGGTTTCAACAAGCAGAATCAGATCGGCCTGCAAGCGTCGATCCCCATTTATTCTGGCGGCGCCACCTCTGCTCAGGTCAATCAGAACACCTATCAGCTCGAGCAGGCTCAGTTCCAGGCCGAAGAGCAGCTGCGCCGCACCGTGCAGAACATCAGCTCTTTCTTTGCCCAGTCGAACAACAACGTGCTGTCGGTTGAGGCGCAAAAGCGTGCGGTCGTTTCCAACCGTGCGTCGCTCAAGGCAACTCAGGATGGTTATGAAGCCGGTACTCGTACCATTCTCGACGTGCTGAATTCGCAAAACAGCTATTACGCATCGCTGCAGGCCTACTCTTCTGCTCGTTACGACTATGTGCTGAACATGCTTCAGCTGCGTCAGAATGCGGGTATTCTCGACGTTGGCACTCTGCAAACGCTGAATGGCTGGCTGGTGAAAGATAATTCGCCGGTCCGCCTTGATGGCAAGGGCGATTCCCTGGTACCTGCTATCGGTGATGCATCCATCGACGTTAACAAGCTAGGCTCCTAACGTCTCTGCCGCTGGGCGGCGTTGCATTTCCCACAAAACACCTTCTGTCGAGAGGTTATTTCGGTAGAAGGTGTTTTTGCGTTTGCCCAGCAGTTTTTCGCTACTGCCGCTGCCCCTCTCTGGTACATTGGTGCTTACTCGCTCGATTGTGCGGATAGCACTAGCGTTGCCGTTTCCTCTTCGTTTACAGAGATAGCCGATTTTAGCCATGTCCCGCCCTTTACGTGCCCTGATTGATCTTTCGGCACTGCGCGAAAATTATCAGCGCGCCTGTGCGCTGTTCCCACAAAGCCGTGCGATCGCGGTATTAAAAGCCAATGCGTATGGTCACGGTGCGCTGCGCTGCGCCAAAGCGCTGGAAGATATCGCACCGGCGTTTGCAGTGGCGTCGATCGAAGAAGCATTGGCGCTAAGGGCGGGAGGGATTACCCAGCCCATCGTACTGCTGGAAGGTTTTTTTGAAGCAAGCGAGCTTTCTGAAATAGCGCGGCAAGGGTTGTGGACCGCGCTACACAGCCAGTGGCAGGTTGATGCGTTGCTTGAGGCTGATCTTCCCGCGCCTGTGCATGCGTGGCTGAAGTTTGATTCAGGCATGCATCGGTTGGGATTCAGTGCAGCAGAGTTCGCCGCCAACTGGAGAGCGCTGGCAGCCAGCGGTAAGGTGCAGGACATGCACCTTATCACCCATTTCGCCACCGCCGATCTCGACGATCATCGCTACCGTGACGTTCAGCTTGAGCAAATCGCAGCGCTGCGTGGGGCACTTCAACACGAGGGCCATGAAGTCCCGTGCTGTCTCGCGAATTCCCCGGCAACACTCACTCTGCAGGGCGCTGGGAACTGGCATCGGCCTGGCTTGATGCTTTACGGCGCAGATCCACTGGAACACGGCAATACATCCAGCCACGCACTGAAACCGGTAATGACGCTTGAGAGCGAGTTGATTGCAGTGCGTGACGTCGCGGCAGGTGAGCCGGTAGGGTATGGCGGAAGGTTTGTAGCGCCGCGGGCAACGCGTATAGGCGTGGTTGCCTGTGGCTATGGCGATGGCTACGATCGTCACGCGGGAGAGGGCACGCCGCTATTGGTGGACGGCGTACGTGCACCGCTTGCTGGGCGCGTTTCGATGGACATGATGACCGTTGATGTTTCGCATATCGAGACCGCGCGTATTGGGTCACGCGTTACGCTGTGGGGGAGCGCCGATGGCGGTGCTTCGCTAAGCGTTTCTGAGGTGGCTAGCTGGTGCGATACCATCAATTACACGCTGCTGACCGGGGTGATGCCGCGCGTGCCGCGAATTTTCATCTCGTAACACATTTAACTGTGCATAATACGCACGTTTTAGCGCTGCGCTCTCCATCAACGATTGAGCGGCGTTCCGCACTCGAAATGGTTAGGGTTTAATGGCAAAGAAGACGTTTCCGAAGCACTTGTGGCATCCCACCTATTGGCCTACCTGGGCGATGATTGCTGGTTTGCGTATAAGCGCCTTTTTGCCATGGACAGTAAAACTGTGGCTTGGACGTGCGCTGGGTGAATTTGGCTATCGCTTCATCAAACGGCGTCGCCATATCACCGAAACCAACGTGCGACTCTGCTTCCCCGAGCTTAGCGAAAGCGAGCAGCAGGCGCTGGTCAGGCGTATTTTTCATGCTAATGGTATCGGTGTATTTGAAACCGCGACGGGGTGGTGCCGTGATCCCGAACACATGCGTCACCGCGTAACCTTCAAAGGCACCGAGCACATGGAACGCGCCAAGGCTCAGGGCAAAGGGGTATTGATTATCGGTATCCACTTTTCAACGCTCGATTTGGGCGGCGCACTGCACTCGCTGTTCTTCGATGCCGACGTGGTGTATCGCCCGCACAATAACCCGCTGTTCGAATCCTTCATGACCAATGCCCGTAATCATATTTTCGGTCAGGCCATCGATCGTCACGACTTGCGCGGCGTGGTGCGACGTATCAAGTCGGGCCATGCGGTGTGGTACTCGCCCGATCAGGATTTTGGCCGCTCGGTGAGCGTATTCGCGCCGTTTTTTGGCATCAATGCCGCTACCATCAAGCTGACCGCGAAAATTGCCCGTATGACGGGAGCGCCTGTCATGCCGCTGATGTTTCACCGTAACGACGATAACCGCACTTACACCCTCGAGTATCTACCCGCGCTGGATAACTTCCCCAGCGGTGACGACGTTGCTGATGCCACTCAAGTGAATGAATTCATTGAGCAGGCCATCCGCCGCCATCCGGAACAATACTTGTGGCTGCATCGTCGCTTCAAAACGCGACCGCGTGGCGAGGCGTCGCTTTATTGATTAGAGCGTCACGCCATTAATCAGCATCAACCTCGGCCGATAAGAGGAGCGTTTCCCCGCGCAGAGCCGAGCGACATGCGTATTTCCTATGATAGCGTGTACAAACTGCTGTTCAGTGAGCCTACGGTGGTAGCGCATTTGATCAGCGGTTTCCTTTCCCCTGCGGTGGATGCCGCCCTGAATTTCTCCGCCGAGGAGTGCGTTAGCGCCAGTTTCGTCAGCGATGCACTGCAGCAGCGTCACTCGGACGTGATATGGCGTCTTTGCCACTCGGACGGGGCGCTAAGCCTGTACCTGGTCATCGAGTTTCAAAGCACCATCGATGCTCACATGGCACTGCGCATGACGACCTACACGGCACTGCTAAGTCAGCAACTGGTGAAACAACGCAAGGCGGCGGGGAGCTCCTGGCTGGCACCCATTATTGCGTTGGTCATTTACACCGGTAAAGCACCGTGGACAGGCGCTATCGATACGCGACAGCTGTTCGATGTGACTACTCCACAGCTCGCTGAATTCTGCCCATCGCAACGCTACGTTTTGCTTGATCAGCAAGCGGTAGTGGCGCATCTTGATGGGTGCAGTAATTCACTGTCAGGTAATCTGGTAGCGTTGATCTTTCGGCTTGCGCAGTACAGCGACCGAGAGGTGCTGCTGCACTGGTTGGGCAAGCTTATCGAGCATCCTTCGCTGCAAGCGGAAGACAGCCTAAGACGCAGCTTTGCTCAATGGTTAAAGCGGGCGCTTCTACCTAATTGGCTGAAACATTATGACGATGATATATGGCGGCCTCTTGTTGAACTGAGCGAGGTATATAACATGTTGGCAGCAGAGAAAAAGTTGTGGCAGGTGTGGCAAGAGCAGGACCATCAGGCGGGCAGAGCCGAAGGACGTACGGAAAGCCAGCTTCGAATCGCTCGCAACCTGTTGCTGCAAACCAACTTCTCGGATGAACGTATTGCGTTTATTACTGAACTTAGCGTCAAACAGATAAGCGCGTTGCGTTTCTAATAGGGCAAAGTCTTCGTCACCGTACCTCCTCGTGAATAAAAAAAGCGCGGGGCTGAATCTTCAGCCCCGCGCTTTTTATGTGGCTATCCGCCTCTGTGCATCAAGCATCGATGCGTTTGTACTTCACTTTCTTGGGCGTGTCGCTGCCTACGCGCTTGTGATAATCCGCTTCATATTCGCTGTACGATCCTTCGAAGAAGACCACTTTCGAGTCACCTTCATAAGCGAGAATGTGCGTTGCTACACGATCCAGGAACCAACGATCGTGGCTGATCACCATGGCACAGCCCGGGAAGGCAAGCAGTGCTTCTTCGAGCGCGCGCAGTGTCTCGACGTCCAAATCGTTGGACGGTTCGTCGAGCAGCAGCACGTTGGCGCCTTGCTTAAGCGTTTGAGCCAGCTGCAAGCGGCCGCGCTCACCGCCTGACAAGTCCTTGAGAAATTTCTGCTGGTCGTTGCCCTTGAAGTTGAAGCGGCCTACGTAAGCGCGTGACGACGTTTCGTAGCCGTTGATGTTCAGAATATCCTGACCATCGGATACCGCTTCCCATACCGTCTGGTTATTGTCGAGCGCATCGCGAAGCTGCTCGACATAGGCAATCTTGACCGTATCACCGAGCACGACGTCGCCAGCGTCAGGTTGTTCTGTACCGTTGACCAGCTTCAGAAGCGTTGATTTTCCCGCGCCGTTACCGCCGACGATACCGACAATCGCGCCTTTGGGAACGGTGAAAGAAAGATCTTCAAACAGCAGTTTGCCATCGAATCGCTTGCCAACGTTGTGGAATTCGATGACCTTGTCGCCCAGACGAGGACCAGGCGGAATATAGATTTCGTTGGTCTCATTACGGGTCTGGAATTCGTTCGATTGCATCTCTTCGAAGCGCGCCAGACGTGCCTTGTTCTTGGCCTGACGTCCTTTGGCGCCCTGACGTACCCATTCAAGCTCCTGCTTGATGGCTTTCTGGTGAGAGGCCTCTTGCTTGGCTTCTTGAGTAAGGCGCTGCTCTTTCGCTTCCAGCCAGTCGGAGTAGTTGCCTTCGAAGGGGATACCGCGTCCGCGGTCGAGCTCGAGAATCCAGCCCGCTGCGTTATCCAGGAAGTAGCGATCGTGGGTGACGGCGACAACGGTGCCGGGGTACTCCACCAGGAAGCGTTCCAGCCAGCCGACTGACTCAGCGTCAAGGTGGTTGGTTGGCTCGTCCAGCAGCAGCATATCGGGATTAGAGAGCAACAGCCGACACAATGCCACACGGCGGCGCTCGCCTCCCGATAGGTTGCCTACGCGTGCCTCCCAGGGCGGCAGACGCAGCGCTTCGGCAGCGACGTCGAGCTTGCGCTCAAGATTGTGTGCGTCGGCGGCTTCGATGATGTTTTCCAGCTTCGCCTGTTTTGCCGCTAGCGCGTCGAAATCGGCGTCGGGTTCTGCGTAGGCGGCGTAGACCTTGTCGAGCTCAGCCTGAGCATTCTTGACCTCTCCCAGCGCTTCCTCGACCGTTTCGCGCACGTTTTTGCTGTCATCAAGCTCGGGTTCCTGGGGCAGATAGCCGACGTTGATGCCTGCCATCGGGACGGCTTCACCGTTATATTCGGTATCGACGCCCGCCATAATACGCAGTAGCGACGACTTGCCTGAGCCGTTGAGGCCAAGAACGCCAATTTTCGCGCCCGGGAAGAAGGAGAGCGAGATGTCTTTGAGGATTTCGCGCTTGGGAGGAACGGTTTTACCGACCCTGTTCATCGAGTAAACGTATTGCGCCATAGCGGGGGATATGCCTCTTCTATTGGATGGTCGATAGCGGTCGCTACCAACGCCATTGCGTGAAAGGAGCTAGCCTGACGGCGGCTCGATATAGGCGAGATGATAAAGAGGGAAGCAGCAATTAACCAGAGTAGAAGTGATCGATATAGCACTGAAAACAGAAAGAGGAGACGCGAGCGCCTCCTGCAATCGTTGTTGTTGGTGCGAACGTGTTGATGCGAGCGTTTATTGCTCGTCCCAATCGTCCCAGTCGTCGATTAGCTGTTTGAGACGACGCTCTTCCAATAACGCTTCTACTCTACGACGCGTATCAGAATCGCTTTTAGTGCGTGTTTTGGGGGAAAATTCTTCATCATTGACGGCATCGAATTCTTCTTCTTCGATTTCGATGTCAGTCGAGTAATGTTCTGAGCTCACGATACACCTCTCATCAGGCCAATTTGGAGAGCGCTTAAAGCGTTGTCGCGGTGCTTAGTGCTCTTCCAAACAACAAGTTTTCAGCTACCGATGTATTGGCACAATCGGTAACGCCTTTACAGATTCTGGCCTCTGTACAAGGAGCACTTGTCTATCGTTGTACGCCAGCCAGTGATCAATAAGCACCCCATGGATGAAATGTTGTGCTCATTTAAAGCGCTATATAGCGCCGTTGAATTTGGCTGACAAGCATTTTGTCTGGTTGAATTATGGAGATTCGATTCAAGTCCGAGAAAGTGGGCCAAGAGCACTGCGGATAACCGAGGCGAAGGGCGGATAGCTGGGTTGATCGATGATCCTTGGGGGAGGAAGCTGCAGGTACCAGTGTCGAAGGGCGCTGGGGTGAGTGTTAAATCAAAAGTGGTTAATAGGCGAGGGTGCTGATGAAGGTCACCATTTATTATTGTACCGGATGTCGGTGGTTACTGCGGGCGGGCTGGTATGCGCAGGAGCTTCTGCAAACTTTCGGTGAATCGCTGGAAGAAGTTGCCCTGGCGCCCAGCCATGGCGGTCGTTTCGAAATTCGGCTGGACCAGGAGATCCTATGGGAGCGCGTGCGCGATGGCGGCTTCCCGGAGATCAAGGCATTGAAGCGTTTGGTAAGAGATCACCTGGATCCCGAGCGCGATTTAGGCCACGTCGACCGCGATCACTCGTGATCGAAGCAGATGGCGCGGCCGCGCCGCAGGTAAGCAGCTAGCGACACTAGCTGCCGCCACGATAGCGTCGCCGGCGCAGTTGCCGAAAGCCCACAATGCCAAGCGTTAGTAATAGACTAATGCTCAGGCAAATCACCAATACCCATAAAAAGCCATGTGCATTGTTTGCGCCTGGAATGCCGCCAACGTTTACGCCGAGTAGCCCAGTCAGGAAGGTTAGCGGCATAAACAGCACTGTAATCACCGAAATCAGGTACATCCGGCTGTTGAGTCGATCGCTGTGCATGCTCCAGATCTGCTCCTGAAGCATCAGCGCGCGATCTTGCATCGCTTTTAGATCTTCCAGATAGCGCGAGAGGTGGTTGGCAGATTCGCGGAAGGTAATGCGATTCGCTTCATCGAGCTGCAAAGAGGCATCGCCCAATCGATTCAGGCAGTCATATTGCGGCTGAATAAAGCGATTAAGCATGATCATCGGGCGCCTTAGCTGCGCCAGCATGCGTGTCGTTACGCTGCTGTCGTTAAGCATCGCCTCCTCGTGCTGCGCCAGCGACTGATTCATTTGCGCAAGCAGAGTACCGGTTTGGTCGACAAGGTTGTCAGCAATACGTGCCAGAATTCCGGTGAGGTTAGTCGCGCCTTGATGCTGCGTGAATTCGTCGCGTACTTGCTGCACGACATCAAGCGGCTTCCGGCGCAGGGTAACCAAACGATTTGGGGTCAGCCAGGCGCGCAGCGATATCAGCTTGTCGGGCTCGCTACCGGGGTTAACGTTAACGCCCCGCAGGGTAGTGACCAAACCGCCCGGGAATCGAGCAACGCGAGGGCGCACTTCCTCTTCCAGAAGCGCATCGATAACCGCTGAGTCCAACTCGGCAAGGGTAGAAAGTAGCTGCTGAATGTTGGCTTGGCGAAAGTCCAGGTGCATCCACAGGAGACCTTCGTCGTTTTGCCACACACGTTCGAGCTCGTCCATTGATAGCGATGTGGCGCCTCCTGACTGATCGAGGCGCATGGCGGTAATCAGGGCGGTAGTAGCTTCTTGCGTCATAGGGAAGTGCCTGAGTGTACGGTGATGCCAGCAATGAGGGATTGCGGCTTTCTTAAGCGTGGAGTGGCATCAGATTGCCCCGAAACCTTCAGGTTATGGCAAAATACGCCCCGTCATTGAAGTGCGTGACCTGAAGTCAGCCACCCAACCTTGTTGAAGTCAATCGCCATGTCTGCCAAACCTCTTAAAAGCCATATCGCTCCGCTGTCCAGTGCGGAGTGCGGAAGCGTTTTACTGCGCGTTGTCATTTATATAGCCATTGTATTCGGATATTGCGAAGGCATGCTGTGGGACGCCACGCGTGATGTTTCTGCTGACTGGAAATTCTCGGAGTTTTCCTTCACCGAATTCTCGCAGAGCTTGGTGCTGGGCGTGTCGGCAGTGATTATGCTCGCGGCTCGCAAGCGCTTTCAGGTATTTCCGGTTGGGGCGATGATCGTCGCCATGTTTTTGCTGGCATCGCTGATACGTGAAAACGACTACTTCCTCGATTCCATTTCCCATGGCTTTTGGAAATGGCCAGTGCTGGTGCTTGGCGCAGGCACGCTTTACTACACCTTTGTCCAGCGCTCGACGCTGTTCGCTGAGATGCGTATCTATTTCAACACTCGCGCGTTTGGCATGTTTCTTTCAGGCGTGTTGGCGACTTACGTGTTTTCGCGGCTGTTGGGAAGAAGCGTTATGTGGGAAGCCGCGCTAGGCGATCATTACCTGCGTGTCGTCAAGGATGCGGTTGAAGAGTGCTCGGAGTCACTTGGCTATCTTCTGATGTTCTTCTCCACTATTGAATTCACGCTGCTATCGCGTAAGTTACGCCGTCAAACCGAGTCATAAAAGAGAAGCCGGGTGTCTGCCAGGCTAACGCAGTAAGCTGGTACGCCGCTGTTTCGAGTCGGTAGTTGCTGCCGTGGTATCAAAGCCGTCGTGATGTTTCGCCATCACGACGGCTTTGTATTTAGTAGAAGGCGCTGCGCGTGCACGTGAATTTCTTAGTGTCAAGGTTCAGTGTTTAGACGGGTGTCTTGCGGGGCGGGGCCGATGGTGCAGCAGGGGTAGAGTGGTGGCTTGCTACGTCGGCGATTATCTGTCGCGATGTGCCTCCACCGTCATCGCTGGTAGTTACCGGGGCGATGCTCGCAACGATGTGATTGATGTGGTGGGAAAGGTGTTGGCCTGCCTGAGTATAAGGGCCAACGATAATTGCCATGGTGATTGCCAGTATCGAAAAGGCCAAAGCCACTTTTGTTAGCTGGCGGTGGGCTCGCTGCAACCATCGGTATCGCTTTTCGGTCGTGACATTGGGCGAACGCATATCGGTCCCTCTAATTGGATGGGGGCCTGATGCCGGCCGCGCGTTGGCCAGCACCCTCCATGTTCAAGTCTGATTTTTCGACCTTTTCATTTCAATATGGTTCCGCCGCCAACGGCACGAGTACAGCACAAGGCTGCTGTAAACGCTGGCGCTCTGCGGTATCATGGCAATAATTCGATTTCTGCTGGAAATTGGCTGTACACCCTCTCTTTTCGAACTCGCTCATCGGTATCTCAGGGCCCTCGTGTTGGCTTCTGGTAGCGACAGACGATGTTGGTTGGAGTGCGTGCTGGCAGCGTTCCGATCACCTCGTTTTTCATTTGCTATCTTGAGGAATCTGCATGTTCACACGCGACATGACTATTGCGGGCTACGATGACGATCTTCTTAACGCCATCCACAACGAAGTTCAGCGACAGGAAGATCATATCGAGCTGATTGCGTCGGAAAACTACACCAGCCCGCGGGTAATGGAAGCGCAAGGTAGTCAGCTAACCAACAAGTACGCAGAAGGGTATCCCGGTAAGCGCTACTACGGCGGTTGTGAATTCGTCGATGTCGCCGAAGAGCTGGCGATTCGTCGCGCGTGCGAATTGTTCGGTGCCGACTATGCCAACGTTCAGCCGCACTCCGGCTCTCAGGCCAATGCCGCGGTATTCCAGGCGCTAGTAACGCCAGGGGATACCATAATCGGCATGAGCCTGGACGCAGGCGGTCACCTGACCCACGGTGCCAAGCCCAGCTTTTCTGGCAAACACTACAAGTCGATCCAGTATGGCCTGAACGATGAAGGGCTGATTGATTACGACGAAATCGAAGCGCTAGCCAAGGAACACCAGCCGAAGCTGATCATTGCCGGCTTCTCGGCCTACTCCCAGATTGTGGATTGGGCGCGTATGCGCGAAATCGCCGACGCAGTGGGCGCATGGTTCTTCGTTGATATGGCCCACGTGGCAGGCCTGATTGCCGCCGGCGAATATCCCAGCCCTCTACCGCATGCCCATGTGGTTACCACCACAACGCATAAAACGCTGCGCGGTCCTCGCGGCGGGCTGATTCTCTCAGCAGCGGGCGATGCCGATTTGTACAAGAAGCTGAACTCAGCGGTGTTCCCGGGGCAGCAGGGCGGCCCGCTCATGCATGTCGTGGCAGCCAAGGCGGTGTGCTTCAAGGAAGCTCTCGAGCCAGAGTTCAAGGTATATCAGCGTCAGGTAGTCAAAAACGCCAAAGCAATGGCCGCTGTGTTTCTCGAGCGTGGCTACGACGTGGTATCAGGCGGCACCGAGGACCACTTGTTCCTGCTATCGCTGGTGAAGCAGGGCATCACTGGTAAGGATGCCGATGCCGCGCTGGGCCGCGCCCACATCACCGTGAACAAGAACGCAGTGCCCAACGATCCGCAAAGCCCGTTTGTTACCTCAGGGTTGCGTATTGGTACACCCGCAGTAACAACGCGTGGCTTTGGCGAAGAAGAGTGCAAATTGTTGGCCGGCTGGATCTGCGACGTGCTCGACGCCCTCGCGGGTGGAGACAGTGCTGCTGCAGAGGAGCAGGTTAAAGCGAAGGTTGCTGAAGTGTGCAAACGCCTGCCGGTTTATAGCTAAGCCGCACGCTATCTACTAAAAGTAACCTGCGGAAAGCCGCACTTAGGGTGCGGCTTTTTATATTTGGCTAAGGATGAACGCAGCGGCTAAGCGGAGGATGCTGTAAAATATTGTCTACCTTTTGCAAAGACCGTGTATTTCCAGTGAGCCTGAATGGGCATTACGTGACTTGGCTCTTCGGATGTGGTCCTGATAAGTGCAAGGAATCTCTTAACTCCAAAGCGCCGGGAACGTCTTAAGACACTGGTTGTAACTATAAGTTGAATACAATGATTCCTAAAAAAATTCATTACATCTGGTTTGGCAACAACCCGAAAAGCGCACTGATTGAAAGATGTATTCAGAGCTGGCAGCGCCATTTGCCAGAGTATGAAATTATTCTCTGGAATGAAGACAACCTGCCTCGTGAGGCCGCTTTGTCATGGAAGTTGCTGGAGAAAAAGCAATATGCCTTTGCCAGCGACTACGCTCGTTATTTTGTGCTGTCGCAACATGGGGGCATTTATCTGGATGTCGATATCGAGGTAGTCAGATCCTTCGATCCTCTGCTCGATAATCGCTGTTTCCTTGGTTACGAAGCTAAAAATCGCCTTAATAGCGCCGTAGTGGGTGCCGAGCCTGGTGATCCTTTCGTGCGTTGCTGCATGACGCTCATGGAAGAGCGCTTCCGCCAGAACAAGCCTTTTTTAATTGCTCCAGAGCTTGCCAACGAGGGGCTCAAGCGCTCTCAGGAAGTGACCTGCTATCCCGAAACATACTTTTATCCCTATAACCCCTACGATGAGACGAAGGCGGTAAAGCAACTAATGGTGGCGGATATCACTGAGTCGACCTATGCCGTTCATCACTGGGAGAAAAACTGGAAAATGAGTTTCTTGTCCAAGCTGAAACGCGTCCTGGTATCGAAGTAAAGGAAACCTGGGATGAACGTCGCGTTCCTTCGTAAATCGTTGCTGACATTTGCAACACGTGGATTATCGGCCGCAGGCACTTTTGGGCTGACCTTCACCCTGGGAGTATTGCTGGGGGTCTATCAGACAGGGCTTTTCATGACAGGAATTTCGTGCCTCATGGGCATGAAGGTTTTCGGCTGTTTCGGCATGGAAAATGCGGTGCTCAGATTCGGCGGTATCCATGTAGGTGAGCGTGATCAAGACAACGTCAATACACATTTTTTTTGCTCGATTCTGGTATCCCTACTTATTTCGGTACCCTTGGCCATCGTCGTTTTCTGGGGTACCTGTTGGATATCCGACGTTCTTTTCCATAACCAGGATCTGATTACAGTATTTCATTGGGTGGCGATCGAGTTCCCTCTGCTAGTGGTGTCCTTGCTAATCTGTGCCTGGATGCGTGCGTTCAATCTGTCGGAAGTGTCTTCATTCTTCGAGATCGGGATGTTATCGCTTTTTACATCTCTGACGATCTGGTGTAGCCATTTCCTAGGGGTTCCCTTAAGCGCGGGCTTTTGCATGCATGCTTTGGTGATAATGACGTCCATCATGATCCTGGTCGGGTTAGGGATCATTGGTTGGCGGGGTGTGCGTATCCCAACCAGTTTCACTACGATCAGCCCTTTCATGAAGTCCCTCTGGACCTATTTTCAGATTGATTTTGTATTTTATCTAACACAGTGGGGTGGGTTGGTCGCACTGGGGTACTTCGTGAATAGCTCCGCGGTTGGGATATTTTCAATCGCTCACCGGCTGGCGTTTACGGTCAACTTCATTCTGACCGTATTCGACAGCATAGTGGCGCCGCGTTTCGCTCATATGAGTAGCATCAGCGATCATGCCGGTATCAAAAGGCTAGCGCTGGATACCACCAAGTACATGACGTTTTTTTCAACGCCGATCGTGGCTCTATTGGTATTCGCTCCCTCTTGGGTGCTTGCGTTCTTCGGCGACGGGTTCGAAGCTGGCAAATATAGTCTAATTCTGCTGGCGCTGGCCCAGTTCGTGAATGTGTTGACAGGTCCAGCCGTGTTCATGCTGACCATGTCGGGCTATCACGCTCTGATGAAGAACATTTTGCTGATAGCCTCTGTCATTGGCGTATTATGTTATGTCGTGCTTGTACCAGCGTTGGGATCCTTGGGTGCTGCACTGGCCATCTTCATTATCATGGCGTTTCAAAATATCGTCGCGGCTTGGGCAGTGAATAACAAAATGAACATCAATTTGCTTGGCTGGTGGAAGAAGTCACCGGCGCAGCACGGCTGATGGGTTTTTAAAATGCTGAGAGTAGAATCCTACAAATCCTTGCGCATTTTAGGCCCGGTGCTGGATATCATGTCTGTGTGGGGCGCAGGTACCATCGCCTACTATGCTCGGTTTGGCTCGGTTGAAATGCACGACCGTTTTAAAATAGCGATGCTTATCATTTCGCTTTTGGTCGTCGTTTTCTCCTGGCATGTCGATCTCTACCAGAATTGGCTACGAATGCGTTTTCACTCGGTCATCTTCAAGATGATGACCATCTGGATGATTACAACGCTGGTGGGCGCAGCTCTCATTTATATTCTGCACTTTTCCATCGAATACTCGCGTTTGTGGTATGCAGCAACTCTTGCGGGCAGTTTTGTTTTATCTCTCCTCTTCAAGTGTCTGATGGGCTTCGCCAATCGTCTTTATCTGATGCGCCACCGTACCAAGAGTCGCGTGCTAATGGTGGGCAGAAGCGATGCGCTGTTGAATATTGTGCGAGGGATGCGTAACGACAAGACTCGGCGTTACTCGATTGGTGGAACCTACCGCATCGATCATCACATATCCGACGACGACCTTGATGCGATTGTGGCGCAGGTTGAGCAGTATGAGTTTAGAGAGCTATGGCTGGCACTTCCTCTTTCAATGGGCAGTGACGTCAATCGACTGATGCATTCATTGCGTTTTTTGACGGTTGAAATCCGTTTTTTCCCCGAGCTGACCGACCTGCCACTTTTAAATCATCATGTTAGCGAGATGTTTGGCTTCTATTCTTTCGACTTGAACATGTCGCCAATTCGGGGTGAATACAAGGCATTGAAACGGCTTGAAGACATTGTTGGTTCGCTATTGATTCTGTTAATGATTTCGCCGCTGTGCCTGGTTGTTGCCATCATGATTAAATGGTCATCGCCAGGCCCGGTGCTTTTCAAACAGTACCGAACCGGGATCGATGGTAGGCGCTTCAAGATTTATAAGTTTCGTACCATGCGTTTGCACGATGAGAAGGACGGCAAGGTAGAGCAAGCCACCAAAGATGACCCTCGTGTCACTCGTGTGGGCGCATTTCTGCGTAAAACGTCGATTGATGAGTTACCGCAGTTCTTTAATGTATTGCAGGGACGTATGTCCATCGTGGGCCCTAGACCGCATGCACTCGCGCATAACGAGTATTACATGAAGTTGGTGGAATCTTACATGCAGCGGCATAAGGTCAAGCCAGGCATTACCGGTTGGGCTCAAGTCAGCGGTTTTAGAGGGGAAACGGACACGCTCGATAAGATGGAAAAGCGTGTGCGCTTCGACCTTTGGTATATCGAAAACTGGTCGCTTACTTTTGACTTGAAGATTATCGCGATGACCTTTTTCAAGGGATTCGTGGGCAAAAATGCCTATTAAGAGACGATATGATATTCATTCGGCGCGCATATACGTGGGAAACGGGCAGTGATACTTCTTTCATCAATCTCTTTTCACTGGGAGAGGTGAAGGAGCAACTGTCGGATCGGCAAATTGAGCATTTTCGTTTTTACGCTGATGGCATCCTGATGGTGAAGGCCCTCAAAATCCTCAAGCGGAAGAGCGTTGAGCGTGTCAGTTTCGACGATACCTCCATAGCGCCTTTGGTATTTCAAAAGGCAGTGGATGAAGCGCTTTCCGTAGCTCTGATCGGTGGAGACAAGGCTACGGCCGCAAAAATAAGCAATGTTCTCAAGACAAAATATCCTGGGTTGAACATCAGTCTGGTGTCGCCGGGCTACTTCGAGACAACCGAGCAGCGAGAAAAAGTGATCGCCGCCGCTCAGGGGATTGACGTTATCGTAGTTGCCATGGGAGGCGGGCGTCAGGAGCGCATGTTGCTTGAGTTGCGCGATAAGGGGTGGCGGGGCACTGGCTTCACTTGTGGGGGCTATTTTGATCAGTTGGTGGATGCCGGCGGCAAAGATTACTATCCCGAATTTTACGATCGACATAACCTGCGTTGGTTATATCGCCTCAGAAAAGAGCCTGGACGGCTCCTCACCCGATATTTTGTGCAGTATCCCGTGCGGGCCTTCAAATATATAAAACACGTTAATTAATAGTGCTTCTAGGTGGCCCAAACGTAGGGGTTCCTGGAAAATGGCATATCGGGGATGAGGAAGAGTAAATGATATTTAATAATCTGTACCGCCGTGATCAAGATATTCCCATGCCGGTGAAATTGTCGATCGGGCTTCTTTTCTTAGTATTGATAGCCACAGGTTTGACGGGGTTGTTTACTTATACGACTCTGCCATTTTATCATGGCCCATATAATTACAATATATTACCCGTTTCTCCTCTTTTCGAGCTAACGTTTCTTTCGATAGCGATGCTAGGTTTTTTAGCGAAGCCACTGAACGACCGTGGTGCCCGCATGTTCTTCCTGATCAGTCTCGTTTACCTGATCACCACTTTTTTTATAGCTTACTTTTCATCACCCGCTAGCATCAAAGACTATTTGCTGGCCTATAAAGCATTTGTTTATACATTGTTACTATGCTTTCTGGTCAATCGCAGGGCAATCACATTTCCCGCCATCAAGTACTTGTTGTACTTTATGCTCGCAATATTTTTGATCAAATATGGCTATTCACGTTGGTTGAACGTGGATGAGCGTATGGGTAGTCGCCCAGGCGTTTACATGGAAAACAACTTTGAACTAGTGTTTCTGGTTCTACTCTATTTCCTTGCTATCGATCAACTGAAGCATAAGCTCTGGACCTTTATTATCATGATTTTGGTGGTCTACCTCTCGGGCTCCAGAAGTGCAATGTTGTGTCTGTTTGCCGTGTATTTTTGTAGCGCTATTCGGACCTGGGCATCGGTTCGTTTTCGATGGTTATTGATCTGTCCTTTCCTGCTGTTACTTATTGCGAGTGTTGTACTGGGGCGCATGGATATATCCATGTCGCAAATTGGGACTCAGGTGTACCATCGAGGAGAACAACTTTTTGCAGATCAAGGCCCGCAAGAGATATCTGAGCGTCATTCCGTCTCGATTGACAATGGCTCTCCTGAGCAACAGCAAGATACCGGAATTGATGATGCACCGGCTGACGTGACCACCTCTGATATCAAAGCCCATGATGATGGTACTCTGGATCATTCTCAAGGCTCTGAAAGCCACGACGAAACAGTTAGTGGCGCGGAAGTACAGCAAAAAATCGGTTCAGTTGATCGGGTAAAATTTTTGCACATGTTCCTGGAATCTACTCAGAACTGGCATTGGTGGAACTATCTGGTCGGCACTAAACCTTTGACGCCTTTATCAGCCGAGAGCTGCCAAGCCCTATCTTATTGGGGCACGCTTTTTAGTTATGAAAATGATGGCCGTTGCTATTCGGTAATCCTGCATTCGTACTTGCTTCGAGGGATCTATGATCATGGTTTGATTGGTTTGCTATTCCTCAATCTCTTTTTGGCTTACGGGTTATGGAAATCAGGTTATCGGAAAATCGATATAGTCTGTGTGACAGGAGTCCTGATGCTGTCATCGCTGTCAGTGTCAGCATACAATAGTGTGTTCTACGCCCTCACCATGGCGCTTTACTTCATGACACCGGGAAATCGAGACCCCAGAGGGAGGGCGACGGAAGCCATGAAGCAGTGATCTGAAAGCGTCTGATTAACGTGGGGGCATCAAGTTGGTTTTTTCACGCAACGATAGAAGTTGGTATGCAATGAATGGTTCGAAAGTCCTGCCCGCCCCCGCTGAGAACAAATTGCTCAGTACACTCGTAGTTCTTGGGCTGGCCTTGGCAATGTTCGGGATGCCTTATGACCGGAGCTTTTCGGTACATTGCTTGTATGTCACCGTTGCCATCGCGGCAATGGATATCCTTGCTAGATTGATTCGTGATCGCTGCCTGCCTGCCGTACCAAGAAGGGCTGTGAGAGACCTTGGTCTTGTCGGCGGCGGATTATTGTTGCTCCTGGTGTCCCAGCTTTACTGGCTGAGCACGGTTAGTATAGCGCCGCCGTTCGATTGGATGAGCATATACCTAACGAAGAATTGCGTGTTTTGGGCTTGTAGCACATTACTTTCTGGCTATGTGGTGCTCTTCAACGTACGTGTGCTGCCATGCACGCGCAAGGTCTTGTTGCTGTTATTGACATTGGCGCTAGCCGTTTGTGCGGTGAAAGGGCTGCAGCAACACTGGCAGGGGGTAGGGCGGATTTCCTTAAAAATTGGTCATCCAGTACCCGCCGGCCTGGTTTTCGCTACAATGACCTTAATCATAAGTGGCATGGCATTGAACGGGCTAAAATCGTTATTTAGTTATTTAGTGATTACCATTGCATTTATATGTGGCAGTTTTCTGGTGTCGCTGACGCAAACGCGCAGTGCACTAATTATGGTGCTTATGGCAGCGGTTGTCATTATTTGGAAGTTAGCAGGTCTGTATAGAATGAGGATAAGCACAAGACCCGTTGTTTCAGCATTATGTTTAATCGTTATTGTTGTTGTGATTGCTTTTCTTTTAAATGAGCGTTTTCATAACGTATATTCAGATCTTTATGGTTACGCCCATGGTGATCAGGGCGGCTCGCTTGGTGCTCGTCTCGTGATGTGGAAGGCTGGCATTCATTCATTTATTGTCAACCCTTGGGGATATTCGCCGACTGACCGATTCGCTGTAATTCAACCTATTATCCAGGACATGACAAAAAATGATCCTGCCGTTGGTAGTATGATATCGGGTTATGCGAGGCACCATGTGCATAATGAAATTATCGAAGTAATGTCTCTTCAAGGCATTATAGGACTATTGGGGGTTATGTCTTTTCATGTTGCAATGATCCTCTTGGCATGGCGCAAACGCATAGTCAACGACATGTTTCGCTTATTTGTTGGCTTTCTCATATTGTTTGGGGTGAGCGATCCTTTATTCGATTCTGACAAGGTAGGCCTTCTCGTGTCCCTTGCCATCCCTTTGCTGATAATAATGGCTACCTCCGATCAAAGGACCAATTCATTGGAACGGAGGCAACCGTCTATGGCGGCTGATAGCTCATCAGATTCTGTTGATTCGACAGTGATCCGTTCTTGATGGCTATCCCTGCTAAGGCGCCGATGCTCATCAGCATTGTCATTCCAACGTTCAAAAGAACCGACTCATTAGCACGCGCAGTTGATAGCGCTCTCGCTCAGACGTATCCATGCCTGGAAGTTATCGTCGTTGACGATAATACAGAGTCCGCTTATTCCGAGTTTGCGGCGCAGATGGTGCGCGAGCGGGACGATAATCGGCTGAGGCTGTTCAAGCGCCCCTCCAACGGTGGAGGGGGGAAAGCGCGCAATTCCGGCATCCTGCGCGCGAAGGGTGAGTACATTGCCTTTCTTGATGACGACGATTTTTTTGTCGAAGACAAGATACGCCAGCAAGTAGCTGCGCTGGCGAGCACCGGTGCAGACGTATGTAGCTGCAATATGGTGGAGCGAACCACGCGAGATTCAGCAGTGTCCGAGGTGGTGAAAGAAGCGCTTATCAAGGGAGATTTCGGCGACACAGAGCACTTTGTGATGCGCAGCTCTATTTATTCATCGATGTTGCTGGTGCGACGCGCAGCGCTGATCGCCGTGCGTGGATTCAGTCCCGTTCCCCGCTACCAGGAAAAAATACTGCTGTTAAAGCTGTTCTTGAAAGATTGCACCTTCACCACCGTACCGAAAGCGTTAGTCGTATTAACGGTACACGGTGAGCAGCGCGTTAGTAACAGCGATTACCGATTTATTGGCAAGCTGACCCGCTGTTACTTCGACGAAAAAATTGCCGACAAGGTGCGAGGCAGCGCTGGCAGTAATATTCGACTCAGGAGCCGCTGCATTCGTAGCAGAATTGCGTGTGCTCAAGGGCATTACGTGGACAGCGTGCTTCAGTCGGGCAGGGCGCTTGCCAGCGCTCGCAACGCGTGGCAGTTAAAAATTGCCTTCAAGGCGTTCAAGCGCAATGTGCTCGCAAGGCGAAGTGGCGTGTAGCTCGCGTGGACCATCCCGCCGAAGAATTCGTCGGGCATTCGCCTGATCAGACAAACCGATTGTCTAGCTCCCTTCTCAGCTGTTCTATTTCCATTGCCTCAATAGGGCCTTTCATGTCGATGATGCTGTATTTATCCGACAGCGGTCGCCAATGTGGGCGATAAATCTCGTAGATGGCAATGACCGGAATATTGAACGCGCTCGCCATGTGCAGTACCGAGGTATCGGGCGTGACCACCAGCGACGCGTGTTTCACCAAGCCCGCTGTGCGCTGCAGTGACGGTGGCTGGTGTAACGTATGCACATAGTCCAGACGGCTGGCGATCTGATTCGCCTTTGTTTCTCCGCCTGGGCCGAACACTATGAAAATGGGCAGCCCAGTGCTGTCGTGAAGGGCTTCAGCGATCTGAAGCCCTTTTTTTGTTGAAAAGCGCCTGCGTTCGTCACTTCCATCCAAATTCAAAACGGCGTAGCGGTCGACTCCCGATAATGCGGTGCCCATCTCTTGTTCTGTTTCTTGGGTAACGAGAAACTCGAAATTGCGAGAGGCGGGCGTCGGGAAGCCAAAGTCTTCCATTAGCCTGATCCAGACCAATGGCAGCGCAGTATTTTCGTCGCTCAATGCCTGAGCCCGCTGGTTTAAGCGAGAATAGCAGCGCATGGTGGAACCGTTCACGCCCAGATTGCAGCGAGCGCGAAGGTGCCCAACGAAAATCGCGGTAGCGGTTTTGTTGCGTCGGGTGCCCTCTATACATAAATCGGGCCTTCCGTAGCGCTGCCTCAACTGGCGAGCAATCTGCTTGATTTTCTTGTTGGTTAATTCGAAACGATGGGGAGCGACGTGGATGTCGACAGCCATGTTTGCCGGTTGGAAGTGCTTGAACACGTCGACGCTGCGCGGGGACAGCACCAGCACGATGCGCTTGATGGACGAGCGTTCCAGTGACCTGAGTACAGGAAATAAGCTCATTGCATCGCCTACGGCATCGGGCTGGTAGATGACAACCGTGTCTATTTGAGCGGGGGAGAGCTGTTCAGGTTGGTAGTCCAGCGAACTGAAGTAATAGCGCCGGATAGTCTTTTTGATGATTCTTGCAATGCTCATTTCTGCTTCCGATGAGGCCGATGATGTTGCGCCCCAGAGCGCTCATAATGTTTGCCATATTATCATAATGTTAGCCACTTCTGGCCGGAATGCAGTGCGGTTCGACGATGCTCAGCACAAGTTAAAGTTTGCGTTCGCGCTTAGCGCTATAATGAGTGAGTTTTATTTCTTGCTTTGAACGTCACTCAGGTTCGAAGCCTTGGCAAGGCTCTTCATGAACACCAATCCTCTGGTAAGCGTCGTTATTCCGACGTTTAGGCGAAAAGAGGGCGTGAAGCGTGCCATAGAAAGTGCGCTTAATCAGTCCTATCCCAGTATCGAAGTTGTCGTGGTTGATGACAACGAAGACGATGATTACTCCCTCTTCATCAAGCAGATATGCGCGTCATGCGCCTCTCATCGGCTTCGTCTTTACAAGCGGCGGCAAAACGGCGGAGGGGCGAGAGCAAGAAACTCCGGCATTCTCCGCGCGCGTGGAGAGTTTGTTGCCTTCCTCGACGATGACGACGTGATGCTACCCGATAAAATCGAGAAGCAAATCAATCTGCTGCAACAGCAAGGCGCTGATGTGTGCAGTTGCGACATGTTGGAGCGGTTTGTCACGGATGGCGTGCTGTCGCCGGTCAAGCGCGAGAAGCTGATCAAAGGCACTATCGGGCAGGATGAATACTTCATCGCAAAAAATGCCGCTTATACGTCGATGTTTCTGATTCGTCGCACAGCGCTTATTGCGGTGCATGGTTTTTCCAACACTCGCAAGTATCAAGACAAGATTCTGATGCTGAAGCTGTATATCAAAGGCTTCTCAATCGTGGCGGTCGACGAAACGCTGGTAGTAATGACTTCGCATATGGGCGAGCGAATTACTAGCAAGCGCACGGACCTGCAAAGTGAATTGGCCAAATGTCGTTACTACGATCTGGCGGCTCGGCGCGTCAGTGCTGACGCCGTTTACAATATAGGAATTCTTACCGCGAGCATCCGAAGTAGGGTGCTTTCGCAGCAGGGTAAGTACCTAGCGTCGCTAGCGCTGAACATGAAAACGCTGTTTAGAGTGCGCAGCTCGTGCCACTGGAGGATTGTGGCAAAGGCCTTCAAGCGCAATCTGCTGCTTTACCATTCGGCCATATAAAAGGCGCCGCCCACTGCGTATACACACGCGTAGCGGACGGCGCCTTTGTTTTTTCGGCTACTCGGGGGCGGTAGCGCGCACTTTGTGGATGGCGCCTTGAATATCGTCTGCGGTGAGTCGGTCAACCTGGCCATTCGTGATGATCATGGCGTTGCTGTCGGACAGCGGTACCCAGTGCCCGTTGTAACGACGATAGATGCCGATCACCGGTACATTATGGGCAGAGGCAACGTGTAGAAGCGATGTATCCGGAGTAACGGTAAGAGCGGAGCCCGCTACCAGGGCCGCACTATGATGCAGCGAGCGCGGCAGCTCGGGCACGGTAACGTGTTCACAGCGCTGCGATAGCGCACGCGCCTTCTCCTCTCCCTGTGGGCTGCACAGCATGATCATCGGTAATTGATAGTAGCGCCACAGGTGTTCGGCAAGCAGCACTCCCTTTTCAACACTGAGCTGCTTGTCATCGGTGCTGCCATCGAGATTCACGGCAATATAGCGTCCCAGCGGTTTTACGTACGCGTTTACCTGTTGCGCTATCGCCTGAGGAATCGGTAGTTCGAAGCGCGGCGCGACATCCGCAATGCCTGCGTCGTGCATTAGCGCTGCCCAGCAGATCGGCACCGATTCGCCCTTTTCGTACATCTCAACAGCACGCTGCGATACTGGTGCGTAGCAGCGCATGGGAGAGCCGCTCATCTGAATATTGCTGCGCGCCTTCAAGGTACCAATGAACGAGATGGTCGCGGTACTGTCTTTCAGCGAAGCATCAACGCACAGATCAATGCCGCCATGCTGCTGGCGAAGCCGGCGCGCCAGCGCTTTCAAGCTGGCGGTATCGCGTAGTGAAGGCACCGTATGCAGCGTAATGGCACCGCTTGCGGCAAGCGGCTCGAAGAGCGTCTTGTTACTGTGCGAGGCGATCACGATAATTTGCGCAACGTTGCACGCTTGCAGCGCGCGTAGTGCTGGGAAGGTGGCCATGCCATCGCCGATCAAGCGTGGAATGAACAGCACCGCCGTTGATACCTGCGCCATGTGCAGCGGGCTAGGGCGAAAATCATACCAGTGGTGAAGTAACCATTTGCCGATTCGCCGATCGAGGGTATTTTTTGACTTCATTTAATACGTTGCCTGATAGAATGTCGGCGAGTGTAGCATCGGCGTTTTGTTGATGCTCGCCATCGCCAATATTGCACGCGTTCATCAAGGTGTTGCCAGCCCGCGCTCATGACATTGCATACTCTCTCTCTGCCGTCAGGAAATTTTCGCTACCGCATGCGTCACGTCAAGGACCTGCCAGCGCGTATCGCCATGATGGATAGCGACTCAACGCGTCACTTTGCGGCGATTGGCAGCAGCTATTTTCAACTCAGCAGCGATGGTTCGATGCTGCTTAAATTTTCGCGCGACAAGTACCGCCCGCAGGCCCATTTTTTCAAGTGGCTGATGCGTGATGTTATTTCGACCCGCTGGTTGGGCAGTTTTGATAGCAAGCATGAATACCAAAGCGCCGAGGTTTTGCGTTCGGTGGGGCAGCACACCGTACTCTGTCATGGTGTCGGTGTGGCGGCGGGGCTTTCTAATCCGCTGAACTCTGTTTTTGTGATGGAATACATGGCGAGCGCGGTGTCTGGCAGAGAGCGCATGGCGCAATTAGCGCCTGATGAGCAGCGCATATTCTTCGATCGCTTCATGGGGCTAGTGATAGCGCTCGCCAAGGCTGGCTACGCGCATCGTGATCTGCATATGGGCAATATTCTGGTGACGCAGGATGACCGCCTGGTGTGGATCGATACTCACGTTAAGCGGCTACCACGAGCGTTGAAAAAGCGCGCCAGGGTGCTGTCCAGAATGATCGATCCCAATAAGTTGGGCGGGCCCCATTATGAGACGCTGGCGCGTGCGCAGCTGTTCGATGCATTGCCTGAACTGGCCGATTATCGTCCCAACGTCTGATTTACCCCTTAGTCTGGAGTTATTCTCATCATGTGTGCCAAGCGTTTCGCCTTTGTGATGAAAGATTTGTTCGGCGGCGGTGCTGAAAAATCATTGCTGTATACCGCCGACGAACTGCGCAAGCGCGGCAATATCGTACGCTTTTACATCATGAGGGACGTGATTGAGCAGACCATTCCCGATGGGTTAGAGGTGGTGAATCTGGGGATCCATAATCAATGGACGCGGGCGTTCAACATGCCCTGGATCGAGAAATGGCAGGCTCGGCAGCTTGAAAAAGCATTCGCGGAGTTCAAGCCTGATACGGTGTTCTCATGCTCCGCCGATAAAATTACCCGCCACGTCAGGCACCCTAATCTTTACTTCATGATCAAGGGCAACGTGACCTCGTCGCCGATGAGCGAAGAGGCTAGGCGCAAGCGTTACGCGAAAGACCATGAGTTCTACGATGGGCGCAAGATCATTACCGTTTCCCACGGGTTGCTTGACGATCTGCTGCATATCGTGGGATTGGAGCCGTCGTTCGCGCGCACTATCTACGAGCCCTACGACCCTGAGATGTTCAAAGCGTTTGCCGACGAGCCAACGGAATTTCCGGTGCCCGAATTCATCTTGAGCCTAGGCACGCTGGAACCTCGCAAGCGCCACGATCGGCTGCTGCGCGCCTACGCCGCCAGTGGCGTTACCACGCCGCTGATCATCATGGGCAAAGGCAAACCGGAAGATCATCAGCGCATAGAAAAAGCGATCGACGACAACGGTGTGCGGGATCGCGTGTTGATGATGGACTTCACCACCAATCCTTACCCGTATATTCAGCGCGCCAAGTTTCTGGTGTTGGCCTCCGACGCCGAAGGCCTGCCGCGCGTGCTGGTTGAGTCGCTGATGCTGAAAACGCCGCTGGTCAGCGTCGACTGCCCGTCAGGGCCGCGAGAAACGTTGCTTTATGAGCTTCAGGATTATCTGGTGCCAATGACCGACGAAGCGGCCTTCGCCGACGCTATTGCGCGCATGGATCGTGCGCCGGTCGTTATCGATGAGCGGTACCTTGCGCCATTCCGCCCCGAGACGGTAATGCCGGAGTACGAAGCACTGTAGCGCGACTTTCTGGATGCTTTTCATGCCTTGCTGGATGAGTGTCACGACAGTGTTATCGCACTTATTGGCGATCGGCGGCATACTGCGTGACATAGGGTGGCGCGATGGTCCGGCAATCGCATCGCGCCCCGTCCCCGTTTAGGCAGGAGATGCTCATGCCCCGCGCGGCGCTGCTGATATTCACCGATCTCGATGGATCACTGCTGGATCACCACAGCTACTCTTGGGCACCCGCATCGGCATGGCTAGCGCAACTGCGCCGCGCCAACATTCCTCTGATCATCAATTCCAGCAAAACACGCGCCGAAGTGTCGGCGTTATCCGCTGAGCTGGGCACCAGCGATGCCCCCTGTGTGGTGGAAAACGGCGCGGCGATCTTGCTTCCGCCGCGCTGGCGGCAGCAACAAGAGGGCGCTGTCGTCACCCTAGGGGCTGATATCGGGCATATTCGTCGGGTGCTGGCTGGGCTTCGCGCTCAGGGCTTTGCATTTGAAGGCTTCGGTGACGTAACGCCGCAGCGGGTGGCCGAATGGACCGGGCTGCCGCTTCCCAAGGCTAAGCTCGCCTGGCAGCGTGAAGCCACCGAGCCGCTGTTGTGGCATGAGAATGAGCAGCGGCTCGAGGCGTTTACTCAGGCGCTGGCGCAGCATCAGCTCACCACCGTGCGCGGCGGGCGTTTCGTCCATGTGATGGCGAAAGATGTCGATAAGGGAAGGGCGCTTATATGGCTGAAAGCGCGCTTCTCGGCGCTGTTTGACCACGCATGTCGCTGCCTCGCCTTAGGCGATGGTGCCAACGATATTGCCATGCTGAGCGCAGCCGACATGCCGGTGCTGATTCGTAACGATGCTTCGCGGGTGCAGCTTCCCCGCGAGCTAAAGGCGCGCTGCTACCTTACCCGCGAGGCGGGGCCAACAGGCTGGTGTGAAGGACTGGATCATTGGCTGAGGAAGGTATAAGAAGCGCCATTCGGTGTCTGGGCGGCATCTTGTAACGGCGATGTTGCCAACCGTCCTCCAATGTTAGTGCTCGACCGGCGCGCTTTTTCGACTATTCTCGTCTAGTTTGTTCATACCCCCGCTTTCCGGGAAACCGCCAAACAGAAGCACGCATAATAACAATCGTCGTGTTGGGCGGGCGCTTTCGCCTATAGCACTTGCCAATCGCTGCTTAGCGCTGTGCTATAAAGAACGAGCACGTCATCGCCAGCACCGTTACCCCCGTACGCGGTATTGCATCAACATCGCCGCTGCTAGCCGTTGATCGAGAGGAGGAGCGTTATGAGTGATTTCCATCAGGATGGTGTGATTACCACGCTGCATAGCCTGGCAGATCGTCCGGTAGAGTCGCTGGAAGAAGAGTTAAAGCGCTTTTCCCGTCGTCGCCCGATGGGGCTGATTATTCCGTCACTTTTCTCTGAGCTGGAAGGCCCTGCGCTCTCGCGTATTGTCGATGAATTGTCGAAGGTGCCTTACCTGACTGAAATTACCATCGGCCTTGATCGCGCCGACCGCGACCAATTCAATTATGCGCGCGAATTCTTTTCGCGCCTGCCGCAGCGTCACCGCATTCTGTGGAACGACGGGCCGCGCCTGCGTGAGCTTGATGAAGAATTGCAGTCGAAAGGCCTATCGCCCACCGAACCTGGCAAGGGGCGTAACGTATGGTTTTGCTCCGGCTATACGCTGGCGTCTCGGCGCACCGCGGCAGTAGCGCTGCACGACGCGGATATCCTGACTTACCGGCGCGATATGCTGGCACGCTTGCTATATCCCATCGTGCATCCACGCATCAATTACGAGTTTTGCAAAGGCTACTATGCTCGCGTGTCCGGCGGTCGCCTGAACGGGCGGGTGGGGCGTTTGCTGGTAACGCCGTTGCTGCGTGCCATGCAAACCATTTACGGCCCGTCCGAATATCTCAATTATCTTTCGAGCTATCGCTATCCGCTTTCGGGCGAGTTCGCGATGCTCACCGATGTATTGAGCAATATTCGTATCCCCAGCGACTGGGGGCTGGAAATTGGGGTGCTGTCAGAGGTGCATCGTAACTATGGCTCGCGGCGCTTGTGCCAGGTCGATATTGCCGACAACTACGATCACAAGCATCAGCCGCTATCGGAGCAGGATCGCAGTGCAGGGCTATCGCGCATGGCGCTGGATATCACTAAAGCGCTGTTTCGCAAACTGTCGACGCTGGGCGTGCAAATTCCCAGCGAGTCGCTGCGCACGCTGAAAGCAACGTACTATCGTACCGCTCTCGATATGATCGAAAATTATTACCACGACGCGCTGATGAACGGCCTCACCCTCGACCGCCATACCGAAGAGGCGACCGTAGAGTTGTTCACTCAGGTGGTGTCGGACGCTGGCATCGATTTCCTCGAGACACCCCGCGATGACAAGCCGTTTATTCCCAGCTGGAATCGCATTCAGTCAGCCTTCCCCGAACATCTCAAGCGGATGTACGAAGCAGTCGAGCTCGACAATAAAGGGGAGGTCTAGTGCTAGCCCCCAAGCGATAACCGCTTTTTTCTCACAACGCTGGTGCTATTCCGTCAGCCCGGCGGCCTGCCCGAGATGCGCGGCAGACCGCGGGGCATTTGCGTTGAGCAGGCGCCATCATGCGCCGTCGTTGCCTTCACTTACCAACCAAGCGCTGTAGTAGGGCTTCAGCTCGAAACAGCCGTCTTTGAGGTGCAGGTGTCCCATCAGTTCGCGCCATTCGCGCCGAGTGAACTGCTCTGGCAGCCTAACGTTGATCGGATGACGGGTGACGTTATGAATGGCAAGCAGCAGTCGGCCATCGTCAAGCGGGCCACGCTGGAAGGCGAAGATACCTTCGCCGAAGTCGAGCACTTGCTGCGGGCTTGAGGGATGAAAGCAGGGCTCCTGCCGGCGCTTGCCAAGCAGTTGTGTCATCGCCTTGAAGACAAAGCGCGTGGGGGTAACTGCCGCCAACTGGTCGTTAAGTTCCTGGGTTCGCCACTTCTTGCGGTTGATGGCGCGCAAGCCGCCATTACGCGAGACGTTAGCGTAGTCGTTGGTAGTGCCGGTGAGGCTGTGGAAGTAAACCCCGGGAATACCCTGTAGGCCCAGCATGATCGATTGGCTGCACAGAAAGCGAATGATTTGCCAGGCATCTTCGCCACCGCGGGTACCTTTCATGGCGTCGAAGTAGGTGATGTTGATTTCGTAGGGCGAGTCAGTGCCGTCGGGGTTTGCCTTCATGCTGATGTAGCCGCCAAAGCGTTTCATCAGCTCCAGCATCTGATCGATGTCATGCTGGGGCAGCAGTCCCTCGAGCGCTCGCACGCCAATGCCGTCATGGCTGGCGGTAAAGTTGAAGAAGGTACAGTCGGCGGGAAGGTCAGGTAACGAAGCAGCCCATTGCGAGAGCGGCGTGGCATCGCCTGAGGTCAGGGTGTGCACCAGCAGCGGGGGCAAGGTGAACTGATACACCATGTTCGCTTCAGGTGCCTGACGTTTTTCCAGATCACCGAAATAGCTCAGATTTTCCTGATGCGGCACATTGGTTTCGGTGATGATCAGCGCGCCCGGCGTCAGGTAATCGACAATTGCCCGCATTAGACGCACCAGTGCATGCGTTTGCGGCAGGTGCACGCAGGCGGTGCCGAGTTCCTTCCACAAATAAGCCACCGCATCGAGGCGTATCAGTCTTACCCCTTGCTGTAGGTAGTTGATCAGGATACCCATCATCTCAAGCAGTACGTCGGGGTTGGCGTAGTTAAGATCGATTTGATCCTTGGAGAAGGTCGCCCACACGTAGCGCTTGCCGCGGCGGGTGTACACAGGCGTCAGCAGCGGACTGGCGCGCGGCCGCGTTACCATCGACACGTCGGTATCCTTGGGTAGCTCGATAAAGTAGTCGCGGCCCGGCTGACTGCCCGCCAGATAGTCGGTAAACCACAGTGATTCGCGCGAGATATGGTTGACGACCAAATCCGCCATCAGTTGGTAGCGGCGTGCGATGCGATGAATATCGTCCCAATCGCCGAGATCGGGATTGATATCACGGTAGTGCACCACCGAAAAGCCGTCGTCTGAACTCCACGGAAAAAATGGCAGGATGTGAACACTGCTGAAGGTATTGGCGAGATGATTATCGAGGAAGCTGGCCAGCGCTTGCAGCGGTACCTCGTGGTTAGCGGCATCGGCGAGCAGGTTGTCGCCATAGCAGATCAACACCTGCGAGCGTTGGTCCCACAGCGTGTCGGGCGGTGCAGCGGTTGAGGCAATGGGATGCTCATCGATAAGTGCCAGCAGGCGCCGCAGTAGAGCCTCACCTTGCTGCTCGCCGTACACGTTGTTCAGCTCGTTAAGCGCGCGCCGGCGAAAATCGTCGCGGGATAGCAGCGTCACGGTGGGTAGGTTCTGACGGTATCCAGATGACATACATGGCCTCACTGCGTTGAAAAGCATGCGGCGGAAGGGAAATCTGTACCCGGGAGGCAGCTAGCACTCCTGCTAACTCGTGATGTCGCGCTGCGCAGTGTTGCTCATGCGACCATCGTGAGCGCTCTTCAAGCATACGCCATTGGTGAGCGATCACCAGTGCGGCTGGTCAAGATATCGGTTGCTTTGTTCGCGATGCTCGCGCACACTGCGCGCAATGGAGGGGAGTACTCCCCATGGCGCCTGAAGGCGCCCTGATGCTGTCTTCGTCATCACGAGCCCTCATGGCTCCGGAGGCAGCGGCGCCCTTGAAAGCGCGGAAGAGACCTCCGGTAAACCCGCCCGTTCGCATTGTTGACCGGGCCCACGTCTTGTTTGCCGGAGCCTTCGTATGCACGTTCCCGATTGGATTTGGGGGATTACCCTCGCAGTTGTCGCTTTTCTTTTCCTGTTTGATTTCTTTGCCCATGTGCGTCGCCCCCATGTGCCCACGTTTCGTGAGTCGCTTGGCTGGTCGATTGCCTATGTGCTGCTGGCGTGCGCTTTTGGCGTAGGTGTCTGGCAGGTGTGGGGGAGTCAGCATGGCGCTGAGTTTTTTGCCGGTTTCGTGACGGAGAAAAGCCTGTCCGTCGATAACCTGTTCGTGTTCTCGATTATTCTGGCGAAGTTCAGCGTGCCAGCTCCTGCCCAGCAGAAGGCGCTGATGATCGGTATTGTGCTGGCATTGGTGCTGCGCGGCATTTTTATCGCGGCGGGTGCGGCCATCATCCATCAGTTTAGCTGGGTGTTTTATATCTTCGGCGCTTTCCTGCTCTACACCGCGGTCAAGCTAGCCATCGAAAGCATTACCCATACCGACAACGATAGCGATAACGACTTTAAGCCCAATGCGGTAGTGCGCTTTTTCCAGCGCCACTTGTCGATTTCCGACAGCTTTGACGGTAATCGTGTGGTAACGCGCATTAACGGTAAAAAAATGCTTACCCCGATGGTGCTGGTGATTCTTGCCCTGGGGCTCACCGATATTGTATTCGCGCTGGACTCGATACCCGCCATCTACGGCCTGACGCAGGCGCCGTACATTGTGTTTACCGCCAATGTCTTTGCGCTGCTGGGGCTGCTGCAGATGTTCTTCCTGCTGGAGGGGCTGCTGGAGCGCTTGGTTTATTTGGGGGCGGGGCTATCGCTGGTGCTGGCATTTATCGGCGTGAAGCTGGTGCTTGAAGCATTGCATGAGAACAGCCTGCCATTTCTTAATCACGGCCAGCCGCTCACGAACATCCCAGAAATTTCCACCGGAGTGTCGCTGACAGTGATTGTGTCGATACTGGTGATAACAACGCTCGCGAGCCTGTGGAAATCGAAACGCAGCCAAGGCAAGCAGGATAGCTAAGGCGCGGGAACACCGAAGCAGGAAGACAGGGTGTGCTGGACGAAGCGCCAGCACACTGAAAGAAGCCGCTTGCTATACGTGAGCGGCTTTGCGATATGCCAGCACCACCAACTGGGCAATAACGCTACCGATGACGGCGGTACCGACGCCAATCGTGCTGAATTGGAGTTCCGGCAAAATACCAAAGATCGAGCAGATAAAGCTGACAATCACGCCGCCCAGAGCGCCCACACCCATGGCACCCAAAAATCCGATGCTGATGTGCTGAGGCACGAGAATGTTGAAGACGCCACCCACTAGCGCGCCAGTGACGATCCAGGAAATAAGGTCCACGGTACGGCTCCTTGTTGTTAACCAGTCGATGTACCTGCGATAGCGTATGTCTTGCTGAGCAGCCTTTGGTAACGGGCTGGTGTAGCGCTGCGGTATCATCATTCCAAGACGTTAAGTGTAGCCTAAGTGATCTTAGGCGTCCGTTGCTGCGGCGATTTTACGCACTCTTTGTCTTTTCCTCATGAGTGTTCGATAAACTACTGGTAAAGTAGGGCTTTTCGCGACAAATGCACGCGCTGCGGTTGATGCAGTGCTCGTTGCTCAACGCTGCCGCACTGTGCTCCGCCTGATCTCTCGGCGAGCGGGCATCGTCGCCAGCTAGCTATCCGATTGAAGTGGCCTTTTTATGCACTGTCCATTTTGTGGGGCACAAGAAACAAAAGTCAGTGATTCCCGGCTGGTCGCAGAGGGCGATCAGGTGCGCCGTCGCCGCCAGTGCTTGAGCTGTGGCGAGCGTTTTACGACCTATGAAACCGCCGAACTGGTGATGCCGCGCGTAGTGAAAAGCGATGGCACGCGGGAAACCTTCGATCCCGCCAAGGTGCGCGCGGGGGTGATGCGTTCGCTGGAAAAACGCCCGGTAGCCTCTGAGCACATCGAGGCGGCGCTGGAGCAAATTCGTCAGCGCCTGCGCGCTCGCGGCGAGCGAGAAGTGGGTGCTCGGGTCATCGGCGAAGAGGTCATGCGGCAGCTCAAGCGGCTTGATCAGGTGGCCTACATTCGTTTCGCCTCCGTCTACCGCCGCTTTGAGGATGTTGACGAGTTTCGCGCTGAAATAGAGCGCCTGACGCATCCCTCCAGCGATAGCGATGAAGAAGATGCGGGAGCCACCAGTGAATAGCCACTCGCCAGCGCTATCGGACGAACACTTTATGGCGCGCGCCATAACGTTGGCTGCACGCGGTCTCTACACCACCATGCCTAACCCGCGCGTAGGCTGTGTGCTGGTAAAAGAAGGGCAGGTAATTGGTGAAGGCTTTCATCGGCGCGCCGGTGAAGGGCATGCGGAAGTCAACGCGCTGGCCGCGGCCGACCCCGCACAAGTACGTGGAGCGACCGCCTACGTGAGCCTCGAGCCCTGCTCCCACCACGGACGCACCGGCCCCTGCTGCGAAGCGCTGGTAGCGGCGGGCATCGCGCGGCTGGTGGTCGCCATGCAGGACCCTAACCCTGCAGTGGCAGGGCGCGGTATCGCATTCTGCGAAGCAGCGGGTATTGACGTGAAAGTGGGCGTCTGCGAAGCAGCGGCGCAGCAGTTGAACGCTGGCTTTATCAAGCGCATGCAGCGTCAGCAGCCCTTCGTGCGCGTTAAGTTGGCGGCCAGCCTGGACGGGCGTACCGCGATGGCGAGCGGTGAATCAAAATGGATTACCGGGCCTGCGGCTCGTCGTCAGGTACAGCGCCTGCGCGCGCGCTCCAGCGCCATTATCAGTGGTGTTGACGCAGTGATTGCCGACGACAGCCGCTTGACGGTGCGCGAGAGCGAGTCTGGGCTCTCTCCCGAGCAAGCGGGGCCAGCGCCACTTCGCGTCGTCATTGACTCGCAGTTGCGCCTGCCGCCCGCCGCTAGCATGCTGAGTGCCGAAGGTCGCACCCTGATCTTCACTACCGAACGGCGCGAACCACAGACGCACGCACTCACTCGCGCAGGTGCTGAAGTTATCGAGCTTGCCGCAGCAGATGATGGGCATGTGTCGTTGGCGGCGGTGCTCTCTTATTTGGCCAGCACCGAGAGCTGTAACGAGGTACTTGTTGAGAGCGGGGCAGGGCTGGCAGGCGCCTTCATGGCGCAGCAGCTTGTCGATGAGCTAGTGATCTTCATGGCGCCGACGCTGCTGGGAAGCACTGCGCTGCCTCTGTTCGATATGAAGCTTGCGCAGATGAGCGAACAGCAGCGGTTAATCATCAGCGATGTACGTGCGGTAGGCGACGACTGGCAAATTATCGCGCGGCCCGCTTAGCGGGGGCGGCGTATTTCCCGCGTAGCGTGCTCGCGCGGGGCGGTACTATGTGGCTCACCTGTATCTGGGCGGCGGCATAGAGGCCTTATTTAGCAATGCTTGAAAGGAATGGGTGACATGGCGTTATCTTCGGTAGCAGATCTGGTCAGTGACATTGCTCAAGGCAAGATGGTTATCCTGCTCGACGATGAAGGACGTGAAAACGAAGGTGACGTTATTATCGCCGCCGAATGCGTCGAGGCCGAGCACATCAATTTCATGGCTCGCCACGCGCGAGGCCTGATTTGCATGCCGCTTAGCCGCCAGCGTGCCAAGCAGTTGGGGCTTGATTTAATGGTGCGCGACAACGGCTCCGGCTTCGGCACCAAATTTACGGTATCGATCGAAGCGGCCAACGGTATTACCACC
The DNA here is from genome assembly GCF_051251145.1 of Carnimonas bestiolae. Classification (NCBI taxonomy): domain Bacteria; kingdom Pseudomonadati; phylum Pseudomonadota; class Gammaproteobacteria; order Oceanospirillales; family Halomonadaceae; genus Carnimonas; species Carnimonas bestiolae. The sequence goes on along the minus strand of NZ_JBPCZK010000003.1, from coordinate 122,700 downwards.
GGTATTTCGGCGGCTGATCGTGCTCGGACCATTCGCGTAGCCGCCGCTCGTGGCGCTACTGCCAGCGATATTGTACAGCCGGGGCACGTGTTCCCGCTGATTAGTGAAGACGGTGGCGTGCTGCGCCGTGCCGGGCATACCGAGGCTGCCTGTGATCTTGCCGCGATGGCAGGATTCGAGCCAGCGGGCGTTATCTGTGAAGTGATGAACGATGACGGCACCATGGCGCGCCGCGAGGATCTCGAAGCCTTCGCCGCCGAGCATGATATTCGCATCGGGACTATCGCCGATCTGATCGAATACCGCATTCATCACCAGCAAACCATCACCGAGGTGAGCGCTGAACCGGTTAACACCGCCTTCGGTGAGTTCATGCTGCACACCTTCAAGGACTCGATTACCGGTCGGCACCATCTCGCGCTGGTGAATGGACAGCCGCATCCCGAACAAACCGTCACGGTGCGCGTGCACGTGCCCGACAGCCTGCGTGATATTCTGATGCTGAATAGCAGCAGCGGCGGGCGTAGCTGGTCCGGCAGTGAAGCACTGGAAGTGCTGAGCAAGCAGCCGTGCGGCGTGCTGGTGCTGCTCGATAAAGGCGGCACTCCGCTCGATTACAAGACGCAGCTCGATATCTTCTTTGGGCGTCGCCAGCTCCCGCGCGATAGTAGCCAGGATGCCAGCGGCCAGTACCTGGCCGTCGGCACCGGTGCGCAAATCCTGCGCGCGCTGGGCGTAGGGCGCATGCGGCTATTGACTTCACCGCTGCGTTTCTCGGCGCTGGCGGGCTTCGGTCTGGAAGTGGTTGAGCAGGTCGGTTGCGATACCGTTTCGAGTCGGTAAGCTGTACCATGCGCTGTTGACCAAACATTGTCGCCCGCTTTGGCTCATCGCCTGAGCGGGCGTAGTTGAATCAGAGGCCCGATGGCCCTGTCCAAGTGATGAAACAAAGCTCGCGGTGCGAGCAGAGAGTACTATGGAACCTATTGCGCAGTTGGAAGGCCGCTTCGTTGATGTAAACGGCCGCTATGTCATTGTGGTGGGACGCTTTAATCACCACGTTGTCGATTCTCTGGTAGAAGGGGCGGTCGATACGCTGGTGCGCCATGGCGTTGACGAAGAAAACATTCGCATCGTGCACGTGCCCGGTGCGTGGGAACTGCCGCTGGCCGTCAAGCGTGTGCTTGAACGCCACACGCCTGATGCGGTCATCGCATTGGGTGCCGTTATCCGCGGCGGCACGCCTCACTTTGAGCATATTGCCGGACAGTGCAACTCGGCGCTTAACCGCCTGCAAATCGACTTCGATACACCGATCGCCAATGGCGTGCTGACCGTTAACACCATTGATCAAGCGATCGAGCGCTCTGGCACTAAAGCGGGCAACAAGGGCACCGAAGCCACCATGGCCGCGTTGGAAATGGTCTCGCTGCTGCGTCAGATCGATACGGAAGGGGAAGCGTAATGGCCAATGCGCAAAAGCAGCCCTCCAAGTCGCAGGTCGCGCGCCACGCTGCCCGTGAGCTCACCGTTCAGGCGCTTTATCAGTGGGAGCTTCAGCACCGTGAAAAAGCGCTCTCGACGGTAGAGGTGGAGTTCCGCAGCCAACTGGCCGACGAAGACGCGCCGGACGCAGAAAATTGGGTGAAGGTCATGGCGATGGCCGACCTTGGTCTGTTCCATGACCTGCTGAAGGGCATTGCCGATCAGCACGAAGCCCTCGACGGCCTGATCGATCCACTGCTTGATCGCGCTATTACCGACCTTGATTACGTAGAGCTTGCCATCCTGCGGCTAGGTGCTTTCGAGTTGAAAGAGCGGCTGGAAGTGCCTTATCGAGTGGTCATCAACGAATGCGTTGAGCTCGCCAAGGAGTTCGGTGCGACCGACGGCCATAAATATGTCAACAGCGTGCTCGATAAGCTGGCGGCGTCACTGCGCAGCGTTGAAGTCGAGGCGCGGCGGCGCTGAGCTCACTGATGATCGGCGAATTTGACCTGATCAAGCGCTATCTCCTCAAAGCTCCCCACGGCACGCGAGCAGATGGTTATCCGCTGTCAGGCGTGCAGGAAGCCGCCGACAATGCTATCGCGCCGCCTGCGTCGGAAACCGCAGCGATCCTTTCGCAAGATGCGCCAACAGGATATTCGTCGTCAGCCCCCGGTGGTGCCACGCCGGGGGTGGCGCTGGGCGCCGGCGATGACGCTGCGCTGCTGGTGCCGACGGCAGGGCATCAGATCGTCGTGAGCGTGGATACCTCCGTTGCCGATGTACACTTTCCCGCTGATGCCCCTGCTCATGCCATCGGCTATCGCAGTCTGGCGGTAAGTCTCTCCGATCTGGCGGCGATGGGCGCTACCCCGCGCTGGTGCCTGCTGGCACTCACGCTGCCTGAGGTTGACGAAGCTTGGGTGGCCGCTTTCAGTCGCGGCTTCCATGAGTTGGCGAATCAGCATCGGTTGGCACTGGTGGGTGGCGATGTAACGCGCGGCGAACGTGCGGTATCGGTCACCGTGATGGGCGAATTGCCGTTACGCCGCGCGCTACGTCGTGATGGCGCTAAAGCGGGTGAGCTGATCGCGGTAACAGGGCCGCTGGGCAGTGCCTGTGCTGGCCTTAAGCGTTGGCAGCAGGGCAATCGCAATATCGAGCACGATCCACTGCTTCACGCCTATCTATATCCAAACCCGAAAACAGCGGCCGGACGCGTGCTGCTCGAGCATGCCTCTGCGGGCATGGATATCTCCGACGGTTTGGTGGCTGATCTTCATCACCTGTGCGCAGCGTCACACGTTGGCGCTGAGCTTGAGCTCGATCACCTTCCCATCACCTCTGACGTCGTTGATGAATTGGGAAACAAGGGTGCAATTAACGCTGCCCTTTATGGCGGCGACGATTACCAGCTGCTTGTCACGCTGGCACCTTCTGCCTTGAGCGATGCGCGCGCAGCGCTGGCAAAATGCGGTGAAACGCTCACCGTTATCGGCCGCACCACTCAAGGGCCAAGCCATGTTGGTACCACCAACGGCGATATCCTGCAGCCCAACGGTTGGCAGCACTTCCATCGTGATAGCGCCACGCGCTAACGTTCCCCTCTTGATAAACGGCGCAAGCGCCCACATTCCTAACGCATTGATTTTCGTTATTGGCTCGCTTATTGCGGCTTAGCGGTTGCCTACGCTTTCAGGAAAATTCCATGACTCAGCGCAATTCAGATGTACCTACGCATGATCCGCGCGACAACCTTGTGATGTTCGGTGAATCCGACAATGTCTCTCAGCCCGGGCAGGGCAGTGCCTACGCTAAATCGGGAGCGGGCCATCAGGTGATCAAGGCCGGTGACGCCCTCCCGCATAGGCTGTATCTGCTGCCTATCAATAACCGGCCGTTCTTCCCCGCTCAGGTGCAGCCGCTGATGATTCATCGGCAGCGCTGGGAAGAAACCATGCGCTTGGTGGCCGACACCGCGCACCACAATGTGGGGCTAGCGTTTGTTGGTGATCTCGATAAGGAAGTCCCGAATCAAATGGACTTCCCCAAGGTGGGCACTGCGGTGAAGGTCCACCGTGCCGAGGCCGGCGACGACAACCTGCAGTTTGTCGCGCAGGGGATCAGGCGCTTCCGCATCGTGCAGTGGCTGAGCTACGAGCCGCCTTACATTGTCGATGTCGAGTATCCCGATGAGCCGGTCGACCGTGAAGACGACGAGACCCGCGCCTACGCGATGTCGGTCATCAACGGTATCAAGCAGCTGCTGCCGATCAACCCGCTGTACGGTGAAGAGCTGAAAAACCACCTCAATCGCTTCAGTCCCAACGACCCGGGCCCGCTGTGCGATTTCGCCGCGGGGATTACCTCGGCGAAGGGCGAAGAGCTGCAAACGGTACTCGAAACACTGCCGGTCATTGATCGCATGAAAGCGGTGCTGCCGCTGCTGCACAAAGAGATTGATGTCGCTCAGCTGCAAAGTGAAATTTCGCAGCAGGTGAACGCGCAAATGGAGAAGCGTCAGCGCGAGTTTTTCCTGCGTGAGCAGCTCAAGGTGATCCAGAAAGAACTTGGCATCTCCAAAGACGATCGTGAGAACGATGTCGACACTTTCCGCGGCCGCTTGGAAGACAAGCACGTGCCCGAGCATATTCAGGCGCGCATCGACGATGAGCTAAACAAGCTATCGGTGCTCGAAACCGGTTCTCCGGAATACAGCACCACGCGTAACTACCTTGATTGGCTGACCAATATGCCGTGGGGCGTTACCTCCACCGATCAACTCGATCTGGAAAACGCGCGACGGGTGCTGAACCGTGACCACGACGGCCTTGACGAAGTGAAGGAGCGGATTGTCGAGTTTCTTGCAGAAGGCAGTTTCAAGGGCTCGGTGGGCGGCTCGATTTTGCTGCTGGTGGGGCCGCCGGGGGTGGGTAAAACCTCGATTGGCCGCTCGATTGCCGAAGCGCTGGGGCGCAAGTTCTATCGCTTCTCTCTTGGCGGTATGCGTGACGAAGCCGAAATCAAAGGCCATCGCCGCACCTACGTAGGCGCCATGCCAGGCAAGTTCGTTCAGGCGCTGAAAGAGGTCGAGGTTGAAAACCCGGTCATCATGCTCGATGAGATCGACAAGCTGAGTCAGTCGTATCAGGGCGACCCTGCTTCTGCGCTGCTCGAAGTGCTCGACCCCGAACAAAACGTCGACTTCCTCGATCACTATCTCGACGCGCGTGTCGATCTGTCGAAAGTGCTGTTCGTATGTACTGCCAATCAGCTCGATACCATTCCCGGTCCGCTTTACGACCGTATGGAGAACATCCGGCTGTCGGGCTATATCACCGAAGAGAAGGTGAGCATCGCCAAGCACCACCTGTGGCCGAAGCTTCTTAAGCGTGACTCGATCGCCAAGAGCCGCATCACGCTGACCGATACGGCGCTGCGTCAGGTGATCGAAGGCTATGCGCGCGAAGCTGGCGTGCGTCAGTTGGAAAAACAGCTGCATCGCATCGTGCGTAAAGCAGCCGTCAAGCTGATCGAAGGGGCCGACAAGGTGAAAGTCTCGGTTAATAACCTTGAGCAGTTCCTCGGCGCGCCAGTGTTCCAGCAGGAGCAGGTGCTGAAAGGCGTGGGCGTTGTGACCGGGCTGGCGTGGACGTCGATGGGCGGCACCACGCTGCCGATTGAGGCGACCAAGGTGCACGCGCTGGATCGCGGCCTGAAGCTTACCGGCAAGCTGGGCGATGTGATGCAAGAGTCGGCCAACATCGCTTACAGCTTCGTGCAATCGAACCTGAAAAGCTTCGGTCTTGCTTCCGACGCATGGGACAAAACCTTCATTCACCTGCACGTGCCGGAAGGTGCGACGCCCAAGGATGGCCCTTCGGCGGGCGTTACCATGGCGACCGCGCTGCTATCGCTGGCGCGCAATCGCGCCATCAAGCCGGGCGTTGCCATGACCGGTGAACTGACGCTCACCGGCAAGGTGCTGCCGGTTGGCGGTATTCGCGAGAAGGTAATTGCCGCACGTCGCAGCAATATCTTCGAACTGGTGCTGCCGAAGGCCAACCAGCGCGATTACGACGAACTGCCTGACTACGTTAAGAAGGGCGTCACGGTGCACTTTGCCGCGCGCTACAACGACGTTGCCAAGGTGGTGTTCGTCTAACCGAGCTAGCGTTAGCAGCCCCCTACGAAAGCGGGCCTTTCAGAAAGGAAAGGCCCGCTTTTTCATGTCGTGATGCTGTTCTCAATCGCGATCGACGGCGAAGTTCTGCCATGCCTGGCGTACCGGCATGATCTCAAGGCGGTTGATATTGATGTGGTCGGGAAGGGTGGCAACGTACACGATCTGGTCAGCGATATCCTCGGCGCTGAGTGGTGTCGTGCCGGCATAGAGGCTGTCAGAAGCCGCCTGATCGCCCTTGGTGCGTACCAAGGTAAATTCGGTTTCGGCCATGCCGGGGGCGATATCGGTCACGCGCACGCCGGTGCCCAGCAGGTCACAGCGCAGGTTATAGCTGAATTGCTTCACAAATGCCTTGGTGCCACCGTACACATGGCTGCCGGGGTAGGGCCACGCGCCGGCCACCGAGCCAAGATTGATGATGCTGGCACCGGCCCCAGTGCTGATTAGCGTAGGCAGCAGTGCGTGCGTTACGTTCAACAGCCCCTTGATGTTGGTATCCACCATGGTGTGCCAATCTTCAAGCGCGGTCTCTTGAGCCGACTTCGGCGATAGCGCCAGTCCGGCGTTATTCACCAGCGAAGTCACCTGTTTGAATTGCTCGGGCAGGGCGCTCACCACTTGCTTAACGGCCTCGGCATCTTGCACATCAAGCGGGGCGATATGCACCGCTACCTTGTCGCTCAGCTCGCGCTCGATCTCGCGCAGGCGCTCTTCGCGGCGGCCGGTCAGCACCAATTGCCATCCTTCTGCGGCAAAGCGGCGTGCCGCAGCGCGACCGAAGCCAGAAGTAGCGCCGGTAATAAAGGCAGTCTTGCTCATCTTGCTCTCCTATTGTTTTCAGAAGCGACAGCGGCGTTCATCACCGAACGCTCACACCGTTGCTGTGTTCCATTGACGGTAATGGATTGAGCGCCAATAAAAAAGTGGTACTGGCAACCAGGCGCCTTATACTCGGAGAGAATGGCGTTATGCGCCAGGGCGTACGTGCCTTCGGGCCGTGTCGCCGATGAGTGACGACAACAACAGCAATAACGAAAGCGCTGCTTTCATCACCTTTATGTATCAGGAGCCGCTATGCCCAGCTCATTGGATCCTCTTTTTTCTAACGTACACGCTAATGCTGATGTGAAGCGCCTTGACCGCGAGGGCGTGTTCCACTCGTGGTCAACCCAAGGAACGCTCGATCCGCTGGTGATCAAGGGAGGCAGTGGCTGTCAGCTGTGGGATTACGACGGCAATCACTATCTCGATTTCTCAAGCCAGCTGGTTAATACCAACATTGGACACCAGCATCCTGCGGTGATCGCTGCGATCAAGGAGCAGGCCGAGCTGCTCACCACGGTGGCACCCGCACATGCCAATCTGGCACGCGGCGAAGCAGCGAAGCGTATTCTTGCACGCGCCCCCGAAGGGTTCGCGCGGGTGTTTTTCACCAACGCGGGCGCTGATGCCAACGAGAATGCCATTCGCATGGCGCGTGCCTATACCGGACGTGACAAGGTGTTGTCGGCCTACCGGTCGTACCACGGCAGTACCGGTGCTGCGATTGTCGCGACCGGTGACTACCGTCGGGTACCCAATGAGTATTCGCGCGGGCACGTGCACTTCTTCAATCCGTACCTTTACCGCACTGAATTCTGGGCCGCTGACGAAGCGCAGGAGTGCGAGCGCGCACTGCACCATCTGCGTCGTGTGATCGAGAGCGAAGGCCCTGGCTCGATAGCCGCGCTGTTGCTGGAGAGCATTCCAGGCACCGCAGGCGTGCTGGTACCGCCGGCAGGGTACTTGAAAGGGGTGAGAGCGCTGGCCGACGAATTCGGCATCGTACTGATTCTCGACGAGGTGATGGCTGGTTTTGGCCGCACCGGGCGTTGGCTGGCACTCGATCATTTTGATGTCAAACCGGACCTGATTACCTTCGCTAAGGGCGTTAATTCGGGGTACGTGCCAGCGGGCGGTGTCATCATCGCTGACGCGCTTAGCGACTATTTCGATGAACATTTCTTTTACGGTGGTTTGACCTATTCCGGACATCCCCTTGCCATGGCGGCAATTGTTGCCACGCTGGATGTGATGGAGCGCGACGGTATCGTTGCCAACGCGGCTGCTATTGGGGAAGAAGTGCTAACGCCCGGGCTGGCGGCGCTGGCCGAACGTCACGCGGTAATAGGGGAAACGCGTGGACTAGGCGTCTTTCATGCGGTGGAACTGGTGGCTCACCGTGATACGCGTGAACCGCTGTCCAACGCCAGAATGGCCGCCTTCAAGAGTGCGCTGATCAAGCGCGGCCTGCTGCCCTTTATTGTCGAAAACCGCCTGCATGTGGTGCCGCCCTGCGTGGTTACGCGAGAAGAAGCTCAGCGGGGGCTGACGATTATCGATGAGGCGCTTTCCGAGCTCGGCGAAACCTCGGTTCGATAAGTGTCACGGGCTCGCCATAGCAAGCCTCTCGTCCACTCACGTGCCAGCGTTGCTCACCCAGCGCTGGCGTTCTTTCTGTCTGGTATGGAAAGCGGGGCAGACTGCAATAATTACTGCTGAAAGGGCCAATGGTCGGCAGCGATCGCCCACAAGGCAATGGCTCTTTGGCTTGTTTGTTCAACTATGCGCGCAAATGTGAAATAAGATGCTGTTTATTAGCCTCATAGCGAATGATTTATGGCGCTAACCTGTGCTAATGTGGCATTATGTGTTCGACCGTTTGTTGGCAGGTTAGAGAGTATTCCGCACTCGCCGTCGCCTTGTCGAAAAGACACCGAAAAGAGCGAGTCATAGCGGGCTGCACGGCGCTTATCTACTGCTAGCCCCCGTGCTGACGCTCCCGCTGAACGTTGGCAAGGTTATCCGCTTGCTTGCTGGGCGTATATTGCTGCACCACCCCCGCAGTTGTTTGCTGGCCCCATGCACTTTGTTATCAACAAAGCATTTGCAGGGCTTCCCCCGCTTGCCTATTGGCGTTGCACGCTGCCGCTATGCCAACAAGAGACCTCTAATTGAATTTCATCGCGCCAACTTTGCCTGATGAGGAAGCTTCATGCCCCAATATCGTTCCAAAACCTCTACCGGCGGCCGCAATATGGCGGGCGCTCGCGCGCTGTGGCGAGCTACCGGTATGCAGGACGGCGATTTCGATAAACCGATCATCGCCGTCGCCAATTCGTTCACCCAGTTTGTGCCGGGCCACGTTCATCTGAAGGACATGGGCCAGCTAGTGGCGCGCGAAATTGAAAAAGCGGGTGGTGTGGCCAAGGAGTTCAACACCATCGCAGTGGATGACGGCATCGCCATGGGTCACGACGGCATGCTTTATTCGCTGCCGTCGCGCGACATCATTGCTGATTCTGTCGAATACATGGTGAACGCCCACTGCGCCGATGCGCTGGTGTGTATTTCCAACTGCGACAAGATCACTCCCGGAATGCTGATGGCCGCCATGCGCCTGAATATTCCGGTAGTGTTCGTTTCCGGCGGCCCCATGGAAGCCGGCAAGGTCAAATTGATTGATCACGGGCTCGACCTGGTGGATGCCATGGTGATGGCCGCCGACGACTCGGTCAGTGACGAAGAGCTCGCCGAAGTCGAGCGCAGCGCTTGCCCCACCTGCGGCAGCTGTTCCGGCATGTTCACCGCTAACTCGATGAACTGCCTGACCGAAGCGCTGGGTTTCTCGCTGCCGGGTAACGGCACCACGCTGGCAACCCACGCCGACCGTCGGCGGTTGTTCGAAGAAGCGGGCCATACCGTTGTCGAAATCGCACGTCGCTACTACGAGCAGGGCGATGAATCGGTGCTGCCGCGCAGCATCGCGTCCAAGGCCGCATTCGAAAATGCCATGACCCTTGATATCGCGATGGGTGGCTCTACCAACACCATCCTGCACCTGTTGGCGGCGGCGCAAGAGGGCGAAGTCGATTTCGACCTCAACGACATCGATGCGCTGTCGCGCAAGGTGCCGCAGCTGTGCAAGCTGGCGCCCAATACCCAGAAATATCACATTGAGGATTGCCATCGCGCTGGCGGCATCATGGGTATTCTGGGAGAGCTCGATCGAGCCGGTGTCATCGACACCTCGCTGCCCACGATCCATAGCCCGACCATGAAGGACGCGCTGGATCGCTTCGATATCATGCGCAACCCTGCGCCCGAAATCGTCGAATTCTACAAAGCAGGTCCTGGTGGTATTCGTACCCAGCAAGCGTTCTCTCAGAGTGCGCGCTGGCCCAGCCTCGACGGTGATCGCGCGCAGGGCTGTATTCGCAGTGCCGAACACGCTTTCTCGCAGGAAGGTGGCCTGGCGATTCTATTCGGTAACATCGCGGAAAGCGGCTGCGTAGTGAAAACCGCTGGTGTCGACGATTCCAATTTGTTCTTCGAAGGCCCCGCGCATGTGGTCGAATCGCAGGATCAGGCGGTCGAGCACGTGCTGAACGGTAAGGTCAAGGAAGGCGAAGTCGTCGTGATTCGCTATGAAGGCCCCAAAGGTGGTCCCGGCATGCAGGAAATGCTGTACCCCACCTCGTACCTGAAATCGAAAGGGTTGGGCAAGAAGTGCGCGTTGATGACCGACGGTCGCTTCTCCGGCGGCACCTCCGGGCTCTCGATTGGTCACGTCTCTCCCGAGGCTGCTTCGGGCGGCGCGATCGGGCTGGTTGAAAACGGCGACATCATTCGTATCGATATTCCTGCGCGGCGTATCGATGTGGTGCTGTCAGATGAAGAACTGGCGTCACGTCGTGAGCAAATGGAAGCACGCGGCGATCAGGCGTGGAAGCCGTCGATCAAACGCGACCGACGCGTCAGTGCGGCGCTGAAGGCCTACGCCATGCTGGCGACTTCCGCCGATCGTGGTGCGGTGCGTGATCTCGACAAGCTGGAATCACGCTAACGCGCTCGCGGCCGAGAAGTGTCACCGAAGAAATAACAACGCCCTGCATCATGCAGGGCGTTGTTGTGTTGGGGCCAAGGTGTTTGCCTGATTCAGCAAGCGGCCCAGTGAGCAGATTGCCAGTGATCTTTACTGAGTCTTCTCGATGGCATCGAAAATGCCCGCAGTAATGATCTTGCCGCTTTCTCCTGACATGAAATTCAGGTGGTTGCCTGATACGTGAGTCACCTCCAACTGAGGTGTCTGATTTTCCAGCCCGTCCAGCAAAATTTCCGTTTCAATGAAGTCGCCGTCGAGCTGGAACACCTTCAGTAGCGGCACATTAATATAGTCGTACTTCGGATGCGGGAAGCGGTTGTAGATAAACCAACGGTACTTATTGATACCGTAGATGGTGTCGTGAACGTTGGTAGGTTGATCGATAACCGATAGCGGATCCTTGATCAGCGCGTCGAGCGCATCGGCCGCCGCCATTGTCACCAGATTGACAATCACGGTGGGAATACCGGTGGCGAACAGCAGCTCCGGCAGTACCGGAATCGAGATGGCGAACTGATACGAAAGCGCCGCCCACTGCTTAGCCACGGGTTCGATCAGCGAATGGTCGTTGACAGCTTCTTTGGTAAGACGAATCAGCGTACCGAAACCAACGTCCAGGCTAGGGCCGCCAATCGAGATGATCGACGCAATGCGATCGGGGTTGATGTTGGTGTATTCGCAGCCAATGAAGGGGCCCCAGGCTTCACCGAAGATATAGACTTTCTTGTCCTTGGGGGTGGTGGCATCAAGCACAGCCCCCAAATCTTCAGCGAGGGTTGGCATCGAATAGGCATCAACGCCGTGCGGATGCGAGCTAGCGCCCGAGCCACGTTGGTCGTAGCGCACCACGTGAAGCCCCATCTCGGCCAACAGACGGGAACGATTATCGAAACCGCTGCTGTCCCAAGGCCAGCCGCCAGTAATGACCACCGTAGGTGCCTCTTCTGCACTTGGGCCATACTCGAAGTAGGAAATCTTCTGCTTACCGTTTTTAGCGAAATTGTGGCGCCCGGCCAGGGTATCGTTACGCTCGATGCGTTGTTGATCAAAGTGATATTTGCTCATGGTGAACGTCTCTCTCTATTGTGTAGATTCGCTATACGCTGCATAGCGATCATCAGTATCGGTGGTATCGTGAAAAAAATTTACCGTCACTCGACGTAAATGACGCCTCCCACACGCTTGTGCTTGAAAAGTGCTGCTGAAGGAAAAAGGACGCCCTGCGTGATGCAGGGCGTCGTAAGGTATTGGCCTGATGTGGCAAACGGCCCAGTGAGAAGATTGCCAGTGATGCTTACTGAGTCTTCTCGATGGCATCGAAGATGCCTTCAACCATCTTGTCGCCGGTTTCCCCCAGCAGATAGTTCAGGTGGTTACCTGTTACGTAGCTGACTTCCAGGTTCGGCGTCTGGTTTTCCAGTCCATCCAGCAGAATTTCCGTTTCAATGAAGTCGCCATCAAGCTGGAACACCTTCAGCAGCGGCACATTGATGTAGTCGTACTTCGGGTGCGGGAAGCGGTTGTAGATAAACCAGCGGTACTTATTGATACCGTAGATGGTGTCGTGAACGTTGGTAGGTTGGTCGATGATCGACAGCGGATCCTTGATCAGCTCATCGAGCGCATCGGTGGCCGCTAGCGTAACCAGATTGACAATCACGGTGGGAATACCGGTAGCGAACAGCAATTCCGGCAGCACTGGGATCGAGATGGCAAACTGATACGAAAGCGCCGCCCACTGCTTAGCCACGGGCTCGATCAGGGAATGATCGTCCGCTGCTTCTTTGGTAAGGCGAACCAACGTACCGAAGCCAACGTCAAGACTGGGGCCACCCACCGAGATGATCGACGCAATGCGATCGGGGTTGATGTTGGTGTATTCACAGCCAATGAAGGGGCCCCAGGCTTCACCGAAGATATAGACTTTCTTGTCCTTGGGAGTGGCAGCATCAAGGACAGCACCCAGATCTTCTGCAAGGTTTGGCATCGAGTAGGCATCCACGCCATGTGGGTGCGAACTCGCGCCCGAGCCACGCTGATCGTAGCGAATCACGTGCAGGCCCAGATCAGCCAGACGCAGGGCAAAGTGCACGTGGCGGCTGCTGTTCCATGGCCAGCCACCAGTGATTACCACCGTGGGGGCCTCATCGGCGGAGGGGCCGTATTCGAAATAGGCGATCTTCTGCTGACCGTTGGTGGCAAAGTTAGGCCGTTCTTCTTGCTGACGGCTATCTTTAAGGCGTTGTGCATCTAGTGGATAAGTGCTCATGGCGTATCTCTCTCTATTATAGGATTGATGTCACTGCTATTACGTCGAATAGCGATTATTAGTATCGGTCGCATCGTGGAAAAAATTTATATCCATTCGACGTAAATGCTGATTCCCACACTCCATCGCGCTACAACCCCCACCACAGCGGCACTTATTCCAACATGATTCTTAGCATTGGCTACACTTGATGATGTAACGCTGGTCCGACATGCAGGCGTTGATAGGTAACGCTCGCAATAAGGTGCTTCTGAGTCGCGCATCTACAGGTCTTCGCGTGTGCGGCGACTAAAAAAAGCGTCAAATCATGTTGCAAGGGAATCGTAACGGTGGAAAAAAATGAAGGAACAAAAGCGTTCATGGGGGCTGAAACTGGTCGTCGCAGTTATCTGCCTGCTGTTAATACTGAAGGTCGCCGCGTTCTTATGGTGGGGAAGCGAACTAGCGGCAGAAGGTGGAAGTTACTACTACCTGATCTCCGGTGTGGTCATCCTCATTGCAGGGGTGCTGTTTGCGCTGGGGCGTAAAACAGGATCGCTGATCTATTTAGCCTGGGTGATCGCTACCCTTATCTGGGCATTCTGGGAGGTGGGCGCACACTTCTGGATGCTGTTCCCTCGTATTTTCGAACCGCTCGTCAGCGGCGTCGTCATCGCGCTGGCAACGCCTTTCCAGACCGAAGATAAACATGGCGGCCGTCGCGCTGCGTGGCGGTTATGGGGAAGTGTGGCAGTCATCTTTACAGTGGTCGCTATCATTGTCTTCGCGCAACTCTTTGTTGAGCACAAGATCAGCGATGCAAATGAGGCGTTCAAGAAGCCGCTCAACGCATCTGATCGCGTCGAAGAGGGGCAGCGTGCTGATAGCGCCGATCACATGAAAGATTGGACGGGCTATGGCGGCACGGACGATCGAAATTCGTATGTTCCCTACGATCAGATCAACATCGATAACGTAAGCAAGCTGAAGGTCGCGTGGAAGTTTCGCACCGGCGATATCGCAACGGAAGGTGCAGAAGATCAGAATACGCCGCTGCAAGTGGGTGATACGGTGTTTACCTGTTCACCGCATGACCGCGTTTTCGCGTTGGACGCCGATAGTGGAAAACAGCGTTGGACCTTCGACTCGAAGGCAGAAGCGCCGCCAATCTGGTATCGCTGCCGCTCGCTGGGCTACGCCGATCTGTCGAAAAATACCTATCAGTCACGCAATGCCGGCAGCTCATCTGCGTCGTCGGAAAGCGCCGCTCAAACGCCTTCTCACTCACAGCCGAATGCTCAAGGCGATGACTCCGCCATGTGTCGGCGCCGTATCTACATGGGCACCATGGACGCCCGCATCATTGCCTTGGACGCTGGCAACGGCAAGCGCTGCGACGCATTTGGCAACAACGGTGAAGTCGATCTCAAAGAGAACATGGGCGAAATAACCCCAGGGTTCTATATGCAAACCTCTGGTCCTACGGTGGTCGAAAATGGGCTGGTGATCATTTCTGGCTGGGTACTGGACAACCATTCTGTTGGCGAGCCGTCTGGAGTCGTTAGAGCCTACGACGCTGATACCGGTAAGCTGGTGTGGGCATGGGACCTGGGCAATCCGGATATTCATACCACCCCGCCGAAGGGGGAAACCTACACCCGTGGCACGCCGAACGTATGGGCGTTCCCCACCGTTGATGCAAGACTGGGGCTGGTTTACCTGCCGCTTGGCAATGCCACGCCAGATTATTGGGGCGGCGAGCGCAGCGAGGCGAGCGACAAGTACAATTCCTCGGTTGTGGCGGTGGATATTCACACTGGCCGTGAACGCTGGAAGTTCCAGACGGTTCACCACGACCTGTGGGACTACGACGTTCCGGTTCACCCTGTGCTTTACGATATTCCTAACGGCAAGGGCGAGCGAGTACCGGCACTGTTGCAGGCAACCAAGCGCGGTGAAATCTTCGTGCTAGATCGCCGCAACGGTAAACCGATTGGACCGGTGGAAGAGCGCAAGGTACCCACCGATCACTTGCCAGAGGGTGAGCGCGCTAGCCCCACCCAACCCTATTCGACTGGCATGCCAGCGATTCGTGACCCCGAGCTCACTGAGCGCAGCATGTGGGGTATCTCGCCGATCGATCAGCTGATGTGCCGCGTGGCCTTCCGCAAGATGCGCTATGAGGGGGATTTCACGCCGCAATCCGAGCAAGGATCGCTGATCTACCCATCCAATGCCGGCGGCATGAACTGGGGCGGAATGTCCGTCGATCACAAGAATGATTACTTGATCATCAACGACACTCGCATCGCGATGAGCAACACGCTGATTCCTCGTAAATACGTCGACAGCTCTGTTGGTGGCGACGGCCATGTAGGCCTGTCGGCGCAGCTTGGCACTCCATATGGCGCTTACATCAGCTATTTCTTCTCGGTGCTTGGGGTGCCGTGTAATGCGCCGCCCTATGGCACCATCTCTGCAATTGATTTGAAAACACGCAAGATAGTGTGGCAGAAGCCAGCGGGCACCGTCGAAGATACCGTTCCGCTGCCGCTGCACGTTCCCCTTGGCATGCCTAGTATGGGTGGGCCGTTGTCTACTGGCGGAGGTCTGGTCTTCTACAGTGGCACTCAAGACCATTACCTGCGCGCTTACAATGTAGAAACAGGCAAGGAAGTATGGAAAGCTCGCCTACCCGTGGGAGGACAGTCGACACCGATGTCCTATGTGTCGCCGAACACTCACCGGCAGTACGTGGTGGTCACTGCCAGCGGCTCGCGTGGTCAGCCTGCACGAGGTGATTATGTCATTGCCTATTCCTTGGATGATGACAACGATTAGAAACGATCGTTAACTGCCAATTAAGACGGCCCCTATTAAGGGGCCGTTTTTTATAGTTTTTAATTATTACTTAATTTACGAAATAAATAACATCGCGCGTGTGCCGGTCTTGCTATGTCCGGCGGCCAGCGCTGCCACGCGTTTTTAGCGCGTTTTTCCCTTCAGCACGGGCGTTATAAGGCACTCAATATGATGGTTTTATGACACCTGTGTCGTACTGGCAACACTGTTGTTCAAGCAATATTCATGACAGCACTACACTGAGTGGCTAGGCTAATTAGTTAGCATATTAATTAATGGCATCGAGAGGGAAGGTGATGAGCGATAATATATTAAAAGATAAACACGTGACGGTGATTGGTGGTGGGGTGATTGGTTCTTCGTGGGCATCGCTATTCCTCGCCAACGGCATGCAGGTGGTGATAAGCGACCCTGCCGATGATATCGAAAAGGTGGCGATAGGCCACATTAAGCAAAACGAACCAACGCTGATCGACATGGGCTTCCCGGCATTCAACTATGATCATCTAAGCTTCGAGGCGGATACTGAGAAGGCGGTCGCTGACAGTCATTTCATACAAGAGAACGGTCCTGAGCGTCTCGATTTCAAAGCGGGTTTGTGGAAGCGTATTGAGAAGGCTGCCCCTGAGAGTGCGCTGTTGCTCTCCTCAAGCTCGGGCATTGTGGCGACCAAGCAGTCCAAGGAGATGAGCCAGCCAGAACGTTTGATCATCGGCCATCCGTTTAACCCGCCCCATCTGTTACCTCTAGTGGAAGTGGTGCCTGGTGAAAAAACCTCCCGCGAGGTTATTGATAAAGCAATGGCGTTTTATTCCGCATTGGGCAAATCTCCGCTCGAACTTAAACGGGAAGTATCGGGTTTTGTCGCTAATCGTCTGCAAGCCGCTATTTTCAGAGAATGTGTATCGCTTGTGGCGCGTGGCGTCGTATCCGTCAAAGACCTTGATCAGGTCGTCACCCAGTCACTGGGTATTCGCTGGGCAACCGGCGGTCCTTTCCTTTCCTTCCACTTGGGCGGTGGCGACGGCGGTTTCGCCCATTTTCTTGATCAGTTGGGCCCAGGTCTTGAAGTGCGTTGGAAAGAGTTCGGGAAACACGACGTTAGCTTCGACGAAAGCACCAAAGAGACGCTGCTGAAGCAAATCGAGGAAGGCTACGGCGATCGCTCAATCAAGCAGCTCGCCGATGAGCGTGATGTCGAGGAAATTAGCATCATCAATGCGCTTAAGTCGCTGAAAGCGTCGAAATAGCCGCTGGATTACCTAAGGGCATGGAAGCTGCGCCGGTGATGGGCTGCTGTTATGACAAGCGTGGCGCGAGGCTAGGGGGGGCACTGCGCGTTTACAGCCGAAGCCCGCTATGGTGTCGCGTTTAGGTCCGATTCACTCAGAATTAAGGGGAAAGTTACATGGCTACTACCGAAGATCTTGAGAAGGCGATCAGAAGGGGCTTTGAAAATAGAATCGCCAGTGATGGCGATAATAATTTCGATTTGCACGCTGAAACGGAAAAGGTGCTCAACGCGGTGGGTGCCTCGCTGTCGGAGTTCGGTGGCAAGTTGACCTTTTATGGCAAGGATCCCGTTATTCCCAGCGTGTTTAGGTTTGCATCCTTTTCAGCAGTCGGGCTAGCGGCAAAAGCATCGCAGATTGCGGCCATCTGGAAATTGAAAACCGGTCAGTCGCAAGATATTCATGTTGACGTTCGCAAGGCGCTACGCCGTTTTGCCACCTTCTTTGAAGGCTATCTTGAGACCGTCAATGGTCAGCCTGGCGCGATGGATTCCGAGATCGAATCGGAAGTGCGCAAAGGATTCTTCAAATGTAAGGACGGTCGTTACATCTACCTCTCCTGCAACTATCCGCGCCTGCGCAACGCGGCGTTAACGCTTCTGAAATGTACCCCTGATCTCGAGAGCGTGACCGCGGCCATCGCCCAGTGGGACTCGTTTGAGCTCGAGAAGGCCGCCGCCGACGGCGCTGGCATTCCGATGTACGTACTGCGCAGTCCTGAAGAGTTTCTTGAGCTTGATGTCTTTCAGGATGTGCTGAAAAAAGCGCCGCTGATTACGGTAGAGAAGGTGGCCGATAGCGATCCGGTCCCCTTCGCGGCGGGCGGCGACGTGCTAAGCGGTATTCGTGCATTGGGGCTAGGGCATGTGATCGCGGGAGCCGGCATTGGTCGCGCGCTGGCGCTGCACGGTGCTGACGCACTGAACATCTTCAGGCCCCAGGATTACGAGCATTCGCTGTTCCACTATACCTCTTATGTGGGTTTGCGCTCCTCGGTACTCGACTTCACTGGCAATGATGAACATCGCCGCACCTTCGATCAATTGCTGGCGGGGTCCGATGTCTTCTTCTCCAACCGCCGTAATGGCTTCCTTGATAAGCACGGCCTCGATGCCAACACCCTCGGCCACAAGCACCCCGGCCTAATTCATGCAGCGGTGTACTTCACCGGTGAAGAAGGGCCCTGGTCGCAGCGCGCTGGTTTCGACGTTTCAACGGGTGCCTTCGCTGGTCCTTATTGGTCTGACAGTGTGGGTGGCAACACAGATCCCTCCAGCGAACCGCACATGACGCCAAAAATCGGCATCATCAGCGACTTTGTCGCCGCTTGGCTAGCCTCCGTAGGTATTCTTGAGGCACTCAAGCGCCGTGCGGTAGAGGGGGGTAGCTACAAGGTAACGGTATCGCTGGCGCGCACCGTCACGTGGCTGATGTCGTTAGGCATCTATGATCAGCAGTACGCTCGCGATACCGCTGACTCCGACGACGAGCACGCTTACGTTGATCCTGATCCGATTCTCGCAGAAACCGAAATGGGCTTTTACAAGGGCGTCGCCGAGCAGGTTGAGATGACGCGCACTCCGGGCTACTACAAGCATTTGCTGAAGCCGCTGCGCTCCAGCAAGCCCGAGTGGGAACATCGCTAACACGCCATCATTTATCCAGCTTGGCCTAACGCAGGGCGTCCAGTATGGGCGCCCTGTTGCTGTATGGGAACGGCGGGGGAGAGCCCCATAGATGCGCCTGCCATTATTGCCATGCACCATATAAGGGCGAATTTAGGTGATTAACTGTAATGGCACCTCTTTGGTGCATTTAAGGGTGGGTAACTCTTATTACCCATAAGCTCGACAGGCGGACCGTGTGTTAATAAATGTAACTCCTTCTCTCGGCGTGATACTTCTGTTTTATTTGCATATTTACTAAAACGTCTAAAATCCGGTATTTCTCGGGTGTTAATTTCTAATCCTTTGGTCTAACGCAGGCCGCATGGCTGGGTTTCATGGTTTCTTTAACTGCAACCGTTACCATTGCCATGGTTTCAGGATTCATATTGTCACGTGCATTCGCTGGACGATTAGGCTGTTAATTACTATGGTGTCTTAAGGCGGAAATTATGGAATACAACCGCAGTAGGTGCTTAATTGTTGGCACGTTTATTGCTCTATAGGTAGATGTTGAAGCCGATTGTCCCTCTGGTGGCGTGGGGTAATGCGCTGAAAAATGCGAAGAATGTCCCGAGCCAAGTGGCCGATGGCCATTTGTAAGGGTAGCAGGGGGTGGGCTGACAAATTTGCCTGTGCTGGAAACGGTGAACAGGCAGTCTGCGAGAAAACCTTCTGCTTCAGCAACGTTGGAGCGAAGCGTGTCAGTTTCCACCAAAACGTCGATTTGCACCTCATGAGTGCATCTTTATTAGCCGTGAGCGATGTGCGCCTCCTCTGGAAGCCGCATTTGTGACTAAAAACTTGTACAAGAACTCCAAGAGATGCCTGAATCAGACCCAAACTACACTTCACCCTCCAACGAACCGCAGTCGGGCGACGATGCTGCTGTCGAAAATCGCGACGAAGGCGATCAGAAAGGCGGCGGTAACGGCAAGAAGAAACGCATCAGGCTGCTCATTCTCATCGTATTGATTGTGGCGATCATTGCCGGACTGATCCTTGCACATAGTGCTGATAACGCACCGCTGGAAGGGATTGTCGATACTGATGAGATCAACGTCACCAGTAAGGTAACCAGTAGGGTCAGCGAACTGCTGGTGCACGAGGGCGACAGTGTCACCGAAGGTCAGATGATGGCCTTTATGACCGATCCTCAAACATCGGCTAATCAGCTTCAGGCAACGCATCAGTTGGAGCGTGCCCAGGCCGCTAAGGACCGTTCCGATAATGGACAGCGTGAAGAAGATATCCGCTCGCTGAAATCCCAGTGGTTGAGTGCCCAGTCCGATGAGCGGTTGGCCAATATTTCCGCGGATCGTGCGATAGAGCTTCATCGCCGCGGGGCGGTATCCACCCAGAATCGCGACGATGCAGTGGCAAGGCGTGACGCGGCGCGTCAGCAAACTCAATCGACCCACCAGCAGTATTTGGAAGCAGTGCGCGGTGACCGTGAAGAAGACCGTCGCATCGCAGCCTCCGACGAGGGCGTTGCCCAGGCGTCGCTTGAATCGGCTACTTCGCTGGTGAAAGAGATGAACGTGGCGGCTCCGGTTGACGGTGAGGTTGCCAAGCGTTTTGCCAACCAAGGTGAGCTGATCGGTGCCGGTACGCCGCTGTTCAGCATGATCGATCTCAACAACCTGTGGGTGACGGTGAATCTGCGCGAGGACCGTTTCAACTCGCTGAAAATGGGCGACAAGGTGACTGGACATATTCCTGCGTTGGGAGATAAGCAGGTCGAATTCAAGGTGACCTTCATTAACCCGAAAGCCAGCTTTGCTACCTGGCGCGCAACGCGGCAGGCCAGCGGTTACGATGTGCGTACGTTTGAGGTGCGGCTGCGCTCGCTCGAAGCGGTTGACGGTATGCGTCCCGGCATGACGGTCCTATATGACTGGCCGCCGCATCATGACTAAGCGTCGTTCCCTCGGCTTTGAGACGGCGCTGGGGCAGGAGGTTGACTTCCTGCGCAGTGATCGCATCACTCAGACGCTGCTGTTTGGAGTGCTGCCACTGGTCATTGTGCTAATGGCTGCGTTGTTCAGCCGTGGGGTAACGCAGGATGTCCCCGTGGCGGTGGTAGATCACGACCATTCCGCGATGAGCCGCCAGATCATCAGTAACATCAATGCCTCGCGTGATATTGCATTGCTGGCAAGCGTAACGAGCAACGAAGAAGCGCAGCATCTGATGCGTACCAATAAGGTATTTGCTTCGATCGAAATTCCGCGAGGGGCAGAAGGCGCGCTGTTTCGCGGCGATGATCGCAACGTGGCTATTCGCTACAACACCCAATGGCGCAGTGTCGGCAGTATTGCTTACCTCGGGCTCCAGAATGCGGCGGCGGATGCCATGCAGTCAGCGGTCAATTCGGCCATGCGTGGCCGCTCCGGCGCCAGCGCGCCGGCTCCCTTCACTCCGCAAATTACCGCAATAAGCAATGCGCAGAACAGCTTTGAACGTTTTCTGGTGCCTATTGCGATCTCCGTGGTGTCGTTCATTGCGCTGGGTGGTTCGGTTGTTCGGGCCTATGGACGAGTGCTCTTTACCCCTGAATCCCGAGCCTATCTGCGTAAGCTGACGACGGGGCAGTGGTTTATGGATGCCTTCGGGCGTATCACTCCCTATGCCTTGATAACGCTGATTTTGCTGCTGTGTTTCTGGGTGTGGTTTGTACAGATTCGCGGCTGGCCATTCGCAGGAAGCGCCTGGTTGTTCATCGCGGCACTGGTGGTCATGTGCTATGCCACCGGGTGTATCTCCATTATGATGCTGATCCTGACGCGCGCTACTCAGTCGGCGCTTGGGATATCTACGCTATATGCCAGTGCTGCGCTTAGCTATGGCAGCGCGACGCTATCGCTGATTCATGCGGGCTGGTGGGCGAAGTTTTGGAGCGGGCTGCAACCGTTTACGCACTACTTCAAAATTCAAATGGAACAGGTGAATCTTGGCAGTGATATTTCGGTAAGCCTGCATAACCTTGGCATCTTGTCGCTTTATATCGTGATCCCGCTGCTGCTCGGTCGGATGCTGTTTAACGCAACCTATGCCAAGCCAATTCCCGGCTACGAGTTAGGAACGGTCGGCTTCACTGGCTTCAAGGACGGGTACGGAGCAACGATCAAAGATATTTTTGCCTCCAAGAGCCTCAAGTCCACGGCGGTAAGCTCGCTGGTGCTGTTCAGCTTGTTTTATCCCGCCGCTTATTCATCGCAGGTCAACGATTTCATTCCAGTAGCGGTGGTGGATCTCGATCACTCCTCGCTGTCTCAAGAATTCATTAAAAACCTGAAATCCACTCGCGTGGTGGACGTTACTGAAGAACCGCAGCGCACCAATGAAGCCATGCAAATGCTGCGCAACCGTCAGGTATACGCTGCTATTACCATCGACACTGATTTCAAGCACGACATTGAGCGCGGTGGACAAGGCGGCGTGCTGGTGCAGATGAACGGTGGCTACATGTCGATAGCGGGCAATCTGCAAAGTACGATTGTCAGTGCCCTGACGGCTACCCGCGATGTTGATTCGCCACCGGGCCGTGCGAGCGGAGGCATTGCAGGGCTGCCGCTTTATAACCATACCAACGGGTACGAAACCTTCGTAATGCCGCTGGTGTTTGTGCTGATCTTGCAGCAAACCACGGTGTTTGGCGCTTCTATGCTGACCGCAATGAGACGTGGGCAGGGGCTCTGGTCGCTCAACTCGGCGCAGTTCTTCGGCACCCTGTGCGGCTGGACAACGGTCAGTTTTCTGGGAGCGTGTTTCGTCTTTGGCCTGGTGTACTGGTGGTTGGCATATCCTCTGCTCGGTAATCTGTTTGTGCTGGTGGGGCTAGCGCTGATGTTCTCGGTAGCAAGTTCGGCTTTGGGCATGCTGATTGGAAGCTTCCTTGATCGTATTTACCAAACGAGCATGTTACTTGGGCCGACCTCGATGTTGACGTTCTATGCAACCGGCGGCGCATACGCCACCTTCAACATTCCCGATATCATTAACGACGTGTTCATGATCTTCCCCTCTACGCTCATGACCGACGGCTTCTCGATGCTGAATTCGCAAGGCGCTACACCACACGAGATGCTGCCCATTGCCGGAAAGCTGTGCGTGTTGATGGCTGTTTTAGTGGCGTTGGCGTGGTGGCGTCTGGTGATTTGCAAGCCTAAAGGCAGCCCCGAAGGGCCGTTTGAAGTGCCCGAGGAGCAGCGCATAGAGGGAGTCAACGTACTTTCACCTGCGTCGTAGCGCTGCTGCGTTAGATAACGTTACTGATTGGTTTGCTTAACCTGCTTCCCTGTGAAGCAGGTTTTTTTGTGGTATCGGTTGAATGAACGCCGCTGCGCCCGCAGACCTTGTAGGGGTAGCAATAGCGAAGGTTATAAAAATGGTAAGGCGCCTCAGCAGGTCAGAGGCTGTTGGGAGAAAAGCATCCGAGGAATATCTTTCATAAATATGAAATGTTTTGTTTTGAACTTTCAATTTAATGAAATCGAAAATCTCCGCTATAGTACCTGTGAGTCGAATGAAGGAGGGGTTCTCGAGAGGAACGCTAACCTTCTCCCTATTCTTCCCGCTGATCAAACGAGCGGCGGGTGGTCTTAGCAACAATTCATGTTCTGCCTACGAGGAGTATGCAAATGGCTACGGAACGTTTTCAGCACTATATAAATGGCGCTTGGGTTGATCCGGTCACTAAAGAGTGGATTGACGTTACCAACCCAGCCACCGGTGAAGTGATCGGTGAAGCGGCCAAAGGTGGTAAAGAAGACCTCGAAAGCGCTGTTGATGCTGCTCGAGCGGCCTTCCCCGAGTGGAGCCACAAAAGTGCAGAAGAACGCGCTGACTATCTCTATGCACTGAACGAGCTGGTCAAACGTGATGCCGAGAAACTGGCAGCGACCATTACCTCTGAAATGGGTAAACCGCTGAAAGAAGCTCGCATCGAAGTGGGCTTTGCCCAGGGTCTGTTCCGCTTCGCCGCTGAAAACACGCGTCGCATTCAGGGTGAAATCATTCCTGGCAGCACCCCCGATGAGAAAATCCTGATCGACCGTGTGCCGCATGGCGTTATCGGTGGCATCGCCGCCTGGAACTTCCCGCTGGCACTGTGCGCAAGGAAGATCGGTCCGGCTATCGCGGCGGGCAATACCATTGTGATCAAGCCGCACGAACTGTCGCCTCTGGTGGCGCTGCGTCTTGGCAAGCTGATCGATGAAGCAGGCATCCCTGCGGGCGTAGTTAACATCGTGACTGGCGATGGCCCCGGCGTTGGTGTGCCGCTGGTCGATCACCCCGACGTACCCCTGATCACCATGACGGGCTCTACTCCGGCAGGGCGCAAAATCATGGAAGCGGCGGCTAAAAACCTCAAAGAGGTTCGCCTCGAGTTGGGTGGTAAAGCTCCGTTCCTGGTCATGGAAGATGCCGATCTTGAACGTGCCGCCGACGCAGCCGTTTCTGCTCGCTTCATGAACAACGGTCAGGTCTGCACCAGTAACGAACGTACCTACGTGCACGCTGATGTATACGACGAGTTCCTGGCGAAGGTGACCGAGAAGGTCAAAGCGCTCAAAGTGGGCGACCCCACTGATGAAAGCGTCGATGTAGGACCGAAGGTAAGCCTCGACGAGCTTGAAAAAGTGCACGCGATGGTTGAGAAAGCGGTCGAGCAGGGCGCCAAACTCGAACTGGGTGGCAAGCGCCTGACCGGTGGTGACTACGACAAGGGCTACTTCTATGCACCTACGCTTCTGACCGGTGTTGCACAGGATCAGGATCTGGTGAAAAACGAAGTGTTCGGCCCGGTCATGTCGATCATCAAAGTGAAGGACTTTGACGAAGCGCTGGCCTTCGCCAACGATAGCCAGTACGGCCTGTCGTCTTACCTCTTCACTGAAAGCCTCGACAAGATCATGCGCATGACGCGTGAACTGAACTTTGGCGAAGTGTATGTCAACCGTGGCGGCGGCGAAGCACCGCAAGGCTTCCACCATGGCTACAACCAGAGTGGTCTGGGTGGTGAAGATGGTCAGCACGGCCTCGAAGCTTACGTCGAGACCAAAACCATCTATCTCAACAGCTAATCCTGTCGAGAGGGCATCGGGCATGGCCATCCGGTCATGCCCTACCTTCTCACGCAGGACCCAACGTCGTGACGATTGCCTTTATTAGTCGTTACGCCGTTGGGCCCCGCCATGTCTCTCCCCATACTGGAAGGACTTCCCATCATGTCCCGTCGTGGCTCGTCGTCTGTTGCTCAGGCGTCTTCATCGCTGTTTGCGCTCACGCTTGTGGTTGCATTCGTGCTGTTCTCGCTCAATTTGAGGGGCGCTATTACCGCCATACCGCCGCTGGTGGGGCAGATTCATCAGGCGCTTGATATCAATCTGGTGGAAGCAGGCTTGTTCACCAGTATTCCCATCGTTTGCTTTGGGGTGCTGAGTCCGCTGGCGTCGTGGGTGATCGCGCGGCTGGGTATTTCCACCAGTATTCTGGCGATGCTCGTGGTGGTGGCGCTCGGCACGCTGCTGCGCCCCTTCACTGGTCTGACCGGCATGATGGTCGGCACCTTCGTGATCGGGGCCGCACTGGCGATGGGCAATATTTTGGGGCTGCTGATTATCGGCCGCTACTTCCCAACCCGCACCAGTCTGATGACTGGCGTATTCACTTCGTCGTTTAACGTCGGGGCGATGCTGGCCGGCGCGCTGACCGTACCGATTGCCTCTTGGGTAGGCTGGCAGTGGGCACTGGCGAGCTGGGTGTGGCTGCCGCTGATCACCCTGGCGGTGTGGCTAGTGGTGCTGCGCTGGGACAAAGCGGCTGCTAATAGCACTGCGAGCGAACCCGACGTACAGGCCGCGACCAGCGCCGAGCCGACGCCGGCCTTGTTCAGGAACACTTCGGCGTGGGTGCTGTCGATCGCGATGGCGGGGCATCTGTTCGTTTATTTCTCCCTGACGGCGTGGATCTCCAATTACATGGTCGATGTCGAAGGTGTCAGCGAGCAGACGGCTGGCGTCATTGCCGGTGTTTATCAGGCATCGTCAGTGATAGGAGCGCTGCTGTTTCCGCTGTTGGAGCGGCGTTTCGCTCTACAGAAGCTGCTGGTGGCGGTGGGGCTGCTATGGTTCGCAGTGCCGTTGCTGATGCTGGTGATTCCCAGTGCATGGGAAGTGTGGAGCGTGCTGGGCGGCACCACCAACGGGATGGCGTTTGTCACTATTCTGATGCTGGCGGTCAACCAGTCCCGCTCGCTGGATGAGCGTCGTCGGTTAACCGCGATGGTGCAGGGGATCGGCTTTGCATTCGCTTCGCTGGGACCGATTGTGCTGGGCTTTATTAAACACCAGTTCGGTAGCTGGACCTTCGCCTGCCTACTGCTGATGGCAGTGGCTTTGGTGGTGGCCGCGATGGGCCTGATTCAGTGTCGTTTCAAGCAGCGCGGTGATGCCGCGTGATGTCACCGACTCACCCGAAAACCCAGCGCAGGGCTTGAATTAACGCTTAATAGAACGCATAACCTTATAAGAAACGCCAAGAATCAAGCAGCGTGCCGCTATGCGCTGGCAGCTGCCAACACTTGGCTGCCTGCAAGAGACGGGTAGTACCTGTGCCTGTTGGATGGTTGCCATCGCGACACCCGCGTCGGGCCATCCACATACGTCGAAAGTCACTCTGTTCTCGTCATATTCGAGGAGTTTATCTATGAGTCGTTTGGAAAATCGCATCGCCATTGTTACTGGCGCAGCCACGGGTATTGGTCACGCCACTGCCAAGCTGTTCGCACAGGAAGGTGCGCACGTCATCTGTGCCGATATCAACATGGATGAACTCAACAGCACGGTTGCCGCGATCAAGGAAGCAGGCGGACAGGCTGAGGCACATGAGCTTAACGTCGCCGACGAGGAGGCTGTTAAAGGCTTCGCCGAGTCGCTGAAGAAAGAGCACGGTCGTATCGACGTGCTGTTTAACAATGCCGGCATCGATCAGGAAGGCGGTAAGCTGCACGAGTACCCCACTGAACTGTTTGATCGCATCATGAGCGTTGACCTGCGCGGCACCTTCCTGGTCAGCAAATACATCATTCCGCTGATGCTCGATAACGGTGGTTCGATCGTCAACGTGGCGTCGATGTCCGGGCTTGCTGCCGACCTCGACCGCTCTGGCTACAACGCTGCCAAAGGCGGCATCGTTAATATGACTAAAGCGATCGCCATCGATTACGGCCGCTATGGTATTCGCTCCAACGCGATCTGCCCCGGCACCATCGAAACACCGTTGGTTGATAACCTTGCCGGTAACAGCAAGGAAGAGAGCGGCAAGAACTTCCGTGACGCTCAGGTGTGGGTGACTCCCATGGGCCGTCTTGGCAAGCCGGACGAAATGGCCAAGGTAACGTTGTTCCTCGCGTCTGATGACAGCTCCTTCGTTACCGGCGAAACCATCCTCGCGGATGGCGGCCTGATGGCTTACACCTGGCCCGGCAAAATGCTGTTCCAGCCGGGTTGGAAAGTAGAGCAGTAATTCGTAAACCAACGCGCTGCCCATGTGGCAGCGCCAGGCGATCGACCATGCCCCGTACGTAATGCCTGCTAGTGCAGCGCATTGTGTACGGGGCATGGTTGTTTTTGGGATAGCGTATTTTTATCCGACGGAACCCGTGCTGGCACGATCCATTGCAGGCTGCCGGCCAATTCATGGACGAAAAAAACCACCTGCTCAGTAAAGAGCAGGTGGTCGTAAACCGCCTCGATATCTTACTTGATCGGCAAGATCAGGCTGTCCAGATCGTCGGGCGTTTCGGTCAGGTTGATGGGACCATCCTTGCCGACCACGATGGTGTCGGAATGCCTGAATCCACCGAATTTCTCGGAGTAGATGCCGGGCTCAATGGTGAAGGTCATGTTTTCCTGAAGCTCCTGCTCGCAACCTTCGGCAAGGAACGGTGATTCGTGAGCGGTAATGCCCATGCCGTGACCGGTTCTGTGCAGCAGCAAATCGCCAACGCCCTTGCTCTTGAACAGGTCGTTAACGGCGCGATCGACGTCGCTCATCAGGGTGCCGGGCTTGGCCAGCTCGTACGCCAGATTGCGGCCTTCCATCATGATGTCGAAGTATTTCTTCTCTTCGTCGGTGGCACTGCCCAGGAAGAACGTACGCTCAACCTCTGCGCCATAACCGCTCAGCTCCGAGTTGATGATCGTCAGGTGGGGGCCGCCGTTAGCCTCCATGGCGATGTTGATGGTGCTGAAGTTATGGGGATCGAAGGTGGTTCTACCGTTCTGGAAGACGGCGCCCACACGGGTGCAGAAAGGGTTGTAGGACGGATCGTCGTGCAGCAGCTGACCGATAATCGACTGCTGGGCAGCGGTAGCGGTTTCGATAACGGTTCGACCAGGCGCTGCTGCGGCCATGAATTCGTCGTGCGCCTTGGTGATCAGCTCACAGGAGTAGGCGATACGGTTGATTTCAAACGGCGATTTGATAGCACGTGCATCGTCGATAAGGTTGACCTCAACGGCTTCACCTTCGATGGCGGCGTAGATCTGATGAGGGCAGACGGACTCGATGCCCACTTTGCTGCCAGCAGGGACGGCCTGCTTGAACACATCGCTCCATTCCTTGCCTTTAGGCGCAGGGAATTCAAAGTAGGGGAGAATTTCGATATCGCCGACGGAACGTGCGTGGACGTGTTTCGCTTCGAGCAGCGGCGAGATGAACTGCAGCGGCCCTTTCGGCGTAACAACCAGGATGAACGGGCGCTCGTGCACCATGTTCTTGAAGTTGGTCAGGTAGAAAATATTGTCGGGAGAGAAGGAGACGTAGTAGTCGAGCCCCAATCGCGACATTTGGCCCCGGATTTTATCAATCCTGGCATTGATTTCGTGAGTGTCAGGATTTTTAAAGGTAGGGGTTATTTCCATGCTGGAGTGTCCTCACTATTGGGATATGGTGCTCGTCAATGGATAGTGTAGCTGACTTAAGTAGCACGCTAATTGATGCTGAACTTAAAGGGTAGACAAGAACGAGTGAAATTTCAGCAAACGATAGGTTTCATTTTATGAAACTTTCAGCTCCACCAATCTTTCCAATCAGGCAATCGAATGGTCTCGCCAATACGGCAGCGCATTGCCGTCGCCGGCGCGTGCTGATTGCGCGCTAACGCGTATTTTCGTGCCGACGTACGTAACATGGCTCGCTTAGCTTGATGCATGTCGCTGCAAGTAATCGCGTGCCATATAGAGCGCCGCGATGCTGCGCGCTTCATGGAAATCATCGCGGGCGAGTAGCTGCGGCAGCTCGCTTAGTGCCCAAGGCACTACTTCCAAGGGCTCAGGTTCGTCGCCCGGCAGTTGGGCAGGGTACAAGTCCTCGGCCACGAGCAAAGTAATCTGGTGCGACATGTAGTTGGGCGCCACGCTGACATTGGTAAGCCGCGTAATACGTCGTGCGCCAACCCCGCACTCTTCCTGAAGCTCACGGTTGGCAGCTTGTTCGAGGGTCTCCCCAGGGTCGGCCGAGCCTTTCGGCAATCCAAGCAAATAGCGTTCAAATCCAGCGGCGTATTCGCGCACCAGCAAAAAGTGCTCGCTATCTTGCATCGCCACCATCATTACTGCGCCGTTGGTATCGGTACTTTTCAGGCGCTCGAAGGTGCGCTGCGTGCCGTTACTGAATTCCAGCTCCAGCGACTCGACGCAAAATAGCCGCGAGCGGGTCAGTTCGTTGCACTCAAGGATGACAGGGGGTGTGGTAGGCATAGGACAGATACCGGCACTTAATGAAAGAAGAATACCAACGGTATCATTGTGTTTACGATAATGCGCAAATAGCGTGAGCAGGTGCGGGGAGGCCTTGGTTATCGTCGGATCATCCCCATCTCTTGGGAATCATTCGGCAAGGAGCGACCATGCAGCAGGTACGTCTCGACAAGTGGTTGTGGGCCGCGCGTTTTTTCAAAACCCGGGCGTTAGCCAAGAAGGCAATTGAAGGCGGTAAGGTGCATTACAACGGTGAACGCACCCGTACCAGCAAACAGGTTGAGGTGGGCGCATTACTGCGTGTGCCGCAAGGCTTTAACACGCTAGAGGTCGAAGTGGCGGCGCTTAGTGACCAACGTCGCGGTGCTCCCGAGGCCCAAACGCTTTATGCCGAAACCGCCGCCAGCCGCGAGCGACGTGAGCGTGAGACCCAGCTACGCCGCGATGCCGGCAAGGCGGTTCAGGCACCGCCCAAACGCCCCGACAAAAAAGCGCGTCGCGACATTCAGCGTTTTCAACGCCACGGCTTCGAAGAATAACGCCCGCGCTGCGCTGCTTATTTTTACTGGCGCGACACGCCGCCAGCGACTCAGGACATTCGACATGCAATTATCCCAACTCGACCGTTTGCAGCGGTTTATGTTCGACGACACTCGTGTGCGTGGTGAGCTCATCCAGCTGCACGATGCCTATCGTGAAGTGCTGAACCGCCACGACTATCCCGCGCCAGTGGCGCGCCTGCTGGGCGAGCTAATGGCGGCCAGTGCGCTGCTGACAGCCACCATTAAGCTGGATGGCATCATGAGCCTTGAGCTGCGCGGCGAAGGTCCCATTTCGCTGCTGATGGCGGAATCCAATCCCGGCGCTGAAGGCGTGGCTCAGCAGCTGCGCGCCATCGCTCGCTACGATCAGGAGCAGATCGAGCGTCTGCAGGAGAGCGATTTCTCAACCCTGCTGGGCAACGGCCAGTTGGTAATCACTCTCGACCCGGCGCACGGCCAGCGTTATCAGGGCATTGTGGCGCTCGATAAGGGAAGCCTGGCGGCTTGTCTCGAGGATTACTTCGAGCGCTCCGAGCAGCTTCCTACTCGGCTGTGGCTGGCGTCTGACGGCGAGCGCGCGGCCGGTCTGTTAGTGCAGCAACTGCCCGAAGACGAGCGTCAGCTCGATCAGGATGCGTGGGAGCGCATCGTCGCGCTTTCCGACACCATCAGCGATGAAGAACTGCTGCAACTGGCGCCTGAAGAAGTGCTGCATCGCTTGTTTCACGAAGAACAAGCGCGAGTGTTCGAGCCCTCTGCCATTGCCTTTGGCTGCACCTGCTCGCGTGAGCGGTTTGCCTTGGCGCTACACCGTCTTGGAGCCGACGAGCTGCGCTCTATCGTCGCGGAAGAGGGCAAGGTAGACGCGCAATGCCACTTCTGTAATACCCATTACGAATTCAGCGCCGCCGATGCCGAGAGCTTGATCGAACGCCCCGACGAATCGTCGCCAACGCTGCACTAAGTCTTCTCGGCTAACCAGCGTCGCGAGGCGCTGGCCTGCACCCCGAAGCGTGGAATGTTTTCCGCCTTCGGGGTGCTGTCGTTTGGGCGACGGCTAGACGTCGGGTTGAAAGCAGGGCGTATTTGTCTGGGTAGGTCGTGAACACAGCAAGCGCATAACGTTTCTGATGGCACCGTTGCTGACGCCGCTCATCTGATATTTACCTTAAGTAGAAGGGCGATTTTTTTACGCTCTCGCGATCACATTAGCGTTTCCCGGCGAGCCTTATTAACCACAGTTTATTTTTATAACCCTGATAAATTTAGCCGTTCAGGGCGAGTTCACCGCCAATCGCGACAGATCTAAAAAAGCGCTGTTGTCAAGCTAACGTCGAGCAACGATGGATGGCGACTATAAACAACATATGGGTATGTTTGAGTAATTTAGGTACTACATATAGTGTTTTAGGACGAAAGGCGCTTCGGTGGGGTAGCGCCTTATACATCCTGAAATTTGCTTGGCGGTGTCGATGAATCAGCCTATCTGGGTAACCAAACGCAGCGGAAAACAGCAGTCGATTGATCTTGAGAAAATTCATCGAGTGCTCGAATGGGCCGCGGAGGGCCTGGAGGATGTATCCGTATCTCAGGTAGAGCTACGTTCGCGGCTGCAGTTTTACAACGGCATTAGCACTAGCGATATCCACGACACGCTGATTACCGCTGCCGCTGATCTTATTTCCGCAAAAACGCCCGATTATCAATATCTAGCGGCCAGATTAGCGGTGTTTCACCTGCGCAAGAAAGCCTTTGGCCGTTTCGAGCCGCCGCCGTTGTATCAACATGTTCAGCGGCTGGTTGCGATGGGGCGCTATGACCGCCACCTACTCGAAGACTACAGCGAGCAAGAGTTCGCAGTGATGGATGGCTTTATCGATCACTGGCGCGACATGCGGTTTTGCTACGCCGCGGTGAAGCAGCTGGAAGGCAAGTATCTAATAAAAAATCGCGCCACCGGCGAGCTGTTTGAAAGCGCGCAGTTTCTTTATCTGCTGGTGGCGGCGTGTTTGTTCGCCGGGTATCCACGAGAAACGCGGCTTGACTATGTGCGACGCTTTTACGATGCGGTGTCCACCTTCAAGCTATCGCTACCTACGCCCATCATGGCGGGGGTACGAACGCCCACCCGGCAGTTCAGTTCGTGCGTGCTAATCGAATGCGGCGATAGCCTCGACTCCATCAACGCGACCGCCAGTGCCATCGTCAAGTACGTGTCACAGCGTGCGGGCATAGGCATAAATGCGGGGCGCATTCGGGCCCTGGGTAGCCCGATTCGCGGCGGTGAGGCCTTTCATACCGGCTGCGTTCCCTTCTACAAGCATTTTCAAAGCGCCGTGAAGTCGTGCTCGCAAGGGGGCATTCGTGGCGGTGCTGCAACGCTTTTCTACCCGCTATGGCATCTAGAGGTCGAAAGCCTGCTGGTGCTCAAGAACAATCGTGGCGTAGAAGACAACCGGGTGCGCCATATCGACTATGGCGTGCAGCTCAATCGACTGATGTATCAGCGGTTAATCGAAGGGGGCTCGATTACGCTGTTCAGCCCATCGGACGTTCCGGGGCTGTATGAGGCATTCTTCGCCGATCAGGAGCGCTTTGAGCAGTTGTACCGGCAATACGAGCAAGATACGTCTATTCGTCAGCGCTCGGTTAGTGCCATCGAGCTGTTCTCGCTGCTGATGCAGGAACGCGCATCGACGGGCCGCGTGTACATTCAGAACGTTGATCATTGCAATACGCACAGCCCCTTCGATCCTGCACAGGCACCGGTAAGGCAGTCCAATCTGTGCCTGGAAATTGCGCTGCCAACCGCGCCATTGGGGGAGCGCGACGACGAAGGCGAAATCGCGCTGTGTACGCTGTCGGCGTTCAATCTTGGTGCTATCGAAACGTTGGATGAATTGGAAGAGCTGGCGGAACTGATCGTTCGAGCGCTCGATGCACTGCTCGACTATCAGCACTATCCGGTGCCCGCAGCGCAGCGTAGTGCGCTCAATCGCCGGCCGCTGGGCGTTGGGGTGATCAACTTCGCGTATTACCTTGCCAAGCACGGTGTGCGTTATTCCGACGACAGCGCCTTGGCGCTCACCCATCGTACCTTCGAAGCGATCCAGTTTTATCTACTCAACGCCTCGCTGCGCTTGGCGCAAGAGCAGGGGGCATGCGCTTGGTTTGAGCAAACCCGCTACGCGCAGGGCCAACTGCCCATCGATCACTACAAGCAACAGTTGGACGAGCTGTGCAGCGAGCCGCTGCACCATGACTGGGAAGGGCTGCGCGCGGCGATCCAGCAGTACGGGCTGCGTCACTCGACCCTGTCGGCACTGATGCCGTCCGAAACCTCGTCGCAGATTTCCAACGCCACCAACGGCATAGAGCCGCCGCGCGGCGTGGTTAGCGTCAAGGCGTCGAAGGACGGCATCCTGCGCCAGGTGGTGCCGGAGCTGGCCCGGCTCGGCAGCCGCTACGAGTTGCTGTGGCAGATGCCTGATAACCGCGGCTATTTGCGCTTGGTGGGCATCATGCAGAAGTTTGTCGACCAAGCCATCTCGGCCAATACCAACTATGACCCCGCACGCTTCGATAGCGGCAAGGTGCCCATGAAGCAATTGCTCGGTGATCTGGTGGCCGCTTACCGACTTGGCATCAAGACGCTCTATTACCAAAACACTCGCGATGGTGCCGACGACGCGCAGGCCGCAGAGGCGGATGTCGGCAGCGACTGTGAGGGCGGCGCCTGCAAGCTGTAGTGATACCGCCGGCAACGCAATGAATGTGGCATCATCAGAGGGAATCGCAATGGCCTATACCACCTTCTCCATGCAGCATAACGATCCGCTCAAGGAACCGATGTTTTTCGGACAATCGGTCAATGTGGCGCGTTACGACCAGCAAAAGCACGTCGTCTTTGAAAAACTTATTGAGAAGCAGCTCTCTTTCTTTTGGCGACCCGAAGAAGTCGATGTTTCTCGTGACCGTATTGATTATCAGCAATTGCCTGCGCATGAGCAGCATATCTTTATTAGTAATCTGAAATATCAAACGCTGCTCGATTCGATTCAAGGACGCAGCCCTAACGTGGCACTGCTGCCGCTGGTGTCGATCCCCGAACTGGAAACCTGGATTGAGACCTGGGCGTTTTCAGAGACTATTCACTCTCGCTCGTATACGCATATTATTCGTAATATCGTTAATGACCCCTCGCTAATATTCGACGATATCGTCACAAATCAGCATATTGTCGAACGTGCCCGCGATATCTCCCGTTATTATGACGAACTAATCGAATTATCGAGCTATTACCATTTGCTGGGTGAGGGCCGCCACACTATTGGCGGACACTATAAAGAGGTGTCGCTACGGCGGTTAAAGCAGGCGCTCTACCTTTGTCTAATGAGCGTTAACGTACTCGAAGCCATTCGCTTCTATGTTAGCTTCGCGTGCTCCTTTGCCTTCGCCGAGCGGGGCCTAATGGAAGGCAATGCCAAAATCATTCGGTTGATCGCGCGCGACGAAGCGCTGCATATGTCCGGTACCCAGCACATGCTGAATCTGATGCGTTCAGGTGCCGACGATCCGGAAATGGCCGAAATTGCCCAGCAGTGCAATGAGCAGAGTCGCGAGCTGTTCTTGCTAGCGGCCCAGCAAGAGAAGCAGTGGGCCGACTATCTCTTCAAGGACGGCTCGATGATTGGCCTGAATCGGCAGATTCTGCATCACTATGTCGAATACATCACTAACGTCAGAATGCAGGCGATTGGCATGACGCCAGCGTTCGAAAAGCGCTCACACCCCATTCCGTGGGTAAATTCATGGCTGGTATCGGACAACGTGCAGGTTGCGCCACAAGAGGTCGAGGTGAGCTCTTATCTGGTAGGCCAGATTGATTCGACCATTACCGCCGATGATCTCGGCAGCTTCGAGCTATAGCCATGGCAGAGCTGATTGTATCCACCGGCAGCGCTCGGCTGGCGTGGCAGACACGTCTGGCCAGCCTGCTTGAGTTGCTTGAAAGGCACCGGCTGCCGGTCGAGTTTCAGTGTCGCTCAGGCTATTGCGGGGCGTGTCGAGTGCGGCTATTGAGTGGTCGGGTTCGCTACCATCAGCCACCTTTGGCGTGCCTGAATGACGGGGAAATTCTGCCCTGCTGCTGTGCGCCCGATAGCGACATCGCACTGGCGATCGGCGATTCATCCGAACCGCATCGGTGAACTAACGGTCAGGTGTCGGCGCAGTCGTTTTCGCCCAGGGCGAGGTGCGCCGCCGCCGTGTTTGAACGGCGTGGGAGAGTAGCAAGACGTAGTAAAATAACGATAAAAACAACGTTTTTTAATATTTTTATTAATATTGCTATTTTTTTACGCGTAGACTTTAGTAATTGAAATAATAATGTTTAAAAGTCGTTTTTTAATTGTCTTCTTTCTGTAATACTGATCCTGCAATGCGTTCTTATTGATTTATTTTCGCATTTATATCCTTTTGTATGTAGTAAACGAGGCACCCCTACCGCTATGGCCACCACGGACGATGTACTGATGCGAGCACCGGCTTCCACTCACGGTGAGCAAGGCACCGTTTATCTTAATCTTGCCCGTGCCGAGCTGGCAGAACACTCCCTTGCCCGTCACGAAACGACGCTGGCATCCACTGGGGCGGTATGCGCTGAAACCGGCAAACGGTCCGGGCGCTCACCCGCTGATCGATTTATCGTGCATAACGCCACCAGTGCCGACAGCGTTGATTGGGGCGAGGTCAACCAGCCGTTTCCTGCCGATCGCTTCGAGCAGCTGTGGGAGCGTGTTGCGCTCTATCTGGAAGTACGCGAGCAGTTTGTCAGTACCCTGCATGCCGGTGCCGATTCAGCCTTGTATGAACCGCTGCGCGTGACGGCGGAAAATGCCTGGCACGCACTCTTCGCCTCGAACATGTTCATTCGTCCTGAGGCCTATAACCCACGCCAAAAACCGGAATGGACCATTCTGAGCGCGCCCTGTTTCGAGTGCGATCCCCTGCGCGACGGCACTCACAGCGACAGCTGTACCATCATCGACCTGGAAGGGCGGCGGGTACTGCTAGCGGGTATGCGCTACGCGGGCGAGTTGAAAAAGGCGATGTTCTCGGCGCTCAACTTTTTGCTGCCGGCGGAAGACGTGCTGCCGATGCATTGCAGCGCTAACGTGGGCGACGACGGCAAAACCACGCTGTTTTTCGGTCTGTCGGGCACCGGTAAAACTACGCTGTCTGCCGACCCTGAGCGTTACCTGATTGGTGACGATGAGCACGGCTGGACGCAGGGCCGCGTGTTCAATTTCGAAGGCGGCTGCTATGCCAAAACCATTGACCTGTCCGAGCAAAACGAGCCGCTGATCTGGAATGCCATTCGCTTTGGTGCGGTGCTCGAAAACGTGGTGCTTAATGAGCAGCGCGTCGCTGACTACAGCGATACTCGGCTGTCGCAAAACGGTCGTGTCGCGTATCCGCTTTCCCATATCGAGCGTCGTGCCGACAACAGCAGTGGCCCTGAACCGAGTGCTATCGTGTTCCTGACCTGCGATATGACCGGCGTGCTGCCGCCCGTGGCACGCTTGTCGCGGGAAGCCGCGGCCTACCATTTTCTGTCTGGCTACACCGCCAAGGTAGGCTCTACCGAAGTAGGCAGTAATGCCGCGCTATCGGCCACCTTCTCAACCTGCTTTGGTGCGCCGTTCTTCCCGCGCCCGCCCAGTGTCTATGCCGACCTGTTGCGCAAGCGGATGGATAGCTTCGATACCCATGTTTATCTGGTCAATACCGGGTGGACCGGGGGTGCCTATCAGCAGGGCGGCACGCGTTTCAGCATTCCTACCACTCGCGCGGTGATTAGCGCCATCCAGCGGGGTGAGCTTGATCATGCACCGACGACTCATCTGCCTGGGCTCAATCTGGACGTGCCTCAGCACGTTGAGGGCGTTGACGCACAATGTCTGGACCCGCGTGAAGCCTGGCAAGATGCAGCCGCGTATCAAACCCATGCCGACCAACTGATCGAGCAGTTTCAGCGCAACTTTGCGCGCTTTAATGACATCGACCCCGCCATTATCGCCGCAGGGCCGCAACGGCTCTAGCGGATATCACGACACAGCGCTGCTGCACATCGGCTGCGTATAAAGTGTTCGCTTTGCCTGTATCAGCCGCGCTCGCTGATACAGGTTTTTTTGCGCGGTATCGAGTTGGTCTGGCGGCATTAAAAGTGGTCTAATCGGCGCTCCCTTGTGCAACGAATCACTGAAAGGCCCATGGATAATACGCAGTCTCCCGATCTTCCCAGTGTCATTCTCGAGAAAATCGCTCACGAATTGAGCGTTCGCCCGCAGCAGGTAAAGGCCGCTGTTGAGCTCCTCGACGAAGGTGCCACGGTGCCGTTTATTGCTCGTTATCGTAAAGAAGTCACGGGCGGGCTCGACGATTCACAACTGCGCGAACTCGATGAGCGGCTGCGCTATCTGCGTGAGCTGGAGCAGCGCCGTGCAAGCGTGTTGGAAGAAATCAATGCGCAGGGCAAGCTGGATGCCGCGCTGGAAAGCGCGATTCGCGCAGCGGATACCAAACAGCGCCTTGAAGATCTCTATCTTCCTTATCGTAAAAAACGCCGCACCAAAGCGCAGATTGCGCGCGAGGCAGGGCTCGAGCCTTTAGCGGATGCACTGCTCAACGACCCCGCACTCGACCCGACAGCTACCGCTGAGCCTTACGTTGCTGCTTCGCAGACGCTGGTAGGCGAAAACGGTGATTCACTGGCGCTGGCGGACGCCAAGGCGGCGCTTGATGGCGCCAAGCAAATTCTCATGGAACGTTTCGCCGAAGATGCAGAGCTGCTTGAGCGGCTGCGCGAGCGGCTGTGGTCGGAAGGCGAGATTCACGCCACGGTGGTGAAGGGGCAAGAGCAGCAGGGCGCCAAGTTCTCTGACTATTTCGATCACCGTGAAGCGCTTGCCAAAGCGCCTTCCCACCGTGCGCTGGCAATGTTTCGGGGCCGCAATGAAGGCGTGCTGGCGGTCGCCATTAAGCTGCCCGGCGAAGAAGAAGCTGCGCGTCATCCGGCCGAAGCCGAGATTGCGCGACGCGTTAGCATTCACGATGAAGGGCGCCCAGCGGATAAATGGCTGGCCGAGGTAGTGCGCTGGACCTGGCGAGTAAAACTCTACACCAGTCTTGAGTCAGAGCTGTTCATGCGGCTACGCGAGCGGGCCGAACAGGCCGCCATCGATGTTTTCGCGGATAACCTCAAGGATCTGCTGCTGGCCGCACCAGCGGGCGCTCGCCCGACCTTGGGGCTCGACCCGGGATTGCGCACGGGCACCAAGGTGGCGGTGGTTGACGCCACCGGTAAGCTGGTGGATACCACCACTATTTATCCGCATGCCCCGCACAATCGTTGGGACGAGTCGTTGGCGGTGCTGGCGGCGCTGTGCCAAAAGCACGCTGTCGAATTGATTGCGATTGGTAACGGTACCGCGAGTCGCGAAACCGATCGTCTGGCGCAGGCGCTGCAGCGTCAGCTGCCGCCGCTTAATGGGCGCGCCGTCACCAAGGTGGTGGTGAGCGAGGCGGGGGCGTCGGTGTACTCGGCGTCAGAATTTGCCGCGCGGGAATTTCCCGAGCTCGACGTTACCCTGCGTGGTGCCGTCTCGATTGCACGCCGCCTGCAAGACCCATTGGCGGAGCTAGTGAAAATCGAGCCAAAATCGATTGGCGTTGGGCAGTATCAGCACGACGTCTCGCAGCTACAGTTGGCACGGGCGCTCGATGCGGTGGTTGAAGACTGTGTGAACGCGGTGGGTGTCGAACTGAATATGGCCTCGCCGGCGCTGTTGGCCCGCGTCTCTGGGCTTAACGCTACGCTGGCTGAAAACATCGTCGCCAAGCGTGATGCAGCGGGGGCATTCAGCTCTCGGGAAGCGTTGAAAGAAGTCAGCCGGTTGGGACCGAAAACCTTCGAACAGTGCGCGGGCTTTTTGCGTATTTCCCAGGGTGATAACCCGCTGGATGCTTCCGCCGTGCACCCTGAAGCCTATCCAGTGGTTGAGCGCATCGCCGCTAGTGCGGGGCGCGAACAGGGCAGTCTGATCGGTGACAGCGCCTTTTTGCGCAAGCTCGACCCTCAGCAGTTTGTCGATGAGCGCTTCGGGTTACCGACCGTCACCGACATTCTGAAAGAACTCGACAAGCCCGGACGCGATCCGCGCCCTGAGTTCAAAGCGGCCGAATTCAAGGAAGGCGTCGAGAAAATTACCGACCTGCGCCCTGACATGATTCTCGAAGGCGTGATCACCAACGTGACACACTTTGGTGCCTTCGTGGATGTTGGCGTGCATCAGGATGGTTTGGTGCATATCTCTGCGCTCTCTGAACGCTTCGTCAAAGACCCGCGTGAAGTAGTCAAGGCAGGCGATGTAGTGAAGGTCAAAGTGATGGAGGTGGATGTGCCGCGACAGCGCATTGGCTTGAGTATGCGTCTCTCCGACAGTGCCGCCGAGTCGGCGCAGGGTGACGCGCCTTCCGCTAAGCCATCGCGTGCGCCGCGCCAGCGTCAATCATCACGTTCGGAACAGTCAGCCCCGATGGGGGCGCTGGGAGAGGCGTTGTTGAAGGCAAAGGCGAAAGGACGCAGTTGATCAACGCCTGCCGCCTCAGCGTGTTGGTGCGAAAGGGGCGGTGCGCAGTTCTTGATCAAAGGGCGTCAGGCTAGCCATACTCTTCCACGATTGGCGGTGCCTCCGAGCGGCAATCACGGTTGGGTGCCGTTACGGCAAGAGGAACATGATAGGATTTGGCGACACGCAGGGAGGTCGCCAGCGATCAAGGGGCGTAGGCACTCCGACCGACATAAGGTAGGTATCTGTGACAGATTATTTCGAGGGTGTAGTTTCCGCCCTAATGCGCAGCGCGAGCGAAGGCCGTCTTGGACGTATTCGCCGTGGTATCGAGAAAGAAGGCTTGCGGGTAGACGCTGAAGGACGCATCAGTCAGCAGCCGCACCAGCGCGAACTAGGGTCGAAGCTGACGCATCCGCACATTACTACCGATTATTCAGAGTCGCTGCTTGAGTACGTGACGCCGGTATTTCCGCATCCTTCCGACGCACTCGACTTCTTGGCTGACCTGCATCGGATTACCTACCGCTATATTGGCGATGAAGTAGTGTGGCCCGCCAGCATGCCAGCGCGCCTTAATGGTAATGACAGCGTGCCCATCGCTGATTTCGGCAGCTCTAATAGCGGCCGCATGAAGCACGTCTATCGGCGCGGTCTCGATGTGCGTTATGGCCGTATCATGCAGTCGATTGCCGGTATTCACTACAACGTATCGTTTCCCGATACGCTGTGGCAGGTGCTGGCTGACGCAGAAGGTCAGTCCGACGTTAATGCACGCGACTATCGCTCGGAAAAATACTTCCGCGTTATTCGTAACTTCCGCCGCCATGGCTGGCTGCTGATGTACCTGTTTGGCGCATCACCAGCCATCGATAAAAGCTTCCTCGATGGTCGCTCGGTGGAAGGGTTCGAAGCAGTAGGTAAAAGCACGCTGCTGGCAAGCGACGCCTCTTCACTGCGGATGAGCGATCTTGGCTACCAGAACAAAGTGCAGGATCAGCTTAAGGTACGTTTTGATACCCTCAACCATTACGTTGAAACGCTGCGCAGTGCCGTTAGCACGCCGTGGCCGGCGTATCAGCAAGCTGGTACTGAGGTAGACGGTGAGTGGCGTCAGCTCAGCGATACCATTCTGCAAATCGAAAACGAGTACTACAGCGATATTCGGCCCAAGCGCGTGGTGCGTCATCATCAAACGCCTACTCAGGCGCTTGAAGCCGAAGGCGTTGAGTACATCGAGGTGCGCTGTCTCGATATCAATCCGCTGCTGCCGCTGGGCATCGACGAGCAGCAAACTCGCTTCATCGACACCTTCTTGCTGTACTGCCTGCTGGACAGTGCCGACGTCATTAGCGATGAAGAAGAGCAGCGCATCGTCGAAAATCGCCGGCGCGTTGTGACCAATGGGCTCGATCCTCAGCTGACGCTGGCAAGCGTTAATGGTGAAGTGGCGCTGGCCGATGCCGCCGAGGACTTGTTCCGCGCCCTTAAGCCCGTCGCTGAAGTGCTGGATGCCAGCGAGCCAGAGTCTCCGCATGCCGATGCATTGAACGTGCTAGCGCAGCGCGTGCGTGATCCGTCGCTGACGCCGGCGGGGCAAATTGCCTATGCGCTAGCGTCGGAGCAGCGTGACTTCGTTGACTGGACGCTGGGCAAAGCGCGGCAGCATGCGGCGTGGTTTGCTGAGTCACCGATCGATCCAGCGCGCGATACCTGTCTGGAAGAGCTCGCCGAGCAATCGTGGCAACAGCAGCAGGCGCTGGAGCAAGATACTAGCGTCCCGTTTGATGAATACGTGCGGCGCTACTTCGCATGTGCCGAGAAACACGCCACGCCGCGTTAATGGTTAACGCAAGAAGGTTAGCGGTGTTGGTCTATGCACGCGGTGCTGCTCGTCGTAGAGTGTCGCGCAAATGTCATTGAGTGAGCAGTAACATGATCAAGAACGTGAATAAAGTCGTTGCACGGGGCTGGTGCCTGCTGGGTGCGCTGTTGTGCATTGCGATGATGGCAGTGGCGCTGCTGCTGCAATATGTGGGCGAGCTCGATCCTTGCCCGCTGTGTATTTTCCAGCGCGTGGCGGTGATCGCTACCTTTGTGGTGCTGCTGCCTGGCATCTTCCACAACCCCAAAAGGTGGGGCGGGGTAATTTATGGCCTGCTAGGGCTGCTCACCAGCGGTGCGGGTATTGCGTTGGCGGCACGTCATCTGTATTTGCAAAGCCTGCCGCCTGGTGCAGCGCCGTCGTGCGGCCCGGGTCTCGACTACATGCTTGAGGTGATGCCGCTGCAGAGCGTTGTGCAAGAAGTGCTCCACGGTTCTGGAGAATGTGCCGAGATTCATGGCGTTTGGCTAGGTATTACGCTGCCTGGCTGGACCATGATGGGGTTCGTGGTGCTGGCACTGATTTCGCTGCTGCTGGTTACCAGTTCGATTAGCCGTATGCGTCGCAAGCCGAGCAAACGCTTACTGTAAGCGGGCGCGCAAGCGCTTCTCGCGCATCACCAAAAACACCCCGAAGATTGGCCGTCGAGCCAGTCTTCGGGGTGTTTTGTCAAGAGCGCGAATCGGCCTGGTGGGCGTAAGCAGCAGGGCGCTAGCGTTGCACAGGGCTGATCGTTAGCGTGCGGAGCACTGCTGTCGTTGTGCCACGCCGTTGGGATGAACCCCTCAGTGTGTGCCAGAAGCCCGCTGCCGCTGCCACTGCGGCCTGGTGGGGCGTTAGCGCAGGCTGATAATTGGCCAGTCGCGTGCGCGTGCTTCAGCAGCCAACACGTCATCCGGGTCGACAGCAACAGGGCGATCCACCCGTTCAAGCAACGGAATGTCGTTGCGCGAATCACTGTAGAACCAGGCTCCGTCGCGCGTTATTTCGGGATGCTGGGTCAGCCAGTGTTCGAGCCGCGTAATCTTGCCTTCGCGAAAGCTGGGAATGCCTGCTA
Organism: Carnimonas bestiolae; assembly: GCF_051251145.1. Lineage (NCBI taxonomy): Bacteria > Pseudomonadati > Pseudomonadota > Gammaproteobacteria > Oceanospirillales > Halomonadaceae > Carnimonas > Carnimonas bestiolae. The sequence goes on along the minus strand of NZ_JBPCZK010000003.1, from coordinate 80,151 downwards.
GTTGGCCGGTGTAGTGGCCGTCGTGTTCTTCCAGCTCGATGGCGATCAAGTCATCGACGCCTAACCGCTCGGCAATAGGGGCGGTCACAAAACGATTGGTAGCGGTAATGATCAGCAGATAATCACCGGCCTCACGGTGCTTCTTCAGCAGCGCTTCGGCCTTGGGGAGTATTATCTCCTCCACGACATCACGCATGAAGTCGCGGCGCCACTGCTCCACTTGCTCACGCGGATTATCCGCCAGCGGCTTGAGCGAAAATTCCAGATATTCATTGATATCCAGCGTGCCGGCTTGGTAGTCGGCAAGGTAGCGATCGTTGGCGGCGCGATAAGCGCGCTCTTCCACGGCGCCAATGCTAATCAGATATTCGCCCCAACGATGATCGCTATCGTCGCCAATCAGGGTGTTGTCCAAATCGAAGATTGCCAGCTGCAAGAGAGCCTCCGTAAACCAGAAACGGTGCCGAACGTAACGGCGTTACCTAACCACAGGATGGCAGCTATGCTACCAATTTGCGCAGCATTGCGCTTGGCAGCAACGGGTTGTCTGGAATTACACCTTTGGTGAAAGGTGTTGAGCCGTTCAGTTGTTGAAGCGGTTTCGCGCTTTGTGGAAGAATGGAGGCAATGGCGATAGTACTATCGCTCCTCTATTAAATTGCCGCATGGTCACGTAGCTCTCGACTTCAAGCGCGATCATGCAGGCTGATAAAACAAGGGGTATACCCGTGATTGACCCTGATGGCTTTCGTCCGAATGTTGGCATCATCATTGCCAACCCGGGCGGGCAGCTGCTCTGGGCTAGACGGGTGGGGCAAGACGCCTGGCAATTTCCCCAGGGCGGCATCAACGCTGGCGAAACACCGCAGCAGGCGCTGTTTCGTGAACTTGAGGAAGAAATAGGCCTTTGCGCGCACGATGTTGACGTCATTGCTTGCACGCGCGGCTGGTTACGCTACCGGCTGCCAAAGCGTATGATTCGCACCCACTCGCGGCCTTTGTGTATAGGGCAGAAACAAAAGTGGTTCCTGCTTCAGATGCGTTGTAATGAAAAGCGCATTTGCTTTGATTCAACGCCCAAGCCTGAGTTCGATGGCTGGCGCTGGGTTAGCTATTGGTACCCGCTGGGGCAGGTAGTGCCTTTCAAGCGCGAAGTGTATCGACGCGCGCTGCAGGAACTGGCACCGCGTCTGCATGGCGCAATGGCCCTCGGCAAAACCAGGTCGCTACTGCGTTAACGCGTGAATGCCGCACTTCGGTGCGGCATTGTTGTGTGGTGTCTATGGCAAGGTGCTCTCGCCTGGTAGCCTCGGTATCGTTAGAATGGTGCGCCTACCACTTCTTAACGCGGCGCTGCAGTCACCCCACACTGTCGGTACGCCTTCGATCTCACCTTGGAAGACACTATGCTGCACTATCCCCACTTCGATCCGGTACTGGCCTCCATCGGCCCCTTGTCGATTCACTGGTATGGCCTGATGTATCTGATTGGCTTCCTGGGCGCGTGGTGGCTGGCTCGGCTGCGCGCTGAGCGGATTGGCATCAGCAAACAGGCCGTTGGTGACATGATCTTCTACGGCGCGCTGGGCGTCGTGCTGGGGGGCCGAATTGGCTACGCAGTCTTCTACGGCTGGGAGTACCTGATGGCCGATCCGCTATGGATCTTCCGCGTGTGGGATGGCGGCATGAGCTTCCACGGCGGACTTTTGGGCGTGCTGGTGGCGATTGTACTGTTCGCCCGCAAGCACAAGCTGCACTTCATGGAGCTGTGCGATTTCATCGCGCCTATCGTGCCTGTAGGGTTGGGCACCGGTCGTATCGGTAATTTCATCAATCAGGAGCTGCCCGGCCGCATCAGCCACGTGCCATGGGCGATTGATTACCCCAAATATGGCCCCGAGCCGCGCCATCCCTCTGCCATCTATCAGTGTTTGACCGAAGGGCTGCTACTGTTTGTGGTGCTGTGGTGGGTGTCACGTAAACCGCGCCGCCGCGGCTTGCTGGCAGGTCTTTTTGTGCTGCTGTATGGCTGCTTCCGCTTCTTTACCGAGTTCTTCCGTCGTCCTGATCCGCAGCTCGGCTTTATCGCGTTTAACTGGCTGACCATGGGACAGTTGCTGTGTGTGCCAATGATACTGATCGGTATTGTGACGGTGCTTTGGTCACGTCGGCAGCCGCTTGATTTGACCGGTACTAAAGCGCCAGCGTCCTCCACCGCCGAACAGAGTGAGCACCGCTAATGAAACCCTACCTGGAACTGATGCAGCGCGTGCTTGCTGAAGGCACGCGAAAGTCTGACCGTACCGGTACCGGCACCCTTAGCGTGTTTGGTCACCAAATGCGCTTCAATCTGGCCGACGGCTTCCCCTTGATAACCACTAAAAAGCTGCATCTTCGCTCGATCATTCATGAGCTGCTGTGGTTTTTGAAAGGCGATACCAATATCGCTTATCTCAAGGAAAACGGCGTGCGTATTTGGGATGAGTGGGCCGACGAGAACGGTGACCTTGGGCCTGTGTATGGCTACCAATGGCGCAGTTGGCCCGCTCCTGATGGTCGCCATATCGATCAGATTTCGACACTGCTCGACTCGATCCAACGTACCCCGGACTCGCGCCGGCTGCTGGTGTCGGCATGGAATCCTGCGTTGGTAGATGAGATGGCGCTGCCACCTTGCCACGCGCTGTTTCAGTTCTATGTCGCCGACGGCAAGCTCTCCTGCCAGTTGTATCAGCGCAGTGCCGATATCTTTTTGGGTGTGCCCTTCAACATTGCCAGCTACGCGCTGCTTACGCATATGATCGCGCAGGTGTGTAATCTTGAGGTGGGCGATTTTGTGCACACGCTGGGCGATGCTCATCTCTATCTCAATCATCTCGATCAGGCGCGTGAGCAGCTGTCCCGCACACCGCGACCATTGCCCAAGTTGAAGCTCAATCCAGAGATCACTAGTCTGTTTGATTTCCGCTTCGACGATATTGCCATCGAAGGGTATGATCCTCATCCGCATATCAAGGCTGAGGTTGCGGTATGATTTCGCGCAGCGATATCTCGATTGCCATCATCGTGGCGCGGTCGAGTAATGGCGTGATCGGTGCTGAAGGTAAGATGCCGTGGCACCTTCCCGAGGACCTGCGTTTCTTCAAGGACAAGACCAGTCATAAGCCTGTGATCATGGGCCGGACCACCTTCGAGTCAATCGGGCGTCCGCTGCCCAATCGCACCAATATCGTGATTACGCGCAATACCTCTTATCGTGCCGAGGGAGTCAAAGTGGCTCACTCACTGGAAAGTGCCCTGGAAGTTGCTCGCGAGCAGGCGCAGTTGGATGGTGTTGACGAGGTGATGATCATTGGCGGCGGCGAGATTTACGCTCAGGCGCTGCCGCTGGCGGACCGCCTGTATGTCACGCAGATAGACATCACGCTGCAAGGCGATGCGTTCTTCGCTTCCATCGACGAGCAGCAATGGCAGTTAAGCGAGGAGGTTGAGGGTGAGCCTGGTCCAGGCCAACCTCACTATCGGTTTCTGTACTATCAGCGCGTGCCGTGATAGTTGTCGTTTGGTGTATTTGCTCTATTATTGCTTTGTGGCGTTAGGCACTGGGCGTTATGGCAGCCATCAGTGCGGACATTACCCATGAGTATTCAATAACAGTCAAGCAGTATGGGGGAACGGTCCAAGTGAGTGACCGGCTAACAGCGCTGATCGAATCGCTCGATCAGAAATCGGAAGCAACCCTTCGTGAGTTGGAGCGCGTTCAAAAACAGCTACGGCTGCTTGAAGGTGAGAACAACGCGTTGAAAGCACAGCTTGAACAGCAGCAAACCGCGTCGCCGGTGGTTGCTCAAGAGGTTAGCGTTGCAGGCGCTGCTGCGCCTGCATCTGATCCCGAGCTCTGCGCCAGCGCCGAAGCGGACGACTCGACACCTGTGCCATCGACACCCAACGCAAGCGATGTGGGGGCACTCGCCGAGCATGGGGCGCTAGTCACCGATCACCCTGATGCTTCCAGTCAGGCAGGTAGCGATGTTCCAGCTCCTGCTGCAGATGCACGCCCCGATAGAGCCGGCAGTGAGCGGTCGTCGTCGCCGGCAGGTGCCGCTGGCATCATCGCAGACGCCGACGCCCCCTCGAAGGCCGATGCCCAGCACGTCGATGTGGCTGTAGACGCAGGCACCTCAGATGGCGATGCCGCCGCTGCCGATCAGTCCACGCATACTGCGGCGGCCGAACATCAGCCTGCAGCGGAGCATCAGCCAGCCGCCGAGCAGTCAGTGCCTTCCCCACAGGCGCTGCTTAAACGCTGGTACGCCCAGTATCCCCACGCCTTCTTTACCGCACACACCAAGCCGCTCAAGATCGGTATCCATGAAGATCTGATCGCTCGCGAACCGTGGCCCGCCAAGTTGATCAGGCGGGCACTTGCCAACTATGTCAATTTGCCACGCTACCTGAAGTCGGTGCGTGTTGGTGCGCAGCGCGTCGATCTCGATGGTCAGCCGGCTGGCGATATCGTCGAACAGGATGTGCAGCACGCTAAAGAACAGCTCGATGCGCTTCAGCAGCGACGCCGCGAGCGCGAAGAGAAGCTGAGCGCCGAGCGCATGTCGCGTAAGTTGGCACAGCTTAATACGCGCCTGGGGCACTGAACCATAATCCAAGCTGTGATAAGATTCGCAGCCTAACGAGTGTGCGGCCACGGCCATCGGCTTTACGCGTCAGCACCAGGCGAGCAGGGGGATCATTATGTTTATGCGCGAAATCAACTGGGGCGGGGTATATTTTGGCCCCATGCTGTTTTTCGTGTTGCTTAGTCTGGTGTTGGCCGTGGTGTTGCGTCTGGTTATTTTCAAATCGCCGCTAGGGCGGTTGGTGTTACAGGAAGCCTGGTTTGATGTGGCGTTGTTTTGCTGCTTGCTGGCGGGCGTGACTTGGTTGGCCGGATCATTCTCGGCAATCTCTTGATAATCTTGGTGACAGGTTAATGCGGACACTTATCCGACTTTTGTTCACGCTTTGCATGTTGGTGCTGGTAATCGCGGCAGGTGTGTGGGTATGGAATTACTACAGCTATACACCGTGGACTCGAGATGGACGGGTGCGCGCTGATGTCACCACCATTGCGCCTGATGTTTCCGGCTGGATCGACACGCTTAACGTGCACGACAACCAGCACGTCAACAAAGGCGACGTCATTTTTCGTATTGACCGCGTTCGCTACCAGGCCGCCCTTGATCAGGCCTCGGCGGCTGCTCAGCAAGCCAACGTGCGCTGGCAGCAAGCGCTCGAGGAATACCAGCGCCGCCAACGTCTTTCCAGCCAGTCGATCTCGCGTGAAGACCTGCAGAACGCCAGGCTGTCCGCCGCTGCGTCCGAAGCCGCTTATCGGGCATCTCAGGCACAAGTGGAAACCGCTAAAATCAATCTGGCGCGTACCGAGTATCGCGCTCCCGCCTCTGGTCATATCGTTAACCTGAGCCTGCGGCAGGGCGACTACGTGACCCAGGGCACGCCGCAAATGTCGCTGGTGCGTGATCACTCCTATTACATCACTGGCTATTTCGAAGAGACTAAAATCGACAAGATTCAGCCGGGCGAAAAAGCCGAAGTATGGTTGATGAGCCATTCGAAAGGCCTCGAAGGACACGTAGTCAGCATTGGTCGCGGTATCTCCAACAGTGATACGTCGAAGGGTAACGATCAGCTTCCGACTGTATCCCCCACCTTTACCTGGGTAAGGCTGGCGCAGCGCATTCCGGTCGATATTCATCTTGATCACGTGCCTGATGGCGTCGTGCTGAGCTCGGGCATGACGGCAACCGTGCGCGTTTATAATCGCAAGGACCGCGATCGCGACGAGCAAGCTGATGCTGAAGGATTACAGACCGAGTCGACCAGTTCGCCAAGCGCCGAGTAACAGCGCATGTCCTCTCTGACCGCGCGACTTAAAGAGTTCACGCTCCCCCCTAAATTGGCGGTGTTCCTGACACCGTCAACTTCTGCTGTACAGTTTGCTGTCAAAGCCGTGGTGGCGATGGCGCTAGCGCTGTACATAGCCATTTATCTCGACTTCGACCGGCCCTACTGGACGCTTATTTCTGCGGTGTTCTTGCAGATTCGCCCGCAGGGTGGGCAGGTCATCGAGAAAGGCATGTTCCAGATTGTCGGCACAGTGCTGGGCGGCGTACTCGGCCTGATTATGCTGGGCCTATACATCCAGACGCCTCCTTTGGCACTAGCGACAATGGCGATGGTGGTGTTCGTGTTCTCGACCCTGTCGTCGATGACGCACAACTTCAACGTTACCTATTTCTGCGCTATGTCCGCAGTCACCATGAACCTGATCGTGGTGATATCACTGTCAGGGGACGTGACGAGTAACCATATCTTCGAAATAGCGGTTCAGCGCGTCAGCGAAATATGTATTGGCGCGCTGTGTGCCACTGTCTCGAGTATGCTGTTGTGGCCGCAGCACGTTGAGCGAGAGATCACCACGCACGCACGCGGCGTTATTGCCAAAGCGCTCGATTCGATGGTGCTGCACCTGATTGTTGAAGATAAGCGCCGCGAGCGTCACGGCTCATTGCTGGCGGCCATTGGGGCAGTGGAGCTACTCGAGGCCGACGCTAATCCAGTGGTGTACGAAGGCCCGACGGGGCTTGGTAGGGCGCGTGCGGCACATATGCTGGCGCAGAAAACGCTTAGCCTTATCGCGGAAATGCAGGTCATTGGTCACCTGGTACGTGAGCATCCCGACTGGATCAATCCCTCGTTGCAGCATGTCTTCGATAGGCTGCGTGAAACCGTCAAGCAAGCAAGCGAAGAGAAGGACCTCGCGGCCAGCCGTAAGCTTTTCTCCGACCTCAGGAAAGAAGTTGGCAATATCGCCGACAGTGAAATGAAAACGCCCTTGCAGCATCGTGCTCTGCAAGGGGTGAAGGAGGTGCTGCAGCACCTCGTGGTGATGCACGACGCCTGCCGAGGGGTCGCCAACCATCGCAGTGTCAACCTGCGTGCTCGCCCCATTTCGCGTACCTATGATGTGCTCTCATCCATTACGATTGGGCTGCGCTCGTCGCTGATGTTCGCCTGCGGCGCAACGCTGTGGATCGCAACCGGTTGGGATGTTGCGTTTCTGACCATGGTGCTGCCTATAGTCTTCAGCATCATGTTCGCGCAATCGCCTATCAAGGCGGTGCTGCGCGCGGTAACCGTGGGCAATCTGGTCGCGATTCCCGTCTCGCTGATCGTTAATGGGTTGATTTTGCCGGTAGCGCCAGGGTTTTATGAGCTGCTGGTGCTGTGTTTCATTTTACCGATGGGCCTGGCGGTACTCGGCTTCTCAAGCAGGCCTACCATTGGTTACGCACTGGGCTTTTGCCTGACCTACATCATCATGACGCTGCCCGGCAACTACATGGCCTTCGATCTGGTGGGGTCGTTAGAGCGCGGTCTGTCGATATTCATTGGCGTGCTGACTCTTTATACGCTGTTCAGGCTGGTGCCAGCGCCTGGCCCGCTGATCATGCGTAAGCGCCTGATTAGCGCTACTGCTGCCGACTTGGCGTCGTTGGGGCTACGCAGTGAGGACGACAGCGAGTCATGGCTGAATGGTCGCTTGATCGTCAGGATTCAGCGCCTGGCATCGATCGAAAACACCGAATCACAGCACAGTCTGATTGAGCAGGGCCTGCTCGGATTGAATCTGGGGCACGCCATCATCAAACAGGCGCATCGCTTTACGCTCGACGGTGATGATCCGCGGTTGCGCGCCGCCATGCGGCAGTGGCAGGAGGCGCTGTCCGAAGCCTATCTGGCCAGCGCATGGGGCGACAACAACGACCAGCGCTTTGTCGCAGTCAGTCGTGAAATGTTCGATATGATGGAACATTCGCGGCATTTCGATGAGACCAAGCTCAAGCGTTTTCAGGGGCTTTGCTACCGCATCATGCTGACGCTACGTCGCAATGCAGGGGTGAGCGAAGACCAGCTGGGTCAGCTGCCCGCCACGCTGTTCCCGGGACTCGCCAAGCGAGCGGCGGCTGAAGAGGACGAAGCGTCCAGTCAGCAAGACGTGAATGATCCCCCCATCGCCGCTGATGACGATCAAACGGGTCAGCCGACTGACAATCAGGCGTCTAGCGATGAAGGCGATGGCGGGGCTACCGGGCAAGACGATGCCGAAGATGGTAGTAGCGATGGTACGGATGGGGACGACGATGATAGCGAGGATCCACCGCCGAATAACGATCGCTAATCTGCTGGTTGCTTACGCGGAGTAGGAAGAAGTGGGTGCCTGGAGATGGTGGTTATCTCAGGCACCCACATTGTTTGGTGGGTCGCTCAGATAATGCGTTTACGCCCGCGTCGCTTTTCCAGCGCTTGCAGCAGCGGATTATCGTGGCCGCGATGCGCAACGTTAATCAGCTCGGCTTCGGATAACCATTTTCTAGCGGTTGTTTGAGTCGCAGAACGGTACATAATGGTGCTCCTTGAGAGTGGGGCGTTGTTAACGCGCTGTTACCCAACCAATGGTAATATGGAGCTATTGCAAAACCGTGACTGAATTGAACGCATGTTGATGGATCGTCCGTTATCATAAATTCAGATGTGCGCTTGAGCGCTCAAGTGTACCGACAGCCTTGACTCACGCGGAGTAGGTAATGAACAAACCGAGCCTGTGGTTTTCTATACTGCTCGCGCTGCCCTTCAGCGGTGCGCTAGCGGCTGAACAGGCCGCGGCCGATGGTCATGAGCAACAGGCGGAGCACTCATCCAGCAGCGCTGCCGAAGCCAAACAAGAGGCTGCTAAGACCAGTGACGATAGCAGCGCCGCAGAGGCCAGTAAGACCAACAGCGAAAGTGCTGCTTCCGACGACAGCGGTAGCGCTAGCCAGCAGGATCATAAACAGGAAGCGCCAAGCGATCCCCAGCTATCGCCCACCGAGTACGTTAATGCACTCCTTCCTTCGTTAACGGTGGCGCGTGATTTGGGCCGTAATTGTCATGTCGCACTGGAAAAAAACAGCGACGATAAAAAAGTCTGCAATCAGTTCGATCGGGGGCTGAAAAATCTGGCGGCCAAGCAGAAAGATATCGAGTCGAAGACTCCACGCCCTAGCGATACCTCCAGCGTCGATCCGCAGCTGATGAAGCGTTTCAACGCAATGCAGGATGATTTGCGCAGTGAAACCGAGTATTTACGCGCTTACCGTGCCACTCAATAGCGGCGTCGGCCGTATCCTCTCGTAAGCACGCGCGCCAAATAGAAACGCCCGCTGCCGCCATGAGCATTGTTCATGGCAGCAGCGGGCTTTTTTATGCACGGGAACGATTGGACGGCTACCGAATAGTGCCCTTTGGCACGGTGTTGAAATGGCAAACGCTACTGCGGTAAAAATCGCCATTACGTCCCCTGAAGCAGTTATATGGGGTTGATTTGTCGTTAACTGCCCCCATCATGTCATTCAGTGAATGTCAGAACGGCTCTTTTTAGGAGGAGGCAACCATGGCAGTCGGATGGGCAAGAGATGGTGCTGTTCAAGACCAGATCGACAGCACCGTAGAAGATGGCGTAAACGAAGCACGCCGCCGCTTGCAGCAGGCTGGCCCTAGCCTTGCTGAATGCGAGGAGTGCGGTGAGGCAATCCCCGAAGCGCGGCGAGAAGCGATCCCAGGCGTTAGGCTATGCGTTGCGTGTCAGGCCGAGCAGGATAAAACGCAGGCCCACGCAGCGGGCTACAACAGACGCGGCAGTAAGGACAGCCAACTGCGCTAACGCTGCCGTCGCCGCCATCAGCGCGGTCTTTTCGCTAGAGCGCGCCATGCGCACTGCCTTCCTCGCGTGTTAATATTAGCGCAATCCATTTAAGTCTCAGGGCAGACAAGCCACCGGTGTCGTGCTGCCCTTCAGGAGGTTGTCATGTCGGCAGTTTTCCCCGAGGTGCGCATGCGCCGATTGCGCCGTACCCCGCAACTGCGCGCTTCTCTACGCGAAACCCAGCTTTCCGCCGAGCAGTTGGTCTATCCCATCTTCGTTGAGGAAGGCATCGACGAGCCGAAGCCCATCGAGGGCATGCCGGGACAGTTCCGCGTGCCCGAAAAACAGCTTGTGCAGGAAGTTGAGCGGCTTGCCAAGCTGGGGCTTACGGCGATCATGCCGTTCGGCATCTCTCACCATAAGGATGAGGTGGGCGGCGACGCGTTGAAGGAAGATGGGCTGGTGGCTCGCATGACCGGCATCATCAAGAAGGCGGTGCCAGAGCTGACGGTGATTCCCGATATCTGCTTTTGTGAATACACCTCGCACGGCCATTGTGGGGTGATTCACGATGGTCAGGTCGATAACGATGTCACCATCGAAAATCTGGGCCGTCAGTCGGTGCTTGCCGCGCGCGCAGGTGCCGACATCATTGCGCCTTCTGCGGCGCAGGACGGCCAAATTGCCGCCATTCGCAAGGCGCTCGATGGCGCTGGCTTCAATGAAACGCCGATCATGGCTTACTCGACCAAATTCGCCTCATCGCTGTACGGTCCCTTCCGTGAAGCAGCAGGCAGCGAGCTCAAAGGCGATCGCAAGCAGTATCAGATGGACCCCATGAATCGCCGAGAAGCGCTGCGCGAGTCGCTGCTCGATGCGGAAGAGGGCGCCGATATGCTGATGGTCAAGCCAGCGCTGGCCTACCTTGACGTGCTGGCTGACATTCGTCGTGAGAGCCTGCTGCCGCTAGCGGCATATCAGGTGAGTGGTGAGTACGCGATGATTCGCTTTGCCGCTCAGCAGGGCGTGATTGACGAGGAAGCCGTGGTGCGTGAAACCTTGGGCGCTATTCGTCGCGCCGGGGCCGATATCATTCTTAGCTATTTCGCCCCTTATCTGCTTGAGCGCGGGCTTTGATAGCCTCGCAAGCCTGAAGCAAGCGACCGCCGCAGTGATGCGGCGGTTTGCGTTGGCTGCCATGGCCAAGTGTCAGCCTTCCCGTGCGGCTAATGCTGGCGAAGGGGATTATTCCCCTTTGCCTCGCGCCAGCCACTCTTCGCGCAATATTCCCATGATCATGGTATCCCAGCGCTCGCTGCCTACCTGGGCAGAAGAGCGTCGCGTACCCTCATAGACAAATCCCAGCCGTTGGTAGGTTCGAATGGCGGCGGTATTGAAGGGATACACGTTCAGCTCGACGCGCTGCATGTCATCCCGCGCGAACGCGTTATCCAATGCCAGCTTTAGCATATCGCCTGCCAGCCCCGCGCCGCGTGCTTCAGGCGCGATCACCACCTTGCCAACACGACCCACCCGATTTAGCCAATCGCAGGCAATCTGCACGTGTCCCACTATGCCCAGCGCGGAATGGTGCGCCATCCAGCAACGTCTTCCCGGTCGCGCGCCAAGGCTATCATCGAGATGATGGCGAAGCTCGTGTTCCGTTAGCGGGAAGGGCTCGCTTGGGCCGCCCCATTGCGCAACGCTGTGGCGATCCGCTAACCAGCGAATTAATAGCGCGAAGTGAGCTTCGCTAAACGGCACCAGAGTAAGCGTTGCCATAACGATGTCCTGACAATGGGCGAGAGAATGAACATAGCGGGCCAGTGACGACGGAATCATCAACGCTGGCTGTCTCTCTGAATGGTAGCGCGCTATCGGTATCAGAGCGATATTTGCGGGCCGTGGTCGTCGCCTGAGACGTAATGCCATGCTGGTCGCTGCCAAGGCTTCTCAAGCAGCAGCGGTGGGGCTCTGCGCTAGGCGAATGGGGGCACGTCAGCGTTGGCGCTGATGCGTGTCAACGTTTAGAGTGTGGGACAGTTTTCGAATGTTGCTGGTCGCTGCGTCCAGCAATGCAATAGGGTGACACTGCTTCCAAGGAGCACAATGATGGAACGTCGAGCGCTGGGTAATACTGGCTTACAGGTAGCACCGCTGGTATTCGGTGGTAACGTGTTTGGTTGGACAGCGGATGAAAAAACGTCATTTTCGCTGCTGGATGCGTGGTTGGACGCTGGCTTCAATACGGTGGATACCGCTGACTGCTATTCGATTTGGGCAGACGGCAACGCAGCGGGTACGTCGGAATCGGTGATTGGTCGATGGTTCAAGGCGAACCCTGGCAAGCGCGATCAAACCGTGCTGATTACCAAGGTGGGCGCTGACCTGGGCGATGGCAAGAAAGGCTTGTCCAAGCGCTGGATCAGTGAAGCAGTAGAGGACTCGCTGCGCCGCCTGCAAACCGACTATATCGATCTGTATCTGTCGCACTGGCCCGATCCCGACACCGGTTACGATGAAACGCTCGAGGCCTATCAGGCGCTGCTCAAAGCAGGCAAGATCCGCGCAGTCGGTGCTTCTAACCTCGATGCCGCTCAGCTGCAGGAATCGCTCGATGTGGCGAAGCGCGAGCAGCTGCCGCGTTATGACGTGCTGCAGCCGGAATACAATCTGTATGATCGTTCCGCGTTCGAAGGACCGCTTAGCGAGCTGTGCAGCAGTGAAAACATCGGTGTGATCACTTATTTCAGTCTCGCCTCTGGCTTCCTGTCTGGTAAATATCAGTCGAAACAGGATATCGCGGGCACGCAGCGCGAGCAGTTCCTCGGTAAATATTTCGATCAGCGCGGCTTGAATATCCTCGACGCACTGCGTCAGGTTGCCGAGAAAACCCAGCACAGCGCTGCCGAAGTGGCGCTCGCATGGCTGATCTCGCGCCCCGCGGTGACTGCGCCTATTGCCAGCGCCACCAGCCTGAAGCAGCTTGAGAGCCTGGCCAAGGCCGCGCAATTGACGCTGTCGAGCGACGATATCGCGCTGCTCGATCAGGCCAGCGCCGAGTAAGCCATTGGCGTTGCCAGTATGGACTGGTAGCTAACGGCAACAGCAAGAAGCCCCGGCGTGATGACACGCCGGGGCTTCTTTACGAATGGACTATAGTGCAGCTATCGCCGCGACGCCCAAACGGCTAAATGCGCTGGTAGTGTTGATACCAGTCGTTGAGTTTTTCCAGTAGCTCGCCCTCAAACGGCAGTGAGCGCTCTTTCGTCAGATCGATGCACACATAGACAATGTCAGCGCTAGCCAACTCGGTGTCACCGCGATAGATGCTCTGGTGAAGGATGCCGCTTCTTTTACCTTCGACAATCGGCTCGAAGGTGCTGCGTACCTCGATACGGTCGCTCATATAGGCGGCCGCTTTGAACGAGATGTTGATATTAACCACTACAAAACCGTACTTGTTTTCGGTCATCCATGCCAGGCCGCCGGTATCCTCGAACATTTCCCAGCGCGCGTCTTCCATGTAGGTCAGGTACATGGCGTTGTTAACGTGCTGGTAAATATCGATATGGTTACCGCGCACCTTAAAGTGGCAGATATGAGACATCGTTCTCTCCTCGACAGCGCCGGATCTGGCGATACTCATCAAGGTATCGTCTTGTAGTGTATTTTGGCGCAGTGGTTACTTGGCCGCCTTGCGCTATCCGCGCGAGCGACGTGCATACCCTGCGGGATTCAAGCCGCGCAGTTCACAGTATTCACGCAAGCGCCCGCGCACCAGCAGATCAGTATGCTGAAGGCTGGCAACGTCGGCGGCGCCTATCATGGTCATCAGCGTACGCAGTTGCTGCTTCCATTCTTCAAGCATGGCAACCAACGCCTCTGGGCCGTGATTCACTAAAGTATGCAGTACCTGCCCCGAAACGCCCACGGCTTTCGCGCCCAGCGCCAGCGCTTTGAGCACGTCCAGCGGGGTTCTAACGCCGCCGGAAGCGAGCAGCTGTGCACCGCTCAACACCGGGGCTGCTTCGATCAACGAGGCGGCGGCAGATTGCCCCCAGCCCTTGATGTAATCCAGCTCGGCGGCAGGACGGCGCAGGTTCTCAATGGCGATAAAATCGGTGCCGCCACGGCCGCTAACATCAATCAGCGTGATGCCGCGTTCCTGCAGCAGCCGAACGGTGGTATCGCTCATGCCGAAGCCGACTTCCTTGGCAATTACTGGCACGTTCACACGCTCACGAATGGCCGCAAGATTGTCGAGCCAGTCGCGAAAATGGCGATCACCTTCAGGCATTACCAGCTCTTGCGGTGCGTTGATATGCACCTGAAGGGCGTTGGCATCCAGCATCTCTACCGCTTGTTCGGCCAGTTCGGGCGGGGTCCCGACGCCGACGTTGCCCATCACAAAGCCATGTGGGTTGTGTTCACGTAGGGTGCTGAAGGTATCCCGTAGCGCGGGGTTCTTCAGCGCAGCACTTTGCGATCCGGTCGCAATGGCGAGCCCGGTAGCCTCAGCCACTTCGCCGAGTTGGCGGTTAAGCTCGCCGGTTTTCTGGCTGCCGCCGGTCATGCCATTGATGTAGAAGGGCAGTGGCCACTCGCTGCTACCAACCGATGTACTCAGGTCTACCTGATCGCAATCGAGGCGGGGCAGGGAATGGTGCACGAAATCCAGATCATCGAATTCGTTGTGGCGGCTCTCCTTGAACAGCGCCTCCGCATGGGCAACGTGGTCATCCTTGCGCTGCGACTGGCTCATGCGGCGTGCCTCTTCTCGTTATGCACCTTCAGCGAGAGGGGAAGAATGCCATTGCGCGTCCAGGCATCGAGCAACGCCGACACATCATTGTCGGCATTGAAGATGGCAATGCCGCAGTCGCCGCCGCCCGCTCCCGAGGTTTTGGCCGCGCCGCCATAGTGCTCTGCTTCGGCACATAAGAGATCAAGCTCTGGCGTCTCGATACGGGTGTCGGCGCTTTTTCCCAATGAGTGCAGCAGACGACGATACACGCGAATTTCAGCCTGAATGCATTTGGTATCGCCTGCTTCGAAAGCGGCCACCATTGCCTTCATGCAGCGTTTGGCATTGCTGAGGAAGTCGTCGTAATGCGTGGCGCTGTCGCTTTTACGCGCCTGTACCATCGCGACCAGTGCCGGCGTTGAGGCCGGTGCGCCCGTCCAGCCGATCACCAGATGCAGATCGCTGGGGGCGCTTAGGCGGCGCACGTCGAGATGTGGCCAGTCGCGGCTTAGCATATCGGTAACGGTGTGAGTCGCGCGCTCGCGGCGTGCCCACTCACGATCGAAACAGGTATAGGCAATCCAGCCACCGTAGGCGCTAGCGGCCAGATCGCCGCAAGAGCCGTTGGGCTGAATATCGACCTGGGCCAGCGCGGCCAGCTTGAACAGCATCAGCGGCGAGAGCGCTAGTGCGTAGAAACGTGCCAGTGCCTTGATGGTCGCGACAGTCACGGCACCGCTCGAGCCAAGCCCGTACTTGCGCCCCGAAGAGTCGTCCAACTGGCTGTCGATGTCGAGATGGTAAAAGGCCAGTTCGCGGCCTTGCTCGCGAGCGTACTGTTCGGTAACAGCAATAGCGGAAAGTACGTAATCGAAGGGGTTTTCTTCGCGCTCGAGCACCAGCTTGTGATCACCGCTGCGCCGCCAGCGCACCGGTAAGCGGCCATACTGGCTGGAGGTGAGTGAGCCGACTTCTTCGGAGGCGGTCAGACGAACGCGCAGAAAACGATCAACGGCAACCAGAATGGCCGTATTACCCGGCTCGATCACCGCGTATTCTCCCGCGATGTAGAGCTTGCCGGGGGCTTGTTCCTCAATAACTGACACTTACGCCTCTCCGTTACCTGAATCGATATCAACCTGGGCGGTTGTGTGAAATGGCCGTCACGGCTAGCGGCCATGCTGCGCCTTTATTGGGCGTTCAGCAATTCTCGACGACGATACCGGGACCCGGGCGCGCAGTCAGCAACGCCTGCTCGCCTACTGTAGCCGCCAAAGCGCGCTTAAGCACGGCGAGTTCAGAGGTCCGAGTGATAATCTTAACATTGGGGCCAGCATCCATCGTAAAGTAGCACTGGTGCCCTTGGGCACGCAGCTCGCGTACGGTTTGCATCGCTTGCAGGCTACCGCTTTCCCAATAGCAGAAGGGCGGTTCTGCTGCCAGCATGCTGGCATGCATGCGCATTGCGCTCATCTCTGCCAACTCGCCCATGCGCGTGAAATCGCCCTCGACCACCGCCTGCTTCATTTCGCCAAGACGCTGCTCGGCGTCGTCCACCCACGCTGGGTAGTATGGTGAAGTCTCTACGGTACGGCGCATGCCTTCGCGGCTTGAGACCGGCTTGTGCGCTGCGTTAATCACTACTACCAGCATTGCGATGTCGTCGTGTAGCGGTGATTGCAGCGGATACGCGTAAGAGCTTTGATCGTCGTGACCGGCCTGCCATAGCGCAAAGCCACCGAAGATTGAGCGGCTAGCGGAACCTGACCCCTTACGCGCCAGTATCGACAGTTCGCGTTCGCTGAGCTCAAGCCCGAGCGCCTGCGAGGCCGCCGCCGCTAGCGCGGCAAATGCCGAGGCCGAGGAGGCCAGCCCCGCGCCAGTGGGCACCTCGTTATAAGAGCGCACTTCGGCGCGCCAATCGACGCCTTTCAATTCACGCACGCGATCAAGGAAGCGACTCACTTTGGCGGCAGCGCTGGCATCCAACGGCTGGTCGTTAAGCACCACCGTATCGATACCGCGCTCTTCAACGAAACGTACCTCAGTGGTGGTATGAAAGGCATCCAGGGTGAGCGACAAGCTGCCATTCATAGGCAGAATCAGGTCGTTGTCACGTTTGCCCCAGTATTTGCTCAGGGCGATGTTAGTGTGAGCCTTGGCTCGCGCGTGATGAGCCATTAAGACAATACCTCACCGTCGTTATGGGAAGTGGCGCCATCGTTGTGCGCATCGAAGGTATGAATCCAGGCGCGTTTGGCGCCGTCGCGGCGCAACCCCTCGGCAACTCGCTGAGCGCTGCCAACACTGTCACACAGCGCTAGCATGCAGCCACCTGCACCGCCGCCGGTCATCTTGGCACCCACGGCACCGTGGCGATGGGCGCTTTCGACAAGATGATCGAGTTCGACGCTGCTGACGCCTAAACGCACCAGGGCAGCATGTGCCTGATCGAAAATGGTGCCCAACTCAGTGAGTTGATTGTCGCGCAGGCAGTGCTGTGCGTCATCGGTAAGCGAAGCCAATAACTCAAGATCAGGGTCTACGTCGGCCGGGGCGTATGCGTGGCGTGCTCTTAACGCCGCCACCGTTTGCCGCGTTCCTCCGCGAATCCCCGTGTCGGCAATAACCACTGCACCGGACAGTGCAATATCAAGGGTGGCGAAGGTGCCCTGATGGAAGTACACCGGCGCACGCGCTGATGTCGCCACAGCATCAAGACCGCTAGGACTGCCGTGAGCGATGCGCTCGGCTACCTGCACCAGCTCAAAAAGCTGATCGGCGCTGGCCTCACGACGGTGGTAATCGAATAGCGCGCGAATGATGGCACCGGCCGATGCGGCGCTCGACCCCATACCGCGCTCGACGGGGACATCGCTGTCCAAAGTAATCGAGAGCCCTTCACTGGATTCGTTTAGTGCCTCAAGCGTGGCTTTGAGTGCGCCGCGGATGCCGGCCAGCTGGTCGGGCATTGCGGCCAGTGGGCCATCGTAAACTTCGCTGGTAAACCAGGGTTCGCGCGCTTGACGGTGAACACGAGCGCGCATGGTGACGCCCAGCAGCGGAATGGCGATGGCCGGGTGACCAAACACCACCGAATGTTCGCCAATCAAAATGAATTTTCCGCAGGCGGTGCCACTGCCAGAGCGGAAGGAGTCAGGCTGCTGCTCGCGTTCCATTATCGCTGTTCCAGATAGGTCGCTTAGCCTTATGGCAAACGGCACGGCACAGAGCGCTAGCGGTGCTCGATCCGTTTGCAATAAAGCCAATGCGGTGAAATCAAAGTGGCGATCAATCAACAGTTACCCGCGCCTTCGCCAACAGCGCGTGGGTCATCATTCAAGCGGGTAGTGCCGCGTAATGCGAGCCTTACCGCGGCGCATAGGGTACACGAAAACAGGGGGATTTCGCACCCACAATAGCGTTTCAGGGGCAGGGCACAGGGGGCGGTTGTGCTTAACAACCGTGCGGCATACTACCGCGCAGCGGGGATCGCATCGTCGTTGGCTAGCTTGCTATACTATGCGCGCCCGCCATGGCGGGTACGGTTATTACTCACGGTCCGCCCTTTACGCGGGCGACCACTGTGGAGATTCATCATGTCATCTGTTGCCCTCGAGCAGCCGAGCGACGGCATTGTCGTTGCCGCGTTATACAAATTTGTCACCCTCGCTGATTACCAGCAGCTACGCGAGCCGCTGCGTTCCTTCATGCTCGATCACGATATCAAGGGCACGCTACTGCTGGCCGCTGAAGGTATTAACGGCACCGTGTCAGGCACTCGTGAAGCCATCGATGCGCTGCTCGAGTGGTTCGCGCAAGACGAGCGTTTTGCGGGGCTGGAATACAAGGAATCGCTTGCCAGCGAACATCCTTTCTATCGCACCAAGGTCAAGTTGAAGAAAGAAATCGTGACCATGGGCGTGCCGGGCGTCGATCCCAATCAGAAGGTGGGTACCTATCTGGAGCCGGAAGAGTGGAACCGCCTGCTCGACGATCCTGAAGTGGTGCTGATTGATACGCGCAACGACTACGAGGTGGATATTGGTACTTTTGAAGGCGCGGTTGATCCGAAAACCAAAACCTTCCGCGAATTTCCTGGCTATGTGCGAGGCCACTACGACCCCGAGAAGGTCAAGAAGGTCGCCATGTTCTGCACCGGCGGTATCCGCTGTGAGAAAGCCTCCAGCTTCATGCTGAACGAAGGATTCGAAGAGGTCTATCACCTGAAAGGCGGTATCCTGAATTACCTCAAAGAGATTCCTGAAGAGCAGAGCAAGTGGCGCGGTGAATGCTTCGTGTTCGATAACCGGGTGACCGTCAAGCATGACCTGAGCGAAGGCGAGTTCGACCAATGCCATGCATGCCGCCATCCCGTTTCCCACGAAGACCGCGAATCAGAGCATTATGTGCCTGGCATTAGCTGTCCACACTGCTGGAACACGCTGAGCGAGAAAACGCGTCAGCGTGCTTCAGAGCGCCAGAAACAGATCGAACTGGCCAAGCAGCGCCACCAGCCGCATCCCATTGGGCACACGCAGCGCTAACATTGCACGCAGCCGCCTTTATCTCTTAACAGCGAGAGGCGGCTTAGTGTGATCTTCCGTGCTGCTGACTCTTTTCTGAAATGCGTGTGCTGTTGATTGGCATGCGCCAGCTTTCATGAAAACTCTTCCAAGATTCCTTTCTGGTAGACGGCCTGCTCGTTCTTGGCGGTGCAAGCTGGCCTCCTTCGAGCACTCTATTTCCCCGACAGAAGCCTATATACATTACGAACAGCCAGATCGTATCGCGATAGGCGCAAACGCTCACCTATATGGTGGGCTTTTTTGTGTCCGGAATAGGTAGATAGGGTGGTCTCTATTTGTTATCAGTAATGATTGAAGAAATAATTAATAAGTACAGTTTGAATAAAGTAAGTTTGCGAACGATTATCTTGCTTATTAAATGGTAAAAATAAAATATTTAGCTAGGAAAAATAGCGAAACCAGTAATATTATTATCTCCGATTAGTTTTCCCTAAGTGTAAATGCTTCTTAATGCGCCGCTGCGTAGTGGCGGTAGCGTGGTTGTTAGCGCTCTCGAGGGAGAAGGTGACGAGTAGGGCGCGCCCAAGCGTATAGCAATCACCATCTGCAACGCCCAACGGTATTGGTGAACAAACAATCACACTATTTTAATCGTCATCGGTCGTCTCTTTTGGGCGTCTCGCCATCGCCATTATCCGCCGTTCTTACTTCTGGTTCATGCAATGCTGTTGAAATTACTTCTGGTACTGCTTTTAGGCAGTGCGCTCAGTTCGGCTGCTTATGCGCAGTCAGCGACCTCTTCTGCCACTCAAACACTGATTCAGCAGCGCCAGCGTGAGGCATTGGATGCGGCCGAGCAGCAGCGACGATCGTTGCAGTCATCGACAGATATCACACCCCACAACGATGCCGTTCCCGACGATCACTATGCGCCTTGCGTGCGCATTTCAACCTTCCATTGGCAGGATCAGGCACGCATAGCGTCACCTTCGTTTAAGAAGCGATGGCAGCAGCAGTATCAGCACCAATGTTTGAGTGTTGCGCAACTGCAACATGCCGCCGACGAAGCGTCCAATCAGCTGATCGCACAAGGGCTGATTACATCGCGCGTGGTGCTGCCGCCTCAGCAAGTGGGGAATAACACGCTATTACTCAGGGTAGAGCCGGGACGTATCGAAGCGATCACCCTTGATGGTCAGCACGCTGCCGGTCTTGCGATGATTTATCCGGGCGCGGTCGGTGGTGTGCTTAATCTGCGTACCTTGGAACAGGGGCTCGATCAGATTAATCGCTTACCCACCCAGCAGGTCACCATTGATATCGAACCAGGCTCCCGCCCCGGGTATTCCGTTGTCGCGCTGAAACATCGCAATCAAACCGTACCGCTTTCGATAAATGCCAGCGTCGATAACAGCGGTCAAAAAAGCATCGGCGAGCGGCAGGGCAGTATCGGGCTTACTCTCGACTCCCCGCTGGGGCTGTTCGACCAGTGGAGCGTTAACGCGGGGCATGATCTTGAGCTGCGTTCAGGCACGCGTAACCAGTATGGCGCGTTCAGCATGTCGCTTCCCCTCGGTGCCTGGACATTCGGTTTGAATGCCAGTTGGGTAGATTCGCGTCAAACGCTATCGGGCGAGGGGGCCTCCTGGCCTTATCGTGAAATGAACCGCCAGCAGCAGTTAACGGCAGATCGCTTGCTTTATCGTGATGGTCAGCAGAAATTAAGCCTGGGTGGATCACTGCAGCGCATTGCCAAGGACAGCTCGTTGGCCCATCAGCAGCTCGCGGTAAGCAGCCCTCGGTTGACCATGGTCTCGGTGAGAGTCAACTACGCGACAACGCTAGCGGGCGGATACTTCACTGTTGCGCCATCGCTCACTCAAGGCATAAGTGGTCTGGGGGCGCATGCGCCCGCTGCCGAGGGAATGCCTACCCATCGTCCAACGCTTTGGAATCTTGCCAGTAGTTATTTTTACCCTCTTACCAGCGATCTCTCGTACATCACTTATTTAAGCCTTCAAACGACGGCGGATGATTTATACAGCAGCCAACAGCTTTCAGCGGGCGGCGAGTATTCGGTGCGCGGATTTAAAAACCAGTATTTCACCGGGAATAGAGGCGGGTACTGGCGCCATCAACTGGATTGGAGCCTCTCTGAGCTGCCCGCTGGACTCGGTCAGCCGGTTATTTCCTGGGCGCTGGATGGCGGTTGGATCGACCGCCAGCACGACCAGTTTGCCGGCGGCGGCATGCTCGGCAGTGCGCTGTCGTTGGCGCTGCAAGGCAGGCATATAAGTCAATCGTTCACGTTGGGAACGCCCGTCCTTCATTCAGCGGATATTTCCCCTGATCGATGGATTACCTACTGGCGAATTTCCGCGAGCTTGTAAGCGCTGTTCTGCGTCCGTAAGGCTTGGCAACAGCTTACCGTTCTCACTCTCTTTATTGATTACGACCGCAGCCGCTCGGCGTTGAGTGTGCTGCGGTCGATGTGTTGCGCGCCATTCTTTTAAGGCTGGCGCTGTACGCGAGCTGTTCTCTGTACCGGCTCGGTATCAAAAGTAGTTAAAACATCCCTTAAAAAATTAAAACCACTCCTCTCACCAATGATCGGCATCATGCACGGGAACCACTGAAATGGCGTATCAGCCACGCTTGCGTCGGGCCACGGCGCTTATCCTGCTATCCACCTTTTTATTCCAATCGATTGAAAGTGCCTGGGCAAGCGGTGTTACTGCGGCCAATGGGAAAACGACGGTTATTCATCAGAATGGCAGCACGGTCGTTAATATAGCGGCCCCTAACAAAAGTGGTATTTCGCATAACCAATACAAGAACTTCAACGTCGATAAGTCCGGGGTAACGCTTAATAACCAAACCAAGGACGGTTGGGGGGCGCTTTCCGGCGACATCAAGGGCAACCCGAATTTAAAGGGCAAACCGGCAGGGCTGATCATTAATGAGGTGACAAGCAAATCGCGCAGTGAGCTGAAAGGCACTCTGGATGTCGCGGGAAACAAGGCAGCGGTGATGATTGCCAACCCCAACGGGATTAGCTGCGATGGCTGCCAATTCACCAATATGCAGGGCATCACGCTTACTACCGGTAAGCCGACGCTGGATAAAGACGGCGCTCTGGCCGCGCTAGATGTGAATGGCGGCAAGATTGTTGTTGGTACTAACGGATTGCAAGGCACTTTCAAAGCCAATAGCGGAAGTGCGCTGAATTACGTCGAGATTATCGGTCATGTGGCCGAACTGCGGGGCAGGGTAGAAGCCAATCAGTTGAAGGTTACCCTCGGCCGTAATCGCATCGATTATGGCAACGGAGCGGTCTCAACCAAAGGTGCCCCCAACAGCGAATACAAGCCTCCCTCTGTTGCTTTAGACAGCAAGGGCATAGGGGGGATGTATGCCAATAGCATCAGGCTGATAGCCACAGAGAAAGGGGTAGGCATTAATAGCCGCGAGCTGGAAAGCCGGCGCGGCCATATCACCATCGAAAGCGCCGGTGAATTGAAAGGCGCCAGCATTAAGGCGAAACAGGATCTGAATGTCCGTGCTCCCTATGTGGAGGGAGCGCGTAGCGGCAGCTACCAAGCGGGGCGTGATATCACCGTTGTTACGCCATCCTTTGCCAATGCGGGTAGCTGGAAGGCAGGCAATGACTTCAGGCTGCTCGCCAACAAGGTTGATAACCACGAGGACGGCGCGCTGCTGCAGGCAAACCGCAATCTCACCATCCAGAAAAATGCCGTTGGACATAAGAGTGCCGAGGTCAAGAACCGCTCGGGCACTATCAAAACCAATGCCGGTGATCTGGTTATTCGCGCTGATACGTTGACTAATAAACGAAGCTGGTATCACACCAAAACTGTCGATGTGAAGCCCGATTCGCAGAGCGTTAGCGTCAATGACAAATCCCTCTCTGACCACGGAATTAACAAGTGGTTTGGCCACGTGGATTTGTACAACGATGGAAACTTCAACGTTTCCCGTAAGTACGATCGAGTTACCGACGCTGCTGCGCCAGGCGTTATTTCTTCCGGCGGAAATCTGTACGCAAATACCGCAGACATCACAAACGATAAAAGCCGCATAAGTGCGGCAAAGAATGTTTATTTAGCAGGGCAACGTTATACGGGAGTGTCTGGTCAGTTAGCTGAAACAAATGGATACAAGCTGCTGACGCAAGGCAAGAACGGTCAATGGTCGGTGAGAAACTACTCCATTGCCAAGATAACCGGTACTGATCCGGCAACCGTTACCGCGGGTGAAGACCTGGTACTGGATTTCAGTCGCAACGTTACGCTGCGTGAGCGTAACCTGCCCGACGCGAAGGAAATTCACTATAACCATCCTACCGAATCGCTTAAAGCAAAAAATATTCTGATTAATAGTGGGTACATCGATATTACGACCGGCGTAAACGCTAGCCAAACGCTTAAATTACTTTCATCAGGCAAAGTGTACATGAAGGGCGCTTACCTCGATGTAGGTAAGGACCTTTGGCTCAGTAGTAACGACAGTATCGCTTTAAAGCAATCTGATCTGCTCGCCAATAATATCGATCTCATTAGCAGAAACGACACTATTAGTATTGAAGGCTGGAATAATCTTTTCAGTGATGCTCGTGAGTCCACCTTGCCGCTTATCTATGCCAAGGATGCGTTATCAGTTCAGGCTGGTAAAAATATTCATGTAAATGACATAGGAACAACGCATTCGGGGGAATTGCTCCTGAGCGCTGGCGGCTCTATAAATGTCTCGTCTTCCAATGATTATTTGGGCAAGCGTCCCGAATCGCAAAATAGAAATTTATCATTAAAACAGACCTCTTTTGACCGCCGTCTTCAGGATGCGAACAGCTTCTTCACAGATCGCGATATCACTCTGCTCGCCGGTCAAAATATAAACATCACCAAAGCGAGGATGAATGCAGACCAAGGCAAGATAAACCTGAGCGCGGGACAGGACATTACGTTGCCTGTTCTCTCGTTGGATCCTGCCTTTAATAAGTTTTTTGCCACCTCTCGTGCGCCTGAACTAATCAGTACTCTCAATAGCAAAAATGGCGTAACGCTTCTTGCCGGCCGGGATTTATTGCTTCCCGCAACTAAAATATCCAGCAATAAAGATATTAACCTAATGGCTGGGCGCGATATTAACCTCGGCGCTCATGTTTATAGGATTGTCGATGGCAAAAACTTTGACGACAAGATAGTTTTTGCTGATCTTCATTCAGGCGCGGGTTCCATTTCGCTGGCAGCAGATCGTGCTATCGACCTCTACGGAAGTGAGTTACGTGCCAACCGAGATATGCACATATCCAGCGGCGGCGATACATCACTGCGTAGCGTGCCGCTGTACTTTTACCACCTCGTTCATCATGGGCACACCGAGGGGAAAACGCAAAAACCCTCTTTCCTGTGGTCCCGAAATAATGTTGATATTTTATCACTAAAAAGCCTTTTGTTTCAGGCCAGTAGCATAAGAGGAAAATACGGTAACTTAGATGCTGCTGCCAAAGGTGGGTTCCTATTTGCATCAGCGGAAGAGGAAACCAGCCATTACGAAACGAAAAAACGGAAGAAAAAAGGGGGGCTCAGCGGCGTTTTTGGTGGTCATAAAACAGAGAAACATAGTCATGACGATGTTCATCATCGGGTCGCTCATTTCACTGCCCAAAACGATATCAATCTTCTTAGCCGAGACGACAGCACCTACGAGGCAAGCAAGATTAGCGCGGGCAAGAACGCCGCATTAACCAGTGAGCAAGGGAAAGTAAACTTCAAGGCGGTTAAAGACAGCACATTCGACCAAACTATTTCGAAGTCTTCTGGCTTCTATATAAAGAGCACCGATAAAGGGTTCAAAGAGGATGTGTGGCGGCTTCCTGTTATTTATACAGGCGGTGCGCTTACCGTAGACGCCGCTAAGGGAGTTACTGCCGATATCAAGCGTCGGGAAGGGCAGTCCCTCGATGACGCTGTTAACACCCTGGCAAAGACCTCTGGCCTGGGGTGGTTGAAAGACATCAATAAGCGCAAGGACGTGCAATGGAACACCGTACAAGACGCTTATTCCAACTGGCACCACACGCATAAATCGCTCAACCCAACCGTTGGGGCTGTTATTGCCATCGCCGTTGCTGCCGCAACATCGGGCGCTGGTATCGGTGCCTTTGGCGCAACCACGGCCTCGGGTGTTGCTCTTGAGGGAGCGGCGACAGCGGGGATGGCCGCGTTAACTTCCCAGGCTGCTGTCGCCGTGGTTAACAACCAAGGCAATCTCAGCAAAGCCTTCAAGGAGCTCGGTAGTAGCCATTCGGTGAAATCCATTATCGCCTCGATGGCAATCAACGGCTCTCTTTCTGGCCTCGACGCGGTCGCTTTCGGCAAAGCACCGACGCCCAACTCCGGCATTTTGCCACGCTTAAACGACGGCCAATGGAATGCAGTAGCAGGCCGTGTCGCCGCACAAACCATGTTCGAAGCGAGCGTCAATCAGGCCATTTACGGCGGTAGTTTCAAGGACCAACTGGTCGATGCCCTGCTAGCCAACAGCGCCTCCCAGATTCAAGCGCAAGGCGCCAAAATCATCGGCGATAACGGCGACGTTCTCGGCGCGCCAGGTAAAGCGGTTTCGCATGCGGTGTTATCCGGCATGACCGCTGAAATAGGCAAGGGTAACAAGAGAGGTGCAATAGCCGGCAGTCTCGCCGCAGAGTTGGCTGCGATCACTCTTGGCGATAATACGATTGAAGCGAAGGACTGGGCCGAGCAATCAGAACGCCAGGCTCAGTTAGTGCGAGCATTGGGTGGTGTGGCTGGGGCCGTATTTACCGAGGATCCAAGTGGAGCCTACAGCGGCGCCACCGGTGGCGAGAATACCTTCCGCTATAACTATCTCACTCATCATCAGATAGAACTGCAAGAAAAGGAACTCGCCAACGCTAGTTCCATGTGGGACCGGCAAATTATAAGAATGAAATGGGGCCTACAGGACGGTAAGCAGGACGGCGCCTTGGCTGCAGGATTTATCGCAGGCATTCCCGCGAACATGGCGGATATGGGGATGTCCATTCTGGATACGGCAGCAAACCCGCTTCAGCTGTTCGGAAATCTGACCGAACTGGTCAAAAATAATGCCTGGGGTGAATTGGCAGACAACGTTAAGCAAGACTATATAAACCGAATAAATAGCATAAAAGAAAATTATGAAAAAGCCGGCGTAAGCGGCGCCTATACCTCGGGGTTAGAGACCGGAAAAATAGCCACAGATATAGCTCTTATATTTTTGCCGCTAGGCGGAGTAGCGAGATACGGTGTTAAAGGTGTCGAGCTAATTTCGAGTATAAAAAAAACGCCGACCATGCAACAAAAAATTGTCGAATCGGTCGGTGTAATCGACAGTAGTAAATTTAGCTACGTCGATGATCTTCCCTTCAACCCGTATGGGTCTCTAGGCGCAGCCAAACCCTGGTCAATTAAAGCCCGACTAAAATATGCTCAGTTACCTACAGTGGGAAAAATTAGATTTGTTCCTGAAGAGAAATACCATCCCAGTAGTCCGTTATTGAGGGGAAAAAACAATGGATATTTCGATAGGTTTGGTAATGAATGGACTAAAGGTCCCAGCAGAACAGCTGGTCAAGCGTTTGAATGGGACGTACAGTTGTCTCCTAGAGGACAGTCCATGTTAGGCCATCTATCTAGGGATGGTAAGCATATTAACGTATCTTTAGATGGGAGGATTACCCATAAATGAGTGTTGATCGAATAGATTTTTACAGTGAAGTCATGGTCAGGGACTGTGCTAAGAGTCCCGAACTAAGAAATAAAAAGGCTATTGTGATGGGCATAAGCGAGGAAGATGGTATTGTATATGGATACGGTATCAGCGTCGAAGGAATGTTCAATATTTATCGTGTAGGCAGAGATGAGATAGAACCTACTGGTAAAAAATACAAAAGGGAGGACTTCTACAACGGCTCTAGTATAGGTGTGACTCCTGACGGCGAATTAACACGAGTAAATATTAAGAAAGATTGAACTTCGGTTTCGCTAAGGCTCTTGCTATTTTCAGCAAGAGCTTTTTTACAGCATCTATTATTGATTCAACTTCTGTAACTTTTCGCGCTGTTTGCTGGGCTCATGACTTGTGCTCATACAGTGTGTTGCAAAGAGGATGATCATTTTTGGGTAAATAGTCTTTGGCTGTCGCTGTTACTTCTCACAAAAATTGGAATTTTAAGAGAAGAACGCTGCAACACTAGCGCTAAAGTGATTAACCAGACCTCACGGTCGGGAATTGTAGCGCGTCTTAAAGTTCATAGGCTTGGCCGATAGCGTCTGAAGTTAATCCGTGCTGGGCGGGCCCTAGTAAAGCTCAAGACTGGTAGTCGTGGTGAAGATGCGCTCTCTAATGCCAGAGGTAATCCGCTAGCTATTCACGCACAAAGCCAGATTTTCTTAGGCACTCCTCCCCAAACTTGTAAACACCTCACGCCAACGCCTGCCAACGCCTCTAAAGGTGAGAGAGCAATAGCCGCCCTCAATACCCCCAAAGTACGCGTATGTTGTGATGGCCGATGGCGTAGGAATAGGGCGGTGATGTCGGAAAAAGCAGTGGACCGCCAAGGTGGACGGTGCGAGAGGAGCGTTAGACATTCAGGTTGTCGATGTGCGGTTGGCGAGCAGTGGGTAAAGTTTTACTTATTAAGCGGTGTTTTGTTGCTAGGCTTTAGCTGCTAAGGCAAGGTTTAGGCTGTTATCGTCGGCTATCGCGGCAGAATGGCTCCTTTCGGTGCGGTTGTCGGGGCGGTGCAGGGTTGGTATGTCCTGTTGTGGGCGAGTCGCGGTCTATCTCCCGTGCCCTGCCATAAGCCCCGAGTCAGCCAGGCCGGCACACCAACACACTGTTAATCAAGGTGAACATCCCCTCTCATGAGCACTGTTTCGACCCTCGGTATTATTGTCTTTCTGTTCCATCTGGGTGGCATTCTTGCGGCTATCGACGCGATATGGCGCTCGCGAACGCCGCAGGGTGCTATCGCATGGGCGGTGCTGTTGGTGGTCTTCCCGTACTTCGCGCTGATTCCGTATTTTATTTTTGGCAGCAATCGTTTTGAGTCATTCGTTAAGGCGCGTCGTGATGAGCGTAACGAAGTCAACACGCGTATTGGTGACGTGCCATGGCGCCGTTCGGTGGCGGAGCAGGGCGATCAGGGCTTGCCTGCCGCGGCGAAACTGACACAAATGCCGATGCTGGAAGGCAACGACGTTCGCCTTCTGGTCAACGGCGAGGCAACCTTCGAGGCCATCTTCGACGCCATTGACCATGCGAAGTCACAGATTGTGGTGGAGTTTTTCACCATTGCCGAGGATGAGCTCGGTCAGGAGATGCTCGATAAATTGCTGGCGCGCGCGGCCGACGGCGTCGATGTCATGCTGCTGTGTGATGGGATAGGTAGCCACGGCTTGAAGCGCTCCACGCTGGAACGCTTGCGGCAGGGTGGCATTAAAGCGCACAAGTTCGTGACGTCTTCGGGGATTGGCTATAACCGTTTTCAGGTGAATTTCCGCAATCACCGTAAACTGGTCATCGTGGACAGTGAGCGCGCCTTTGTTGGCGGGCACAACGTCAGTAATCTTTATATCAGCAAGGAGCCACCGCTGGCGCCTTGGCGCGATACGCATATCGAGTTGCGTGGCCCCATCATCAACTGCTTGCAATATTCCTTCGCCGAAGATTGGTATTGGACGACAAAACAGTTGCCCGAGCTGGGCATGGCAGCCACCGAGCCGGTTGGCGATAAGAAGTGTCAAGCGCTGCCCACGGGCCCTGCCGATGGTAACGATACCTGCGTTATGGAATTGCTCGAGCTGATTGGTAAGGCAACCAAGCGAGTGTGGATTAGTACGCCGTATCTGGTGCCGGATGACGCGGTGTTTGCGGCATTGCAACTGGCGGTTAATCGCGGCGTTGATGTGCGCATTCTGGTGCCAGGGCAAGCGGATCACATTACCGTTTACCTGGCGAGTTGCCTGTTTATGCGGCGCGCCTTCCAAAGCGGCATGCGCATCTATAACTACCGTCAGGGATTTGTGCATCAGAAGGTATGGCTGGTTGACGACGAGTATGCGGTGGTCGGCAGTGCCAATCTCGATAACCGTTCGCTGCGGCTTAACTTTGAATTGATGGTCGCCACCTTCGATGCTGCATTCGCTAGCGAAATCGAACAAATGCTGTTGCACGACTTCAGCGAGTCGCGCGAGTTGGACCAGCAGGCGCTCGATCAGGTGCCCATCTGGCGTCAAATAGGAGGGCGGCTGGCCAATCTGGTAGCGCCGATTCTGTAGCGGCAGCGTGCTGTGTAAGAGAAGGTTTGCTTCTCGATGGCTACCGGCGTCGCGTTTTGCGGCGCCGGTAGTTTTCGATTCCCCCAGTGAAGACCGCCGCTTGCAATCCCATCGCCGTCGTGGCTAATAGAAGCAGTGCGCCCGCCGTAAAGTCGGGCGCTGCGCGGATTATTAGCGTTAAAAAAACAACAGCTGCTGCACGTCTTTATCGCTTTTTCCTGAAGAGGCCAATAACAATGAAGGTTAGCGTGTTGTGCACTGCCTTATGCTTTCTAGGAGTTTCCTGCATGTCTGATGCCAGTTCTCACCCCAATGTTGCCAGCACTTCTGCAGAAGGCGATCAATGGCAATGGTTGGAAGATATTCATGGCGAGAAGCCGCTCGATTGGGTCAAGCAGCAAAACCGTAAAACGCTGGCTCGCTTTGGCTCAGGCGAAGCGTATCAGCGTACACGTGATCGCGTGCTGGAAGTACTCGATTCCGATGCGCGTATTCCGGCGGTGGGGAAGCGCGGGGAGTACTTCTACAACTTCTGGCGCGACAAAGACCATCCGCGCGGTCTGTGGCGCCGTACCACGCTCGATGAGTACCGCAAGGAGCAGCCGCGCTGGGAGGTATTGCTCGACGTCGATGCACTGGGCCAGCAGGAAGGCAAACGCTGGGTGTGGCACGGTGCTGGCTGTCTGGCACCTGACTACCAGCGCTGTCTGATTAACCTGTCGCCTGATGGCGGTGATGCCAGCGCGGTGCGCGAGTTTGATCTGGCCAGCAAGACGTTCGTGGAGGGAGGCTTCGAGCTGCCCGCAGCGAAAAGCAATGTCAATTGGCGTGATCGCGATCATCTCTATGTCGCCACCGATTTTGGCGCTGGCTCGATGACTACCTCCGGGTATCCACGTATCGTCAAGCTATGGCAGCGTGGTACACCGCTTTCCAGCGCTAAGGTTGTCTTCGAGGGTGAGCCCCAGGACCTGACGGTGATGGGCGGGCACGATTTTACCAAAGGTTTCGAGCGCGATTTCTTTCATCGCCAGCGCTCTTTCTTCGAGGGCGAGACCTTTTGGCGCACGCCAGAAGGAGAACTTCAGAAAATCGAGATTCCTGCCGATGCCGACGCCTCGCCGTATCGTGAGTGGCTGCTAATCTCGTTGCGCAGTGATTGGCAAGTAGCAGGGCAACACTATCCTGCAGGTTCGCTGCTGGCCGCTAAGTTCGACGATTTCATGGCCGGAAAGCGTGATCTAGTCAAGGTGTTTACCCCAACCGCCACGCGCTCACTGGCGGGCTATTCCACCACTCGGCACCATTTGCTGCTCAACGAAATGGACAACGTGGCCGGTCGGGTAGAAGTAGTGACTCCCGGCCAGGGGGAGTGGCAGCGTCGCCCGCTGGGGGATGATATCGCGCTCAGCAGTATCAGTGCAGGCGGTGTCGATGACGAAGAAAACGACGACTACTGGCTGTCGGTAGAAGGCTTCTTGAAGCCCGCCACTCTTTACTATGGCTCGCTCGATAGCAGCGCAGCCCCTGACAAGCTGAAGCAGGCACCGGCCTTCTTCGATGCTTCGCGCTATCAGGTGCAGCAGCACTTTGCTACCTCCCGCGATGGCACCCGCATCCCTTACTTCGAGATTGCTGCCAAGGATATTCAACTGGACGGTCGCAATCCCACACTGCTGTACGGGTACGGCGGTTTCGAAGTCTCATTGACGCCGGATTACAGCGGCAGTATTGGCCGCTCGTGGCTGGAGCGTGGTGGCGTTTACGTGATTGCCAATATTCGCGGCGGCGGTGAATACGGCCCGGGCTGGCATCAGGCGGCGCTTAAGCAGCATCGTATGCGTGCCTATGAAGATTTCGCGGCGGTTGCCAGCGACCTGACCAAGCGCGGCGTTACTTCAGCGCAGCATTTGGGCGCGGAAGGCGGCAGCAACGGCGGTCTGCTGGCGGGCAATATGCTAACGCACTATCCGCAGCTGTTCGGTGCCATTGTCAGTGAGGTGCCGCTGCTCGACATGAAGCGCTATACCCATCTGTCGGCGGGGGCATCGTGGATCGGCGAATATGGCGATCCCGATCAGCCTGATCAGTGGCAGTTCATCCGCACCTTCTCGCCTTATCACAACATCGACGCCAACACGCACTATCCGCCGGTGCTGTTCTACACTGCCACCAGCGATGATCGCGTGGGGCCGGTACAGGCGCGCAAGATGGCCGCCAAGATGCAGGACATGGGCATCCAGCAGGTGTGGTTCTACGAGAACACCGAAGGTGGCCACGGTGCTTCCGTGGATAATCGCCAAAGTGCTGAGCGCATCGCCATGACCACGCAGTTCTTGTGGGACAACCTGACCGCTAGCGAGTAGCGAGCGCAATAGCCGCCGCGAGCAAAGGGCGGTGCACCGACACGCTAGTGGCAATAAAAAAGCCCCGCCGTTGATGAACACTCAACGGCGGGGCTTTTGTGTGGTGCGTTTGGCAGCGGCGCAACTACCGAAGCGGTATTACTCGCCGGGCGCTGTCAGTTTCAGCACTGAGTGCGAATGAGTGCGCACCTTGTTGAGCAATTCGCCATCGGTGGCCAGGGCAGCGGCACGAGCGCTGAAGATCGTGTTGAGCTTCTGCTGCCAAGCTTCGCTTGAGAACTTGTCGCTAAAGCAGCGTTCCAGCAGTCCCAGCATGATCGATACCGCGGTGGACGCGCCGGGAGAAGCCCCCAGCAGAGCAGCAATACTGTTGTCTTTAGCGGCAACTACTTCCGTACCGAACTGCAGCGTGCCGCCTTTCTCGGCATCTTTCTTGATTACCTGCACGCGCTGACCAGCAACCTGTAGCCGCCAGTCATCGTCCTTGGCGTCAGGGTAGAAATCACGCAGTTCTTCGACGCGCTGTTTCTGCGATAGCAGCACCTGCTGCACCAGGTATTTCACCAGCGGGAAGTTATCCTTGGCGACCGACAGCATCGGTTTGATGTTGTTGAAACGCACGCTTTCGGGCAAATCGAGCAGCGAGCCGGTTTTCAGGAACTTGGTAGTGAAGCCGGCGAAGGGGCCAAACAGCAGCGATGTCTTACCATCGACGACGCGGGTGTCGAGGTGGGGGACCGACATCGGCGGCGCACCCACGGATGCCTTGCTGTACACCTTGGCGGTGTGCTGTTCGACAATCTCGGGTTTGTCGCAGCGCAGCCACTGGCCGCTCACCGGGAAGCCGGCATAGCCGTTGGCTTCCGGAATACCGCTTTTCTGCAGCAAACCCAGTGCAGCGCCGCCCGCACCTACGAACACGAAGCCAGCACGCACGGTGCGTTTTTCTGCACCGTTGTTAACGCTGATATCAACGTACCAGTGGCCGTTGGCATCCTGCACCAGCCCGGTTACTTTCTGCTGGTAGGCAACCTTGACCGCTTGCTCTTTCTCAAGATGGCCGATCAGGTCTCGCGACAGCGCGCCATAGTCGACATCGGCCCCCTGACGCATGCGCGTGGCGGCCAGCGACTGAGTACCGGTGCGTCCTGCAAACAGCAGCGGTGCCCACTGTTTGATTTCATCGTGATCTTCGGTGAAGGTCATATCAGCGAAGCAGGGGTGCGCGCTCATGGCCTCATAGCGCTGCTTCAGGAAAGCGACGTCGTCATCACCGCGCACAAAGCTGATATGAGGCACCGGATGAATGAAGTTTTCCGGTGCATCGAGCGCGCCTTGCTCAATCAGATAGCTCCAGAACTGCTTCGATTCTTCGAACTGGGTATTAATGTTGACGGCTTTGTCGATATTCACCGAGCCGTCGGCCGCGCGCGGTGTATAGTTCAGCTCGCACATGGCCGCATGGCCGGTGCCTGCGTTATTCCACGCGTTGGAGCTCTCCTGCGCAGCGCCATCGAGCTGTTCCACTATTTCGATCGAGAGGCCCGGCTCAAGATGATGCAAAAGCGTCGCCAGCGTTGTGCTCATTACCCCAGCGCCTATTAGCAGTACATCAACCTGCTCAGTGTTCTCGTCACTCATTTACGCTCTCCCGAATGCCTTGTGTTATTTCATTATGTGCTATTACTACGCGAAAATGCGCGGCTAATGTTGGGAATGCCTGGAAGGCTGCAGTGGGGCGAGCTGCCCCTGAGCAGTTGCCTTCGCAGAGCACTCTCGTTGCCCTTAGTGTCACATAATGTTGTATTAATTTCTCTGTGCTCTCGATCACTGGGGATGGGCCGGGATCCTTCGCAATAGTGTGGTTGCTCGGCCCGCCCATCAGTCATCCTGTGTTACAGCACCAACTCCATCCACGGTAGCCCTATGGCCAGCAACAGAATCAGGAACAGTGCGCCGAAGATGGTGCCCAATCGCCAGTAGTCGGCGGCAGGCAGAAAGCCACTGCCGAAATAGATCGGGCTGGGGCCGGTGCCATAAGGGGTGATGATGCCCATCAAGCCCAGTGACGCTACCAACATCATGCTTAACAGCTGCATGTCGATGCCCGGTACTGCGTGACCAATGGCCAGCGCGGCGGGTAGTAGGGCAGTGGTATGCGCAGTGGTGCTGGCAAACAGATAGTGAAGCAGATAAAACGCCACCACGATCACGATAATGGCCGTTAGCGGGCTGGAACCGTGTAACAGGCTGCCCCCTTCGCGCCCCAGCCAATGGATGAAGCCCACCTGCGATAGCCCCGACGCCAATGCTACCAGTGTGGCAAACCAGAAGAAGGTATTCCAGGCGGCCTTGTTACCGGTAATGTCCGACCACTCAAGCACGCCGGTAATCAGCATCACCGCAATCACCAACAGCGCTGCCATGGCGGGGCTTACATACGCGGTGCCGAAAATCCACAGCACCAGCGCAATGCACACCAGTACCAGTAGCAGGATTTCGTTGCGCGATAAGCTACCCAACTCCTTCAGTTGGTCCGCGGCCCATTTAGGGACTTCATCGTTGTGCTTGATACCCGGCGGATAGAGCCAATAGCTAAGCAGTGGTGTCGCGACCAGCAGCAATATGCCCAGCGGCGCCGCAGCGATAAACCAGGTGCCCCATGAGATATGCAGTCCGATTGCATCGTGTACCAGCGCGACCGACAGGATGTTGGGCGCTAGTGCCGACATGAACATGGTGCTGGTAACACAGGTGGTGGTAATGGCTACCCACATCAGATAAGAGCCAATCAAGCGCGAGCTCTTGTCGTTGGGCTTCGAGCCGTAAAGCGCCGGCAGGTTTGAAATAATCGGATACACCGTGCCGCCACTGCGTGCCGTATTCGAGGGCGTAAAGGGAGCTAGCACCAGATCGGCAAGGGCGACCGCATAGCCCAGCAGCAGCGTACGGCGTCCAAGGCTTTTAACCAGCAGCAGGGCCATTCGTTGGCCCAGGTGCGTCTTCTCATACGCGGTAGCGAACATGAAGGCACCGAAGATCAGCCAGACCGTCGCGTTTTTAAATCCCGACACCGCCCAGCTAAAGCTTTCGTCGGGCACATTGAAGTGATCGGAAGCAAGCTGTTCAGGGCTGAACAAGGTCCAGCGGCTGGTCAAGCTAATGATGACGATGGCTACGAGCCCCACGGCGCCGCCCGGGATAGGCTCGAGAATCAGTCCGGCAATTACACCAACGAAGATGGCGAAGAAGTGCCATGCCTGGGGGGAAAGTCCTTGGGGAGCATCAAAGAGCAGTAGTACGACAGTGCAAAGCACTGGAATCAACATGTTAAGCCAACGGCGCATGCCATTCTCCTGCAAGTGGAAGGGAAGCGGTAGAAGTACAACGCGCGCAGCTGGCGTGGAGATGATCGTCAGAATTTGGACGCTTTAATGGACGCTCGATAGCCCGATCGTGGTGTGCAGGGGAGGAACGGAACTGGCAGTGACGGGGCAGTAAGCAGTCAGACATGACAAGTGGCCGTTTGATTGAGACGGTTGCAGCGGAACGCGTCAATTATCCTTAAGGATTAATTATAGTATGTCACAAGAGTGGACGTTGAGTGAGTGCTAATTCCGTTTCCACATTCATTGCATTGACTATAAGTATCATTAGCGCCCCCCTCATTATCGATTGAGCGCCGGCAACGACGGCTAGCGTTAACTGGCGCATGTCACCCTATAGGCAGGCGGCGATGCATCAGATACTCTTGGTAGGTGTCCCATTTCAGCCACTTTCACGAGTCCGCGACCAATGACCACCTTGCGCAACGCCATCATAAAAGAACTATGCGTGAATCCAGCCATTGACCCCGAGCAGGAAATTGCCGAACGCGTCAGCTTTATTCAGCGCTATTTGCGCCGCACTGGCACCAAAGGGTTGGTGCTGGGCATTAGCGGTGGACAGGATTCGGCGCTGGCCGGCAGACTCTGCCAGTTAGCGGTGGAAGGCCTACGCCAGCAGGGCAGTGAGGTCAGTTTTTACGCGGTACGGCTGCCCTATGGCGAGCAGGCCGACGAAGACGATGCACAGGTCGCGCTGGATTTCATCGCGCCCGATCATCGCTTGGTTGTGAATATCAAGGAAGCGGCCGATGCCAGCGCGGCGGCGGCAGCTAAAGCACTGGCTCCGCTCGAGGGCGCGCCCGATCGACTGCGTGATTTCGTGCGCGGCAACATCAAGGCGCGTGAGCGCATGGTGGCGCAGTATGCGCTAGCCGGGCAGCTAGGCTGTCTGGTGGTCGGCACCGATCACGCCGCCGAGGCGGTATCCGGCTTTTTCACCAAATATGGCGATGGCGGTGTGGATATCACACCGCTTACCGGCCTCAGTAAACGTCAGGGAGCAGCGCTGCTGAAAGCGCTCAATGCGCCCGACAGCATCACCTTCAAGGTGCCCACTGCCGATCTCGAGGACGATCGTCCTGCGCTGCCCGACGAAGACGCGCTTGGCGTGCGTTACGCTGATATCGACGACTATCTCGAAGGTCAGGCGGTCAGCGACAAGGTGGCCGAGCGCATTGAGCAGTTGTTCATGGCAACACGCCATAAACGCACCGTGCCGGTAACACCGCAGGACCAATGGTGGCAGCAGGGTGAGTGATCAGCCCGATCCAGCGTTGCGCAGTGACGAATTTTACATGCATCGAGCGCTGGATCAGGCGCGGCTAGCGTTTGACGCGGGAGAAGTGCCGGTTGGGGCAGTGGTGGTGTCGGCCGAGGGGGCGATCATTGGTGCCGGTTATAACGCACCGATTGGCTGTCACGACCCCAGTGCCCACGCCGAAGTTCAGGCAATTCGCGCAGCGGCAGCGCAGTTGGGCAACTACCGTCTGCTCGACTGTACGCTGTTTGTTACGCTGGAACCCTGCATGATGTGTTTGGGTGCCATTATGCAGGCGCGCGTGGCGCGATTGGTGTACGCCGCCGCGGAGCCAAAGTCGGGAATGATCGAATCTCGGGCCAACCTTGCCGCCCAACCATGGCACTTCCACCAGCCACTCATTCAAGGCGGCGTATTAGCGTCGGCCTCTGCGCAGCTTCTCAAACGCTTTTTCAGCGAACGTCGAAGCGCCTCTCGCTAGTAGTGGTGTATTGCCTTGTGCGTCGAGCTGCTCGCCGCGTACAGCGATTGAAGCAGGCGGTCGCCGTACGTTCGGCGCACCGCTGTGCTGCCGATCGTGAGGCAAGCCAAGGTGTGATTTTCTGCGAATGCGCAGATGGCGGCCCTTTGGCGATTAAGCGGCCGAGAAGACGGCGCTGCTGCTACCACGGAAATTGCTATTCTGCGGGCGACCAACGCGGTGGCAGCCACTGCGGCGAGCCTTTGCCGTGGCGTTCTAGAAATGCTGGCAAGAAGCGTTCACTGATCAGCAGCGGGTGATGGCGGCGATAGAACACCGAGCGTCGCGCGGGGCCTGCTAGCTGCTCAGCGGCGTGGCCGGTGTTACGCGTTGAGAAGCTAAACGGCGTACGTCGGATGGCGCCATTGTGATAGAGAATATCGCCAAGCGGGCGCTGTCCCTGATGTCGCAGCCCTCGCCACGGGCCGCGCAAACCGGCTGCGGTGGTCACGCTCCTTGCCGCGACACTGGGAATACCGTCAATACTCATCACTATTTCGCGTACCCAGCCGCGGCTGTTGGCCGGTAGTTTCAGCACCTCGGTTTCGTCATGGCTCAATCGACACCAGCCTTCCAGAGTAACCTCTAGCGCAAAAGTGCCGCAGCGGCGTAGCGCTTGCGTTAGTGAGCCGGGAAGCGTCAACCATTGGCGCTGTGCGGTGGGTTGATCGAGGCAGTGGCGCTGCCAGCGGCACACAATAGCGTTCATAACATCACTCAAATTTCAGGAAGTGCCCGATTGTAGCGGTCTGGCGCACTGACTTCATCCAAACCGATGGTTCTCTCAACGTTACTTAAGGCCGTCTGAATGGGGGCGCTGGCGCTCCATCGTGGTTTATCACGCCTCGGTGAATGGTCATTCATCAGTCGCTATCAACCCGCTGTTAGTACGCTTGCCAGCGGCGCTGTAGAGCTCGGTTAGCCAGGCGCTGCGCCAGTCCACGGCGTTTTCGTTGCTTTTAGCGTGTAATTGCCATCGTCTGATCGCTCACTTTCCAGTATCATGTGCGCTCCTTCCTGGGCGGTGGGCCGAGCGCAATCGATGTGCCCATGCCTGACTTCTACTGCCAATGCAAAGAGGCCGCGTTGTCATGCTCGAACTGCGAGGTGCTGAAGCACTTTCTGAGTTCCGTCACGCCAAACTGATCGACCAACTGCGTCAATCGGTTCCCATCGTCGAATCGCTTACTGCCGATTTTGTCTACTTCATCGACACGCCTGATGCGCTGGATGCCCAGACGCAGCAACGCCTTGGCGAACTGCTCGACGCGCGTGAGCACGCCCGTGCGCGGGATGGGGCGCTTTATCTGGTGGTGCCGCGTTTAGGTACGCTGTCGCCGTGGTCAACCAAGGCCACCGATATCGTGCGCAACTGCGGCCTTGAGGGGGTGGCGCGTGTTGAGCGCGGCATTGCGTACCATTTGGTCACCTCTGCAATGCCGTCAGCAGAGCAGAGCCAGCGCATCGTTGAGCTGTTGCACGACCGCATGACTCAAACCGTACTCTTCGATGAAGCCGATGCCGTCCAGCTATTCGCTCAGCATCAGCCGCG
Organism: Carnimonas bestiolae; assembly: GCF_051251145.1. Taxonomy (NCBI): domain Bacteria; kingdom Pseudomonadati; phylum Pseudomonadota; class Gammaproteobacteria; order Oceanospirillales; family Halomonadaceae; genus Carnimonas; species Carnimonas bestiolae. Next base: position 41,666 of record NZ_JBPCZK010000003.1, on the reverse strand, counting down.
TCCACTCAGCGAGGTCGATGTGATCGGGCAGGGGCAGCCGGCGCTGCAGGAAGCCAATGGTCGTCTTGGGCTAGCGCTCGCCGACGATGAAATCGACTATCTGGTCGCGGCCTTCACCCGTCTTGGCCGCAACCCCAGCGACGTCGAGCTGATGATGTTCGCGCAGGCCAACTCTGAGCACTGCCGACACAAGATTTTCAATGCTGACTGGACGATTGACGGTGAAGCCCAGCCGCGCTCGCTGTTCGGCATGATCCGCAACACCCACCAGCAGTCACCCGAGGGCGTGCTGTCGGCCTACAGCGACAACTCGGCGATTATCGAGGGCACCACCGCAGGGCGCTTCTTCCCCGATCCGCAGCACCATGTGTACGGCGCAACGCGTGAGCCGATCAATATTTTGATGAAGGTGGAAACCCACAATCATCCCACCGCCATCGCGCCGCATCCTGGTGCGGCAACGGGCGCAGGCGGTGAAATTCGCGACGAAGGCGCGACCGGTGTGGGGGGCAAACCGAAGGCGGGGCTGACAGGCTTCAGCGTGTCCAATTTGCGCATTCCCGGCTATCTACAGCCGTGGGAAGAAACCGACTACGGCCGTCCTGAACGCATCAAGAGCGCGCTCGATATCATGATCGAGGGCCCGATCGGCGGTGCCGCGTTCAATAATGAATTTGGTCGCCCCAATCTGGCGGGCTATTTCCGTACCCTTGAAATCGACGCGCCAACCGTCAATGGCAGCGAGCGCCGCGGCTATCACAAGCCCATCATGCTGGCGGGCGGCTACGGCAATATCCGCAGTGAGCACGTTGAGAAAGGCGACATTCCCGTCGGAGCCAAGCTGATCGTGCTGGGCGGTCCCGCCATGCTGATCGGCCTCGGCGGCGGGGCGGCCTCATCGGTGGCCTCCGGGGGCTCCGATGCGGCGCTCGATTTCGCCTCGGTACAGCGTGACAACCCTGAAATGGAGCGGCGTGCGCAGGAAGTGATCGATCGCTGCTGGGCATTGGGCGAGCAGAACCCTATCTGCTTCATTCATGACGTTGGTGCGGGCGGGCTTTCGAATGCGCTGCCGGAGCTGGTCAAGGATGGTGAGCGCGGTGGCTTGTTCGATCTGGCGGCGGTGCCCAGTGACGAGCCTGGCATGAGCCCGCTGGAGCTGTGGTGTAACGAATCGCAGGAACGCTACGTGCTGGCAATTGCACCTCACGATGTTGAGCGATTCGACGCCATTTGCCGGCGCGAACGCGCCCCTTATGCGGTGGTGGGCGAAGCGCTCGAAGCCCATACCCTGACCGTCAACGATGGGCGCATCGAGACCGGCGCCGCGCCAAGTGAGCGCGAATCAACGCCGATCGATCTGCCGATGGACGTGCTGTTTGGCAAGCCGCCAAAAATGTCGCGTCGCTACGATGAGCAAACCGTTGCCCATGCGTCGCTGCGCTTCGATGGTGTTGAACTGCGCGAGGCATTCGAGCGCGTGCTACAGCTGCCCGCAGTCGCTTCCAAAGGCTTCCTGATTACTATCGGCGACCGCTCGATTACCGGCATGGTGGCGCGTGACCAGATGGTTGGCCCATGGCAGACACCGGTCGCTGATTGTGCCGTTACCACGGCTAGCTATGACACCCTCGCTGGTGAGGCGATGGCCATTGGCGAACGTACCCCCTCGGCGATGATCAATGCGGCGGCTTCTGCGCGTATGGCGGTTGCTGAGGTGGTGACCAACATGGCCGCAGCGCGGGTAGAGGCGTTGTCGGATATACGTCTTTCTGCCAACTGGATGAGCGCGGCTGATCACGCTGGTGAGAACCAGGCGCTGTTCGAAGCGGTGAAAGCGGTGGGCATGGAGCTGTGTCCGGCGCTGGGCATGGCCATTCCGGTCGGCAAGGATTCGATGTCGATGCGCACCCAGTGGCGCACCGACGAAGGCGAACAGAAGGCGGTGACAGCACCGCTTTCCCTGATCGTGACCGGCTTCGCGCCGGTCGCCAATGCCATGCAAACGCTTACGCCCGAACTACAGCGCGGTGAGCCGAGTACGCTGCTGCTGATCGATCTGGGGCGTGGTCAGCACCGCCTCGGCGCGTCGGCGCTGGCGCAGGTGTTCGATCAGGTAGGCGATCAGTGCCCGGACCTCGAATCGGCCCAGGATCTGGCGGCGTTCTTCAGCGTTATTCAAACGCTCAACGCGGAAGGCAAGCTGCTGGCGTATCACGATCGCAGTGATGGCGGTCTGGCGGTAACGCTCGCAGAGATGGCCTTCACTAGCCATCTGGGCCTGAATATTCACCTGGACGATGTGGTCGACGCTAAAGAAGATGCTCTGGCGGCATTGTTCAACGAAGAAGCAGGCGCGGTCATTCAGGTGCGTGATGCGGATATTCATGCCGTACACCAGCGCTTTGCCGAGGCGGGGCTGGGCGATGCGGTCAAAGACGTGGCGCGCCCGCGTAGCGATGATCGCTTGATTGTGTCCCACCGCAGCAGCCAACTGCTCGACATTCCTCGGGTCACGGCGCAGCGGCTATGGGCGGACACCAGCCACCGCATTCAGGCGCTACGCGATAATCCCGAGTGTGCCGAGCAGGAGTTTGATGCGCTGCTCGATACCCAGGATCCGGGCCTGCACGCCGAGCTCTCGTTCGATGTGAACGAGGATGTTGCCGCGCCTTACCTGAACCTTGATACTCGCCCGCGCGTTGCGATTCTGCGTGAGCAGGGCGTTAACGGTCAGCTCGAAATGGCCGCCGCCTTCGATCGCGCAGGCTTCGAAGCCGTCGATGTGCACATGTCCGATCTGCTGGAAGGTCGTACCGCACTCGATTCGTTCAAAGGGCTTGCCGCCTGCGGAGGCTTCTCCTACGGCGACGTGCTGGGCGCGGGCGGTGGCTGGGCCAAGTCGGTGCTGTATCACGGCGCGGTGCGCGATCAGTTTGCGGCGTTTTTTGAGCGTACCGACACCTTCTCGCTGGGCGTATGTAACGGCTGCCAGATGCTGTCGCAGCTAGCTGAGCTGATTCCCGGCGCCGACAACTGGCCGCGCTTTGTACGCAATCGCTCCGAGCAGTTCGAAGGGCGTGTGTCGATGGTCGCTGTCGAGAAGAGCAATGCGGTAATGCTGGCCGGAATGGAAGGCTCGCGAATGCCGATTGCGGTAGCGCATGGGGAAGGGCTGGCGCGCTTCGAGAGCGATGCGGTCATGCGCGACGTGCACACCAGAGGGCAGGTCGCACTGCGTTACGTGGACAACTACGGTATCGCCACGACGCAGTATCCGGCCAACCCCAACGGCTCACCGGCAGGCATTACCGGACTGACGTCCCTCGATGGCCGCGTGCTGATTATGATGCCGCACCCTGAGCGCGTATTCCGTGCGGTCACCAACTCGTGGCGTCCGGCGGAGTGGAACGACGATGGCGCATGGCTGCGGATGTTCCGCAACGCACGGGTATTTGTCGACTAACGGCGATATTCCGTAACGTCGTGAAGAGCGGTGCAGCGAGCACCGTATCTTCCCGCGAAACACCCGATCGGTTGAATCAAAACGGCCGAGCGGGTGTTTTTTTATGCCTGACGAAAAGCAGCCGAGCTAGGACGGTCAAAGCTCGGCGTTCGGTATCCGCAGAGGCTCAGCCAACCGCCTTCCGCCATGCGATGGCTCACTGCACACGCATCAGCGGCCGTGCTAGCTAAGGCGATGAATAGGAGCGGGCGTGCGTTTTGCCACGCTTGGGGTGTTAGGCGGCAAACAGCTGTGCGCCGATATAAAGCCCGATGGTAAAGACCGCGTGGCCTGCCAACATCAGCCCGATTGCTTTGGTCTGATTGGGTGTTTTCGATGCCAATAGCCCGCCGCCAAGTGCCGGGACCAGGATTAGCAGGCCGCACAGAGTGCTCAAGGTAAACCCAACCCAAATGATCGGTGTCCAGTAGGGGGCTGTAATGAAGTGAGCGCCGCCAATAAGCACCATCAGCAGCGCATACACCACTCCGACGACATAGTGAAACAGCCAGCCCACTGCTTTGTCCTGTTGGCTAACCGCAGGCGCGGCATCGCCGAGATGGAAGAATTTGCCTTGGGGCAATCCCTGCACCCACTGACCGACCACGCCCCAATTGCTGCCCCCCAAGCCTGCGGCCTTGCTAAGCAAAAGCGTCCACGCATCAAGGAGTAACGTGGCGATACAGCCAACGACAAGGCTATAGGCAAGTACGGTCAACATAGTGGCTCCCAAGCGTTGTTCTAAAAGGCGTTTCTCCACCTGACGAGAGGTGAAGGCAGCGTTTCGATCATCAATGAAATCACCGACATTACACCACAGTGTGGGCTACCATGGGGCGTTGATTCCCAATTGATAACAGCGGTGTGTTTTCTTCAGTGCCCAAGCTTCGTCCCTATCAACAGCAGGCGGTGGAACGTGTGATCGCCTATTTCCGCCATTCCGACGAGCCTGCCGTGGTGGTACTGCCCACCGGTAGCGGTAAGTCGTTGGTGATTGCCGAACTAGCACGCTTGGCGCGTGGCCGCGTGCTGGTGCTGGCGCACGTGCGCGAACTCGTCGAGCAAAATCATGCTAAATACGAAGCCTATGGGCTCGAGGCGGACATCTTCAGTGCCGGGCTGAAGCGCAAGCAAAGCAGTCGCCAGGTGGTGTTTGCATCAGTGCAGTCAGTGGTGAATTCGCTGTCTTCCTTTGCTGACGGCTCCTTCACGCTATTGGTCATCGACGAATGCCATCGTGTCGACGTGGCGACAGCCTCCACTCCGCGCAAAAAACGCGGTGCCAGCAGCTATCAGAAGGTGATTGATACCCTGCGCACCGCCAATCCTCGGCTTAAAGTGCTGGGGCTGACGGCGACGCCGTTCCGATTGGGCAAAGGCTTTATCTATCACCGCCATTACCATGGAATGGTGCGCGGTGATGAGCAGGCGTTTTTCCGTGAATGTGTTTACGAAATGCCGCTGCGCTGGATGGTGCGCAATGGTTACCTGAGCGAACCCAAACGCATTGATGCAGCGATTGCCGGTTACGATTTCTCTCACTTGGTGGCCGATCACAATGGCATGTTCAGCGAGCAGCAGTTGGCAGAGCGAACTCAGGGCAATCGTGCGACGCCCGCTATTGTCGGAGAAATCATCGAGCGTGCGCAGCAGCGCGTCGGCGTGATGATCTTTGCCGCGACCGTACAGCACGCTGAGGAAGTCACAGCGTTATTGCCTGCCCAGCAAGCTGCGCTGATTACCGGCAATACCGAGTCAGCAGAGCGCCAGCGCTTGATCGAGGCGTTCAAGGCGCAGCAGCTAAAGTATCTGGTTAACGTGGCGGTGCTCACCACCGGCTTCGATGCACCGCACGTCGATATGATTGCGATTCTGCGTCCTACCGAGTCGGTGGGGCTCTATCAGCAGATTGTCGGGCGTGGGCTGCGTCTGGCGCCGAACAAACAAGAATGTGTGATTTTGGATTACGCTGGTAATCCGTGGGACATCTACGCCCCTGAAGTGGGGCAGCCACGTCCGGCAGCCGATACCGAGCCGGTGCAGGTCGAATGCCCGGAATGTGGCTTTGCCAACCTGTTTTGGGGGCGCAAGGATGGGGAACTGGTGATCGAGCACTTTGGGCGTCGCTGTCAGGGACTGATCGAGGACGACAATGGTCACACCCAACAGTGCGACTTTCGCTTCCGTTTTAAAAGCTGCCCGCACTGCGATGCCGCGAATGATATCGCTGCACGCCGCTGTGGCAGCTGTGACGCGACCTTGATCGATATTGACGATCACCTGAAGCAGGTCCTGAAACTGCGCGGCGCGAAAATTATCAAGGTGGCAGCGATGCGTCTCACGCGAGCGCTCAATGGTCGTGGCCTCGAGCGATTGAAGGTGGAGTATCTCGATGAGCAGGGCGAAGGGCTGAGCGAGTGGTTTGCGCTCGAAACCGCCGCGCAGCGGACGGCGTTTTACCGTGTCTTCCTGGATCTTCACATCGCCGCGCCCGCACTCCGCTGGCAGCCTGAATCACTCGATGAGGTACTGGCGGCCCCGCAGCGACTGCGCGCCCCCGACATCGTTGTGGCGCGTAAAACCGGACGTCACTGGAATATAGCCGAGAAAATCTTCGATTATCAGCTGCGCGGCGGGCGTACCCGCTTGGCACAGGCTGCTGCTGAGACGCGTGTTATCAGCGAATAGCGGGGGCTCGAGATTGTTTATGGCAGGGAACGTCTATCTATAGGCTGTTTCTATCTTGAATGCCGTGTTGTACGTGGAAAAAAATGGTTATAGTGGGAGGGTAAGGTCAATCCGTCTCACTGAAGGAGTTATCCAATGGCTTGGACTGCGCCCAAAATTGAAGAAGTATGTGTTGCCATGGAAATCAACGATTACCTGCCGGCTGAATTCTAAGTCACGATGGTAAACGTTATCAGGGCGGAAGGGGCTACCTCTTCCGCCCTTCAATTATTGGTGCTAGGTGCTGGCGCTGGTGGTGGTTCTCCACAGTGGAATTGCGGTTGCACGGTATGTCAGCAGGTACGAGAGGGCAGCGTTGCGCCACGCACCCAGGCGTCGGTCGCGGTGTCGATAGATGGCCGGCGCTGGTCGCTGATCGACTGCGCGCCCGAGATATTGGCCCAGCTTCAGAACGTGCCCGAGCTGGCCCCCAAGCAGCTTCGCCATTCGCCTATCGAAGCGGTGCTGCTCACCGGTGGTGATATCGATCATATCGCTGGGCTGCTCAGCTTGCGCGAGGGTACTCCGTACGAGCTGTTAGCCACCGGCGAACTTCACCAGACGCTGGCTGCCAACACGGTTTTCGATGTGCTACGCCCTGAGGTGGTGCGTCGTACTCGCGTCGAGAACGGCTCGCCGTTCACGCTGCCGGGCGGGCTGCAGGCAACTACGTTTGCAGTGCCGGGCAAGGCTGCGCTGTACCACCCCAACGAAGCTGAAAACATCGGCGCCGAGGGTGAAACCACGATTGGGGTAGAGCTGCGCCACGCTGGCAAGCGGATTTACTACATTCCTGGCTGTGCCCATGTCTCTGATGCACTAGCGGCGCGCATTCGCGGGGCTGATCTGGTGTTGTTCGACGGTACGCTGTGGCGCGACGACGAACTGATCGCGGCGGGGCTTAGTCACAAGAGCGGCGCGCGTATGGGACACCTGTCGATGTCGGGGCCGGAGGGCTCGATGGCGGCGCTGTCCAAGCTTGATATCAGGCGTCGTATCTATATTCACATTAATAACAGCAACCCGGCGCTGCTCGATCACAGCCCTGAGCGGCGAGCGTTGGAAGAAGCCGGCTGGGAAGTTGGCTTCGACGGTATGCGCGTTACGTTGTAGCGCGTAGGCTGCGTTACAGGAGCGGAAGCGAAGAGCGCTGTCTTTTTATTGCTGCCGCTCAGGCGGTCCGAAGAGCGAGGCAAGTAGCATGTCGCAACAACAAGCAATGACGCCAGATGAGCTGGAGCAAGCACTGCGCAAGATTGGCGAAGAGTGCTATCACCATCGGCATCCCTTCCAGCTTAGGCTGCAAAACGGCGAGCTTAATAAAGCGCAGGTGCAGGCGTGGGCGCTTAATCGCTATTACTATCAGGCCATGATTCCGATCAAGGATGCGAGCTTCATGGCGCGCTGCCATGATCCGGCAATTCGCCGCGAATGGCGCCAGCGCATCATTGATCACGATGGCGATTCTCCCGAAGATGGTGGCATTCGCCGCTGGCTCGCGTTGACCGATGGTCTTGGCCTTGATCGCGCGATGGTCGAATCGACCCGCAAGCTGCTGCCGCAAACGCGCCACGCCGTGGACGCCTATGTGCACTATGTGGCGGAGCGGTCGCTGCTCGAAGCCGTGGCGTCGTCCTTGACCGAACTGTTCTCGCCAATGGTGATTCCAATTCGCATGCAGGGCATGCTGGCCCATTACGATTTCATTTCACGCGACACCCTGGCGTATTTCGAGCCACGTCTAACGCAGGCTCCGCGTGATGCTGACTTTGCGTTGCGCTATGTCAAACAGCACGCGCTAACCGTCGAGCAGCAGCAGCAAGTGCTCGATGCGCTGCGTTTCAAGTGTGGCGTATTGTGGGCACTGCTTGATGCGTTGGATTACGCCTATGTGGTGCCGGGCAATTTACCGCCGGGCGCGTTCGACCCGGAGTTGGATGTATGAGCGATCAATCGCCGTCACGCGTACCAGCGCTCTCTCGCGGAGTGCGCATGCGCGAAGATAAAACGCGCGGAGGCTGGGTACTGCTGGCCCCTGAGCGCGTCTTCAAGCTTGATGATATTGGCCGCGCTGTTCTCACCTATACCGACGGCGTGCGTAGCGAAGCGGAAATTATCGATCTGCTGGCAGCCAAGTACAGCGCCGACAGAACGCAAATCGCCAGCGACGTTGCGCAGTTTTTTGATGGGTTGAGCCAGCGCAGGGTACTTGAGTTTCACTAATGGCAATGCAAACTGACGCTAAACGTGCCTTCGCCGAGGCAGGCAACCCCGTGCCCATCGGCATGCTGTGCGAACTGACTCATCGCTGTCCGCTGCAGTGTCCCTACTGCTCCAACCCGATCGAACTCGAGCGCAAGAACGAAGAACTCGACACCGAGACGTGGGCGCGGGTGCTGCATGAAGCGGCTGAGTTGGGCGTGCTGCAGGTGCATCTTTCCGGTGGCGAGCCCGCTGCGCGGCGCGATCTCGAACAGATCGTGTTAGCGTGCTATGACGCCGGACTTTATTCGAACCTGATTACCGCAGGTGTGAATATCAGCCGTGAACGCTTGGCGGCGCTGGTCGATGCGGGCCTCGACCACGTTCAGCTCTCGTTTCAAGGCGCCACAGAACATACCACCGCGCTGGTATCGCATATGCCTAGCGCGCACTCGCGCAAGCTGGCTTTCGCGCATGAAGTCGCAGAATTCGGGCTGCCGCTTACTATTAATGCGGTAATTCACCGCGCCAACATCGAACAAATCGACGACTTCATAGAGCTGGCCGTCAAGCTGGGCGCGCGCCGCATCGAGATAGCTCATGCCCAGTATTACGGCTGGGCGTTGGCTAACCGTTCAGCGCTAATGCCAAGCCGCGAGCAGACCATGCGCGCGGTCGATAAGGTGGAACGGGCGCGGGAGAAATATCACGGCCGTTTGGTGATCGATTCGGTGGTACCCGACTACCATGCACGCTACCCGAAAGCGTGCATGCAAGGGTGGGGTAGGCAAACCCTGAACGTCACGCCTGCCGGCAAGGTGCTTCCGTGCCACGCCGCGGAAACGATACCCGGGCTCGAATTCTGGAATGTGGCCGACCACAGTCTGGTGGATATCTGGAAAACCTCGCCGGCCTTCACCGCCTATCGCGGTACGTCGTGGATGCCAGAGCGCTGCCACAGTTGTGATCGCCGCGAAATCGATTGGGGCGGCTGTCGCTGTCAGGCGCTGGCGCTTACCGGCGATGCTGCTGAAACCGATCCGGTGTGTGTGCACTCGCCATGGCACGATGAGGTCAAGCAGATTGCCGAGGAAGAGAGCATCCAATTGATCGATCTAAAGCCGCAAGCGTTTCGCTATCGCCGTCCCGGCGGTTAGCAAGCGGTCGGCGCTCGCTAATCGCTTGTTAGGCAACGCTACACAGCCACGCGAATAAGTTGGTGGCGTCTGCTGCGGTTGCTACACTGAGCGCCATGACGAGTCGTGCTCGGGATAGCGTATTCCGCGAGCGTGGCCTGCGCCGCCGCCGGTGTTTTTTTCATCCACTGAGTATTCCCCGCCGAATGAGCCTTGAAGCGCCCACCCAGGCCAATCCCATCGATCCCGAAAGCCTGTTTGTTGCTCGGGTAGAGGGGCAAGAGGTCAAGGAGCTGCCGCAGGATCTTTATATCCCGCCGGAAGCGCTGCGCGTGTTTCTCGAAACCTTCGAAGGCCCGCTCGATTTGCTGCTGTATCTTATTCGGCGGCAAAACCTCGATATCATGGCGGTTAACGTCGCAGCGGTAACCCATCAATACATCGAATACGTCGATATGATGGAAACCAGCGGTATCGATCTGGCGGCGGAGTATCTACTAATGGCAGCGATGCTGGCAGAGATAAAATCGCGCAGCCTGCTACCGCGCCAGCCGCGTGAGGGCGACGATGAAGAAGAAGAGGATCCGACGGCGGTGCTGCTTGAGAGGCTGCGCGCCTACGAGCAGTTGAAGAGTAGTGCCGAAACGCTGGATACGTTACCGCGCTTTGGGCGCGACTGGTTTTCGCCCACTCCCGAGCTGCCGCCTATCGAGGAGCGTTTGGTCTATCCCGAGGTATCTCTGGACGAACTGCTCTCGGCGCTGGGGCGGCTGCTTTCAAAGGTAGAGCTCAAGAAGAGCCATCAGATTGAACGCGAAACGCTCTCCACGCGTGAGCGCATGAGTATGGTGATGGCGCGCCTTAATGCTGAGCATTTCGTTCCTTTCGAGGAGTTGTTCAGCCTTGATGAAGGCAAGCCGGGCGTGGTGGTTACCTTCATGGCGCTGCTGGAGCTCGCCAAAGAGCAAATGATTGATATCGTTCAGAACGAAGCGCTGTCGCCAATCCATGTGCGAGCGCGTCAACAGCAGCAGGAATCCGCCTTCGATGATGACTGGACGGAAAGTGATGAAGCAGGCGAAGATGCCTTCGGCGATGAACGGGGGACGGAGCAGTGAGTGACCCGACAGCGTCGCTGGATCGCATTGTTGAAGGGGCACTACTGGCGAGTTCGTCTCCCTTATCGCTTGATCAGCTCGAGCAGCTGTTCGATGAGCACGAGCGTCCAGCGCGTGGCGAGCTGCGTGCGGCGCTAGCGCAGCTGGAACGCCGCCTCGATGGCTCGGCAATGGCGCTGCTCGAGAGCGCCTCGGGCTTCCGGTTAGCCATCGACCACAGCCTGTCCCGCTGGGTATCCCGGCTGTGGGAGGAGCGGCCACAGCGCTATTCGCGCGCGTTACTAGAAACGCTGGCATTGATCGCTTATCGCCAGCCAGTCACCCGCAGCGATATCGAGGAAATACGCGGCGTGTCGATTAGTGCCACCATCATGCGTACCTTGATGGAGCGCAGCTGGATTCGCGTAGTGGGGCATCGCGATGTGCCCGGACGGCCGGCAGTGTATGCCACGACTCGTAGCTTCCTTGACGATCTGGGGCTAGGCACGCTGGAAGAACTACCGCCGATGGCTGAATTGGCAGAGCGCTTCGGTGAAGAAACGCCGCAAGAGCAGGAAGACGCCGAAGCCAACGCTGCACAGCAGGCGACCCAGGCACTGCTGCAGTCATCTGAAGACGACGACGCAGACGCACAGGATGACGACAGTGATCCGTTAAACGAGCCGCTACCGCAAATTGCCACGCTCGATTTCGGCCACTTGAACGAGCGGCTCGATGAGCGGCTTAAGCAACGAGTCGGCGATGGTGCTGACACCCACAACATTGATGACGCTGATGACGATCAGGCCACGCCCTCCGGCGATCCCGATAGTCGCAGCGATCAACCCACTCACGACGAGAGGTCGTTTGACAATGAGTAATAACGCTGCTGACAGCGAAAAGCTGCAGAAAGTATTGGCGCGCGCAGGCTATGGATCGCGCCGCGAAATGGAAACGGTGATCGCGGAAGGGCGAGTCAGCGTTAATGGCAAGGTGGCCACCTTGGGTGACCGCATCGATGCCGATGCCCAGGTAACGCTGGACGGCCGCCCGGTGACGCTGCGCAGCAATGATGAAACGCCGCGTCGAGTTATCATGTACAACAAGCCAGAAGGGGAGCTGTGCACGCGCAAGGACCCTGAAGGCCGCCGCACTGTGTTTGATCGCTTGCCTCGTCTTAAGGGCGAGCGTTGGATCGCGATTGGCCGTCTGGATATCAATACCAGCGGCTTGTTGCTGTTTACCACCGATGGTGAATTGGCAAATCGGCTGATGCATCCCTCCACCCAGATTGAACGCGAGTACGCCGTGCGCGTGATGGGAGAGCCTTCCATGGACAACATTCGTGCCATGGTCGAAGGGGTGATGCTCGATGATGGTCCTGCGCGTTTTACTGATGTACAGCAGTTTGGTGGCGAAGGCATCAACACCTGGTTTCACGTAGTGATTCTGGAAGGGCGGAATCGTGAGGTGCGCCGGCTGTGGGAGTCGCAGGAGCTTACCGTGAGTCGCCTCAAGCGAGTGCGCTACGGCAATATCTTCCTTGATAAGCGTGCTCGCGCGGGTGAGTGGACAGAGCTGAGCCAGGAAGAAATTGATGATCTGGCGCAGCTGGCAGGGCTGCCGCTACGGAGCGCACCTGAGCTGACGCCAGAGGAGAAAAATCGCTGGAATCGCGATAAGAACAAGCGTCGTCCTGTCCGTGGGCTGCGCGAACCGAGCACTCGCTCGCGTTCCGAGGATAAGCGCGAAGCGCGTCGCTATGGCAAAGACGGCCAAGAGACCCAAGGCAAGCAGGAACGTTCCCGCAAGCCGCGCTCGCCACGTCAGAAATAGTAGCTTTTGCAACGCGCGGTGGGGCTTATTGAGCTACACCGTTTCCCATCCATGCTGGCGCGATTCGGATAACCGGGTCGCGCCTGCGTTGCGTTGGGCGTTAGCGAGCTTCTTCCTCATCAAGCAGATGGCGTTTTAAGCAGGTGTAGTTTCTTGGCCGACAGCCGATAACCAGTGACCTTTGTTACTCTGGTAAACGCTATGCACCGTTGTCACGATGGCAGCTATAAGCTGTTATTTAGCCATCCCCGGCCCGTTATTGATCTCCTGCAAGGCTTTGTTGTCGAGCAGTGGGTAAAACAGCTGAGATTCGATACGTTAGAGCGGGTATCCAATAGTTTTGTGTCTGATAGTTTGAGCACGCGCGAGTGCGACATCGTGTGGCGGTTGCGCGCCAGCGATGATCAGTGGACCTATCTGTATGTGATGCTTGAGTTTCAAAGCACGGTCGATCACTGGATGGCGCTGCGAGTGATGACATATGTGGGACTGCTGTATCAAGAACTGATCAAGCAGCGCACCATCATCAAGCTCAGCAGTGGTTCAGCCAAGGCACTTCCCGTCATTATTCCGATTGTGCTTTACTCCGGTAATAAACCATGGAACGCGGCACGCGATATCGCTGATCTGATTGCGCCCTTAAGCAACGGTTTGGCGGCGTATACGCCTTCGCTGCGCTATCTGCTGCTTGAACAGAACGTGCTGGCAAATCAGCCTCAGCGGGCAAACAATTTGGCCAGCGCTATTTTCCGCCTCGAGCATCCTCAGTCGGCGGCTGAAATTGCCGAGATTATTGGCGGGCTCGCAGAGGAGCTCGATGGAGAAAGCCAACGTAGCCTGCGGCGGGCGTTTGAGGTGTGGATCAACCGAGTGGTGCTTCCGCGCTATTTGCCGGCCCCTGCGTCGGAAATGACTGAATCGCTGTATTCATTAGAGGAATTGAACGTTATGGCTGCTACCCGTGAAGAGTTTCGCTGGCCCGTTGAATATTACCAAGAGGGCATCCGAGACGGTGTGCAGAAGGGGCTTGAGCAGGGCCGTCGGCAGAGCCAAATCGAATGCGCTGAGCAATTGATCAGACAAACGGCAATGCACGACAGCATGATCGCTGGTGTGTCTGGGTTGGCTGCTCAGGAAGTTGCGCTGCTGCGCGCAAAGATCGCGCATTGACACCGCGCTATCAGGATGTGGTGAGTATCGTTAAAAGACTGAAATGAAACATTCTTATCGCGTTGAGCTTGCATAAAAAAAGGCGGCGAAGTATAGTACCGGCCCGTTGAGCAAGGGTCGTTAGCTCAGTTGGTAGAGCAGTTGGCTTTTAACCAATTGGTCGTAGGTTCGAATCCTACACGACCCACCATTTGCAAGAATGCGCTCACAGGCACCGTCAGGGGTCGTTAGCTCAGTTGGTAGAGCAGTTGGCTTTTAACCAATTGGTCGTAGGTTCGAATCCTACACGACCCACCACGTTCCGTGGCCCCTCGGTGTATCAGGCAAGTTGCCTCTGAGGGTCGTTAGCTCAGTTGGTAGAGCAGTTGGCTTTTAACCAATTGGTCGTAGGTTCGAATCCTACACGACCCACCAGTTTCGAAACCCGGCAGTTATCGTCACGATAGCTGCCGGGTTTTTCTTTGTATGGCATATTGGAATCGTTGGCTTGCATCACTTCCTCGTGCACACCCATAACATCAATAGGCACACCGCTATGCATATTCAACGCGATGATCTAACCCATCCTGCTGTTATTGCACTCATTGAGCACCACCTCAACCAAATGGCTGAGCACTCGCCACCGGAAAGCAAACATGCCCTAGCGGTTGAGCGTTTACGGCAGCCAGAGATCACCTTCTGGTCGTTATGGAGTGATGAGGGTGAGTTAATGGGATGCTGCGGGATGAAAGCACTGGATGAGCAGCATGGAGAGATAAAGTCGATGAAAACAGCGCCCGACTTTCTGCGCCAAGGCGTTGCCAGCGCGCTAATGACACACCTGGTCGAGGAGGCGAGGCGTCGTGGCTATCGCCGCATCAGCCTCGAAACAGGCACGCCGGCATACTTTCTTGCTGCCCACCATTTTTATCAACGCCATGGATTTGAGGACTGTGAGCCCTTCGCGAATTACCAGCCCGACCCCTTCAGTCGTTTCATGACGCTGCCGCTTGCGTAACCTTCCTGATGACGGCCGTGCGTCGTTGTTAGGGCGCGTTGCTAACGCCCAGCGCTGCCACGACACGATCGTAAAGGTATTGCTCGGGCACGGGGCCGTTTAGCGAGCGCTTGAGTTTGTCGAGGAAATCACTGCCTGAGTAGTTAACTAATCGCGGCAGCTTGTAGGCGTCCAGATCAATGGCCACCAGTTCGCCATCTTTGACCAGGAAGTTTTTGGTATGCAGGCCGCGACAGTACACGTGGTTGCGGTAGAGCGTAACGATCAAATCAACGTACTTTTGCTGCAACTGCGGGTTGTCGGGCAGTAGCTCACGTAGCCTGGGGCCCTCTACATCGCGCATTTCCAGGTAATAAGGCTTGGCCACCAACACTTCTGGCACCTGAATGCCCAACTGCTTCAGGCGCTTCGCTACCTTCACGAAATTTATACCGGGGGCGGGGCGAATGCCGGTGATATAGCGAAAGCGGTCAAACGCCTTGGGGCTAAAGGTCTTGATGAATACCTTGCGTGCGCGGTCATAGTGCACGTCAGAGTATTTGCCGCTTTGAATGAATTCGAGTTGCTGTTTACTCACCTGACTGTGTGACTCCATGCCTGCCGTTCATCGTCGTTTAGCGTAAGCGGCAAACGTTTGCCGCTCGCTGCAGCTTGCTGCGCCGTTTCAAGTAGTACCATTAATGCAGTCGCCTGTGCGGGAGTGACTGGGTTCTCTACCTTGCCTGCAATGGCATCCCGGATCTCGGCATAATAGCGCGCTTGCGTCCCGCATGGTGGTGCAATGGCAATAGGGTCACCTTCCTGCTGATAGTGAAGCAATGGATCGTTATCGACCCCAAAGTGCTCATCAAGCGGTGATACGCCCGCCCTCAGTTGGCTTTCCTGCCCATCAGCGTGCTGCTTGAGCAGGCTGCCGGCCACGCCATGGGCCATGAAACGCGGGGTAGGTGCAGCGCTCAGCATACTCGCATGCAGCGTTACCGTTAGTGCGAGCTGATGTGCCGTAGCGGGATAATGCAGGATCACCTGCGCCCAGTCATTCACCTGTGCTGCGGGACGGCTAGTGGTAATCGTTGCCGATACCTCGGTAGGCGGTCCGAACAGGAGCAATGCCTGATCGGCAAGGTGGGGGCCAAGATCGAACCACAGTCCTGATCCGGGCAATGCCTGCTCGCGCCAGCGATCACGCACTTGCGGGCGAAAGCGGTCGATGCGTGACTCGAATTCTACCAATGGCCCAATCAGATTATCTTCGAGCGCGCGGCGCATCGCGAGGAAGTCGCTATCCCAGCGCCGGTTCTGGAACACGGATAGCAGCCGATTGTGCTGTTTGGCGATGGTAGCCAGCGTGCGGGCCTCAGTGCTATCCAGGGTGAAGGGCTTGTCGACCACCACGTGCTTGCCTGCTTCCAGCGCCGCTTTCGCCAGCGCAAAGTGGCTGTCGTTGGGCGAGGCAATTACCACCAGATCGATACCGTCAGAGGTGGCGGCCTCAAGCGGCGAGCCGACGACCTGTGGCTTGGCATCGAACGGCGCTAGCGCCTCCTTGACCTTGTCAGGATCACGTGACGACACCACCTTCAGCTCAAGGCCAGCGGTGGTCGTCAGATAGGGAGCGTGGAAGGTGCTACCTACGAAACCGAATCCGATCAACGCTACCGACAACGGCGCTGCCATCTGGGCCTCCCTGAATACAGAAGTGGAAAGCGCCCAGTGTATCAATGTTGTCGGAATCGTGCGTTAAGGGCGAAGGGCGGCTCGACGCTCCAGAGCCCGAGCGTTATGTCGGCTAGCGCTGCTATATCAATAGCGGCGTTCGCAGAGGCGTCGTGAGGTGCGATACTGAAACACACACGATATTCGAGCAGCACTGGAGTGGTGCTGCTCAGCTCATCAGAGACAAGGAAAGGGAAGAACAGATGGCATCCGAAGATCAATCGTCTTCAGGCGCGGATAAAGTAGTCGATGCCCGCGGTCTAGCGTGTCCATTGCCGCTATTGAAGGCCAAACAAGCATTGGCTGGCATGGCAGTGGGGCAGCGCCTTGAGCTGTGGGCGAGCGACCCAGGGTCGTGGGCGGATATCGCTAGCTTTGTGGCGCTGTCCGCCCATCAATTGGTGCTGAAAGAGCAAGTCAACGACGACTATCACTACATACTGGTACGCGGCTAGCGCTTCTTTACGATTGGTCGGCAAGCTGCTGAGCGGCCGCCAGCACTTCTTCGGCGTGTCCCTTGACCTTCACCTTGCGCCACTCCTGCGCGAGTTTACCTTCGCTATCGATCAGGAAGGTGCTGCGCTCAATGCCGAGATGCTCTTTTCCGTAGAGCTTTTTCAGCTTGATAACATCAAAAGCCTTGCACAGCGTTTCGTCCGGATCGCTGATGAGCTCGAAGGGAAACTGCTGCTTGGCCTTGAAGTTTTGGTGGCGCTTAAGCGTATCCCGCGATACGCCAAGGATCACCGTATTGGCGGCGCTGAATTGGTCGTGTAGCGCGGCAAAGTCGAGCCCCTCGGTGGTGCAGCCCGGGGTGGAGTCCTTGGGGTAAAAGTAGATGACCAGCTGTTTTCCGCTGAAATCCGAGAGCCTTACACTAGCAGGATCTGCCGAATCTCCGTGGGTAGCGGTGGCAGTGAAATCATCAATAGGGTGATGCAGGCTGACGCTCATGGTCGGTTTCCTCGCAGGTCAAGTTAAGAAGGGAACTACAGCAGCGGATCGTTTTACCCATAAAGGCTGCTGTACAGGCAACGCGCTCAACAGTACCATTTACCCTCAATACTAGTCAGCGCTCGGCATGCTTTCTGCACTTGAGAAAAGCCGACCTTTCAAGGACGCCATTGCAAGCGGGCCTGCGCCGCACTATCGTTACCCAGCCGCGAAATAGGGAGTAGCTTTTTACATGATCACGGGCAGCATTGTTGCGCTGGCGACGCCGATGAACGACGTCGGCGAGATAGAGTGGGATGCACTGCGGCGATTGGTTGATTTCCATGTCGAGCAAGGTACCGAAGGAATTGTGGCTGCTGGTACGACCGGCGAGCCTTCTACCATGTCCTTTGATGAGCACGTCGAGGTGCTTCGCGTTATCGTCGATCAAGTGAACGGGCGAATCCCTGTTATTGCCGGTACCGGCGCCAATGCTACCTGGGAAGCGGTCAAGCTATCGCAGTGTGCGCAGGAAGTGGGCGCCGACTACTGCCTATCCGTCGCGCCTTATTACAATCGCCCCACCCAGGAAGGCATGTACCAGCACTTCAAGGCCGTGGCAGAAGTAGGGCTCCCGACCATTCTTTACAACGTGCCCAAGCGCACCGGCGTTGATATCGACAACGATACGGTGTTTCGTTTGGCCGAACTCGACAACATTGTCGGTCTGAAAGAGGCGACGGGCGATATGTCCCGCGCCGCAGTGCTGGTCGAGCACTTCAAAGGCAGCGATTTCGGGCTCTACTCAGGCGATGACCCCACCGCATGTGATTTCATGGTGGCGGGTGGTCAAGGCGTCATCTCTGTTTCCGCCAACGTTATTCCGCGCCTGATGCATGAGATGTGCGCCGCTGCGCTGCAGGGCAACCCTGAACGCGCGCGCGACATCGATGCGCAAATGGCGCCCGTTAATGATTCGATGGGAGTCGAGCCTAATCCTATTCCGGTGAAATGGGCGCTCAACTATATGGGCCTGGCAGGCAAAGGCATTCGCCTTCCCCTGACCTGGCTTTCCGAGCAACACCACGCGGTGGTTGCAGAGTCCCTCGCCCTGGCCAAAGTGGTGAACTAATGCTGAAGTCGTTTGTTAATCGCGGTCTATATGCCGCCCCCGCACTCGCGCTGCTGCTAAGCGGCTGTGGTTTCGGTGGCGGTCATTACACCGACCGTAATTTCGAGTATTACCATGCCGACATGACGGCTCCGCTGGAGCTGCCAGCGACGCGCGACAACACCCAGTATCAGGATATGATGCCGGTGCCTAATGCTGCGCAAGCCTTTGTCGCGCCGAAAGGCAAGTTCCAGGTGCCGCGCCCCGATACCCCCGGAGGTGAGCAGCCCGCTGCAGGCGGTGCCGTGCGTGACCAGGAAGCCAATGGTCAGCGCTGGCTCATCGTGCCGGGCACGCCTTCCCAAGTATGGCCGCGGTTGGTTGATTTCGCGCAAGACTCGAGTGATGTGAAAGCGCTGACCCCCGCGCAGGGGCAGATCGAGACCAACGATTTCACTATCGCGGTGCGTCAGGGGCAGCGTCCCGGTACTACCGAGGTGTACTGCCTGACTAAAAATACCACCAACCAGCAGTGTGTTACTGACCTTCAGAGCACGCTGTCATCCAGTTCTGATCAGTAGTGCGATTTGCGTCGTTAGGCAGTGGCAGCAAAGGCAACGCTACGCTTGTCCAGAGCGATGAAGCTCTGGTGCTCATCGATTGTGGGTTCGGCATGCGTGATGCGCTGGCGCGGATGGAGCGGCTGGGAATAATGCCCTCCGATATCGACGCGTTAGTGATGACCCACGAACACGGTGATCACCTGCGCGGCGTCAAATCGCTGGCCAAGCGCCTGAAAATGCCGGTCTATCTGACGGCGGGTACCTGGATAGCCAGTCGTCTTGAGGGCCTGGAAGGTATCCACCTGATAACGCCGGAGCAGCGCTTCGACATCAAGGATTTGGCGATAGACCCTGTCACCGTGCCTCACGATGCGCGTGAACCAGTGCAATATGTGTTTGAAAGCGGCGGTAGCCGACTGGGAGTGCTAACCGATATCGGCCACGTGACCGAGCATGTATTTCGCCGTTTTGCCGGTTGTGATGCGCTTATGCTTGAACTCAACCACGACCGCATGATGCTGGCAGAGGGCCCTTATCCGCCTTCGCTCAAGCGTCGGGTTGGCGGCCGTTGGGGGCATCTTTCCAACTGCCAGGCGATTGAACTGCTCAAGCAGTGGGGCACCGATAACTTGCAGCAGGTCGTTGCCGCGCACCTGTCAGAAAAAAACAATCTTCCTGAACGTGCCTACGAGGCTTTATCGCCGCTGTTCGAACACGACAAGCGCCGTTTCAGGGTGGCTGATCAATCGCTCGGCGTAGAGTGGCAAACGCTCGAGCGCACGATGGCGGCCGCACTCTAGCGCGCCATCGCGACTATTACTTACCGCGCTTTTGTAGCAGAAGCGTTCCCGGAGAAGGTGTAATGGAAAAACGCGACGAATTATATGCAGGCAAGGCGAAGTCCATCTTCGCCACCGACGATCCTGATCTGCTGATCATGCATTTCCGTGATGACACCAGTGCTTTTGATGGCGAAAAGCTTGAGCAGCTTGAGCGCAAAGGTCTGGTAAACAACAAATTCAATGCGTTTATCATGTCCAGACTGCGCGATGCTGGCGTGCCGGTGCACTTTGAGCGTCTGCTGGGCGATCAGGAATCGTTGGTAAAACGCCTCGACATGATTCCGGTGGAGTGCGTCGTGCGTAACTTCGCTGCGGGCGGGCTGGTGCGGCGCTTAGGGGTAGAGGAAGGGCGCGAACTGTCACCTGCTACCTATGAGCTGTTTTTGAAAAACGATGCGCTGCATGATCCGCTGATCAACGAATCGGTTTCGATCACGCTAGGATATGCTACCGAGCAGCAGTTGGAAGAAGCGAAGGCGCTATCGTTCAAGGTTAACGAGGTGCTCACGGCCATCTTCCGCGACGCAGGTATTTTGCTGGTCGACTATAAGCTCGAGTTCGGCGTTCACAATGGCCAACTGATGCTGGGCGACGAATTCTCGCCCGACGGTGCTCGCCTGTGGGATGCTGAAACACGCGAAAAGCTCGATAAGGACCGTTTCCGCAAAGGACTTGGCGGCGTTATTGAAGCCTACGAAGAAGTAGGGCGTCGCATCGGCGTTACCTTCGACTAACGCCTTTACCAGACGTGTCGAGAGGCCCGAATCAGCGTGCTGCTGGTTTGGGCCTCGCTGTTTTTATCAGGCCGTGAACGCTAGCCCTAAAATGCCGTTGCAGACGCGCTGCGCTGCTCGACTAGCTCGGCATATGCCCCTTCACCTCACTACTCCCACCGCTTTGCTGTAAGCAGTCAGTCGCACTTGCGCCTGCAGCTTCTCGTCGCTGCCAACCTGTCAATCTTAATGAAAATTGAATTCCTTCGGCGTCAACGCTAGGAAATGGCGTAATATTGTTTTCGAACAGTGTTTTGTAATGTGCAAATACGAAGGACGCAATTTTAGTTGTCGCAGGTTACCGTCAATGTCCAAACAATCTGTCTTTAAAAAGAAGCGGCGCCAGCTGAAGTTGGCGATGCGTCGTTTTCTACTCGGCGACGCCTATCGTGCATGGCAGCGCGAGCTGGCAAATCTCCCACCGGTTGTCGAATCGGAGAAATTCGATCGTGAGCTGAGAGATCGGCCGCTTTATCTCTATATCCATAGGAAGTGGAGCAAACGCTCACGCCTGGCGCTAGTGCGTGACCACTACGAGTGGTATGCGAAAGCAGAGAAAACACAAGTGCTGCGCCAGCAGTTACAAGAGCAGCGGCGCATTGTCGTCAACCGTATCGAGCTCAAGGATGGCGGTTACTACACCACCACGTTGGCACCCTCTTATTTTCCGCAAGAGGGTGAGCTGGCGATGTCTCTTAATGATGCAGAAGGGCGCCGTCTGTGCATGGTCAGTTTCAGCGTGCATCGCAGTGAAGGTGTCTTGGCACTGACGATTGGTGGTTTGCAAGGGGCTGATCCCGCGCTGGGCAAGGATGCCATCAAAACGGCTGCACGCCAGATGTACGGCTTTCGCCCCAAGAACTTCGTCATGTCGATGATTTACGCACTGGCTGACGTCTACGATATCGCACAGCTGCTTGCTATCGATAACGCATCGCATATCAAGCATAAGCGTATCAAGTCGAGCTATGACGAGCTATGGCAGGAGTTGGGCGGGGTGGCCCACTCAGACGGTTTCTACCAACTGCCCCGACATGAGTGGGTGAAAGATGTCGCCGATGTGAAAAGCAAGCATCGCAGCGAGTACCGGCGCCGTTTGGGAGTGCGTGAAGCAGCGATCAGCGAGCTTCAGAATGCTCTGCTGGGGCGCTCTGACAGCGCGTCGGAAGCGGGCGTCGCGACATTCGCAAGCGAGCGACAGGAGTTTCATCCGCAGTGAATGTGGCGCTGCCCAAGCGGCTGCGCTAGCGCGGGTTTTACTCAGCAATACGCGTGATATCAAGCACTTCGAACACCGGAGTGCTTGTTTCGTTTTGCCCGTTCGTCAACGCTGTGGCACTGAAGCCAATATCGTACTCGCCTAAACGCACTGCATAGCGGCGCTCGCTCTCAGCCGAGTGATACGCCGGGCGCGGGTCCTGCCCCAATACCTCGGTAATCAGCATTTCCAGGGTGATGGGGTCAGGCTGTAGTGCCAGCGTATGTTGGGCTTCAGCAGAGAAGATCACCTCACACTGGGCGGGGGGAGCGGGGGCGAACCCCGCGCGCGCCTCGGGAACGCTCTCGGCCCAGGGCAGATACGGCTTGATATCAACGACGGGCGTGC
Organism: Carnimonas bestiolae; assembly: GCF_051251145.1. NCBI lineage: Bacteria > Pseudomonadati > Pseudomonadota > Gammaproteobacteria > Oceanospirillales > Halomonadaceae > Carnimonas > Carnimonas bestiolae. The sequence goes on along the minus strand of NZ_JBPCZK010000003.1, from coordinate 19,452 downwards.
CGTTGACCAGGTCGTGGCCGCGAATGAGTAGCCGTACACCTTGATCGATTTTTACATCGAGCAGTTCCACCAGCGACAGCCCTAATCGATTGGGCCGAAACGTCGAGCGTGAGGCGAATACGCCTATCTTGCGGTTGCCTCCCAAGCGCGGCGGGCGTACTAGCGGCCGCCACTGGGGCGCATTCAAATGGAAGACAAAGGTAATCCACAGGTGGCTGAAGTGTTCCAGCCCGCGCACTGCATCGGGATCGGCGAATTCCTCCAACAGCGTCAGCTGCGCCTGCGCAGAGGGTGCAAGCCCCGGTTGACGGGGCACGCCGAACTTATCGGGATAACAGCCGTCAATAGTGGCAATCGGGGTAAGGCTGAAAGAGGTGCTGCGCATCGCAAGGCAAACCGTGTCGGGAAAGAGCAGGTAGTGTATCAGGCGCGCGAGCAGTGCGGCGATGGCGTAAGCAAGCGGGAAAAGGTAGGCTTGGCCCTTTGATGTTGGTGGAAAACGGAATGCATTTTTTATGGTTGATCTAAACGCGCAGCCTGCTCGCGACAGGGCAAAGGCTCATCGTCACGGCGATCAGTTTTTCAGCGAGCGGCGCGGTAACCTGTGGCTGCTGGCAATCGGTTTGACGGTGCTGCTGGCGGGAATGGTCGTGGTACTGCTCACCACCTATCGCCAGCACGCGTTGTGGTCGGGGTTGCCAGTGGTTATCGCGATGGGCGTTTGGGCGCTGCTGCTGGTGTTTCATATTCATCGTCGCCGCCGCTGTTCGCCTGCGCTGCGCCTTGAAGCCGAGCAACTGCGCTACATTGGCGGCAATCCGCTGGCGCCCAGCCTTCAATCGCTGCGCTATGCAGATATCGAAGGCATCGTATCGAAATCCGTTTCATCAACGCTGCGCTTGCGGCTGAATAACGGCAAATATCGTTCGATTCCGGTGGGCATGCTGTCGCGTGAAGAACGTAATCGTTTTCTTGAAGCGGTGCGTGAGCGCCTGCCTACCGTTTCACGAAAATCGTCCGGTGCCAGCGCGTAACAATGTCAGGAAGGTAATTCCCCGTTTGCGCGGCGAGGCAAAAACGAATGCTTCAATCCAACGACAGCGGGCCGGCATATTGCTGGCCCGCTGTCGTTAAGGGAGTAAACCGGGCAGCGCGAGCCCTATTCGTTAGTAAGCGATACGTTGTGCTGGATGGTCGCATTATCCTGATGCCGCTCGATGGCTAGCTCTACCAGGCGCGTGAGCAGCTGATCGTAAGGCAGTCCCGAGGCTTCCCACAGCTTGGGATACATGCTGATGCGGGTGAAGCCGGGCAGGGTGTTAACCTCATTGATCATTAGATTGCCGTCTTCAGTGACGAAGAAGTCGACCCTCGCCAGCCCCTGGCATTCGAGCACCTGAAACGCGTCCACGGCAGTTTGCCGTACCTGCTCGGCGATATCGGCGTTCAGTTCGGCAGGGATCGATAGACCAGCGCCGCTGGCGCTAATGTACTTGGTGGCGTACGAGTAAAACTCATCGTGCAGAACGATTTCGCCGCAGACGCTTGCCTTCGGCAGCTCACGACCATCGCTATTGCCAAGGACGGCACACTCGATTTCACGACCATCGATGGCTTTCTCGACCAGCACCTTGTGGTCGTAGATAAAGGCGTCGTCGAGGGCGGCGGCAAGTTCGTCCGCTTGCTTGACCTTAGTAACGCCGACCGATGAGCCTTGGCTGGCAGGTTTTACGAACAGCGGCAGACCAAGCTCGTCGATAATGGCCTGGGAATCAAGGCGACGGCGGGACTGACGAGTCACGGTGACTGACGGCGCGACCGGTATACCGGCGTCGCGCAGCAGGCGCTTGGCGATGTCCTTGTCCATGCACACCGCTGAACCGAGTACATCACTGCCTACGTAAGGAATATCGAGAATATTCAGCAGCCCCTGCAGCGAGCCATCTTCGCCATTGCCACCGTGCACCACCGGCAATGCCACATCGATACCAGCCAATGCGGTATCACCTACACGCCATTGGCCATCGCTACAGGCAGGGGCAAGCGTAAGCGCCTTGGATGACGGTGCCAGCGCAATGCGCTCGGGATCGTCGGCATGCTGAAGGAAGCTGTCGTCGCGCTCGGCAACCAGCCATTGGCCTTGTTTGGTGATCCCGACCGGGACGATCTCGAAGCGCGATGTGTCGAGCGCTGCCGCAATGTTTTTTGCTGACTGCAGGGAGACTTCGTGTTCAGTCGAGTTACCGCCGAAAATCAGCGCAATACGTAGTTTTTTCATGGTGTCGCTTGGCGTTAGTGTTCGTTGCTCGAAGTCTACACGGCCCAACCTTTGCTCCCAACCTTTTGTTGGCAATAAGGCACGATCGACCGTCCAGTTTTCGGCAGCCTCTGCTAATGCCGCAGCGCCACGGAATGTACTGCCAGTGCTGTTGTTATCGCGGCGTGAACGAATATTCTCACGTGAGCGGCACGGCCACCCATTGTTTGAACGCGGGGCGCAGCTTCAAGCGCCGATGCCACGCCTCAATGGCAGGTAGTGCCGGATGCTCAATGTGCGATAGGGCATACCAGGTGTCGATGACGACGCCGAGTGGAATGTCGCCAACACCGAACGATGGGCCGCTGAACCATTGGGTGGTCGCGAGGCCGTGCTCCGCGACCTGAATGGCATCGGCGAACTGTGCTGCCGCTGCGGTGATTTTCGCTGAATCGCGCTCGCCTTCGGAAGTGCGCACTAGTTGTGTGATCAACACCGTGAGCGGGGCCGCTAGAGACGTGCTGCACCAGTCCATCCAGCGATCGGCGCTGGCTCGATCTTCAAGCGTTGGCGGCAGCAGGGTCGAGTGGTCGCCATAGCGTGCCACCAGGTAACGCACAATCGCGTTGGACTCCCACAGTACGAAGCCATCGTCCTCAATACACGGCACCAGTCCGTTGGGGTTCTTGGCGCGATACTCATCACCATCAACAACGCCAAATGAGCCGCCGGCGTTAATTTGGTCAAACGGAATTTCCAACTCGTCAGCGCACCACAGCACCTTTTTTACATTGCTGGAGTTTTTCCTGCCCCAAATGGTCAGCATAGCGCTTCTCCTTGTTGGATGAGCGGGTCGCCGATACGGCGTGCTCTCGTATTATGTCGTTGCTTATCACCATATTAGCTGCTTACGACGAATGTATGTCATTTGTGTCGCGGCGTTCTCCGCTGCTCTCCGACAAGCAGAAGTCATCGTTAGGCGGCATAAACGCCGTCACCAAGGGAGAATTCGCTAATACCAAAGTTCAATGTAGCGGCAAAGTTAGGCTAAAGGATTTATGGAAGTCATTTCCTTATAGTGGAAACCAACGCGCGAAAAAGGCTCGTTGGCGGAGTAAATGGCCTGGTAGGCAAGCCCGTCAGCAGCATTTCTCAATGCTTTAAAAGTCACCAAAAGAATCAAAATGGAAACGTTGTCCATTGCGTTTCAGTGAACTGCCTACGGCGATTTGATAAGAGGCTAGTCAATTGGCAGCGCAGCATGATTACGGTATCTTTCCCCCACATTGTGACGTGGGCGCTGTAAGCCCAGACCGACCCAGGCGCCGCTACCCGTGGCTGCCGCGCAGGGAAGCCAATAATCAGCAGGTAAAATTCCCGGGCGCGTTCGCTCAATGCTATCAGCGTATGAGTAACTGGACCCTGTTTTCCATTCGGAGAAGCCCATGAAGTTCGAGGCAACAGAAGACATCGATCCCATCGAAACCCAGGAATGGCTTGATTCGCTGGTATCGGTGATGGACCGCGAGGGCGACGACCGTGCGCGCTATCTGCTGAGCCGGCTGGCCGACCGCTTGCGCCGTGATGGCATGCAGCCACCGGTTTCGCCGACCACGCCCCATCGCAACACCATTCCGGTTCATCGTGAAGCCAAGATGCCGGGCGATGTTTTCATTCAGCGCAAACTGCGCTCGGCAATCCGTTGGAACAGCATCGCCCAGGTACTGCGTAGTAACGACAAGCACAAGGGCCTGGGCGGCCACCTCGCCAGTTTCATGTCGAGCTGCACGCTCTATGAAGTGGGCTTCAACCATTTCTTCCGCGGCGGTGACGGTGAACAAAAGGCCGACATGATTTACTTCCAGGGGCACATCGCGCCTGGCATCTACGCGCGTTCCTATCTGGAAGGGCGCCTGACCGAAGAACAGCTGGATAACTTCCGTCAGGAAGTGGATGGCAACGGTCTTTCTTCTTATCCCCACCCTTACCTGATGCCGGATTACTGGCAGTTTCCCACCGTATCGATGGGGCTCGGCCCGATCACCGCGATCTATCAGGCGCGCATGATGAAGTACCTCGATCACCGCGGCATCGAGCCTGCAGGTGACCGCAAGGTATGGGCATTCCTTGGCGATGGTGAGTGCGATGAAGTCGAAACACTGGGCGCCATTCATGTCGCGCGTCGTGAAGGTCTCGATAACCTGATCTTCGTGATCAACTGTAACCTGCAGCGTCTTGATGGCCCGGTACGCGGTAACGGTCGCATCATCGACGAGCTGGAAGGCATGTTCCGCGGCGCCGACTGGAACGTTATCAAGGTCGTGTGGGGTGGGCTGTGGGATCGCCTGTTTGCGCTTGACAAGCAAGGCTTCCTACAGCGCACCATGGATACTACCGTTGACGGCGAGTATCAGAGTTACAAAGCGCAGGACGGTGCGTACGTGCGCGAAAAGTTCTTCGGCAAGCACGAAGAAACGCTCAAGATGATCGAAGACATGTCCGACGAAGACGTGTTCAAGCTCAATCGCGGTGGTCACGATCCTCAGAAGGTTTACGCGGCGTACCACGAGGCGTTCCATAACGCCAATGGTCGTCCTACCGTGATTTTGGCGCACACCATTAAAGGTTACGGTATGGGCGCTGGACATGGTGAGGCTGAAATGGGCGCGCACCAGACCAAATCGATGAACGTCGATGCGCTGAAAGGTTTCCGTGATCGCTTTGATATCCCCGTCACCGACGAGCAGATCGAACAGCAGATGCCTTACTACAAGCCATCTGATGACTCGCCGGAAATGCGCTACCTGCACGAGCGTCGTCAGGCGCTGCACGGTTATTTGCCGAAGCGCGACACCACTCACGATGCGCTTGAGATTCCCGAACTCGACAGCAAGATATTTGCCAGTCAGATCAAAGGCTCCGGTGATCGCGAGCTGTCCTCGACAATGGCGTTCGTGCGTATTCTCAGCGGCCTGATCAAGGACAAGACCCTCGGCCCACGCGTTGTGCCGATCGTACCGGATGAGTCGCGTACCTTCGGCATGGAAGGCCTGTTCCGCCAGGTGGGTATCTACGCCAGCGAAGGCCAGAAGTATGAGCCGCAGGATCACGGTCAGATCATGTTCTACCGTGAAGACAAGACCGGTCAGATTTTGCAGGAAGGTATCAACGAAGCCGGTGCGATGGCCTCGTGGATGGCGGCTGCAACCGCCTATGCCAACTATGGCAATGCGCTGCTGCCGTTTTACATCTACTACTCGATGTTCGGCTTCCAGCGTATCGGCGATCTGGCCTGGGCGGCCGGCGATATGCAGGCGCGCGGCTTCCTGCTTGGCGGTACCGCAGGGCGCACCACGCTGAACGGTGAAGGACTGCAGCACCAGGACGGTCACAGCCATATTCTGGCGAGCACCATTCCCAACTGCCGCTCCTATGATCCGACCTATGCGCACGAAGTAGCGGTCATCGTACGCGATGGTCTGAAGCGGATGGTGCAAGACAACGAAAACTGCTTCTATTACCTGTCGCTAATGAACGAAAACTACGTTCAGCCTGAGCTTCCGGAAGGCAGCGAGGAAGGCATCATTCGCGGCATGTATCTGCTCAAGGAAGCAAGCGGCAGTGGCCCGCGCGTGCAGTTGCTGGGCTCTGGCACCATTCTGCGCGAAGTTGAAGCAGCGGCTGATCTGTTGCGCGACGACTTTGGGGTAAGCGCCGATATCTGGAGTGTTACCAGCTTTAACGAACTGCGTCGCGAAGCGCTGGAGATTGATCGCCAGGCGTTCCTGAATATCGATCAAACGCCCGCCAAACCATGGGTCACTCAGTGCCTTGAAGGGCGGGAAGGGCCAATTGTTGCCAGCACTGACTACATGAAGCTGTTTGCCGATTCGGTTCGCGCCTGGGTGCCGGGTGATTACCATGTGCTTGGCACCGATGGTTTCGGTCGCTCCGATACCCGCGAGCAACTGCGTCACTTCTTCGAAGTGGATCGTTACTTTGTCACGGTAGTGGCGCTGAAAGCGCTTGCCGATCAAGGCAAGGTCGAACGTGAAAGCGTCAAACAGGCCATCGAAAAATACGGAATCGACGTCAGCAAACCCAATCCTCAGTACGTATAAGGTGCTGGGCATCGCCGACGGCTCGCTGGTGAGTGCGGGTGTCGGCCGATTGATTATGGCGTGATGCTGATGAGAGGAGCGCGAACTTGAGCAGCGAAATCATCAAGGTACCCGACATCGGGTCCGACGAGGCGGTCGAAATTATCGAAGTCTCGGTAGAAGCAGGTGATGAGGTGTCGGCAGAAGACACCATCATTACGCTGGAGTCCGACAAGGCGTCGATGGATATTCCGGTGCCGAAGGGCGGTAAGGTCAAACGAGTGCTGGTGGCCGAGGGTGACAAGGTGTCTACCGGTGACGACATCCTTGAGCTCGAAACCGAGGCAGATGGCGACGCTGCCGATGCGCAGCAAGATGATGCGCCAGCGGCCGCCGCTGAAGCGCAACCCGATACCGTAGCAGAGCCGGAAGCCGCACAGCCTGAGGCCAGCCAACCGTCTCAGACGGGCAGTGGCAGCAGCGAAATCGAGATCAAGCTGCCCGATATTGGCGAAGACGCCGTTGAAATCATCGAAGTGGCCGTCAAAGCCGGTGATCAGGTAGAAGCAGAAGATACTCTGATTACGCTGGAATCCGATAAGGCATCGATGGACATCCCTAGTCCCGACAGCGGTGAGGTTGTCGAGCTGACCGTGGCCGAAGGCGACAAGGTGTCCACCGGCGATGTGATTGGACGCCTCAAGGTAGCAGGTGGCCAGGCAGCGGCTGATGCAGCACCGCAGCAAAGCGCTGCCGCGTCGCAAGCAGCGGCAGAAACATCGGCCGATAATGCCGAGCCTGCTGAAGCCAAGCCGGCGAGTCAGCCTGCCGAGCAACCCTCCGGCGAGCCGCAGCGCAAAGAGCTGCGGGTACCGGACATCGGTAGCGACGGTGCTGTGCCGGTCATCGAAGTGGCGGTCTCGGTAGGTGATGACATTGCCGCTGAGGACACGCTGCTAACGCTCGAGTCCGACAAAGCGTCAATGGACGTGCCAAGCCCCTACGCTGGCAAAGTGGTGGAAGTTAGCATCAGCGAAGGCGACGAGCTGAAGCAGGGCGATCTGATCGGCTATGTTGAAGTTGCAGGTGCTGCAGCGCCGGCGGCAGAGGAAGCGCCCAAGGCGCAGGAATCCTCCGCAGTCGAACAGGCCGAGCCGTCGTCGCAAGCGGCTCCAGTAGCACCGTCCGCGCCGCAGTCGCCGCAGGCAGCCGTACGCGAAGGCCACGAGCCCAGCACCGAAGCGCTTAGCGAAGAGCAGCGTAATCAGCGTCCCAGCGTACACGCCGGCCCTGCCGCACGGTTGATGGCGCGTGAGCTTGGCGTCGAGCTGACCGACGTAACGCCCTCTGGGCCGCGTGGTCGCGTGCTGAAAGAAGATATCCAGCAGCACGTCAAGCAGGTGATGAGCCAAAAAGGCAGCGCGGCTGCTCAGCCAGCGGCCGCAGCGCCAGCCGCTTCCGGTGCCGGTATTCCGCCGATTCCTGCGGTGGATTTCAGCGCTTTCGGTGAAGTGGAAGAGAAACCGATGGGGCGTCTGCTCAAGGCTGGCGCCACCAATCTGCATCGCAGCTGGCTGAACGTGCCGCACGTCACGCAGTTCGACGAAGCGGATATCACCGAACTTGAAGAGTTCCGCAAGAGCGTCAAGGAGGAAGCGTTCCGTGAAGGGGCTAAGCTGACGCCGGTGCCTTTCATGATCAAGGCCGTGGCGCACGCGCTGCACAAGTTCCCGCAGTTCAACGTGTCGTTGCACCCTGATGGTGACAAGATCATCTGGAAAAAGTATGTCCACATCGGTATCGCGGTGGATACGCCCGACGGGCTGATGGTGCCAGTGCTGCGCGATGCCGATAAGAAAAGCATCATTCAGATTGCGCTCGAGTTTGCTGATCTCGCCAAGCGGGCTCAGCAGAAGAAACTCAAGCGCGAAGAGATGCAGGGTGGCTGCTTCACCATCTCGAGCCTTGGCTCGATTGGCGGCACGGCGTTCACGCCGATCGTCAATGCGCCTGAGGTGGCTATTCTTGGGCTGTCGCGCTCTGAGCTGAAGCCGAAGTGGGATGGCAAGGAGTTCAAGCCGCGCTTGATGCTGCCGCTTAGCCTTTCCTACGATCACCGTGCGGTGAACGGTGCCGATGCGGCGCGCTTTACCGCCTATCTGGCCAAGGTGCTGGCGGATATCCGCCGCTTGACGCTGTAGGTTATACAGTGTGGCCTCTATCCCGCTCAAGCGGGGTAGGGGTCGCGTTGTTTCGCTGCACGTTGTATAGTTTTCGCCCTGCCATATATCCAATGGTGGGCGGTAGCTATCCGAATATCGAGAAGGCGCCCTAGCGGCGTCTTCGCTGATAATATCGCTCTGGTGACGTCTCAGCGCCGCCGCCAAACGTTTCGGCCCCTCTCGGGCCGCTTTTCGTTACATCAAGGCAATCGCGAGCTTCGCTTGTCAGCCGTGTGATCGAGGCGGTGCCACAACAGCGTCTGCTTGTTGTCAGGCGTCGCTGCCATGCCAGCGCGCTAACACGTTACCAGGCATTTGTTCGGCCAACCTCGCGCCGAACTTCATTTGATCTATCAAGGACCGCATCCATGCGTTTGATTCTGTTGGGCGCCCCCGGCGCAGGTAAGGGTACTCAAGCGACCTTTATCTGCGAGCGCTTTGCCATTCCCCAGATTTCTACCGGTGACATGCTGCGTGCCGCCATCAAGGAAGGCTCCGAGCTGGGCCGTCAGGTCGAGCAGGTAATGAACGAGGGCAAGCTGGTGTCCGACGAATTGATCGTGGCACTGGTCGAGGAGCGCATTGCTCAGCCCGACGCCGCCAACGGTTTCTTGCTTGATGGCTTTCCGCGCACTATCCCGCAGGCCGATGCGCTCAAGGATGCTGGAGTGAAAATCGACCACGTCGTCGAGATTTCCGTTCCTGATGAAGAGATTATTGGTCGCCTGTCGGGCCGCCGCGTGCACCCCGGTTCCGGCCGTATCTATCACACCGAGCACAATCCTCCCGCCACTCAAGGGCAGGACGATGTGACCGGTGAAGCGCTGATCCAGCGCGAGGACGACAAGCCCGAGACCGTACGTAAGCGCCTCGACAACTACCATCGCCAAACTGAGCCGCTGGTGGGTTACTACCGCGATTGGGCCGCTGCCGAACCGCAGCAGGCACCGCAGTACACCAGTATCAATGGCGTTGGTAAGCTCGACGAGATTCGTGCCGAGCTAATCAAGGCGCTTGAGGCCTGAATGAACATGCGCCCACTGCGAGTGTTGGCGCTGGATGCGTCATCCAGTGCCTGTTCGGTAGCGTTATGGCAGGGGCAGCCAGGCAGCGCAGGAACGCTCTCGGGGCTTTACGAAGTGGCGCCGCGCCAACACATGCGCAAGCTGCTGCCGATGGTCGATACGGTGCTGTCACAAGCAGGTATTGCGCTCGCTGATGTCGACGCCTTGGCGTACGGCGTGGGGCCCGGGTCATTCACCGGGCTGCGTATTGCCGCCGGTACTGCACAAGGGCTGGCGTTTGGTGCCGACAAGCCGATGATCGGCATTTCTACCCTGGCAGCGTTAGCGCTGCAGGCCTGTCGTGAAGGCGAAGGCGGGCAGGTATGCGCCGCTCTCGACGCGCGTATGGACGAAATTTACGTGGGCTGCTTTGCAGTCGAGCGTAATGAAGGTATTCCGCAGGTGACCGCGCTGGATCAGGAGCAAGTCATCGCACCGCAGCAGCTGACGCTGCCCGCTGGCACGTTGCGGGCCATCGGGGCTGGCTTCGGTTACCTCGAACGAATGCCCGAGCAAACTCGCCAGCAGTTGGTGCTGCACACTAGCGATGCTGAGCCCGACGCGCGTGAGATAGCGCAGTTGGCCGCACTCGAGCTGGTCGCCCAGCGCCTACATTCGCCAGCAGACGTTCAACCGGTCTATCTGCGTAACAATGTTGCCCATCGCTCAACGCGCGGGCCGTTGGATTAGACGATGAGCGGAACGCCTCTGTTCACACTCGAACACCGGCCCGAGGGGCTGGTGCTATGCTGCGATCCGCCCACCTTCGGTCATCCCCTGCATGTTGATTTTGTTGGCGGGAAGGCGGGGCATCGGCGCCGTTTTGGCGGTGGACGAGGCCAACTGATCGCGCGTGCCTGTGGCTTCAAGGCCGGCGTCACGCCTAGCGTTATCGACGCGACCGCAGGGCTGGGGCGCGATGCCTTCGTACTGGCATCTCTTGGTGCCAGGGTAGTGATGATCGAGCGTGTGCCAGAAATTGCAGCGCTGCTTGAGGATGGGCTGGTGCGTGCCATGGCGCACCCGGACGTACGCGAAATTGCCGCTAGAATGAGTCTGCAACACGGCGATGCCAGCGCTCGGTTGGCACAGCTGGTAGCGGATAGCGGCGTTGCTCCTCAGGTAGTGCATCTCGATCCGATGTTTCCCCATCGCGAAAAAAGCGCGCTGGTGAAGAAGGAGATGCGGCTATTCCGCGAATTGGCCGGCAGCGACGATGACGCGCCGCGCTTGCTTGAGGCAGCCTTGGAGGTGGCGACTCACCGCGTGGTGGTCAAGCGGCCCAAGGGCGCGCCCCCAATTCAGGGCCCGGCCCCTCAGCACACCGTCGAAGAGAAAAACAGCCGCTACGATCTTTATGTGCATCGATCGCTGCGCAGTGATTAGCGTTTCTTCTTTTTGCCGCGCTGGCGGCCGTTGCCGCCCGTAGAAGAGCGTGCCGAAGGCGCGCTCTTTTTCTCTTTGGGCGCACGAAACAGCAAAAACAGATCCAGGCACAGCTCGGCCAGTTGATTGGAAAGCTCAGTGGCACGACGCGGTGACGCCGCCAGTTCGGCAAGGTCGGGATCTTCTTCTTCGAACAGTCCTGACAGCGCCATAAATGGTAGCAGCAGCTGAGCGGCTTGCTCTTCATCGTTGCCGAACCAGGCTTCTTCGTTCAAGAACACCGCTTCCATGAAGCCTGCGCACCACTCGCCCGCTGGTGCATCGAGAGGATGGCCTTCGATTTCCGGATCGAAAGGCAGCTCAGGCAGTAAACCGCGTTCAAAGGCCTGAGCGGCGTTGCGTTGCAGCGTTTCGCAAAGTCCGAGAATATGCTGACGTTGCGCTTCGTCGCTGAAGGCAGGCTCGCCGTTAAACAGCACGGACACCCAGACCGCGGCATCGGTGGGCTCCGGCGCAATCGCCAGCGCAACCAGAAAGCCGTGTGCTTCGAAGATGCCCAGCGCTTCAGCGTCCACCTGATCTGAGTCAAGAAACTCGTCGAGCTGATCGAGCGATTCATCGTCCAAGAGCGGAATCTCGCGTGCGTCGTCTGTTTCCTGCAGAGGGGGAGGCGTCATTGCGTTGGTCCTGTGAGTCATTAAAGTGGGCGCAGAGGTAGTGGTCGGCGCGTGGAGCGAGGCGCGCCCAACTGGCTAAAAGTACCTGAGAAAGTAGGGCGCGGGTGCCGGTACGCTTGTCAGTTCGACGTCGCCGCTCGTAGACACTGCCCGATTTTTCGGTGCGAGCAGGTGCACTCCATTATTAACGGTATTCTATCAAGCATGACCCCAACTCTGGACCCTGAAGATGCGTTAGCGCCGCTTTTTTCTTCTGCCGATGATAGCGCGCTGGCTGAACTGAGCGCTGCTGAGCTGATGGCGCAAGTGGAGCGCCAGGTGAGCCGCTGTCTGACACACGCCCGTCGCTGGTTCCCCCAACTGCCTGCGCCGCAGGTGTGGGGTGATTTGCGCGGCAAAAGTGCGGGGCAAGCACATTTTGGCCGCGGCGGTGTACGTTTCAACAAGGTACTGCTGGGCGAGCAGCCGCGTATTTTTATCAACGAAGTAGTGCCTCACGAAATGGCTCATTGGGTCGTGCACTACGGTATCTCGTCGCGCGTTGCACCACATGGTAATGAATGGAAAACGCTGATGGTGGCGATGTTTGGGCTGCCGCCGGCGGTCACCCATCGTTTCGATACCAGTGCGGCAAGTCCTGCTCCCTATCTTTATGGCTGTGGATGCCGCGACCAGCACGGCCAATCGCGCGTTCACGGCTTTAGCCTGCGTCGTCACAACAGCGTAGCGAAAGGACGACGCTACTTCTGCAAAGGTTGCCGCCAGCCGCTCTATTTCATGGGTAAAGCGGGCGTTGAAGACAACACCCGCAGCTGATTAAGGTCTGCTTGTCTGCATTAACGTAGAGTTAGGTGTGGTGAGTTGCCTCTGCGCGTAAAGTTGAATGGCTTACTGCGACAAAAGGTGTAGTGTAGCCGCTATACGAAAGTGTCAGTGACAATGTCGCGTGATAGGCTATGGCGCCGCTGGTTGGCGTTTTTCGAGCGTTTTGTGCGGGCGTGCTGGCACCCTAAAATTTTCGTTACTTTTCAATAATGGCGGTGGCGGCACATCAGGGGAGTGCTGCCAATCGGTCGATTTAATCAGCAGCGCGTATCGCAAAGCTGCCGTCGCAGGATGTTGGGAGATACCTTATGGCTCTGGCTCAAAAGTTTATTGTTGCCGATGATCATCCGCTGTTTCGTGCTGCGCTCACCCAGGCGCTCGCCAATGTAGTAGACAAGACCGATATCGTTGAAGCCGACACCATGGAGGCGACGACGGAAGCTGTTCATCAGCACTCCGATGCCGACCTCATTCTGCTCGATTTGCATATGCCTGGTGCTCACGGTTTCTCCGGTTTGATTCAACTGCGTGGTCAGGTGCCTGATATCCCCGTCGTGGTGGTGTCCGGTAGCGAAGAGCCCCATGTAGTGCGTCGTGCCATCGATTACGGTGCCTCCGGCTTCATTCCCAAGTCAGCATCGCTGAACGTGATTGGTGATGCCATCCGTGCGGTGCTTGATGGCGAAGTATGGCTGCCCGAGCATATTGCCGATGCGCTGGGTGAATCCAACGAGGAAGAGTCGCGTTTTGCCGAAGCAATTGCTTCGCTGACGCCGCAGCAGTTTCGCGTACTTAACATGCTGAACGAGGGCCTTTTGAACAAACAGATCGCCTACGATCTGAATGTCTCAGAAGCCACCATCAAGGCTCACGTCACCGCCATTCTGCGTAAGCTCGGTGTTCATTCGCGCACCCAGGCGGTCATCGCTGCGCAGCGCCTTGAGCTGGAACCCCCGAAGGTTGAGGGGTAAGCCCCAGGCATGGTTGCGACCCCGACCGGTGCTTTCTCTCTCTATTAGAACCGCAACCGAATGAAGCAGAAGGGCGTTGCGATAGGCCGCCCTAAAAAACAGCGGACGCTGTAGTTGCCCTGATAGTGGCAATCGCAGCGTCCGCTGTTGCGTTTATCGAAAGCCGCTCATCATCGGCCGTTGATTGCCGGGCAGCCATCACAGCCGTTTGCTGCCCGCGAGCAGTGCGCGTTGGCAGGCTCAGGCGGCTGGCGAAGTCGATCTCCTATGCAGGAAGCCGCCGCCAGCAATAACGTTGCCCAGTGCTAGCCTAACCGGCTGTTGCTGCGCTGCGCTTGCAGCAGTCGCGTCAGTAGCGCTCTCAGTGCTGCCGGTTTCACTGGCTTGTTGAGCAGGTGGTATCCCGCGCGTTTGACCAAATCAGCCACTTCCTCAGTGCGATCAGCGGTAATCACGATGCCGGGCACATCGCCTTCCATACGTTCATCAAGTGCATCGAGCGCCATCAGCCCGGTAACTTCGTTATCCAAATGATAGTCGGCCAGAATGGCGTCGGGCGCTTCGTGCAAGTGGCGCAGCACCGATTTGGCGCCGCCGATGGTGGTGGCGGTGTGCACTTCGCACTCCCAGCCTTCCAGAATCGCACGCATGCCTTCCAAGGTCAGGGTTTCGTTATCGATGCAGATAACCCTGGCACCTTTCAGCTTGTTGGCGGCAGTGGGTCGTTTGGCCTCTGCTGTTGTCTGGCTCTGTACCACGCCTTTCAGCCACGGCACGCGCAGCGAGAACACGGTGCCGCGATCCACTTCAGAGTGCAGATTGAGCGAGTGCTCAAGCACCTTCGCCATACGATCCGCAATCGAAAGACCAAGCCCCAACCCTTTCTCGCTTTCGCGGTGGCGCGATTGCTGATCGAGGCGGCGGAATTCCTGGAATATTTCTGACTGTTTCGATTCAGGAATGCCGGGACCGGTGTCCCACACCTCGATCGCGATCTCATCGCCATGACGCCGACAGCCAAGCAACACGCGGCCCTGCTGGGTGTAGCGCAGCGCGTTTGAGATAAAGTTCTGGATGATGCGCTGCAGCATTTGCGGGTCGGAATCGACCATGGCGTGCGACATTACCACGTGAAACTCCAGCCCACGCTCGCCTGCCATCACGTCGAACTGCGACTGCAGCGGGGTGATTACCTGGCTAAGGCTAAACTGACGGCGTTTCGGCGTCAGCGCTCCTGCGTCGAGTTTGGAGATATCGAGCAGCGTACTAAGCAGTTCCTCAGCGGATTGCAGCGAAGAATCAATATGGTTCAGCGTATTCAGGTGAGCGCTTTCGCTTAAGCGCTGGGTGAGCGCCGAGGTAAACAGGCGGGCAGCATTCAGCGGCTGTAGCAAGTCGTGGCTGGCGGCGGCCAAAAAGCGTGTCTTCGAGGCGTTGGCGCTTTCGGCAATCTGCATCGCCTGACGCAGCGCCTGCTCAGCCTGGGCGCGTACTTCGTTCTCGTTGCGCAGCGCTTCGTTGACCGAAGAGAGCTCACGAGTACGCTCGCGCACGCGCTCTTCCAAATGCTCGTTGGTTTCCTTCAGCGCCATCTCGGCCAGGCGCCGGTCGGTGATATCCTGATAGAGCGCGAAGAAGCCCAGCACCCGTGAGCCAATCCCGAAGTGGGGCGTATAGGTCACCAGCATGTAGCGCATGCTGCCTTCGCGATCATCCATCGACAGCTCGAAGGTCACCCGTTCGCCTGCCAGCGCTCGGCGCATCCAAGGCGCGCGTGACTTCCACTCACGCGCCGGCATGATGTCATTGGCGCGCTTGCCGATCACCTCGGTGCGGTCGATGTGCATTACCGTTTCGTAGGCGCGATTGGTAAACAGATAGCGGCATTCAGGATCGAAATAAGCGATTAGCGCAGGCACGTTGTCGGTATAGATACGAATGTTGCTTTCGGAGCGGATCAGCGCCTCTTCAGTGCGTTTCTGCTGGGTAATATCCTGATAGGTATACACAAAGCCACCGCTCGACATGGGGTAGCCCAGAATGTCGAGCACCGTGCCGTCCTTGCGATAGCGCTGGTAGTGGTGAGGCTTGCCCGAGCGCAGATTTTCCATTAATTGGGCAACGTGCTCTTCAGGATCGCCGGGGCCATATTCGCCGCGCTGAGCGTTGTAGCGGAACACCTTCTCGAAGGGGGTGCCCACGCGAATCAGATTGTCGGGGAAGCTGAAAAGCTGTAAATAGCGGCGATTCCATACCACCAGCCGCTGCGTGTGATCGACCACGCTGATGCCCTGATGCAGGTTCTCCAGCGTTGACTGCAGCAGCGAACGGTTGAAGTCGAGCACTTGCGAGGCTTCATCGACAATCGACACGACATCAGAAAGCTCGATGCCGCGATGCGAGAGCGCCGAGTTGACCAGAATGCGCGCAGAGGATGCGCCCACCGCTGAGGCCAGTAGCCGCTCGCTGAACTGAATGGCATCAATCGAGGCGTGCGTGCCCGGTAACAGCGGGCTGCCCTGACGCGTCGCGTAGTCGTCGAAGGCGCGCTCGACCTGATCGCTGTTGAGAAACCGCCGGCACAGCGCTTTAAGGTCATCGATGGTGGCGGTGCCGGCCCAGGGGCGATTGAAGTTCGGCTGTACGCTAGCGCTTTCGACAAACAGCGATGCCTGAATGCGCTCTACAACGCCCGGGCGGCTGATCTGGGAGAAGAAGATATAGCAGAACAGGTTGACCGCGGTGGAGAGCATCACGCCCTGGGTGAAGGGCGCTGAAATACTAATGCCGAAGGGGTGAATCGGGCTAAGCCAAGCGATCCCGAAGGGCCCATCGGTCAGCAGGGCGGGTGGCAGCACGTGGGCGTGGACCAGCAAAGGTAGCAGCAGTGTATAGGCCCAAATCGCCAGCCCTGCGGTCATGCCAATGCTAACCCCAAGGCGGGTGGCATTTTTCCAGTACAGCCCACCCAGTAGCGCCGGCGTTAGCTGCGCAAGTCCAGCCAGCGACAGCCAGCCAAGATCGGCCAGCGAACTGCTGGCGCCCATGATGCTGTAAACACCATAGGCGGCGGCCATCACCAGTACGATAATCAAGCGTCGTGTGCGCAATAACCAGGTGGTATAGCCGCGTCCTGAACGCTCGAAATGCCCCAGCTTCAGCAGCAGTGGGATGATGACTTCGTTGGAAATCATGATCGACAGCGTGACGCTGGCCATTACCACCATGCCGCTACCCGCTGCAAAGCCGCCAATGAAGGTAAGCAGCCCCAGCCAATGGCTATCCATCGCAACGGGGAGCATCAGCAAATAGGTGTCAGGGTCGATGCTGGTATCGCCGAATAGCGACAGACAGATATGCGCCAGCGGCAGCAGGCACAGCATTGCCACTACCATGTAAGCAGGAAACAGCCAGCGCGCGCGCCGCGCATCGTCTTCATGGGTGTGCTCAACCACTGTGACGTGAAATTGGCGCGGCACACAAAACACCGCAGCCATTGCCAATAGCACCTGCACCCAGCTGCCGCGGCTGTCGTGATGGCTAACGGCATCGTGCGCCGGTGTTGTCGGTGGCAGTGTGCTGGGGTCGACCGGCGCGCCGAGCAGATGGCTTCCGTGCCATGCTAGCCACGCCACGGTGCCGCCCAGAACCAATAGCACCAGCAGCTTGAAGATCGACTCAAAGGCAATCGCCTGAATAATGCCTTCATGGTGCTCGGTGGCATTGGTGTGGCGAGTGCCGAATAAAATGGCGAACAGCGCCAGCAGCGGCGCAAGATAAATGGCGGTGTCGTATTTAAGTGAGAAGTCGAGCGCGCCATTGGCGTTGGTGAAGATATCGACACTCAGCGAAATGGCTTTTATCTGCAGCGCAATGTAGGGAAGGGTGGTAATTAGCGCGGCCAGTCCGGTGAAGGCGGCCAGTGCCTGTGACTTGCCGTATCGGGAGGCGATGAAGTCGGCCAGTGAGGTCACATTTTGCAGCTTGGCCACGCGAATCATCTTGTTGAGCACTGGCCAAAACAGCAGCGCTACCAGCAGCGGGCCAATAAAGATGGGGAACATCCCGTAGGAGGAATGCGCCGCATCACCGACGGCACCGAACACCGTCCACGAAGTGCAGTACACGGCCAGCGTCAGGCTATAGACAATCGGCCTTCTACGCGCCGCGCCGCTTACCGTAGCGCGATGGTCGCCGCGCCAGGCAATCACGAATAGCAGCGCGATATAGCAAAATGCGATAACGCTTAATAGCCAGCCCTGAAACATGCTCTTCCCCTTGCCAACAGGCGTCGTGCCGCGCGCATTGCTGCTTGCGTGTGACGCCCGGTTTCACCCTTTATTGGCGCCAATGGTATCATTGGCGCCATTTCCTGATCTCGCTATTCAGAGAGTTTCCATGTCTACCAACGCTTTCGCGCAGGCCGCGCAGCTCGGCTATGCCGCAGACACTGCTGAGTCTTCCAGCGATACCGTCGATGTTAACGAGAGCAGCGCCGCCACTGAGGCAGCGTCGCTACGCACCCCCGATTTCGGCAGCGATGCCGCGGCGCCAAAGCGCCAGCGCGAATTCAACAAGCTGCAAAAACGTCTGCGACGCCTGGTGGGCAATGCGATTGTCGATTACGGCATGATCGAGGCGGGCGACCGCGTGATGGTGTGCCTTTCAGGCGGTAAGGATTCGTACACCATGCTGGAGATTCTGCGCAATCTTCAGCTTAGCGCGCCAGTCAACTTTGAGCTGATAGCGGTCAATCTCGACCAGAAACAGCCCGGTTTTCCCGAACATGTGCTGCCTGAGTACCTGAGCAAAACCGGTTTGCGCTTCCATATTATCGAGCGTGACACCTATTCCATCGTGATGGATAAGGTGCCGGAAGGTAAAACCACCTGCGGCCTGTGTTCGCGACTCCGACGCGGCACGCTGTATGGCTTTGCCGAAGAGATTGGCGCGACCAAGATTGCGCTGGGCCATCACCGCGACGATATTCTCGAAACGCTGTTTCTCAACATGTTCTTTGGTGGCTCGCTCAAAGCGATGCCACCCAAGCTTTTGTCGGACGACGGCCGCCACATCGTGATTCGCCCGCTGGCCTATGTGCCGGAGTCGGCGATTATCGACTATGCCAACGCCATGGAGTTTCCGATCATCCCCTGCAATCTGTGCGGCAGCCAGGAAAATCTGCAGCGCCAGAACGTCAAGGAGATGCTCAACGAGTGGCAGCGCGCTCATCCGGGCCGTATCGAGTCGATGTTCAAAGCGGTGACTAACGTCGCGCCTTCGCAGTTGGCTGATCGTTCCCTGTTCGACTTCAACGGGCTGGAAGCTGAACGCGAGCGGCGCTTGCGTGACCGTATCGACGTCGCGCCGCTGAGCGACGGTAATGAACTGCTGGAATGGAAGGTCGTGCGCTGATTTGAGCGGTGGTGGCAGCGAGCGGTGGGGCGCTGACGTCGAATCCATGAACGTTAATGGAGCAAGAACTGCCAGCGCCTGAGCTATCTCTACCAAATGAAGAAAAGCGTTTGACTTTCATGGGGGTATAGGTAGAATGCGCAGCCACACAGCACGGGTGGTTAGCTCAGTTGGTAGAGCACCTGCCTTACAAGCAGGGGGTCACAGGTTCGAATCCTGTACCACCCACCACTGTTAAAGCAGCACTCCTTGGAATGACGCTTTATAGAGGGTTGTGGTATCACGCGCAGTGCATGCGGACCGGTAGTTCAGCTGGTTAGAATGCCGGCCTGTCACGCCGGAGGTCGCGAGTTCGAGTCTCGTCCGGTCCGCCATTCTGCAAGTGATAAGTGCAGTAGAAGTAGCAAAGAAGCGTTGTCTGATTCGGACCGGTAGTTCAGCTGGTTAGAATGCCGGCCTGTCACGCCGGAGGTCGCGAGTTCGAGTCTCGTCCGGTCCGCCATACAGCCTTTCTTGTCGTATGCTGGCACATTAG